>JBDHUY010000004.1:0-135297 GCA_039809385.1 Candidatus Altimarinota bacterium
TGATTGAGTATTGGCTTTTCATCAGACTGATGGTAGCTATTTGTGATAGAGACAAGCTGTTTTTTCTCCCGGGGCGAGTTCTAAACCCCACAAACTTGATTAAATCATCCAGAATGCAAAAAGTTCGTACCAGATCATCCGATTGTGCTACAATCTCCATAGGGCAGAAATTTATGTGGTAATACTTTTCTGCCCTACTCTATCACTCTTTCCTCATTTCCTCTATTTCGTAACTCAGGTTAATTACTTAGAAGACGTATTCATCGATCAAGACCCTAACGCAATTAATACATTATACGTATCCTTTCTAGAAGGATTAGATAATAGTAAGAGAACTTTATTAACAATCATATCTACTTTTCAAGATAGAACTTATTCAGCACTTATGGATTCACTTCAAAGAAGAGGACTTATAAGAAGGGATATAAGTATAAAAATCAGAAATAACCAGTCTGATAAACTCATTATAAAAGCTCTTTCTCCTGTTGAAAAAGATAAAAAAAATAGCCGTATACTCTTAATATTCATCATAGTCATCGGCATATTAGCATTATTCACACTACTCAAGAACGTGGTTTAATCGGATCATGAGTTAACAAAAAATACTACTTCTGCAGGATCAAGTCTCCGGACTTGATCCTAACGATTAACAAAACAACTTCCTGGGCAAAGGTCAGAGCGTCTCCCTCGAGACCGACGTGGCGACGAATACTACCGCGACCATCTACCACCACACCGATCATCTCACCGGAGGAAGCGTCGATACCGACCAGGGCGGATACCTGCTCCAGGTTCAGGACTACCTCCCTTTCGGCACGAACAGGGTCGACGAACGTTTCCAGTCCCACGACAACAACAAAAAATTCACCGGCAAAGAACTGGATACCGAATCCGGTTTGTACTACTATGGCGCCAGGTATGAGTATATGATTCGGCGTAGGGTAGATTCTGGTCGGCCGTTTGGGATAGCGCTTCTTATTTCGTCTTTTCCCTAGCCTCGTTTTCCTCAAAACGCTCTCTTAGATACTTTTTGACGATCTCCCGGTCGTCCCAGGGAATCTTGCCCTGATTCGTTACCAGAACTTGCTCGGCGCCTTTGCCGGTGATGAGTACCAGATCGTCTTTTTCGGCCAGAAAAATCGCCATTCTAATCGCCTGTTCGCGATCAGCCACGATCCAGAGATCTTTGTTTTCGGTGTGGTTTTTTATGCCTTCCCGTACTTCGTGGATAATCGCATAACGGTTTTCGGTATAAGGATCGTCGTCGGTCAGAATAATCGTATCTGCGTAACGATCGGACAGATTTCCCATGTGAGGTCGCTTCGTCTTATCCCGGTCGCCCGTGGCGCCGAAAATATGATACAATTTTCCTTTTACTGTCGGTCGGAGGCTTGATAGGACTTGATCCAGCGCATCGAGCGTATGCGCATAATCGACAATAACGCCGAAAGGCTGATTCTCTTTGATCTGTTCCATTCGTCCCGGTACGGGCGTAAAGGTCTCAAAGGTAGCTCTGCATTGCTCCAGCGTGACATGTTGGGATAATCCGACGGCTATGGCGGCGAGCGCATTGTATACATTGAACTTGCCTGCCACAGGCAGATGAAATTTGGCTGACTCGTCCGCCAGTTCTACCGTAAAAGTGAGCGCGTTGGAAGCCGCGTGAATGTCCTTGGCAAATACTTGCGCATTATTTTTGATCCCATAACTGAACCGCTTATCGGCGCCGATCTCTTCGAATTCTTCGAAATAGGTATCGTCGCGGTTCAGGATCGCCACTTTAGGTACCTGAATCTTGCGTTCGGTATGGTAGAGCAGTTCAAAGAGACGTTTTTTAGTATTTTTGTAATTCGAAACCGTTTTGTGCAGATCCAAATGGTCTGAGGTAATATGCGTGATCGCGGCTACGTCGATGTCGACTCCCCAGATCCGTTGGTAAAACAAGGCATGCGAGGATACTTCCAGAACCACATAGTCACAACCCGCTTTTTTCATCGTGCTGAGGTACTTATTCATCAGAAAGGGGTCCATCGAAGTCATCTTGGTTTCGTTTATCCATTTTTTCTCGCCGATGGCCAGCATCACGGTCGAAATCAGTCCCACGGTATGTCCGGCCCGAGTTAGAACGGCGTGGATCATATTACAGGTCGTTGTTTTTCCATCGGTGCCGGTCACCCCGATCACGATCATCCCTTTGGCCGGGAAGAAATAGATCAGGCTGGCGATAATGCTGCGTGCCTTGTGATAAAATACGCGCAATGGGCTGTCCAGGGTTACCATGTGACGGAAGCGATCGAGCAGTTTCACAGGAGGTGAGGAGTTAGGAAATAGGCAAGTAGATAAGTCCCCCTTGGCGCGGTTAGCGGTCAGTAGGGGCAGACCTATATGTGTCTGCCTGTGTGCAGGTTGCAGGTAAAGGTCAGCGATCGGTTTTCCCAAAATACAGCACCCACCATACTAGATTTATCTCCTTAAATCCAGATTTTCGGATTTGTTTTTTGGTCTCGAATCTCTACAATAGTCCTGTATTGCTTTTCGTTTCCCTATGGACATACCCTATTTGCTGGAAGAGACCCGGCAGCTCTTGGCGCAGGAGTCTCGGAAAAGTATATTGTTGGCAGAAGAGGCTGCTTTGCTTATAGAACAGCTGAGAGACAATATAAAACAGCATAACCAACTCTATTACCTCAGTGATGCGCCCCTTATTTCCGATGCGGAGTATGATCGCTTGTTCGGACTGCTCAAGGAACTGGAACAGCGATTCCCCGACCTCATTACTCCCGATTCGCCTACCCAGAAACTGGCCGTCGTGATACAGGATGTTCTGAAGCCCGCTCAGCATCTGACCAGCATGTTGTCACTTGATAACACCTATAATGCCGACGATTTGTACGATTTTGAAAAACGGATCCGTAACCTTGTAAAACGGGATGTCGAAATCGAATATGTTGTTGAGTTGAAGTTCGACGGTATGGGGATATGTCTCCTCTATGAGAACGGTCTTCTCGTGCGGGCCGCTACCCGCGGTGACGGCACTACCGGAGAAGATGTCACTTTAAATGTCAAAACCATTCCATCAATTCCCCATCGTCTCAAAGAACAAATGTTGGCAAAACAAAGGATCGAAATACGCGGCGAAATCGTAATGCCCAAGTCTTCGTTTCAGAAGCTCAACCGGCAGCGCGAGGAAGACGGTAAGCCTCTTTTTGCCAACCCGCGTAACGCCGCGGCCGGCTCGGTGCGTCAGCTTGATACGTCGGTCACTGCTTCCCGCGATCTGACCGGGTTTATGTATCATTTGTCGTATATTGAACGACCTCAGGATGCTCCCGCAACCCACTGGGAAGTACTGCAAGCCTTTCAACAAATGGGATTACCTGTAAGCGAGCATCGAAAACTCTGTCTTTCGATGGAGGAGGTCGTAGCGCATGTGCATGCCATCGAAGCACAACGTGACGAGTTTCCGTTTGAAATAGACGGGATGGTGATCAAGGTAAACGATTTACAATTACAGCAAGAGATCGGTTCCACTGCCCATCATCCGCGCTGGGCGGTTGCCTATAAATTTGCCGCCCGTCAGGAAACTACGCTCCTGCAGGGGATATCTTTTCAGGTTGGACGTACCGGCGTAGTAACCCCGATCGCGGAACTTCTTCCCGTAAACATCGGCGGTGTGGTCGTTAAACGCGCCAGTCTCTACAATGCCGATTATTTGGTTCAAAACGATTTTCGCGTTACGGATACGGTTCTGGTCGAACGTGCCGGCGATGTGATTCCGCGCGTGGTACGATTTTTGCCGGAGAAAAGAAACCCTGAAGCGGAAGTATTTTCCTTCCCCTCCCGGTGTCCCAGTTGTCACAGCCAGCTGGTTCATTTGGACGAAGAAGTTGCCTGGCGCTGTGTCAATATTTCGTGCCCGGCTCAGCGCCTGGAACGCTTGATTCATTTCGCGGCCAAAGATTCGATGGATATTGAAGGCTTGGGCGAGAGGATCATCGAGATCCTGTTGCAGGAGAATTTGATCAATTCATTGGCAGATATATACCGCTTACATGAAAGTGAGCGGCGTGACAAACTGATGTCTCTCCCCGGTTTCGGGACGAAATCGGTTGAGAATCTGTTAACGGCTATCCAAAATTCTAAAAAAAATCCGCTATGGAGACTGTTGCATGGTCTGGGGATTCTGCACGTCGGTAAAAAAACCGCCAAGAATCTGGTGGCCGATCCGCGAATTAAAACGTTGTACGATATTTTTACACTCTCTCCCGAAGCATTACAGGAAATTCCGGATATTGGCCCGGTGCTGGCGCAAAGTATTCACGATTACTTTACTCCCGAAAATCAAGCTTTGTTCGCCGAGCTGGAAGCTTTGGGGTTGTCTCTTTATAACGAAACTGCAGCTTTGACTTCTTCTGCTGAACTTCCTTTGCGAGGGAAAACGTTCGTTTTTACCGGCGAGCTTGATCGTATGAGTCGCGATGAAGCCTCGGAACTCGTCGAACGGCTGGGAGGAAAGGCGGTTTCGTCGGTTTCCAAACAGACCGGGTATCTCGTAGCCGGCACCGCGCCGGGCTCGAAATACCAAAAAGCGGTTCTATTGGGAGTTACGGTGTTGAACGAGGAGGAGTTTTTGAAACTAGTGAATGAGAATGGAGAGGGGAGAACGGAGTTGGGAGAGGAGGCAGGGGATAGGCTGACAGCTCATAATTAACCTTACAGCTTCATACAAGCTCTATTTCCACCTGCCTGTCATTCTGAGCGGAGCGAAGAATTTTGGTACCTCAAGCATGCTTTCAAAAAAACTCTCTCAGAAGCTATCTTAGTACCTGTTCTGTCACTCCGGCCCCGAAGGGGAGGCCCGCCCGTCCCGCCAAAGGCGTGGGGAGTCCGGGGACGCTCGGGCGCAGGGAAACGAAAGAAGGGATACATTGATCGCTTCTCATTGAGTGTCTTGAACGAGCTCGGATCCTGGACCACCGCCGGGGCGGGCCAAGCAAGCCAGAATGACCGGGCTGAGGGCTCTTTCTTAGCACCCCGCTCCATGGTACTCCGGGGCCCATTGGGGCTGTTCGCTGTCGGCTATTTGCTGCTAGCTTTGTGCCTAACTGAGACTTTCCGGCGTTCCCGGCGCCTCCCACTGAATCATATGCGGATCGTTGATATTTTCCAGTTTTTGGTTCCGGGCCAAGAGGGGATTATAGGTGTTATAAAAAAGCTCGATCAGTTGCTGTGTGGTAAGTTGTTCCGCTTTTAATCCTATATTTTCGAGTCCGGCTTTGATCTGATTGACCCGCTGGGTCATGCCTTTGCGCATGGTTTCAAAATCTTTGCGGCGTTCTTTGTAGCGCAAGGCGCTATCTTCGGGGTTGATGGCGCTCCAGAATTTTGAGAATAATCCGGGTTTTACCGCATTCAGGACTTTGTCGTAAGGGACCACGACATAGAATTTTTTCTCCATGATATCGGCATATTCGACCAGGCGGGCCACATATTCGATATATTCGAGCGTCTGGCGCTGCAGCAGCTGGTTTTTTTGCCGTTCGGCCACTTTTTTTAACGAATCCACATATTTGTCGATATCCAGCTTCTTGGACCGTACCAGGATCTGAATCGGAAATTCGAGCGAGTTGATAAAGCTCTGATACGAATAAATGATCGCGTTTTTTTCGTCTTCTGATTTCAGGTTGAAATTAATACTCGAGGTCTGCAACACTGTCCGAAGCGATCCGTCTTTCAGGATGAGCGTATTGTCGTGTATTTCGGCAATTTTCATGTAGCGTTGTGTACTGCTGATCACGCTTTTGGTGTTGCTTTTGACGGAAGAAGGCATGAAGGGGGAGTTAGGATTAGGGAGAGGGGAGTCGGGAGAGAGGCAGGCGGTTAGCAGTCACATACGAGATACGTAATACCAAATACTTACTACTTTCTTCTACAATTCTTTCGTATCCCTGATATACTTGTCGCTCTCGTCTTCTACTACTTGGGCCGGTTTCCGGATTGCGGAGGCGGCGGTCTTGGCAGCTTCCTGACTTAGTTTTTCGAGCCATGATGTCCGTTCGGGTTTGGCACTATCGCTCAGGTCGATCTCCCCGGTTATCCGTTGTTGTTTACTTTGATCGTAATCGAGCAGTTCTACCAGTTTGCTGATATTTTTGGGGTTGTTGTCCACCTTGGCCTGTTGGTCTGGGGGGCCTTTTTGAGGAGTGGCTGCCTGGAAGAGATTCTCCAGCAGGGTAAAGGGACTGATATCGCCTCCCATCTGGGTCCACACCCGTTTGCTCGGGTTAATGGCCGCTTCCATCAGTAGCATGATCATGTGAAAAAAAGTCAGATTGTCGCGACGAAAGAAGGCGATCGCGATGGTGAGAATACCGATGATCACCATAGGCGGCACGTAGGCAATGGGATCGGTATAACGGTTGAGCGAGACGAAAATCAGATAGCAAAATCCTCCGCCTACCAGAATGATGATAAGTTGCCTCAAGGATATGCCGCCGCCGGCGATGGTGATCAGTTTGTCTTCGCGACTGATGTCCTGGGGGATTTTGTATTGCATAGAGTACTAAGAGTGCTATCTAACCAGTATATCATGTTTGATAGCCGTCTTCAATCGTTATGCTCAAAAAATACTGACCTCTTCTCTTCAAAGACCAGGCAATTTTATGAACATAACCGTGTCTCAAGTTTTATTTAGCGTGCTTCCAATCGTCTTTCCAGTTTGCTCAGGCGCATCTTTATCTGGAGAATTTCTTCCCGCAGCCCGTCTGCTTCGACCGGGCTTACGGCTTCGAGTTTTTCTTCGATTGATGTGGTTTTGAGGCGTAACAGTTGTATTTCCTGTTCCGCCGGAATCAGGTGATCGGCTGTCCAATTGCGAAAAGCTCCGATTTCGTGGTCAATGCGATTCGTGGTTGTTTCGAGTGTTTCCAGGCGTTCTTCTATCGTATCAAAGTGGTCGTCATTGCTTCGAAAAAGATCCATGAGGTCGTTTACGACAAATGTCTTTAGGTCGGTATGCTCTTTTTGCAGCAAATCGATCTTGTTTTCCACAGCGGTCAGTCTTTGATCGATTTGATGAAAACCAGTTCGTGTAGTTTTTTCGAAAATATCGATTCTTTGCTCCATGGCATCCATTCTTTGCTCCATGGCATCCATTCTTTGCTCCATGGCATCCATTCTTTGAGCCATTATGCGCATTGTTTGAACCAGAGTCTGGATGCTCTGGTTCATGGCGTCCATTTTATCGCTCAAGTCTGCCAGTGTGATGGTTTGTGGGACTTTTCTTGTTGGCATGGTTGTGATCATCATAACATCTACAGTGACGGTATTGTAGCAGGGATATCGAAAAAATCAATGAAGGAAGAAAGCCGTTTTTTTTCGATATGATGGCGGTTTATGGCTTTAAGAAGAGTATAAAATCAGGGATAATTTTTTTCTAAATTCTGGTAAAAATGCATAATACTATGGATCACTGTTGAGTATTTCAGAGATATAGAGATACAGAGAGTCCGGGATAAATTATGCTGCTTTCGCCTGATTACCAGAACCCGGTGTTGTTCGGATCTGGTCGCCCGACCAGATGGGAATGTAAGAAACGGATTTTTTGACTCCGTTCTCGGTATAGTATCCCGAAAATTTCCTTCCATCGCGGGCGGTTACGATATACGTGCGCTCTACACCGTTGTGGCTTGATACGATTTCGATTGTGTTATTGATGATAAAAATGCTATCGTATTTGGCCGGATCGAGGATATCTCCCAGACCGATGCTGTATTCGAAGTTGTTTTTGCCCGCTGATCCTTCCAGCAAATTATTGAAATTCACCTGTAAAGACTCTGTGGAGCCTTCTTTTAATGGTTTTTCCAATACCATGCTGCGGATCATCTCGATATTGGTGGGATCGCTCACGAATTCTCGCATTTGTTCAAAGGACAGGTTGTTCAATTCGGCAAGTTGAGGGCCGAGGATCGAATTTATATAGCGCTGAACTCCTTCTACGACTTGTTGTCTGCCCAGGTTGTCTAATTGTTTGAATGCTTCCAGTATGTTTTCGACGGGAGGGATTCGATCTTTGAGTATTTCGCGGATTTGTGCTTTCGAGGCTCCCAATTTCTCGGCAATGATGGCGGTGGCGACGTTCATGGTATTTACATTCGGTACGGCTTCGAGTTTTGCTTTTCCATAAAGGCCTTGTACGGTTCTGCCGATCGTTGTTACGAAATCGGCTGCGGTGGCCCGGTCTGGTACGATTTGCCCTATTTTATTCCAGATGGGCGAAGAAGCGTTGAGTTGCGTAAGTTCGAATGGTGCAGCGTCTGTCGTAGGGATTCCTTCTTCTATCCGTGCTATAGGTTTTTGTTCGATCAGAGGGGTCCTTTCGGGGCTTACGCGCACAGGTTCGGCGGTCGGTGTTGGTTCAACGGGAGGTTCTATCGTACTTTTTATTACGGGTTCCATTGGCACGACTTCCTCAACTTTGGGAGGCCTTGATTCTAAAGCGGGAGATTCAGTTTTTGGCATAGGATCATCAACTCTGATGATTCTCTTTTGGTCAGCTAAGGGTTGTGAATAGATATCGATTTCCTTGGGTCCAGTTGCTTGTAATTCCTTTTGTAATTGAGCTTTATATTGTTCTAGTAGTTGTACTTTTGTTTCAAACTTTTGTGTGACTTCAGGAATTCTTGAGTCATATTTGCCTCTTTCCTCAATAATACGTTTTTTCTGCGCAATGCTTCTATTTACTTGATCATTAATCCATCTGAGCGCATCAGATCCATTTTTAAATGTCTGCCCATAAGAAAGATTCAAATCCTGTAGTATACTCTTTTTTTCAATCGGATTTTCTACTTTGTTTGCCGGCAAGCTCGTTTCTTGAGGATTGGCGGCTGGTTCGAGAGTTATTTTCTGGTTCTCCAATTCCTGAATTTTCGTCTCAATCTTTTTCGTAATCTCGTTTTTTTTCTGTTCGATCAGCGTATCTCTCCTTTCTCGTAACTCTGTTGCTTCTTCCGATAATGTTCTTTCTTGTGTACGAATCTGGTCGATTCTCGATTTTAAGTTGGTTATTTCGGGATGCTCTTTGCCGATCGCATCCAGAGCTGCCTGGTATCGTTGCTCTACTTCTGTATACTGATTGATTTCTTGGGAAGTTCTCGTGCGTTTTTCCATGAAGGCTTGATTATCTGCCAATACTTCTTGTTTCCATGATTCATATAACTCATGAAAATTGGCAGGTTTATTGCTCTGTTCTATAGTTTCTATTTCACGTTCCAGTTCTTTTAAAGGCTCTTCTATACGATTGCTTTCTTTGTTCCACTCCTGCATTTTCTCTGTGAATTGGTTTTGTACCTCGGCAATCTCCGGGGTGTCGCGCAGAATGGCCTCATCCGTGACTTTTTCAGTGAGTTCGTTGTTCAGCTTGGAGATGGCGGTGTCGATTTCCGCGATGGTTAGATTTGCTTCTATCTGGGGTTTTTCGGGAATTATTTCAGCCTGAGGTTGAGCGGTAGTCGGCTCTGGAGCTGGTCTACTTAGTTCCGGTGTGGGTTCTGGTGACGGCGCTGGCTCGCTCCTCGGTTCTTCTATTTTGGTGCTTTCGGACGGCTCATTTGTATTTTCTCTCGCTTGGGTTTCCACATCCCGCACCTTCTGTAGATTTGCTTCTGCTTTTTCAATTTTTATTCTCTTAACCAGCTCAGCGACATGATAGTCCAGTTCTTTTGCTCGGCGTATAAGTTCAAGATTGTCTATATGACCGAGGTTTCTCTGGTTATAAAGATTTTGATATTCTTGTCGTAGTGAATCGGGTATTTCCTCAAGTTGCGGTATCCCATTATTCCCCTCAGCTATTCTCGATTCGTAGACTGATCGTGCTAAGGTTGTGACATCAATTTGGTTTGATGTTTCCAGAGCTTCTTTCATTTCATGCAATGTTGTCTCTGTTTTCATTGAGGCATCCGAGACAACGTTTTCGGGGGGACTTGTTAGTTCGGATTCTGCGAGAGGTGAACTTGTGGAATCATTCACATCCGGTGTTTTTTTTATTTCTGTGATGCTTTCTTGAAGTAATTCTTCCGTTTTTGGAGAATCTAAAGTATCGTTGGCCGTGTTTTTTTGTGAATCGGTCGGTTCTGTGAGTTGTGTTTCTGAAGATTTATTCGTAGATGCCGTGGATTTGCTTTTTCGTACTTCAAGCACCTTTTCTGCATATGCTCTTGCCTTTGGTCCCTGGCGTTCAAGATAAGCTGGTATGCTGTCAGGTGCTTTGATAAACTTACTATCATGTTTAAGCCAATCGGTAAGAATTCCCTCAGCAAGCCCCTCGACAGTGGCTTTGTCCTTAAAAAGTTCCGAATATCCGTTGACAATATCTTGAACCGGTTGTGTTTCAAAACCCAGATTTTCTATAATGGGAGTGTCGAGTTTTATGGCATTCTGTACCTCAGCCGCTCGCGTGGCTCTTTCTTCTAATACTTTTTCCGCATACGCCTTCGCCTTTGGTAATTGCTCTGTCTCATATGTTTTTTTGTTTTTCCATTGCTTCCCTTTGCGACGGAAGAATGACCCAATTTGGCCGCTGTCTGCTGCCAGCCACTCACCATATATCTTTGCTGTTAAAACGTTTACATCTGTGATGTTGGCAAATTCTTCTCCATAGCGCTCCAGACGTGTCTGTACATCTTTTGTATTGAATCCCAGGTTATCTGAGTATGCTTCGGTTTTTCCTGCTTTTTTTACCAATGACTTCTCTGATTTGGAAAGCCCATCCGTCGTACCCTGTTCGAACGGATTGTTCCTAGCCGTTTCCAACGTATTTTGTAACCCGTCATGCATCACCGCGTGATGACTGTTTACTATTTCTCCCCGTTCTTTTTCCAATCTCGCTTTTTCTTCCTTAAGCCGCTCAAGTTTTTTTCGTATTGCTTCAGGTGCGGTGGATAAAGGCTCTCCTGTTTGGGTGTCAAAGTGTTCTGAATGCTTTGATTGAAGTTGTTGGAGTGCCTGTTGGTTTTTCCTGATTGCCTTGTCTATGCTCGTGGATATCTCTGCGGGACCAGTCTTTTTCTCAAGCATGTTAATAACCTCTTCGGGCTTCAAATATTTCGCTTCGACGATTCGTTGCTCTAAAGTATATCGTTCCAGAGTTGATAACTCGTTTTTAGTGGTTGAAAGCTGATCTTTCAACTCGTCGATATATGCCCTTTTGGCATCTTCGGCGAATCGTTTCATATTGCTGTGATATTGTTCTTCTATCTTGTATCCGCCCCGTTCTTTCATAAACTCGTTAGCTACTCGAAACCCTTCGATAGCGGTTGCCGGCGTTATGCCTTCGGTTCCGCCGGGAAGGTTTTCTCCACTCGAAAACGGATTTTCGTTTTTCCCCGGATCTTTCAGATACTCGGTAAATTGTTCATAGGTAACCCGAAACCCCTGAGCTTCCATGGTTTTATTAAAATTCTCGCTTATTTCTGTCCGTTTCTGGATCGACGTTTCCAATTCCGGCAGAGAACTGCGTAGCCGGCTTCTTCCTTTGATCCCTAATCCTGAGGTCATCTGGTCAAAACCGTTTCTGAACTTTCCGGTCAGTATATCTTTCCCGCCCTTCCCGATTTGTGTCACATCTTTGCCCAATCGAGATTCCCCGATAGATTTTATGGTATTTCTTCCCAAAGTTTTCAGGGATTTTATGGGGCTTTTGATCGCATCCATGCCGCTGAGCGCACTCTCTTTGGCCACTTTTCCAAATTCGATCGTAGCGAGTTTTAGACCGGACATGAGGCTGCCTCCTTGCGAGCCTTCAAACAGTCCTTCAACCTTGACCCCTTCCAAGCCTTGTTTAAAGGCATTCCCGATCCGTGTTTTTGAGAAGTTTTTGGCAGCGCCGCGCGCCCCGGCGATCGTCGCTGCGACGCCAGCCGTCCCTTCGCCAATCGCTTCAAACCACAGGCCCCAGTCTCCTTTTTGCGCAGCTTCCTGAAACTTATCCCATGCTACCAATCCTTTGCCAAAATTGAGTGTACTTTCATTTATTACGGGCAAGTGAAAAACACTATGTCCGTCCGTCCAGCTAAACCAGTGAGCTTCCGGATCGGTTACTTTGGCGAAGTTGAAACCCGCGATACTCACCAGTTCTCCGCCGGTATCTACCGGATGAGCCGCCAGATTAACAAAAAACTGTCCGATATTTTTGACAAAATGTCCCGCTCCGATGACCAGCTTTAAGCCCCCTACTCCGAGCCAGGAGGCCCAGCCTGTTTCCGGATTATTTAGTTTTTCATTAGCCCAATTATTGACATTTTTATATATACTCGTAAGTCCGGTCACATCGCATATCGTTCCCAGCCCGGTTACAAATGCGTTAGCGGTTCGTCCGACGGTGACATCCCACAGATTGGGAGTCGGCACCGGTTTGCTCAATTTTTTCTCCTGTTCGGCCAGTTGTTTTCCGACCTCATTAAAGTTTTTCAATTGAATGTTCATATTCAGCAGACTTTCCGAAACACCCCGGTCAATCCGGTTGACCGCGTCGATCTTTTGTGAAAATTCGGCTTCGAGGAGTCCGCTGCCGGTAGCAAGTCGTTCCAGCTGCTGCTCATAAAACTGACTGGCGCTGTCCAGGTGTGCCACAGCCTGTTCCGCCGAATTAATGTTTTTGATTGTCAGCTCTTTTTTGCTGGTAGTCTGGTTGATGGATTCGGTGATCGTCTCTGTTATTTTTTGCGTATCCTGAGCCAATCCGTCTTTTTCCTGCAATGTTCTTTCCAGATGTCGTTTGATCATCACATACTCTTCGCTTCCTTCCGGAATCTGTTTGAGCATGCTATTCATCTTCTCGACCGTTGCGTCAACGTAGGAACTTACTTTGTTTTTTTGCTCTTCCTGCTTTCCTTTTGCTTCGGTAGCTTGGGCGGCACTGACTTCCAGGTTTGTTTTAGCGTCACGTAATTCTCCGATCCGGCGGCGGTACTCCTGTGTTTTTTTTATCGTTTCACTTTTTTTCGCGGTAGTTTCTTTATTTTTGGCGTCAAATTCGGCTTTTTTCTGCTCATATTGCTGACGCAGGAATTCGCGAAATTCTTCCGGCTTCTTGATCAAAACTCCGTAGCGGGTCGTGAATACTCCATTAACCTGTTGCAATTTTGTTTGCAGGTTCTTGATCTTATTGAGCACAAAAATACGTTGGGTATTGAGCTGCGCCGCTTCTCCTGAAAAATCGATTCCCAGCGAACCGTTCACCGTAGCCTGGAAAGCTTCGCAGGAACGATCAAACGATTCCAGATTGTTCAAAACATTCCCTACTTCGGGACCCACTTCCTTAAAAACTTTTTGCAGTTTGAGTATTTCGTTTTCCAGCAATTCTGGATGTTCAGCACTCAGTCCTTCGGGCTTCCATTCATTGGAATCGAGGTTTTTTATCTTTTCTTCAACCTGCTTTTCCTGCCTCAGTAATTCTGCCGATTTTTCCTGTACCTTAATTTTTTGTTCCACGCCTTTGGTGTAGGTATTGATTACGCGCTCGGCTTCATGATTCATCTGCGTTCTGAACTTAGCCATTTCTTCCGGATTTAATCCCAGCTTTCCATCAATGTCGTAACGGCGCATTTCGCGGTTAACGTAACTTTGCATATATTCCCGGTATGCATCTCTTTGATGCTCGGGAATGTCCCGGCCGGCTAAAAAACCTCCCAGCGTTGTATCGATCGAATCTTTTGTTTTGTCAAATGATGTTTGCCCTTCGGCTGATTTCGTTCCATCTTTGACCAGATCCGGAATATAGCTGCTGGTATTTTCCACCGGCACACTTTCCGGTGTTTTATATAGTAGATGCCTTTTGTGTTCAATGAAGCGAAAACAATGTAATCTTTTGTGTTTCATGCGGGTGTTCTTTATGATTCATCCAGAGATTTTTCCAAATCTCTGCGGGCTTGGTAGACTTCCTGGACCTCTTCCAATAAAGAGAATTGTTTCTTTTTTGAACCTTGCTGCATATTCAGCGTTTCCAGAAATGCGGGATTTGCTTCTAAAAGTTTAGTAAATCGTTTCTGGTTGAGCCTGGCTTCCTGCCGAAGCATTTTCTCAAGTGCGGCGAAATTTCCTGCCGGATTCTTTTTGACAATCTGAATGAGAGGTTTCTTAAAAGAATTGTCGAGTAGTAAGCTTGTCTCGATCAGCTCTATTAATTCTAAAATGGCCGGGTCGTTTTTTTGTGCCATAATATCTTGTTCAGAGAATTATTCCCCCTTTTCCTCAAACTGCGCCTCCAGATTCAAAAAATCGATGCCATAGACGTCGTAGACCCAGCGGTAGAGCATCTCCACGGCGGTCTGAAAGAACCCGATTGAGGCCCACATCAGGGGTAAGGTTAGAAACAGCATGAAGGCCCGCGCCGAAGTGGTCTGGCCTATCAGCAGCAGCAGAATATTGATGAGCAGGGCTGCCAGAATGCCGAAAGTACTGCCATAAATACTCACCAGCGCATACTGTTTCCCGGACACCACTTCAATCACGACCGAGGTCACAAAGGCACTGATCAAGAAATGGATACCCACGATATAGATTAACTTTTCGACGCTGGCCCCTTGCAAAATTAAGTAGAGAGGGATCGAAAATATAAAGACCAGCACGTTGAAAATAAACCCCTGGATCAGATTCGTCGTTACCCGTGGGTACTTTTCCCGGTCGGCTACATAAAAGAGCACTACCGGGACCAGATTGCCGAGTAGCGTAGCCAGAAAAACCATCACCAGCACGATATACAAAAAAATCGGCGTCACTCCCGGCGCTTCGTCGCCGAACGTGGCTCCCAGATTGGGTATCACGGACGAAGCGAAGAGCATCAAAATGATCAGGACAAGTGTCCCGCCGATCCCGCCGATCAATCCCAGTAAGGTCTTGAAAATGACTTTGGCATTGCCGACGCGGCGCGGTCCCAATTCTGCTTCGTTCGTGGTTTTATGTGTCTCCGACTCGTTGCGGACATTTTTGAGTTCCATAGTTGTTTTTGTTTTAGGCTCGGGAAAGTGGAGTATTTGTTCCTTCTCTAAGCCAAAGATATTCAATACAGTATACCATTCTTTCTCTTCTTTCTCAATCTTTGGAGTTGTCATTTTTTCTTTCTATTGTCTTATACTGTATCAGCAACAGTACGACTCCGATAAAAATCGACGAATCGGCCCAGTTGAAGACAGGAAAAGAGCCGATTTTCACAAAGTCGGTTACGGCGCCGAAAAATATCCGTTCGTACAGATTACCCAAGGCACCGGCCAGAATTAAGCCGATTACCAGTTGCGTCCGCCATATCCGCATATCCAGATGCTTCCAGGCGGCCTTTGCTCCAAGCAGAATAACCGTCACCGTTACTAAGACGAGAAACGGACCTTCCAGCGGTATGCTGAAGGCAATCCCGGTATTCCTGCTCGATACGATCGCGATCGTATCACCCCAGATCGGGATAAAAACATTGTTGCCCCACCACTGTTTTGTTACCAGATCCAGTAAGAGCGAGAGCAGGGTCGTGAAGATAAGTGGAAAGTGGCGCATAGGTTTTATGATGTTGTCAGGATACGGAATCAAGAATCAAGAATCAAGAATCAAGAATCAAGAATACTCCTTATCATATTTCTTGACCATCGATGCTGCTGGATCTGGTCTTCGATTTGCGCTACCTGATCTTGCAGAGCATACAATGTATCTCACATTACGCCGCTTCTGTCAGTTTTTTTTTAGGTTTATCCCGCATAAATTTAACCAGCGAGATATAGCTTTTTTCTCCATACTTCAAGCTCGAATCCACAGAAAATACTTGAAATAGTAGCGAAAATCCCTATAATCGCAGAGTCAATCTTTATAAAAACGTGTAGAATAGCTTCTTTCATGCGACGAATTAGGTACGTTTTCATGGAGAGTACCTCAACGTTACACTTTTCATTTTGCACTTTATAACTTTGTATGCCCGCGCCCCGGTCACCACGCGCCAGAACATCTAAATTGCTCATCCTGATCGTACTCGTTCTGGTCGGTTTTTCGGCCTATCTCTATCAGGAATTGGCCCTGATCCGGCAGACCATGGGGAATATGGCCCAAAGTATCGGCTCGCTGGTCGACGAAAACAGTAATCGTCTTCCCGTTGGTGAACAATTGGTCGCATTCGGGCAAGATCTTAACGAAATCCGCCGGTTTCTGTATTTGCCAACCAAGCAGTATACACTTTCAGACAACAGGAACACCAATACCAGTAGTCTTGTCGAGGGAGAGGTTGAGGATAGTGTCGGTACACAGCTTTTTCAACTGGTTGACAAACTCGACGAAAAAAACTCCAGGGTAAACAAATTACAAGCATCGAAAGCGCTCTTTGAAACAGCTTTTACTCAAGAAAATATTGTGACGGCTCTGAATCCGAAGAAAGCACAGGTCCAACCGCTGATCGAGTCGGAAAATGAATACCTGCGCGAGATAAAGTACGGAGAAATCTCTCTTTTTACCGCCGTTCTGGTCAAAAATAACGGACATTATTTTCTCAAAGACAGCCGTGGGAATCATGAATTCTCGTCGGACGAAGAATTTATGACCGGATTACAACGGTATGTGAGTGTGCTCGACAGCCTGATCGAATTTACTGTCAAACAAGAAGAAATGAAGAAGCAGATTATTGCGTTTATCGCTACGCCGGGTATCGCCAAAACGCTTTCCGAGAAAAATCTTGCTTTTACCTATCCCGATTTCAAAAATAAAGAAGGTACGATTATCCTGAAAGTCTTTGTCGACCCGGAAAAAAATCTGTTCGGGCTGGATCTGAACAATCAGAAACAATTGTTTCCCGATCCGGCGGCCTGGCAGCAAGGTCTTACGTCGACACTCCTTAGCCTGGATACCGCTACCGGGATCGAGAAACTGGTTAAACAAAACGTAGACGAAATTATGGCCGTTTTGCAAACCGAACCTTTCCAAGATGTTTTGCGGGAAAAACAGTTATCCATAAGCTCGTCGCCTGTCTATGAAACCGACCGGGTGTACTTTCATTTTAGCGATAAAAACGGGGTTCGAGTGGCGTCGATCGCCATCGAACGCGGCAGCGGGGAGGTAAAAGTAGTCGATGGTCAAGGCCTTAATCCCGCAAGTTTCGAAGATTTCCTGTCCGGCGGGGACGAAAAAAAAAAGCTTTGATTTTGCCCCGTGATCTGAAAAACGTCGATATCCCCGATACGGAACAGGGCATCAACTTTTTGATTGTGGGCAAACACGGCTCGCTGACCGACACGATGATCTACGCTCACGTCGATCTTGTCAACCAACGTGTCACGCTTATCAGCATTCCCCGCGATCTGGAAGTGAACAACCGTAAGCTGAACGCTGTATACAGTTTGTTTGGGATTGAAGAACTGAAGCGTCAGCTTACCAAACTGACCGGTTATAGAATCGACAAGTACATTTTGATCGATATGTATGCTTTTATCGATGTGATCGACATTATCGGCGGAGTCGATCTGACCCTCGATAAAGCGGTTATCGACCCCAGTTACAAAGTCTTTGAGGAAGGAAAATGGTCGACCCTGTACTATAAACCCGGTAATTATCATCTCAACGGTCGCCAAGCACTCCGATTGGCTCGCAGCCGGCATTATTCTTCGGATTTCGAACGAGCCAAACGCCAGCATCTTATTCTCGATGCGCTCAAGCAGAAAGCCCTTTCAATGGGGGTAGGCGAGGCCGATAAAATCGTCAAAATTGCCCAAACTGTGCTGTCCCATACCGAAACTGATATCACGCCCCAAGATGCTCTGACCTATTTTTTTCGGTATAAAGATTTCCCGGTACGCAAAAACAATGTGCTGTCTACCGAAAATGTGCTTACTTCCAAGCATAAAAACGAAGGAGCCAAACAGGCGGCTTTGGCTTCGTGCACGAATATCGTTGAAGAATCCGGAAAAAATAAATGTCTGATCGAAGCCAAAAAAATCGACGACGGGGCCTATATCTTACTTCCCTCGGGCGGCAACTGGAATGTGATCAAGTACTACTTCAAGACGACGTTCTCCCAGTAGGAGAAGCCCCATGTCTGCCCAGAAAACCTTGGGGTCTCTACGAATATATGGTAATATTGTAGATTGTTACGGTATTACAACATCCCTTGCGGCGAAGCTTCGTCAAACTCATCTCCCGAGGGAAGCTCCAGCATTTTTATCTGCGGCAGAGCTGAGCCCATCAATCCTTCCAGATCGCCGTGCATTCCGATGGTCTGGGTGACGACCCGTTCGATCTGTTTTTCCCGTTTGGCCCACATTTTGGTATAGGCCGCTTTCTCTTTTTCGAGATCGAGCTTCATGGTCTGAAACGATTCGACGATCGCCTCGACCCGCTGGCGAAACTCGCTGCCGCTCAGATAGGTATAGACCATCCCCATCTTCTCTTGCTTGTCTTCCAGAGAAAATTTGGCACGGGCGACTTCGATCAGCTGAAGTCGTAGGGCCAGCGCTAAGCCCAACACCGAAGTCATATCGGTTACCCAGACTCCGTCGCGTTGCCCAAAATTTTTAATACCGTCGGGAAGAGCGACCGAAACGATCACTGCGATTTCGGCTTTTTGATTCAGCCGGTCGTCTTTGAGTTTTTGAAGCCATGCGTCGTTCCAGTTTTTGGTATGTTTCGATTCCCACACGATCGTACCACATGGACGTCCCAAGGGGCTCTTTACCTGCTGGATGATATCGGCTCCGTGAACGCCTTTTCCCACCGGAACTATTTCGTCGTGCGGAAAGGTTGTCCGTAGCAGTTCTTCCAATTCGAGCTCCAGGACTTCGCCCTGAGTCTGCTGGGAGCCTTGCTGGGCTTTACGCTGGAGATCTTCGATGATCGCTTGCATGTCGCTGATTTTTTTGTCCTTCTCTGCATCTTTTAAATGATGAACTTCCTGCATCTTTCGAGCTGTCTCTTCTTCGATTTTTTTGCGGTCTTCATCGATTTGACGCTGTTTTTCCAATTCAAACGCTTTTTTGTTCTCTTCAAGTTCGAGTTTTTCTTTGCGTAAGGTTAATTCTGCCTTGCGGGCTTCGTCGAGTTTGGTCTCTTTTTCCTGCAGTTTTTCGGTCAGGAACTTCACTTCGTCTTCTTTTTCGCGGCTTGCCGCTTCCTTAGCGGCTTCGGACAGGCGGTTTTTTTCCAATCGCAGCGTTTCGGCGTTTTCGTGCTCAAGTTGTAAGCGAATAGTTTCGGCTTGTTGTTTTAAAAACACCTCCTGCTCCTTTTGGGCGGTTTCGAGATTTTTTCGCTGCTCCCGCAGCTGTTCTTCTTTTTCTGCGAACTCTTTAATTTTCTCTGCTTCCTTTGCTTCGTACTGTTTCTTCAAATTTTCTTCCAGTTCGTGGGTAAGCACATCGTCGAGTGCAAAAGATTGTCGGCAGTGCGGACAGGTGATAGTTTGCGTGGACATAAGGAATTGGTTTTTCAAAATAAAAGCGTACCTCTGCTTTTTACTATAGTTGGTTGTTTTCGATATACTAGCATCTATTTTGTTAAAATAGTATAAAAAATAGCAGTTTCCGCGGTGTGTACATAATTTCCATTTTGCCGGCAATTATATCAGGGCTACATAAAAAAATCCTAATTTTTTTCTCCGACGGCTCTTTTTCCGCATATTCTCTTGCAATCTTTTAAAATAGCGCTTATAGTAGCAAAGGTCTTCACGTTTGCAGTCCGTATTCCCTCGTCCATAACAGACATCTGGAAAAAGGTAAGCAGTGGAGCAGTTCCCGTACTGGGGAATCATCTATTATTTGTATCCGCTGCAGCAGTACCTGTAGGAATTTATTTTTCGTTTTTTCTATGGTGAAAAAACTCTATGTCGGTAATTTGCCGTGGTCGGTCAAAAATGACGATCTGGCCGCTTTATTTACTCCTTTCGGAGAAGTCGTTTCGGCCATGGTCATAATGGACCGCATGAATCCTACTCGCAGCAAGGGATTCGGTTTTGTGGAGATGGAAGAAGGCGATGCCATGAAAGCTATCGAAGCTATGAATGGAAAAATGGTTGGTGACAATGGCAAAGAGCGACCTCTCACGGTCAATGAGGCACGTCCTCTGGAACCTCGCGAAAACCGCGGCGGCGGCAACCGTTCTTACGGACAGAACCGCAATCAGGACATGATGGACGATATGTCTATGACTGCCTAAATGAGGATTTTTCCTTGTTTGTCTATAAAAGAGCCCGTTTTCTCAGGAGAACGGGCTCTTTTTGTTTTTTCGTGGAATCTCTTGAAATCGGAATGTCTTTTGTTACAGTAGGAAGGCAGGTTACGGTCGGTCTTCCTGCCGGTTCATGTTGATTAAGGGCGATTAGTTCAGTTGGTTAGAACGCACGATTCACATTCGTGAGGTCACTGGTTCGAGTCCAGTATCGCCCACCATTTTGAATAAGTGATCCGTCCTCTGCAATAACTGCCTTTGTTCCTTTGAAAAAAGGCTTTTTCTTTATGTCTACCTTTCTTTCCTTTCTCCACAAGTAAAAAAATTGACATGTGTTCTCCTGTTCCTATAATAACCTCTCCCAAGGTTGTCTGCATCTTTCTTCTTTTGGAAAGAAGCGTAGCCTCAAACTTTTATTCTAACTTTCTTCTTCCGCTATGCAAACCGTTCCTCCGTATCAACCCGCTGATACTCCTGATACCACAGAATATGATTATGATGGGCCTGTAGAATCTTTGGTAAAAAAAACTTTAATATCGGCTTCGGGTACACATATGGCTCTCGATACGTTGATGGAATTAAATTAAATAGGATCAATCATGCTGGGGCTTTTTCCCTGGAATCTCCGGGGGTGTATCGAGTAAACGGCGATGCCAAGCTATTTAAAGGCCACTTTCCTCACGGTGCCGTGCTTCCCGGTGTCATCGGTTCCGAATTGTTTAGACTTTCAGATGCACAAATGCAACCAGAAAGGACGTACCGTACCGATTTTCTGGGATTTATTCGTCCGGGAATGAAATTGGGTGTACGAGGTAATGAGGTATATTTGTATGAATCTGAAGACAATCCGCTTATTCGCCATTCTCTTGTTGAATCTTTGCCTACAGATATAGCGCTTGATTCCGAGGCTTTTTCTTGTATTTATCAAACCCCGCTCTTACCCGAGTCGATTGCTCAAGTAGCGCCTTTTCGTTTTGCAGACGAGGTGGGGGTTGATACGTCGAATAATATATTTATCGGTTCCTTTACCCCCCAAGAGGCCCATCTCGATCAACTTGATATCGACACCTTCTCGCCGAATCTGGCTCAGGAATCGGCATATCAGATCGCCTCGGCCGCCTTTGGTAAAATTTCCGGTGGCGGACAGGTGCTGACACTACGCTCTACTACTTTTCAATGGCTGGAGCCCGACTATGTACCTATTACCGGAAACAAAATAACTGTCAGAGGGAAAATAATATCGCTCGATAAACGTTCCGGTACAGTTTATCTGGAAACCCTTGATTTATATCAGAGAAGGGTGGCTTGCTGCCAGGTAGAGGGCAATATTTTTTCTGCCAGACTGTTTCAAAAGTTTATCGCATCGATATAATACGGCTTCGCAAAATCCGCTAAGCTATATTCTTTCCCGGTGCGGGGTGTCTTGCGTTCGCCAAGATTTGCGGTTAGATTGAGAAAGACATATCTTTCTCCTTATGCTCGATACTCCGCTTTCGGAAAAATTGCTAAAAACCACCTCGGTCTATATTGCCAAACTGCATAAGCTCGGAATTCATACGGTTTCGGATCTTTTGGGGTATCTGCCGCGCGCGTATGAAAATCGCAGCCAGTATCGTCTGATTCACGAGATCGATCTGCGCGAAAATAATGTCGTGAAAGCGCGGGTCAACGCAGTCGATCAGATGACCGTGGGAAACCGTAAGAAACTGATTCAGGCCGAACTCGAAGATGCGCAAGGTAATGTCATGCAGGCGGTCTGGTTCAACCAGCCGCATATCTTACGTATACTCGTGCCGCAAAAAGAGTATGTTTTCTCGGGACGGGTCAAGCACGATTTTGGTCGTATGCAGATGCAGTCGCCGTTGTTCGAAGAGGTGAAGAGCGAGCAGATCCATACCGGTCGGATTGTACCAATCTATCCCGAATTTGAGACCACACAGCGTAATTCGATCGGTTCCGACTGGTTGCGCAATAAGATCTATCTGATTCTTTCCTACGCGCGTTATGAAACCGAATTTCTTCCGCCGGAAATCGTCGCAGCCGAACGGCTGATTCCTCGTTCCCAGGCCCTGGCCAATATTCATTTTCCGGCATCCGAAGAAGTACTGCGGCAAGCGCAGATCCGTCTAGCGTTTGACGAACTTTTTCTACTCGAAATGGCAGCCCTCATGCGCAAAAAACAATATCAAGAACAAGCTGCCAGCCGGGCCCATGCGATTCCTTTACAGGTTGGTGTGGTCAAGCAATTTCTCGATACGCTTCCGTTTACGCTGACCGATTCGCAGCGAATCGTCACCTATCAGATTCTCAAGGATACGGAAAAAGTTTTTCCGATGATCCGCTTGCTGGAAGGAGATGTCGGTTCGGGAAAGACCATTGTAGCCACCATTGCCGCTTTTCATACTATCAAGGCCGGGTATCAAGTGGCCTTCATGGTACCGACCGAAGTGCTGGCTCGTCAGCATTTCGAGAAGATCGCCGCTCAGCTGGCTCCGTTTGACGTCTCGGTAGAACTTTTGACCGGCTCGACTCCCAAAAAAGAGAAAGATCGCCTTAAAAGCGCTATAAGCGCCGGCACCTGTAGCCTCGTCATCGGTACTCATGCATTACTCGAAGAAAGTGTGGCTTTTTCCTCGCTGGGGCTGGCCATTATCGACGAACAGCACCGTTTCGGCGTTACCCAGCGAAAACAGCTGGCTTTACACGGCTATCCCCACGTGCTTCACATGACTGCCACACCTATTCCCCGTACGTTAGCGTTGACGATTTACGGTGATCAGGACCTGAGCATCTTGCATGAAATGCCTCTTGGCCGGCTTCCGATTGTAACGAGGGTCGTGAGTCCCGACAAACGTGAACAAGCATACCGCTTCGTCTCCTCGGAATTGACTAAAGGTCATCAGGTGTATGTGATTTGTCCCCTGATCGAAGAATCGCAGACCCTCGAGTTTAAAACCGTTACTGCCGAAGTAGAACGCTTGCGAACGGTATTTCCC
The DNA here is from genome assembly GCA_039809385.1 of Candidatus Altimarinota bacterium. Lineage (GTDB taxonomy): Bacteria > Patescibacteriota > Gracilibacteria > JBDHUY01 > JBDHUY01 > JBDHUY01. Next base: position 23,175 of record JBDHUY010000004.1, read on the forward strand.
GATTCCGTTATTCAGATGCTGCACGGCAAAATGAAAGGAATCGAAAAACAGCAGATCATGGAAGAATTTGCCAATAACAAAATTCAGATGCTGGTTTCGACCACCGTCATTGAAGTCGGGATCGACGTCAAAAACGCCACTGTTATCATGATCGAAGGCGCCGATCATTTCGGTCTAGCGCAGCTACACCAGCTGCGCGGACGGGTTGGTCGGGATATGCGTCAATCGTATTGTTTCCTCTTTGCCAGTGAGAAGGCTACCGATACCAGTGTAAAGCGTTTACGGTATATGGAAAAGACCAATAACGGGTTCGAGCTGGCCGAATACGACCTGCATTTGCGCGGGGCGGGGGAGTTGTACGGCGTTCGCCAGAGCGGCTTGCCGGATCTGAAGGCTGCTTCTCTCCTCGATGCCAAGCTGATCGAAAAGACGCGCAATCATGCCGAACATATCCTGAATCAGGATGCCTCGTTGAACTCTTTTCCGCAACTGAAGCAACGCTTGGTGACATTACCGGAATTTGTGGTCAGCTAGGATTGTTTTGATGCTGCGACCAAAGCTGCCTTCCAAAAAGCCTCGAAGTCGATCTTTTCGGCTGAAAGCTCAAGAGTCGCTTTTTTACTGAACCAAGCCAAACTCCCGGAGCGCTTCCTCGTAGTTTTTGCGTCTCGAAGGTAATGTCTTTTCGAACACTTGTGCAAGTGTGCACCAGCTATGGTCGATAAATTCGTATTGATCGAGTCGAATGGTCTTATCGAATACTTCTACCAGGAAATAGCGTTGTTCTTGGCCGATATAAAATTTTTTGGCCGGAGAGCGGGCAATGACTTCACTGGGCCATAAGTAGCTTAATCGTTTAGCAGAGGTTTTCAAAATTTTTATTGTGTGTGCTCTTGTACCTATTTCTTCCTCAAGTTCCCGCAACAGTGTTTCTTCTTCTTTTTCGTTCTTTTCCACACCCCCCGCCGGAAATTTCCAGTCAGCTAAGTTCAAGCGGTTCTGGCATAAGAGAAAATCGGTCATGCCATATTGTACGATGCCGACCACTCCGCGGCGATATGCGACCACTCCGAATTCCAAGAGTACCCGTTGGTAAATATCCCGATATTCGGGTAATGTATTTACCAGTACCTCCGCCGGGTGTAACCAGCGGTCGCCTTTCTGTTCGTTCAGTCCGATTGCCGGAACTTCGGCGAGTACGAAATGATCCCTACCGTTCCCGGTTTCAAAGGTTTGCTCTTTTTTCAGCGTAAAAGCGGGCGAGTAGTTTTTTACCAGCTTGCGGACAAACAAGGAAACATCCGGTGTGTTGGATTTTTCGCTTTCTGGAAAAATATATGTGCCTCTGTGTTCCCGCAGCAAAAGATGTCCTGCCGAATTTTCGATGATGACGCACACTTTTTCCATGCACAGCAATAAGAGAGATCTTTTCCTTTACTCTATCAATTCTCGTTCTGGTTTGAAAGTCTGAAATTCTCAATCAAATAAACTGTTTAGCTAGGATTTTCTTCTTATCTTTATAAATACGCCTATATAGCCAAGTACCAGCAAAACGATAATTCCCAGGAGTACCCGGGTGGTTGTATCGTTTGATTTGTGCGTTTCAGGAATGGCCGGAGAATTGGCGACGGCTGGTATGGCTTCGGTTTTTGGAGCGACATAATGATTTCCATGCGGAATGCTGTCGTAGCCGCTCAGAGGCAACGCGACATAGGGAAAATTCGGTCGGAACGGTTTGTCGTTTTGATCGACCCCATCTCCCAATAAGAGAGCGGTCGGGTCGGGTTTATAATCTTTATCTACAAACATCGCATAGACGGCTCCTCCGGCGGCCCGTAGAGAAATATCGATCACATCGTCGATCAATCGGCGCCCGTTTGGATAGCCTTGATTATCGCCGCCCGGCACGCCCATCCGGTTGGGATTTTCGCTCGGAAGAATGGCGGTATTGAGGCGTAGTTCTTCTGCCGGTACGACATTTTTAGGCTGATTAAGTCCCGGGATTCCGGTCATTAATAGAGTAAAAAGGTCATTCCGCGCGGTTGCGGTGCCATAAGCTCCCTGCGGTGGCATCCTAATACCGTAGAGATCGTGGATGTTTTTCGCAATGCCGGGGTCGGTGATGTAGTTGAAAAACTGCGCGTCGTCTTTGGGATGGGTCGTATTCCAAAAATCTTTCATCGCTACTGGCACGAAGAAATCGTTTGTCAGCGGTACTCCGACTCGGGAGACCGACACCCATTCGCCTGACCCGGTTGTTTTGCCGTTTTTGATTACCTGGGTGGCGGGTCGATAACTGGAGGTCCATATGCCGATCACTGCGTCGACGTTGCCCGTATCGGTGATTCTGGTTTTAGTCTTGGTAAGTTGTTCGATCGGAATCTGAAGCGCCAACGCGTGGGTATTGAAACCGGCGATACCATCCACGCCTCCGCCGGTGTTCCCCGGGGGTTCTCGAATCGTAATGATATCGATCAAACTGCCGATATCGACAAAAAAAGGATCGTCCGCTTGACCGACAAATGTCTGTATCCCATCTCCCACCGTTTTGATCGCTTCGTTGGATAATTTTTCATAATCGGGCATAGATTTGGGTCCGATATTTACGGGCGGGACGGGGAGATCTCTCCCTAGTTCCGTGCTCACGCCTTTTTCGATCCGCGTCAGTGTGTAGGTCTGGCGTACATGAAAATCGGGATCGCTGAGCGACTCGACCGGATTCGGGCTGTAGAGCAACGACGTATCGTTCAGAATTTCGGTCTTGAAGCGATACTGATAGGTAATATCCTCTACCGCATCGCCGTCGTTATCAATATGAATGGCATAGAGCACGTTATCGCTGAGCAGATTGTTAGAATCGACGGCTCCTTCTTCCAGGGCTATATAGTCGGCAATGATGGTCACGGTATCGGGTTTTTCGGGAGAAACAAAGGCGTAGATGTCGGTCGCGTCGGCAGCCGGATCCTGGCTGATAAGGGGAGCGTCCCGATGGCTGGAGGCTGAGACGGAGCTTATAGAGCTAAGAAGAAATATAAAAAAAGCCAGAATGCCGAGTGACAAACGCTTAGGGAGGATGATATGCATTGCTGATTACCTATAAAAGAGATATGCCGCTATTGTAGCATACTTCCTGTTAGAAATGTAAATAATGGTATACATATTGTGTGGGAGGCCAGTGGTATGAATGTGAGTCAAGCAGATAGGATGTTCCGTTTGCGTTTCACGTATATTTGATGCATATGCCACGCCAGATATGCGAGAATTGTTCCATAGAGTAGCGGGTAGAAAAACGTTGGCACACTCAATCCATTCGGTTCCACCCGCATTGTGTCGTTCCATATTCGAAATAGCGTAAACCCTGTCATAAAAACAATTAAGGCGGTGCCCTCTGTTTTTTTTCGGGAAAGTAGCGAAAACGTAATAATTGTCAGTATAAGCGCTGCTGCCATTTCGTATAATTGGGTAGGATGAACCGGGCGCACTTCGAAAAAATTGCCATAAATACCCATCTGATATATATGCGCCGGACTTAGCAGAGGAAAAGTTACTCCCCAGGGAAGACCGGTCCCCTGGCCAAAACAACACCCGTGCAAAAAACACCCGATGCGGTATATGGCAATCCCAATACCGACAAATGGAATCAGTGTATCGGCCAATATATACGGATTCAGTTTGAGAGCTTTTGATAGAATATAGCCCGTGACAACGCTCGACAAGATGCCCCCGTAGAGAGAGAACCCCTCTGCCTCAAACGCAAAGATCTTTTCCGGAACAGCCATATATTCCGGCCAGTGCGTCAGTACATTCAGCAGTCGCGCTCCGACCAAAGCCGAAAGTAACAGACAGCTCATGATCAGCAATATCGGCTTAAACGTATACCCTCGTTTAACGGCCCAGAAGATACTGCCGGTAAAAACGATTAAAACCGAGAGGAATACAAACAACCTATAAGGACCAAATTCGATCGTGTATCCCCAAAATTCCCAGGTAACGGTAAAAGGATACATATAATACTGGTTAATGCTGTTCGGTTTCCGGTGCGGGCGGAGGAGGAGGGGCAGCCTTGCTGGCCGTTACGCTGGCAATAATCTTTAGTTGGCCTTTGTAATCAATGACCAGCGTGCCTGCGGCGTTAAAGACCAGATCGGTTCTGGTCACGTTCATGGTAATAGAACCGCTGGCGCCTTTGTCGGCCGCCGGGCTGGCTTTTATAAGGCCGTCCGAATACGTAAACGGTACTGATTGTCCTCCTTCGCTCCCTATTTTCAGCGTCATACTCCCGCCTGCTTCCCCCGAGGGCGAGAGAGTCATGGACATGGGCTGGCTTTTACCCTTTTGGGCTTCAATGTCGGCAATATTACAGCCTTCTTTTTCGGCCTGCGCCCGGAACTCTTCAGAAACAATGACATCGGTAATGACCATTGTTCCTTTATCCCATGTCCCCGCGATCTCTTGAAGGGTAGGTGCTGTCAGTGCGTCCACATATTCCTTGATCGCCGTTTTGATCAGCCGGTTCATCTGCGCCGCTACCAGGTTGTCGATGTACTCCTTGTATCCTTCTCCCAATCTGGCGATCATAGCATCTTTAAAACCCTTTAAACTGTCTTCAAAAGCCGTGCTTACCCATTTACTGTAACTCTTTCCGGGAACTGTTTTGAGGTTTGCCAAAATCGTTTTCAGGCCATCTTTGACCAGCGCTCCAAACCGTTCGTTCATTTCTGCGCTGATCGCTTTTAATTCGGCTGCGATGGCTGCTTTTCCTTCCATTTCCAATGAATTGCTAATCAGACTTAGTACCTGATTCGGGGTCAGTTTTGCGTTTTTCAGAATCTCGGCAGTCATGGCTTTAAGTTGACCTTGTTCGAGCTTGTTTCCCATGACCTTTAAGAAGTTAAAGGCTTTTTCGGCAGACCATTTTGCCAATTCTTTTCCACCCGACAGCGCTTGGGATCCTTTTACTATCACTTTTGAGCCGCCGATAAGAGAGAGGCCCACGTCCAGCATACCTTCCACAAATTCGCCCGTCGTAGCTTGTTTATCGGCCAATTTGTAGATGCCCTTGCCGAACCCGGTAAACATTCCGACGGTGGTTTTGGTAATCCCGCCCACGGCCCAACTGGTCCAGCCTTTTCCTGCGACATACTCCACTCCGGCCTCGGCGGCGCCTCCGGCTGCTTCTTCAGCGCCTTTGAGCATCTTGCCGGCATCTTTGAGTACCTGCGACCCCGAGGTGCCTTTACCGTAATTATCTCCGACTTTTTTGAAATTTCCCGCGATTTCGGTCGTGACTTCTGTGACAGAATTCCCGTTGGCCAGTCCGAACCCGGCGTCAAAAATAGATTTTGTGCCTGCGCTGAGTGTATCCAGAGTAACTCCGACTCCGGTCTGAGCTTTGCTGAATCCGCTCTTGATCCCCGACCAGGTAAAAGATGCGCCGGCTTTCAGAGCTCCGCCAATTTTTGACCAAGTGGAAGGCAATTGCTGATCTTGTGCCGGTTTGGTCAGAACACTATACGCCCCAAGTAATTTTTGTGATTCGGCGGGAGCGTAGCCTGCCATAGTCTGGTCGATTCCCCACAAAGCTGTTTTCGATGTTTGATCGGCCGGAAAAAATGTGCTGGTATCGACGCTATCCATGTTTTTTTGCAAATCATCCATAAATGTTTCGATCACACTGCCGTACTCGTTGATTGCTTCCACATTTTCGGTATTCAGTATATCGTTGGCCGTTATTTTTGCCATTTCGGCTTTTATTTCCGGCATCCCCTGGTTTATAAATTCCAGGGAGGCCTGCGTCATGTAGTAATCGGCCGTTTCGAGCTGTTTCAAAGCGATAGCCAGATACAGCTGGTTACCTACGACCTGATCGATCAACACGTTCATCTGGTCAATCTTTTCCAATTGTGCTTGAAACTGCGGTAATTGATCTTTGATGTCCGGATCGGTTGTATTGGTAAATACATTATAGAGAGCCGAAGAGCCGGATACCACGTAGGTGACATCCCTGATCACGGTCTCACCCAGCTGCATGGCGAGCTGGCTTCTCTGATACTGCAGCATGGTTCTGGTAAGCAGGTGATTCACCTGTTCGGGATGTATGCTTTCGTAATTGGCTATCAGAGCTTCTTCGGTGATAAGATACTCCAGAATTTGTCCCGAACTTTCGGCCGCATATTTTTGTACCCTTTTCTCTTTCTCCTGGGTTATTGCGACAAAATCGATATAGGCGCTTTTATACGGTTCGAGTTTTGATTTCAGCTCTTTGGCTGCTTGTACCAAGTCATCGGTGAGTTTCACTGCTTCGTCGATTTTTTTCTGCTTCAGCGTTTCGTACTGGATCAGTCCGGGCAATTCGCTGGGTTGGTTGCCCAGATAGTAGGGAGAAGCAGCTGCCAGTGTGTCAAATGTGTCATTTTCAGTATACCGGGCGATCCCTGTTTCTACGGTCGGGGTAGGCTGCTCGAACGAGAACGGTTTTTCAGGCGGTTTTATTTCCGGGGCGGATGTCGTCCCCGGGCTGCCTGATTGGGGCGATAGGTTGCATGCCCCGAGTGATGTAATCAAAACAAAAATAACTATTTGCACCAGAGCTTTTTTCATAAAAAAGTGGTTAAGAAATAGCATTTTTGTACCCCCATTCCATGTGGGTATATGTCTAAACTAATACTATACCCGGTTTACGTAAAAAATCAACCGCTTTTTGGCTAACTAATACTGTTTTAGTAATATATCAGGGATTTATGTTCGGAAGTTTCGATATGTAGAAAAGTTCGGCCTGTATACAGGAAAGATATTTCTTTTTTCTCTGTATCCTTCCGCAGAGTTGTGCATGTAATGATATGTGCTCTTCTTTCTTTACATTCACATATGTACTTGCCCGGTTCTACGCGCATCAATGGATGAATAGTCCGCAAAATCAAATACAAATAATCCCGTATATCCTAGTTTTTCCCAGGGATAGCCTTAATGGCCGATTGTCTTACGTAGTACTTACAGAGCTTGCTCTACTGCGGCGGCCACGTTCAGAAAATCGTTTACGTCCAGCATGGCGCTGAATCCCAGCGAGACCATCCGCGGTAGCGTTCCGATCACCAGCGTCGAACCTTCTTCTGCCGGTACAATTTTGACCAAGAGCGGAATTGTAATGTCGACCCCGCCGACATTGGCGCTGGTACGAGCCAGTTTTGTAATCTGTTTGATCAAATCTTTGTTGCTGTTCAGTTTCTCAATCGCTTCGGGAGCTCCCTCGAACTTGGCGCTGCTTAAAAACTTGGGAGGCAGCAGCGTGAGATCGGTCGATACTTTTTTGTTTAAACGAGCAGTATAGACAAGTTGTCCGGCATGAGCTCCGATACCCTGGCGGTTTACATGTACGCGTAAAGAGGCTTCCCGGGTACCCGGCAGGCGAAAGAGCAAAGAAAAGAGCAGGACTTCTTCGCGGCCAAAGAATAACAGACTCGCGCCTTCGGCCAGGACGCTCTTGAGCGATGTTTTAGTGGCGTTGCCGTCCTCGATTTCGTAGGGAATGGGTGAACCCATGCCAAGCTCTTTTCTGAGCATTTCTTCGACATTAGCGGCGATCTCTTCGGTCTTTTGGTGCCCGTAGGCCAAGTTTCCCATAGAAAAATAGTGACGGAATAAAAAGGACTAATGACACTGTATGCTTGTTGGCATAGCGCGTCAATTATTCCCGACAACTATGATTTTCTTTTTCTCAAACTGAAAATAATCGCCCCTACGATTAGCGTTTCTGATGTAATACCGCCCCACGACCCTATACAGAGGTCGTAGACGATCCAAGCCAGACTGGCAATTACGGCAAATTTTCGGATTTTGTCGGGATGGTCTTGCCATTTCGCCATGATAATCGAGACGATTCCGCACAAGGCAAAAAGGCTGTGCCATCCTTCCCACGTTAGGAGCGTTGCTGTGAAGAGAAGTATAACGGTAGCAAATACGAAGAACATGGAACGAATCCAGGCTTGTCGCTCTTTGAACAGTAACAGCACTGACAGTATAATATTCAGTCCGATCAAGAACGTGCCCGTCCACGCGCCCAGCAGCCAAAAATGGATCATCCACATCAGCAAGCTGAGCGTATTGATCATCAAAATTCCCTGGCGGGTCTTGGCATGGAAAGAGAGTCCAAAGAAGATAACGGCCACCAGAGCTAGAGACTGAACGAATAGGGAAGCGATCATACCAGTTTTATATATTTTTAGGAGAGTTCGCTGGATTGTTTTCTGTATGGCACTAGTTGTCGAATTGTTGATAGCAAGTACGGGTGTCTGTTGGACTTTTGAGCTGCATTCTTCTTCAACTTGTTCTGACAATATTAGTACACAGTCTGTATAAAGCAACCTAGTTTCCTTGAAAACTTTCTGTTTCGTTATAACGTTCACAATGTGACGATACATATTGAAAATATGATTATAAAGTTTACACTGTTTCCTTAAAAATATTTTTACTCTCACGCATATTTTCTATGTCGCAGTGCAAAAACTTGGATGAGGTTTTATATTCGGCCGACGCCAGCAAGTACCTAGCAATACTTCAAGAAAAAGGTTCATTTACAGGGATCGATATCGAAACCATTGTGCATAATCGGGCGTTGTTCGAGTCTGCGGTTCGCCGATTGTTAAGCATGGCAAACAATTTTGGCAAAGAAATGATCCAACGACAGGCTGCACAGGTACGTTCCCTGGCTCGATCCGAAGTGATGAGAGCGCCGGATGCACGTATGGTAATACGTGAAGCCTTGAATCTTCGTGGGATGATCGTGGACCGTATGGAGCAGCTGTCCGAGGGGCGAAATAAAATGCCGAATCTCAAGCGTTGTACTGTGCTTGATATAGCAATCGGTGCGCTCAATGCTTACTGTCCCGAAGAAAACTTCTTTTTCCCGTATCTCGATACCAAAAGTATCAACTTTCACGGGATAATTAAATCTCCAATTAACAGTAAAAACAACGGAATCTTGTTTCATCACCTCTGGCTTGAGGAAAAAGACTTATCGAGACCTGGATTCCTCCCAGTATGTATGAAGATTACATAAAATTACTGCAGTATGTCAGCACGGCTTTTTTACATCAACCGGAAGCCTATTATTCGGAAGCTGTCGAGCTGGTGGCGGGCTTGCATTATTATTTTCAGGCATTCCAAAAAGGTATTTTCTCGGGCAACCGGGAGTAAGATTTTCATCTTTCGCTTAATGAAGGTCTTTTACAATGTAGCGTACCGGAAACTTCTCTGAATTTTGAACTACCTTTTCGCTCATCCTCGCAAGTGTTTCTGCCCGACTGCGGACTGGCGGAGCAAGAACATATGCCATTTATGAAAGTTGCCGCTGCCGGAGGGGCCGAGTTTGTTTTGACCAGTCCGAATCGGTTTACCGCGCGTCTTTTGCAAGTACTAGCAGATCTTCATGCTATACCAAATTTTGCGGTCCATCCTTCCTTCCATCAGGAACAACCGCAACTTCCCTTGACATCCCCAATCGATATTGCGATCTTTTCCAAACTTTACCAGACACACGAAACCGTATGTGCCGATACCGTACAGCGTCTTGCTCGTGGCATGTCTTCTGGGGCACACATCCTCTTGCAAGCTCCCGGCAAGGGTGATATTTCCGTTAGTGAAACAAGCATCGATACTCTGTTGCGATTCTTTCGTCAGAGCGGATTCGAACTCGTACGTGCACATGAGATGCGCAGACAAAAGAAGCCGTTTTCTCCTCCCGAGCTCTCGCGCCGTTTCTCGATCCCGGTCGAGGAGTATCTGGCCTTTGCCCGCGGCGACTCTTATGCACAACAAGAGAAGAAAATGGTCGTTGCATTACTCAAGAGGCAGTAAACTGTCTTCACTTTTGTATAGGGGAACCTCTTAACTTAAAACGTTTTTTACACTGATTGGAAGAAAAGAATTTGAAAATCACAACGATTTTCCTCCCTTCTCCTAACTCCGATCTCCCAACTTTTTTCACGAATGTTCCACGGACACCCTTGTCAGATCATTCGGATCATATTTTACATAGACTTCACAACCGGGCTGGTATTTGGGAATCGAACTTTCCATGATAGCCGCCTTGGCGGTTGCCTGAAATTTGGCACTTCCTTCAGGGGTGACTTCCAGTAATAACTGCACGAACGGATTATTGCCATTCACGTTGATCCCGAGCGGGGTACATTGCAGTATCTTGGCTTTGGCGCTTGTTCCCGTAGCAATGATCTGCTGGTTCATCGCATCGATGTCCATCAGCATCTTCTGTAATCCTTCCTGCGAGGCCGTGCCTGCCGCCCCGCTCCCCACCACCGCTACTTTCATCGGATCTGCCTGATCTACCATCACGGATACTTCCATGCCGGGTTGGTACATAGATGTTTGCAAGCGTGAAATAATTGATTTGGCTTCGGCCTGGTATTTCGGATATCCTTTTCTTCGCACTTCCAGGGTCATCTTTATCTGAGGGTTCTCGTTAACCGTTACCCCTGTATCTTGCAAACTTAGAATCGTCGCCGTAGCCGGTTCGCCGGATTTCATCAGTCGCGCGGCTTCAAACATCGGTTTCATGATCGGACGGACGACAAAGAAGAATACCGAACCGAAAATACCGATGAAAATAACCGCGAAAATGGAACCCATCACCGGATCGGCCCAGATACCGGCTGTTAGTCCGGCCAGGCCGCCCAGGATACCGAGTACTACACCGATTTTGGCACCGATGGGAATTTTGGTCATAGGGGGGAGGGGGAAAGGTATAAAGTATCTGGTATACAGTATTTAGTATGGGGCATCTTGGCTATGTTGATATAGTGCAATCATTTTGACTGCCTGTTGGATGCGTTTGACGCGGGTGTCTGTTTTTTTCGCGTCCTGGATGGCTTTCAGGTATTCCCGCTGGTGGCCCGGCGGTATATTCCCAAATTTGTTTGTAAGAGCCGCCTGATCAAGCGCTGCGCGGAAGTCTGCAGGTAATACCGGTTTTGCGGATGTTGTCGACGCCCTATCTTTGTTGGCATTATGATATTTTACAAATCTGCTTCTATCCTAATAAACACTGACAGAAAAGGCGAATGGTTTTTATAAAACGAATTTCTGGTTGGGATTTTGCCGGGCAGGTATTACAATGATAATCGAATGTTGGGAATGAAACGTACATGCCTACCATCCTGAACCCCCTAGCCGGGGGTAAGGAGGCTACTGTCCATGCTTGCCGGGTGCTGGTCAGGAAAACAGCATCATTGTCCCTACGCTGAGAACAACGTTACATTTATCCGCCCTACTGTAACGGGCAGCTTCACTTGAGGACAAGCATGACACGTATGGTTTTGTGTTCTATGTTTTCTGACTGCTGACAGCTATTGGCTGACCGCCCGGCAGGTATGGCTCCACTTCTCCTGGGCAGAGATATAGGGCTGCCACTACGGTTGTCTTCTAATTTCGCACTTTTTACTTTGAATTTTCCTGTATGTCCTACCCCTATTTCGATACGATGATCGCCGAGTATCTGCTTGATTCGGGCAGCCGGCGTTATGCGCTCTCCGATCTGGCTTTAAAATACCTCGACTACACCATGATCGAGTACGAGGAAGTCACCGGCAAAGGCAAAGACCAAGTGACGTTTGACCAGGTTGATGTGGAAAAAGCTACCCAGTACTCGGCCGAAGATGCCGAAATCGCGCTTTCTTTACAGCAAATTTTGATGGAAAAACTCAAAGAAGAGGACCTGTACGAATTGTTCACGACGATCGAAATGCCGTTGGTACCGGTTCTGGCACGTATGGAGGAGCACGGAATCAAAATAGATGTTCCTTTTTTGGCCGAGCTTTCCCGACAGTTTCAGGCAGAGATGAACCGCTTGCAAACGGAAATTACGGAACTGGCCGGCGGGCCTTTTAACCTCAATTCTCCCAAACAGTTGCAGGTCGTTCTGTTTGAAACGCTCAAGTTGCCGATCAAGAAAAAAACTAAAACCGGTCCGTCGACCGATATTACCGTGTTGGAAGAACTGGCCAAAGAACACCCCTTGCCGGCCAAAATGGTCGAGTACCGCGAATATCAAAAGCTGAAATCGACGTATGTCGACGCATTGCCTCAAATGGTTAATCCCGATACTGGGCGAGTCCATACCTCGTATAATCAGACGATTGCCGCGACCGGGCGCCTTTCTTCTACCAATCCGAATTTACAGAATATCCCCATCCGGACCGAACTGGGGAAACAGCTCAGAAAAGCTTTTATCGCTTCAGAGGGGCATGTGCTTTTGTCGATCGATTATTCCCAGATCGAGCTGCGTATCTTTGCCCACATAGCCGATGAAACCGGATTGATCGAAGCTTTTCAGCGGGGCGAAGATATTCATACTTCAACCGCATCGCGTATCTTTAATTTGTCTTTGGCCGAGGTGTCTAAAGAACAGCGCCGGTATGCCAAGACGATCAACTTCGGGCTGATGTACGGCATGGGGCCGTTCCGCCTTTCCAACGAGCTGGGTATTACTATGGACGAGGCCAAACAGTTTATCGAACAGTATTTTGCTTTTTTCCCCAATATCAAAGCCACGATGGATCAGATCATCGAAGAGACAAAATCAAAGGGTTACACGACAACGCTGTTTGGGCGTAAACGCTATATTCCCGAGATTAACAATCTGAACCGCAACCTGCAAGAAGCCGGAAAACGCGAAGCGGTCAACAGCGTAATTCAGGGAACCAATGCCGATGTTATCAAAATTGCCATGATTCGGCTTGACGAGCTCTTCAGAGCGCAAAACGTGCGAACGCGGATGCTTCTGCAAATTCACGACGAACTGCTCTTTGAAGTGCCTGAAAACGAGCTGGATATGATGAAAGAACTGATTCCGCCGGTGATGGAATCGGTAATCGACCTGAAAGCTCCGCTTAAGGTAGAGTTGGGCACGGGAAAAAACTGGCTGGAAGCGCACGAGTAGGGGAATCGAAACTCTTTCCCGTAGGGATCTATAACATCGTAGAAGAGCAGACAGGGATCTCTAAATCTATGAGTCAGATGCCCTATACCAAATACCTGAAACTTACTACTTGTTTTATCGTTTCTTGTCTTCGGCTCTTTTTGCCATGTATTTAAAAAAATCAAGCAACGGATTGCTTGATTCCGGTCGTTTGATTCTTCCGGATTTTCAGGCCAAAGTAAGTCGCTTGGCAGCCCGGCGCTGGGTTTGTTTTGTAACACGTAATGGGCTTTGAACTGCACCCGGATCCTGGTAGCTGCAGCCGCTACAGCTGGCACTTTCCAAAAACTCGCCGCAGTTGGGGCAGGGGGTGTCGGCAAGGTTTGATTCCATCCAGATCGACGAATACAGTTTCATAGTTTTTTATATGTGATTTTTGAATGCTGTTAGTATTTTACGACACATAAAGCATAAATGTCAATTATTTTTTCTCGTCGCTCCCAAAGAGGAGTACCCGAATTTTTCAACAATGATTGGTAATCTCCCGTGCCTATTCTTTTTTGCCCCAAAAAATGAGAGGTTTTGTTGAGTCGTTGTACGAACAGAGGAAGTATGCTATAGTCATCCTCGCTTTTTTAAGGAACCTTACAGTTGCTGTCTCCCTCATGCGTGCTTCCTGTTTCCTAATTCAAGGCACGAAGACCTAAAAAGGTTTAGGATGAACGTTTCGTTCCCATACCTACTACTTTATACTTCATACTTCCCATGGTCCGCACCCGTTTTGCGCCCAGTCCCACCGGTTATCTGCATATCGGAGGTCTTCGTACCGCCCTTTACTCGTATTTATTTGCAAAGAAACACGACGGACAGTTTATCTTACGTGTCGAAGATACCGATCAGAAACGCTATGTGGAAGGAGCGATCGAGGCTATCACGCGCGGCATGCACTGGGCCGGAGTCCTCTACGACGAGGGCCCCGATAATGGTGGTCCCTATGCCCCGTACATTCAATCGCAGCGCAAAGATAAATATCTGCCCTATGCGCTTTCGCTCATCGAGAAAGGACATGCCTATTACTGCTTTTGTACTCCCGAACGCTTGCAACAGATGCGCGAAGAACAGCAACAAAAACATCTTCCTCCCAAATACGACCGTCATTGCCTTGTTTTATCGGAAGAAGAAAAAAAGACCAGACTTCAGAATGGGGAGGCCCATGTAATCCGCATGAAAGTTCCCGACAATCGTGAACTCGTGCTGGAAGATTTGGTCAAGGGACCGGTTAGTTTCAATACCAAAGACGTCGATGATCAAGTTCTTATCAAATCGGACGGCTTGCCCACGTACCAGCTGGCGGTGGTGATCGACGACCATCTCATGGAAATATCGCATGTTATCCGGGCCGAAGAGTGGCTCCCCAGCAGCCCCAAACAGATGCTCTTGTTCGAATACTTCGGCTGGCAGTTGCCTCATTTCGCTCACGTGTCGGACGTGCTGGCTCCCGGAGGGGGTGGCAAGAAGCTCAGCAAACGCGACGGCGCTGTTTCTCTGGACGAATTTGCCGCCCAAGGCTATTTGCCGGACGCGACCATGAATTATATAGCTTTCGTCGGCTGGAATCCGGGTACGACCCAGGAATTCTTCAGCATGCCGGAATTGATCGAAGCTTTCTCGCTCGAACGTTGTCAGAAAGCCGGGGCGATTTTTGACTATAAGCGGTTGAACTGGATGAATGGTCAGTACATTCGTAAAAAAAACGTTCAGGAATTGAGCGCACTGCTTAAACCGTTTCTTCAGGATCAGTCGTGGTATCGTGAGGACGATGCTTTCTTGGAAAAAGCGGCTGTCGAGGTACAGGCCCGGATGGAGACTCTCGTGCAGGGACGCGAAATGCTCGAGTCCTTCTATACCCGGGTTGACTATGCAAAAGATCTGATTCTGAACGAAAAGATGAAAGTTTCCGAGCCCATAGGACAGACTAGCCTGAAGCTGATTCTGGAAAAACTCACGCTTCAGGAAATCTGGGAAAAAGAATCGTTGCAACAGACCCTGCAGCAGATCGTCGCACAAAACGGTCTGACGAACGGACAAGTATTCTGGCCGCTGCGGGCGGTACTTTCCGGTAAACCCGCTTCTCCGGGTGCTTTTGAAATGGCGTATGTGCTGGGAAAGACCGAAACGTTGGCGCGCATTGAGCAGGGACTCTCGAAAATGGGGAAATGAGTTCAAAGTTCAAAGTTCAAAGTTCAAAGTTCAAAGTTCAAAGTTCAAAGTTCAAATCAATACTCCTTAGTGATTGCCCCCATACCAAATACCAAATACCAAATACATACTACTATTGTTCCCTCCCCTACTTTTCTCTTGAAGATTTTTAGAAAAAATTTATAGTGGGATTGTCACTCTTGTTCCTTTTTCCATTACAATGAAATATCATCAACTGAAGCATATTCTGAACGCTATCAAGCATAATACTCGCTGTCCGCAGTGTACCAAAATGTACCCCCTGGACGAGGTCGATTTGATCGATTTGTTTGAAAACGAGGGCGTGATCGATTTCTTTTGCCCTACTTGTAAATTGGGAATGTCTCTGAATATCCAGCTGGAAGAATTTCATCCCGGCAATGCCGAGGAAGTTGTGTCGCGTTTTACCAAATCCGAGATCAGCGACGGCGAAGTACAGAATTTCTCGCTGTTGCTCAAGAATCATCGCGGCGGTTTGGAGGATTTGTTTAAGCCTGTAGAATAAATTCCGATTTTTTTCGTCTTCTATGATCGTTCCGGATCGGACTTTTGTGGCTCGTATGCTTTCCGTGGTTGTGATTGGTCTGATCGTGGTTTCCCTCTCGGGCTGCAGTTTCTTTGGCGATGCCGGGAAAGAGGCCCAAAAACAAGCCGAGTCCGCCCAAAAGACGTTTAACGAGACGGTGGATAAGGCGAATAGGACGATCAACGATGCTAAGAATAAAGTTGAGAATGTACAAAAAGCTGCCGGCGACCTGCAAAAGAGTGTGAACGATCTGGGGAATTGGGGGCAGGGAAACGGCAATGCCAAGTAGAATCTTCAGTTGTTAAAAAAATGATAAACTGTTTTTCTAAAACAGCTTTTTTCCTGTAATCTGTCAATCCCTGATTGTCCTGCTTTTTGGTTTTGTCAATAATATTTTGAAGCTTGATAGAGAGCAACTGCCCGGAAGGGTTGGACAGTGGGAGGAGGCGGTGCTAAATTCAAAAAGCATTTTAATACCAAAAATCGTATGGTAACACTCGGACCCGAGTTACCGGGGATAGAAAATGGCGAAACAGATACAAATAAACTCCGATTAACAATTGAGGGAATAATGCAGAGCATCATGGTAGACTTTCTTGATGCTATTTCCAGAGAGGGGAAGAATCATCTTTTTGAGCATACAATCTCTTTTGACCGAGAACATGTCGGTAGAAAGGACATGACTACCCTAAAGATACCTGCACTTGAGGATGAAGGGGCAGGAAATCCATCAGATATCCAATCAGTCCCGGTATTAAATTCGCTCGATCAAGCTGTAAAGCTCAGAAACGCTAATAATCATGCGGCAAGTCTTGAAAATATTGCCCGGATGGTTGCTCAACAAGAAGATATACACCACATTTTTCTGGCACTTCATTACTTCATACCCGAACAAATCGATCAATTGGGAGACACTGCGCTCGATCTGCTAAATAGGGTACTTCAATCAGTGAGAAAATCTATTTCTTCTGTCAAAGATCCTATAGAACGGAGTTCCATGACGAACCGAATCGATGTTTTTTATAACGAGCTCAATGCTATTAACGTGCGCGGCGATTTCACTATTACCGATTTAATGAAGCAGGAAATTTATTTCAACGATTATCCCGATACGCTCGGTATTATGCTCTATAAAAGAGAGCTTTTTGCTCCTGCATTGCAATACCTTCGTAAGGCTATTGATTTGTTAGAAAATGCTTATTCAAGAGAATCGGATTTTTATAAAAAATTCTCCATTGTATTACGACTGAGCCATATCTTGAACGTTCTTGGAGCTGCAGAGATGCGCAGTGGAAAGAGCATTTCAAAGATTCAACCGATTATTCGTGCTTCGCAATCAGTACATACCTCCTTGAATAATCCTGTGGAAGCCGCACGACGTTCCGTCAATCTGGATTTTATGAATCTCCACGATCACCCTACCGATGTTTATCATACCACCTTGACTAGTGGTAACCTTGCCGTGAACTTCTCGCAAATCGCCACTTCCATGGAGGTTTCGAAGAATATTTTCGAAGTGAATAAAAGTCACAAAAGTCTAATACGAGTTACCCTGAACCTTGGTATTCTTTATTGCTATGAAGGAAAATCTCTCCAGGGTGCTAATTTAACGAATATGAGTATTCAAAAATATGAAAAAGCTCTTGTGTATTTGCAGAATGCAAGTAATCTTTGTCAACGCCATAACATTATGAATGATTATGTTGAAATACTGAATTATATGTCTATGGTTCAGGCTATTATGGGATCCCGCCAATTTGCTTTGCTCAATAATGAAGCGGCACTGCGTATTTTGGACAATGCTGTGATCAAGAATAAAAATGAACGGAAGGTTCAAAAGATCATTGCCAACTTGGTCTCAATTTTTATTAATTTTGGCAACGATATAAGAAATCCCGAGGTGGTAAAACAAATGAATGTTAAACTGATCGAGTTGTTTAGAGAAATATTTTCAATAGATTTATATACTTTTCAACATAGTGATAACACGGGACTTTTGCTGAAATTCTCAGGAGAACCATTCATTCAGGATTTCAAGTCTACTTATCCCGAGCTTGCGGGAATTTCACCGGATGATTTATACATAGTCGGGCTTTTTCATGATTTAGGAAAAATGGGCATACTTCCTAGTATCTTGTATAAACCTGATAAACTTACAAAAGAAGAGCAAGAAGAGATGCAAGAGCATCCTATGATGGGCGTTCGGTATTTGCAAAGGTTGTTCTTTTTCATGTCTAATTTTCCAATTGAACTTATCAAGCGCGGAATTTCTGAGCACCATCGCTGGTATAAAGGTGGTAACGGAAAAGGTTATCCAGCCTCATCCGATCTGCTTTATCCCGAAACTCATGTTATCTCGCAGCTTCTTACAATTTGCGATTTCTTCGATGCATTGCGGCAGAGAAGGCCATATAGAGCTACCAGTTATTACCCCGAAGATATATTTCGTTCCTATGTAGAGGATAGAGAGAGTACTTCACAAGAGAAGAAATTTAATCCAGAATTAACAAGCTACTTTATGGAATTATTCAAAGAACCCGAAAAACGAGATTACATTGATAGTCTCTATAATAGATCAAACTGATACATTTAATGTGCTTGTTTTGGAAAATGGGAATGTATATTGACTAAACAGGTAAGTATTCTATAATAAATATGGTTGAAATAATAGATCAACCATATTATTTCCTTTAACAATCAGTCCATGGACGTATAAGTTCAGGTTGGTTGTCGGAGGACAAAAACCAAAACAAAAGGCACACTCCCTCGGGAATCGTGCTTTTTTGTTATGCGGTCTTAAACGAACTTTTTATTCCTCATCGCTGCTACCGCTACCGGTTTCATGATCGATAAAGATCTCGCGGGGCTTGCTCCCCATGACCGGCCCTACCACACCTTGTTCTTCCAGCATATCCATGATACGGGCCGCCCGGGCATAGCCCAGCTTCAACCGACGCTGAAACAGCGAGGCCGAAGCCTTGCCGGTAGCGCGGATCACCTGAATCGCCTGATCGACCAGCTGGTCGTCGGACATATCTTCTCCGCCTGCCACCGCATTGCCGGGTATATAGTCGGTAATCGGAACCTTTGCTACCTCGATTACATCCGGCAGGTAGTCCGGTTCGACGGTCATGCGGATATGGGTTGTCACTTTTTCAATCTCGGCCGGACTCACATAGACCCCCTGGACGCGCATGGGTTTGGTAACTGTGGTTGAAATATAGAGCATATCTCCTTTGCCGATTAAATCTTCGGCCCCGATGCTGTCCAGAATCGTACGGCTGTCCACCGCCGATACCACTGCGAAAGCGACGCGGGACGGGATATTGGCTTTGATCAGACCGGTAATAACGTCCACGCTGGGCCGCTGGGTGGCCACGACCAGATGAATACCAACAGCGCGGGCCATCTGGGCGATGCGGCAGATCAATGTTTCCACTTCCTTTTTCATGCTGGTCATCATCAGGTCGGCCAGTTCGTCGATCACAAAGACCAGATACGGCATTTTCTGTTCGGGCTCGACTTTCTGGTTGTATTCGTCGCGGTTGCGCACCCCGGCGCCCTGTAATTCCTTGTAACGGCGTCCCATCTCCGCCACGGTCCAGCGCAGTGCGTTGATGGCTTTGTCGGGATCGGTGATCACCGGCGTTAGCAGATAGGGGAGTGCGTTATACCCCGAGAGTTCGACGCGTTTGGGATCGACCAGGATCAGTTTCAGCTCAGCCGGCGAGTTCTGGTAAAACAGGCTTAGGAGCAAACTGTTGATGGCTACCGACTTTCCCGACCCTGTGGCTCCGGCGATCAGCATATGCGGCATAAAGTTCAAGGCATCGATGATCGGCTTGCCGGCTACGTCCCGGCCCAGCGGAAAGCGCAGCGTCGATTTGACATCGTAGAACTCTTTGCTTTCCAGAATCTCTTTGACATGCACGACCATGCGTTTATCGTTCGGTATCTCGATCCCGACCAGCGACTTGCCGGGGATAGGCGCTTCCATCCGGATCGACTTGGCCGCCAGCGCTAGCGCCAAATCGTCCTTTAATCCCGTTATTTTACTGAGTTTGATCCCTTCGTCGGGCTCGAAGGCATATTGCATCACCGTCGGACCGACGTTGACGTCTTTCATCGTCACCGGAATATTGAACTGCGACAATTTATCTTTTATCTTTTCGGCATTTGCTTTGAGCAAAGCTTCGTCCAGTATCACTTCGGAGGAACCTTTTTCCAGCAGATCGAGCGGCGGAAATTCCCAATTGGTCAGGTTTTTGGCTTTGATCTCGTTCTGGATGAAATCGGTCTTGGCGTTTTTGTCGCCGCCGGGCGCGTGTATGACCATGCCATCCGACTTTTTGGCAGCCGACTCGGCTTTTTTGATCTCGTGGACGCCCTTGATCTTGAATTCTTCTTCGTGTTTTTCGCTCATCTCTTTGCGGCTGCGCCGCGCGGGTGGAGCTGTTTCTTCTTCTTCGCGCTCTTTTCTGGCAAATACCTGTTTGATCGTTTCGACGATCGATTTCTGAAATAAGAGCAGAATCGATATCAGAAATACTCCGAACAAGACGATCCTGGCGCCCATATCGCCCAGAGCCGGTTTGAGCAACAGTGAAACGAAAAAACCGACATAGCCGGCCAGACTATGAATGATGATCTCCCGGTCTGCGATCAGTTCGATATCGCCGTACAGGCCGATGTAGCCCAGGAACGAAAGAAAGAGCAGGGATATGGCGAAGTATTTGGTGAAATTGAGAGTAAACTCTTTTTCCAGCAGCATGGTGACGACCAGGATGCCCATAAGTGCCAGTAGCAGGTAGATGCCCCATTGTCCGATAACGTTCAGCAGGAACGAATGCCAGGCATTGCCGACAAATCCGACGGCGCCGCTGCCGCTGATAATAGTGAGAATGATAAAGACGCCCATCCCGATCAGACTGACCTCCCGGGAGATGCTGCTTTTCATTTCAAGTTGCGGGCGGTTGTGGCGCAGGAAGCGTTCGAATTTTTGGACCGTTTTGGCGGCGGAGGCGTTGCCGCGCGTTCTTTTTCGGCGCATAGTAATGAGTATTTTTCCCAGAGGATTCGGAAATATTTCTCTTAGAGTATACATTTTTTGTTCACTCGTGCAATAGGAAGTGGGGCAGCCAGGCGGTTAGCGATTAGCGATCAGCGGTCAGTAAAGGCAGAGTGCAAATTGAATCCGTCGCGGCGGACAAAATGTAAAGTTGGAGGCAGTTATCTTTCTGTTGATACGCCCCGTTTGTCTCGTTTCCCCTGATAAGGGGGTTAGGGCGAGTATCAAACCTCATTAGATTGCAAACGACAAGCCTCGATCATAATTCATAATTTATGCTTTTCCTTGCCCAATACTTTATACTTCATACCTACTACTTTATACTCTGCCCCTCTTCCCGATTGACAATGCCCGACATTTCCCGATACAATGAGCACCGATCTTATTTTGTTTTATTTTTCTCCATATATTATGCCGGTTATCAAATCCGCTGCCAAACAGCTGCGCCAGAGTATCAAGGCTCGCGAACGTAATCTCTCTTACAAGACCAAGGCTCGCCAGGCGTTGAAGCAGGTTGAAAAAAACGTGAAGGCGAAAAATACGGAGGGTGCGAAGGATATGCTGAAGGATGCGTATTCGAAGATCGATACGATGGTAAAGAAGAATCTGATTCACCAGAACACGGCGGCGCGCCGCAAGTCGAAGGTAATGAAGATGGTGAATAAGATGGCGAAATAGTTGATAGAAACTTGGGAGTAGGAGCTGGAAGCTGGGGGAATGCCAAAGAGACTCTGTGTAATATTCCTGGCTTCTCTCTTCTTATCCCCTTGCTTCTTTTGCGGTTTAGAGATCTTGTTTGAAAAGAGTCAACGTAGTTCAACTATTGTTTTTCCCTAGCTCCTTTCTGCTAGCTTCTAGATTCTTCTGCTTTTCCGGGCCCGTAGTCCGCTGCGGCGGATCGCAGGTTCAGGATCGTGAGCTCATTACAAATGAGGGCCCATAGCTCAGTGGTTAGAGCAGTCGGCTCATAACCGATTGGTCGCAGGTTCAAGTCCTGCTGGGCCCACCAGAAATATCTATCCAAAAAGGAGGGATTTTTGTTTTGTGGAAAAATGGCTTGTTTACTGTATTTGTTAGCGGTTTTGTTGGGATTGGGTGGGTTCGAACTTGAGCGACACCATTTGGCTCGTTTGAGGAAATTGTGAAACGAAAACGGCTTAGACTGGAGAGAAAAGACCTTTTGGTTCGCGGTTCGAATCAGTGCTAACTATAGTATGTAGAACTCTAGTTAGCGAATTTATATACTATAGTTAGCCCCTCTCTGGTTCCAAGTTAGACTTGGAACCTCGCTGTCTTGCACATTATCCTCATTGAGTACCAAAACATCAAAGTTCCATGTACAACATGGAACTAGATAAATGATTCCGATTTCAGTCGATGCAGAGTCCAGGCTTCATACGAACGGCCGACTGAATATTTCCGAATTATCGCGCTATCTCGGTTTTTTCTTTTCCCGAAATAGTACAGACGGCATTTAGTTGAAAAACATTGAAAGTCTATCGAGTCAAACGTCAGGGATCAACAATCATATGGTATGATTGAGACGAAAATTCTTTTTTTCCTCAGGTTCCAAGTCCCACTTGAAATCTTACTGTCTCGTGTATTATCCTTATTAGAATACCGAAACATCCGAGTTCTAGAAACATATGCAGCACCCCTTAGCCAAAGTAGTAAAAGTTAATTTTCCCTGCACGGAAGTAAAAATCCTGGAAAAAATCGATCTTGGGTATTTAACGGAAAATTATAAAGTCTCATTGGACGGCAAGGTGTTTTTTTTGAAATGCTATCGGCAGGAGAATCAAGATCAAATCGATGAAATTCATAGAGCGAAGCATTTTTTTGCCGACGGAGGAATTCCGGTTATTTTACCAATCAAGAATAACGTTGGTATACCCTATTTCTCTCATAAAAATAGGTTCTTTGCTCTCTTCCCTTTTATCCAAGGAATTATTATTGCCAGGGATGCATTAACGGATACTTCCATAAAATCACTGGCTCAGATGCTGGCAAAAATACACTTGGCAGGAGAAAATGCAGCCGATGGTTTTATTCAAACAAAGATGAAACCGTGGGATCGGGAGAAATTCATGACCGACTCTTTGCAAATAATTCCGAAAATTGTTGAGAACCTGAACAATAGAAATGATTTTGATCTCGAAGCTTTGGAAATTGTAATGTTTAAACTTTTACGAGTACTCAAAGAATCAAAAATACTGTCTGATTTTGATCTGGGTACATATCAATTGATTCATGGAGATTATCACGAGAAAAATGTTTTCTTTGATAATCATCATGAGGTTACACATGTGTTTGATTTTGAAAAAGTAGTGATGGCGCCCCGAGTTACCGAGATAATCAGAACGATCGATTATGTATGTTATCGAAACAATAATGCCAATTGGGACTATGATTTGATTGAGGTCTTTTTGTATGAGTATAATCGACTTTTCCCTGTATCAAAGAGTAAAATAATCAATGCTTTCAGCGCATATTGGATAAGAAGCTTTCATTCCTTGTGGCTTGAAAAAGAACATTATCTGTTAGGAAATCATCGTATCGATCCTTTGTATGCCGGATATTATCAAAGATTAAAATCTCTTGAGCATAATAGAAATCAATTTCTTCGAAAGATCAAATCATTCACGTGGCTCGAGAAATAAATATCGCGTAGCCAATCTTCAAATCACAAATCGGATTTGAAAACCTGCTGACTGGTAAAATCGTATCAACTTCTATGCTCAACAATATCCAAAACTACGATCGTTTCTACGCCGAATCTTCGGAGCATGCCTACGGCACACCGAACCCCATCGTAAGAGCGGTTTTAGATTTTACGTCTCATGGAACCGTCCTCGATATCGGAGCCGGCGACGGCCGCCATGCCATATTTTTGGCCAAACACGGATTTCAGGTCACCGCCCTCGATACTTCTGCAGTGGCGCTCGATAAGCTTGAACACCTAGCCGCCCAACAACAAGTAGCTGTCACGACGATTCAGACGGATATCGCCCGCTGGTCTTTTGAGAACTCCTATGACGTGCTGATCGCTACTTCGATTTTTCAACACCTCCACCACAACGACGCACTCACATTGCTCGAAACGATGAAGCAATGTACAAATCCCCAGGGGATTCACGCGATAGCTCTGTTTACGCAAGAAGGCGACCGCTACTTGCTTGACCGGCAGGAAGATCCCGAAGCGTTTTATCCCGCATCCGGCTGGTTACGTGGTTTCTATCAAAAGTGGAAAGTGCTGCATGAAGAGCGCAAGGAAGCTACCCTGATTCGCAGGAACCGCGCCGACGGAACCCCGATGAAGAGTATTGTTGAGACCTTGCTGATCCGCAAAACCTAATACTATCTCCCGATCCAGAAAAAAACCGAGTCGTTTTTAACCCAATCCAAACGGTTCGATTTTTTTTCTCCTCAGACTTCTAGGAGGGGAGTACAATCGGACTGATTATTTGTTATACTGAAACTTCAAGGTGATTTTTCTGTTTTTTTTATTTGTCTATAACTTTGAGTATATAATGGAGTATATAATGCCTTCTGACAATCATGTAAAAAGTTCCATTATGAACTCTCGTATCATCCTCTATCAAACCAATGACGGAGAAACCAAAGTCGAGGTCAACATGGACGGAGAAACCGTGTGGCTGACTCAAAACCAGATGGCCGAGCTCTTTGAAAAGTGACGTTCAACGATCGCGGAGCATATTATCAACGTTTTCAAAGAACGAGAATTGGAAGAAAAATCAGTTTGTCGGGAATTCCGACGAACTGGGACGAATCATAGAGATTATCCTGTAAAATACCAAATAACATTCTTTTAACATGCAAACACTCTATGATTCTATCATCGGTCTTTTGCAAAAATATGACATTGGGTACCAAGAATACGACCATCCGCCAATCCTGAACTACGCCGATGCCGAACGCGAAAAACAGCGTCTGAGCTGGCAGGGGATAGAAAGCAAGAATGTCTTTCTGTCAGGCTCCGATGGAAACTTTTATCTCTACGTAACAGTTAAAGGTACGAAAGTCGATTTTCCCAAGCTCAAAGAACTGTTGGGAGTAAAACTGTCGATTGCGTCCGAGAATGAAGTCAGAAATCTCATTCACTGCGTGCCCGGCTGTGTGGTACCTTTTGGTTTTGATGCAGCTATAACGGTTTTGCTCGACCGCTCCATTTTTCAGTACACCGATTATCTGTTTTCTCCCGGCATTACCACCAAGACGATCCAGACGAATCTCCAAGATCTGAAGAAAATATTTCAGAACTTGCCCAACAGGCTTATTGAAATCTGATACTCCTTCGCTTTCTATCTGAGACTATCCCGTCCCCGGGGGGACTACGAAGCATTACAGAGTAATTGTTTTATAGAAAGCTATTCTCAAAGCTTCGGAGTATTGGTATCGTTTCGATTGCGAAGTAGTATGATCTGCGGTTTCGGCCAAGTTTGCGGGCAATACCTTCGGTCGCTCTATTCTCTTTCTCATAACTCCTATGAGCTCCAATACCAAAGATTCATATTTCGTCGCGGTAAAACTTTTTCTCAAAAAAGACGGCAAACTGTTGATTTTAAAAGATAACTTCAACGACTGGGACTTGCCCGGCGGCCGTATCAAACCCGACGAATTCGAGGTCTCGCTGGAGAAAATCCTTGAACGCAAGATCAAAGAAGAACTCGGCGACGCAGCAGTGATCTCGGTCTCGCGTATGCCCGTCGTCTTTATGCGCCACCAGCGTGTCGAACAAACCGAGGGAAGTCCCACTGTGCGTATCTTCGCGCTCGGGTATGAAGGAGAGCTTGAAAGCGGAGAGATCAGGCTTTCTCCCCGCCACACCGAACAGGTGTGGGTTGATCCGCATGATTTCAAGCCGGAAGAATATTTTAGCGGCGGATGGCTCAAGGGGGTCCAGGACTACGTGCGTCTAGTTCCACAGCAGTAACGACTCTCCGGCGCCTCGATAGCCGACAAAGGTTTGCATCGAGATCCGGTCGGTGCTGCTTCCCTCAAACAGAGTCGTGGCGTGGGGGTGACGCGTATTAAACAGGATCAGATCACCGGCCTCTGGATGAGCTTGTACATACGTTTCTTCTTCAAGCGTTTTTTTGATAAAAACCTTTTCGTCTCCGCTGTGCGATGGATCGTACAAAGGACCTTGCCAAACGCGCAGATCGCCGCCGGACAAAGGAGCACTCAGGATCATCAGGGCACTGAATTGCTGGCGTATATGTCGGAACGTTTCCAAAGATTCGTCCCGGATTAAGTCGATGTGCGGCTGTTCAACCATAGGCGTGCTGCCCGGTTCGGTTCCTCTCAGAATTCCGCTCATGCAAGGACGTTCGTCGATGTCAGCAAGACGGGCACCGGCTAAATGCACCCTAGCCAGGACTTCTTGCAGGGTCCTTACCGGCGATTCCAGGGGGCCCAGAGCTTGCGTGATGGCGCTGCGGGTACGTTCTGTTTCTTGAAAGTATGTCTCCAGCCGCTGCTTCCTTTCGGCGGTATCGGTTACGCCAAACAGAGTATTCAGCGCCGGGCCGATCCGCCAGACGCCATAGTCTTGATATTTGGTAACGCCCCGGTCGGAAATATCGTTGATATAGGGAATGCGGGGTGTTTTGCCGGCAAAATCCAGTAAAACTTTCCGAACCTCTTCCTTTACAAAATTGTTCACGACCACGATGTGAGTCTGATCTGCGAGTAATGCGTCAAAATCTTCGGCTTGCAGGATAGTGTTTTTGCGAAGAGAGGAAGCTGGAGAGTGGATAGACATAAGGATAAAGCTTATACACGAACTGCGTACTTTAAGAGGAGAGGGGATGATACTAAAAATTAAAATGCTGTCAATATGCCGTTGGCTAAAAATAAACGTTTCTCTACCGCAGGGAGGCGTTGATACTCTCGTCAAAATAACGTATTATAAAGAGACAAATTCTTTTATGAAGCCCGTTCCTCCTCGCATGACAGTATTGGGGCGTATTACCATAGATACTCCCCCGGATCTCCAAAAAGCGACTCAGGCAGTGCCATCCGCCAGCGAGGTTGTTTGGAAGTTGCCCGAGGGCAGATCTGCCGAGTTTTTAACTTCCGACAATCATGCTTTTTATATCGGAAAAATGTTTGCCACAACACTACTCGAGACACTGGCAAAGATAATCCCTTTTATCAACTTTACCGCCGACGAGCGATTTTACACTCCCGAATTTCTCAAAAGCGCGCTCGAATACATGTTTGGCAAAGTTCGTCCTACCTCTCGCGAAAAGCCGTGTATTGTCATCATTCCGGATCTGAGCGCTCTGATTAACGGTGTTCCTCCGAATGGGGATAAAGTGCTGAGTGCGGCAGAACAAAAAGAACTTATCCGCAAACTTGCTCTCCAGCTCGGATATGCTGCGGAAGATGTCACGGTGCTCGATGCGGCCGAGATACCGTTTCATCAGAGACTCTTTACGACTCTCTGGGAGCATCATGCGCAGAATGCGGATACATTTTTGGATAATTCTTTGGGAAACGAAGCCGACAGAATACAACTCTCTCCAGATTCCGACAGTCTGGCTATCGCTTCCTACTTATACCGAAAAGTCGCGCAGGATCCGGTCTTTGAAAAAGATTTCAATTCTACCATTCCCCGCAACAAAGAGCAGTATGAAGGGGAATTCCAACGACTGCGCAACTACGGCTTACTCGAAATAGCTATCCGGCTGACCGATATCCTGCATGGCCGTCATATCCACGGCGGCGCCAAGCGCCAGCAAGTCTACGATAAAATCATTTGCCGTATTCTCGGACAGGTGCGCGAGGAAAAAAATAAACAGAAACAATCGCTGGAGAAGAAAGAAATAGACTACTATATCCAAAACATGCCCGAGCTCACCCGCTTGTTTTCAGAAAGACAAATCTCGGCCTTTTACCTGGATACGAATGAAAATGTTTTTTTTCGAAAGATGGAGCGTTTTTATGCGCGTGTTAGGCTCGCAGTCGCTCTTGCTCTCAGCGTAACCATAGCGGGAAGTCTGGTCGAAACCGGTAGACAGTCTGGACTCGCTGAAGAACGTAAACAAAAGGAAATGGTGACTCGCGAGATAGATAAAGAATTGAAGAACTACTCTTTTATGGGATATGGCAACTGGACGAGGGGAGTGAAAGAGGCTCGCGATACATTTGATCAAGTAATTGAAGACGTACGTGATGTTTTGCGCTACCGATATGATATACCGGATGACAAGCTTGATCAGATCAAACCGACGCTTCAGCAGTTTGCACTGCGCCATAAAGATGATTTACTCAGAGAATATAAATACAATCATGATAATCCCATACACTTGGCTGATCTCTTCGTTATTGAAAATAAAGTTTTATGTGCCGATCTGGGAATAGCACAAAAGATGCCTTATGCCTATATTGTAGCAAAAATAGAAGACCCAAGTATTCAAAAAGTCGATGATCCCGACCTCCTCTTCTTTCGCAATCCTACGTATACATATGATATCTTCGAAAAGAAAGATGGAACAAACACTCAAGTAGGTTCTGTCAGTTCTCTCTCATTCTCTTCGATTGGAAAATTTGATCGTAAGAGTCTTTATCCGGAGTTATTTACCGTCGAATATAAGGGCAAGAAATACTTGGTTGGTCCACTTGATGACGGCAAAAAAGAACCTTTCAGACCCGTCTATACAACCTGGGCTGGAAAATATGGGTATACCTGTTTGAAAGACAGTATTCGAGTGAGGAGTCTGATGGAAACATTTCCGTTGGATCAGTATTTTAGAACACATTCCTCGGCCTCTACCTTGGATATTAAAGTGCCGGCGTCCGAAGTTCGGGAAATTTTACCTTTGAAAGATCCTTTTCAAGAATACAATCTAGAGGTTGGGGTATATACATTTTATCCTCAAAATGGCGGCAAGAAAGAGACAGTACTTGTTGCTCGTGCTCCGGGTGAAGATGCTTTTTCAACCACTAGAGCCGAACAAGCAAAAGAGATCTATCGTAAAGTAAAACGGGAGGCAGATTTCGGAATGTGAATTTTTGATATACCTCCACCTCGCATAAGGGAGACGGATGGTTTATTTTCTATGCAGTAACCATTCCCGCTCAAAAATCATCTGTTCCATTTTGACGAGTTCCGGGTTGTGAATCCGTATGCCGGATATACTGTCCGACGGGTCAAAAAAAGTAATGTTATTTCCGTAAAGAAAGCAGCTGGTGATAAAATTCTGACCTGAGGCAATCAAAACGGTTTGACGCAGATTCTGTTTATCTTCCTTTTGAAAGCTCTGTGCCAAGGGAGAATTCATCATAATCAATCGGGCGTATGTTTTTTGCTGTACCCGCTCTCTCGTCCAGTTTGTTTCTCGTACCGGATCCAGACCTGTATAAAACGTATCCAGATTCATCCACGCACAGATCTCTTTGGTTTTGGCGCGCAGGATATCCTCGTACATTTCGCGGAAACCCTCTAAGCCGCGGTAATAGTGAACCTGGATTCCCTGCGAATATTTTTGCTGCTCTTTCAGCTGCCGTACCAGCTGTTCGGAGACGTGCAGGCGCTCTTTTTCATATAAGTACAGCTTGTTGATATCGTCGATCGCGAAATAGGTGTAGGTATTCTGCCGAAAGGACACGATCAGATTTTTTTCCAGCAGCACATTCAGAATATCGTACACCGAGGTCCGTTTGATCTGGGTGAGCCTGGCCAGCGTCGAAGCCGGCGAGGGGCCCATTGTATGCAGCGCCAGGTAGATGTCGGTCTCTTTTGGCGAGAAGCCGAGCCGTGAAAAGTATTCGGGTGACAACATAGCATTGTTGGAAATGTGAGTATACTTGTCGAAAAATATCGACACACAAAATATACATGATACTTAGCCAAGAAGCAATGATACGCCTATGATGAATTTGATCTGTCGACGATAATCCGGTATAAGTTGCACCTTCACTCCTTTATACCTTTTACTTTCATCCCTATGTCTCTTGTCAACACCTGTTCCGCCTGCGCGAACCCCTTTACCGTTTCGGATGCCGACCTGGCTTTTTACCAGAGAGTATCTCCGCGGATTGGAAATAAAATCTTCTCGGTTCCGCCTCCTACGCTATGTCCGGACTGCCGCAAACAGAACCGCGTGCTGTTTCGCAACGAGCGGTCGCTGTATAACCGCAAATGTTCGGTTTGCCGCAAGGATATGATCTCGATGTACTCGCCGGATAAAGAGCTCAATGTGTATTGTTTGCAGTGTTATTTCGACACCGACAGGTGGGACCCGCTCGCTTCGGGGGTGGATATGGATTTTTCACAACCCTTTAGCGTTTCGTTGCAGAACGTATTTCGCAAAGTTCCCCTGGCAGCGCTCTTTATCAGCGGCCACAACGAGAACAGCGACTATACCAACTGCGCCGGATATAACAAAAATACCTATCTGTCCTTCAATTCGGGATACAACGAGGATTGTTCGTATTCACGCGGCCTGGGGTACAGCAAAAATTGCATGGACATCTATTGCGGCAATCACAACGAATATTGCTACGAATGTGTCAACTGTACCGGCAGCTATGCGCTTTTTTTCTCGCAAAACTGCAACCAGTGCTCCGAATCTGCTTTTTTATACAACTGCTCGGCGTGTTCCAATTGCTTCGGGTGTACGAACCTGTACCGCAAGCAGTACTACATTTTCAACCAACCTTATACCAAAAAGGAGTATCAGGAAATCATGGGCAAGCTTGGTTCCTATGCCTCGCTCCAGGCCGCGCGGGAAAAGTTTACCGAGCTGGTCCGGTCCTCGCTGCATCGGTCTACCCAAAATGTAAATGTCGAGGGTTCGACTGGCGATTATCTCACCAATACGAAGAATTGCCTTGATTGCTTTGAAGTGAACGAATCCGAAGATTGTCGCTTTTTGGATTCGAGCAAAAAGGCCAAGGACGGCTATGACATGTTTGGCCACGGATACTTTTCCGAGCTCTTTTACCAGACGGTCGGGACCGGCCACGGCAATTCGGTGATCGGGGGACTGAATGTCGACAAGTGCTCCAATACCTACTACTCGATTGACTGCAGTTCGTCGCAAAATCTATTCGGCTGCGTGGGGGTGCGCAACAAGCAGTATTGCATTCTGAACAAACAGTATACGAAGCAAGAATACGAAACTCTGGTTGCCCGCATCATCGAACATATGACCGCAGGCGGCGAGTGGGGGAACTTTTTCCAATCCCACTTTTCGCCGTTCGGGTATAACGAAACGCTGGCACAGGAATATTATCCGTTAACCAGAGAGGTCGTGACCGAGAAGGGGTTTGCCTGGTCGGACTACCAACCTCCAAAACCCGATGTGACGAAGGTTATTCCGGCTGCCAAGCTGCCCGACGATATACGACAGATCCCGGATGAGATCCTGCAGTGGGCCATCGAGTGCGAAATTACGCATAAACCGTTCCGAATTACCAAGTCCGAACTGGCTTTCTATCGCCAGCATAATCTGCCCGTTCCGCGGCGTCACCCCGACCAGCGGCATAAAGACCGGGTTGCATTGAAGAATCCTTCCAAATTATGGCAAAAACAATGCCCGCAGTGCCAAAAAGAGATGTCTACCACCTATGCGCCGGATCGTCCGGAAAAGGTATATTGCGAAGACTGTTATGTGAAAGAGGTGTACTGACCTATTTATCTTTTCCGTAGAGATGCAATGCATTGCGTCTCTACGCGGAACATTCATTTTTTTATGAACAAAATCTGTCGTCTCACCGGAAAACCATTCACAATTTCGCCCGCAGAACAGGCCTACTGCGAACAAAACAATATTCCCCTGCCAACTCTTCACCCGATCGAGCGCCTGCGCCAGATGATGGTTTTCAGAAATCGCATTTCTTTGTACAACGCTACCTGCGGGTTTTCGGGAGAATCCATATTGAGCAGTATCGATCCCAGAAAAGGTTTTATGGTCTATGATGTAGACATCTGGGAATCGGAAAAATGGGACCCCCTGGAGTACGGTCGCGAATACGATTTCGGTCGTCCCTTTTTCGATCAGTTTGCCGAGCTTATGCATGCTGCTCCGTGGCCCAATCTGTTTGTGATTCGCTCGACCATGGAAAACAGCGACTATACCAATGGAATCACTACCGCGAAGAACTGCTACCTTCTTTTCGGATCGATCGAAAACGAAGCTTGCATGTTCAGTCATTCTTTATGGCGCTGCCGGGATGTAGTCGACTGTGTCTATACCAAAGACAGCGAGCTGTGCTATGATTCGCGAAACGTCCACGGCTGTTATAACCTGCGTTTTTCCGAGAACTGCCAGAATTGCTCCGATTCGTATTTTCTGTATAACTGCCAGAGTTGCAAGAACTGTTACGGTTGTATGAATCTCAGTAATAAAGAATTCTGCATCGGCAACAAGCAGTATACCAAGGAAGAATATTTAAAGCGGATCGCTTCGTTCGAATTGGGTAGCTCTGGGAATCTGAAAAAGCTCAAAGCCGATTTCGCGAAATATAAAGAAAATTTTCCGATCAAGTATCTGTTTGGCAAAAATAACGAGAACAGCAGCGGCAACTTTTTGAACAATACGAAAAATGTACGAAACAGTTTTTTTGTATCAAATGGTGAAGATCTGGAATATTGCCTGTATCTCGATAAAGCCAAAAGCTCGTTTTTTCATTCGATGTACGGCAGCAACTCCGAACTGGTTTACAATTGCCAAAGCTGTGGCGATAACGCCTATAACCTCAAATTCTGCGTGGACTGCTGGCCCAACGCCAGTACCCTGGAATACTGCATGTTCGTCGGACAAGGATCCGCGGATTGTTTCGGGTCTTTTGGTCTGAAAAAGAAGCAGTATTGCATTTTAAACAAACAGTATGACAAGCAAACCTATGTTAACTTGTTGGCCAAGATCAAAGAACAAATGCGGAAAAATGGCGAGTACGGACAATTTTTTCCGGCTGCATTGTCGCCGTTTTATTACAACCAGTCGGATGCCGATTATTTTTTCCCGCTGGCCAAAGAGGACGCTTTGCAAAATGGTTTGAGCTGGAATGACGAGCAGATCGAGCCCTTTGAAAGCACCTATTCAATCCCCGATCATATCAAAGACGTTGGCGACGATATTCTCGATCAAACGCTGAAATGCGAACAGACGGGCAAAAAGTACAAGATCATCAAACAGGAACTCGAGCTCTACCGGCGCATGCAGCTGCCGATCCCGCGCGTGGCCCCGCTGGAACGCATCAAAGACCGCCTGGGCATTTTCGCTATTCGCGAACCTCGTGCTGGAACGTGCGGGAAATGCGCAAAAAATATTGAGACGGTGTATGACACGGACGACCAAAAAGTGTATTGCGAAGAATGTTATCTGAAAGAGGTTTATTAACCTATTTATATTTCCCGTAGAGACGCAATGTAGAGACGCATTGCCATGCGTCTCTACAATAGATCATATATATTTTTCTTTTATCTATGCAATCCATCTGCTCCCGCACCGGCCAGCCGTTTGAGATTTCTCCTGCCGAAGTCGAATTTTGTCGCAAAAACGAGATTCCTTTTCCCACGCTGGCTCCATCTGAGCGCTTGCGCGATCTGGTTTACTTTCGCAATCGCATTTTTCTCTACAATACCACCTGCGCTTTTACCAATAAATCGATTCTAAGCGGCATACCGCCTGAAAGCGGTCACGTTATCTACGATATCGAAGCCTGGGAATCGGACGCCTGGGATCCTCTTTCGTACGGCAGACCCTATGATTTCAACCGGCCGTTTTTCGACCAGTTTGCCGAGATATTTAAAGCTATTCCGCTGCCGAATCTGAGTACGATTCGTTCGACCATGGAAAACAGCGACTATGTTAACGGCGCTTTATGGCTGAAAAACTGTTACCTGGTATTTGCTTCGGTTCGCTCGCAAGACAGTTTGTTTTCCCGCAGCGTTATCGACTGCAGTTCGGTAGTGGATTGCGTGATGGCCCATAATTGCGAGCTGTGCTACAGCAGCCGGGACATCGATCATTGTTATAATCTCAAATATGCCGAATCCTGTATCGGTTGTTCCGATTCGGCTTTTTTATTTAACTGTCAGAGTTGTAAGAACTGTTTCGGCTGCGTCAATTTACAGAACAAAGAATACTGTTTTTTTAACCAGCAGCTCACCAAAGAAGAATATCAAAAACGAATCGCCTCGCTCGATACCGGCAGTTGGTCAAATGTACTAAAAATACAGGAAAAGTTCGACCTGTTTAAACAAGAGTTTCCTATCAAATACTACCGGGGCAAAAATAACGAAGAGAGTTCGGGCAACTACATCATACATTCCAAGAACTGCCAAAACTCCTATTTCATTACCAAGTCTCAGGATATCGATCATGGTGTCTTTCTGACCAACTGCAAAGACAGTCTCTTTTTTATTACCGGTGTCGACAGCGAGCTGTGCTATAATACCTGTTCGGGAGATAACTATAACGTGAAGTTCTGTGCCGAATGCTATGGAAAGGTGACCAACCTTGAATATTGTTTGTGGTGTACCAGCGCGACCGCCGATTCTTTTGGCTGCATCGGACTAAAAAAGAAAAGTTATTGTATCTTAAACAAGCAATACACCAAAGAAGAATATTTCGAACTTTTACCGCGAGTCAAAGAGCATATGCGCTCTACTGGCGAATACGGTCAGTTCTTTCCCCAAAGACTCTCTCCCTTTTTCTACAACCAGTGTGAAGCGATCGACTATTTTCCTTTGTCCCGCGACGAAGCCTTGCAAAAGGGGTATAAATGGCATGACGAAAACATCGAACCGATGCAGGACTCGTATGTTATTCCTGATCATATCAAAGAGGTCGACAATACGATTACGTCGCGTCTCCTGGTTTCTAAAAAGACCGGCAAACAGTACAAGATCATCAAGCAGGAATTGGAATTTTATCGCAAGGTCAATGTTCCCTTACCGCGCATTGCACCGCTGGAGCGAATCAAGCAACTGAGCAGTATTCTGCAAGTCAAACCACTAATGTCGCAGACATGTTCTAAATGCCAAAAACCGCTTGAGACGACCTATACGGGAGCTCCCCAGCCGGTTTTATGCGAGGAATGCTACTTGAAAGAGGTCTATTGATTCCTCTCCGTAGAGACGCATTGCAATGCGTCTCTACAAAGAAGGCAATGGAGACACGACCTTTTTAAATATATGTGGTTCTTCTCAATCAATAATGTCATTACATCCATGACCAAGACGTGCCACTGGTGCTCTATTGCATGCGAAATAACTGCTGCCGATTTTGCCTTTTACGACAAAGTCTTGCCCGTATTCAACGGGAAGAAATACCCGATCCCGCCGCCAAACTTATGTCCCGCATGCCGCGAAAAACGCCGATTGGTACTTCGGAATGAGCGAACCCTGTACGGAGACACCTGTGATTTATGCCATAAAGAGATTATTTCGCATTATTAAGCCAGAATTACGTTTTTATCGTCAGCACGATATTCCTTTCCCCCACAGGCATCCCGATCAGCGTCACCAAGATCGTATGACCTTGAGAAATCCTAAAAAATTGTGGCAAAGACAGTGCAATTGTGAAAACACCAGCCATAAACATGTAGTAGAGACGCTCTGCGGCGGGGTGTCTCCACAAAGCATGGTAGCCAGATGCTCTACAATATTCCAGACAACGTATGCACCTGACCGACCGGAAAAAGTATATTGCGAAGAATGTTATCTGAAAGAGCTTTATTGAATAAATCTAAGATATTCTCTTGTTGTCCAATGTAACCGGCGCTCTTTATTTTCAGATGGTTCATAAAATCCCTACTCGCATACGCCCAAAGTATGCTATACTCGCGATACATGCATCGCTTTTATGCCCCAAACGACAACCACTGGTAAGTCCAATAAAACCCTTCTGATCCGCATTGCACAGGGAGATTCAATCGCGAAAAAGGAAAAAACGTTTGAAGAGTTTTTGATTGCTCTCAGAAAATCGCTCAAAACCCGTAAGATCTCGCTCGAAATCATTGCTTACCGCCAGCATATTTATTTCTATCTGCATATCCCGGCAGATTTGATAGAACTGGTAGAAGGCCAGATTTATGCCGTCTATCCCGACTGCGAGATTGTCGATGTCCCAGATTATGCCGACGAACGAGTGCTGGAGCATTTGCATATAGTGGGTACCGATCTGAAATTGTCGCGTTCGGATATCTATCCGATCAAGATGTATCCCGCGTTTGAAGCCGATGCGCTGGCGGGTGCTTTTTCGGTACTTACTAAAGGAGAAAAACAGGATCAGGCCTGGATCCAGTTTGTGATTACTCCGCTGCCGGACGACTGGCTGCTGAATTTTAAACGTTCCTGGAAGATCCGGGTCAGAGGGGTAAAAAATATGTTCCGCATTAAAAATCTTTTTAAGGCTACTGATGTTTCCAAAGTCGAGAAAGAAGCTATTTTGGCCAAATCCAAGAAAGATTATTACGATGTCAGTATCAAAATCGCCTATCTGACCGACGACAAGAGTAAAGCGATTCAACGCTTGAAAGCCTTGACCGAAGCTTTTTCTCAGTTTGGTACCGCCGATTTGAATTCGTTCAAAACCGCCGGAATTGTGGCCGGAAGATCCTATTTACAACGCTATAAAGCCCGGCGTCCCGGTATTTCGTTTCAACTGACCACCGAAGAACTCGCCACGGTTTATCATTTTCCCAACCCGGACGTCGTTCCGCATATCGTCCATGTGCTGGCGCGCAAAGCGCAACCGCCCTTGGATCTCCCCGTCAAAGGAACCGACGATGATAAAAATATCTGTTTTTTCGGAACGACCAACTACCACAATCAGAACAATATTTTCGGGATCAAGCGGCGCGACCGACAACGTCACCTCTATGTCATCGGAAAGAGCGGCGTGGGGAAGAGTAAATTGCTGGAACTGTTTATCAACGAAGATATTGCCGACGGTCACGGAGTCGGCGTGCTCGATCCGCACGGCGATCTGATCGATAATATTATGCGGCGTATTCCCGAGAATCGGGTCAAAGATGTGATCTATTTCGATCCTTCCGATACCGAATTTCCCGTAGCGTTCAATCCGCTCGAACAGGTCTCGCCAGAGCTAAAGATGCGTGTGACGATCGGATTTATCGAAATTTTCAAAAAACTCTTCGGCTCCAACTGGACGCCTCGTCTGGAACACGTTTTGCGTTATACGACACTGGCGCTGCTCGATTCTCCCAACACGACCGTGCTGAGTATTTTGAAAATGCTGACTGATAAAAATTACCGCCAGCGTATCGTGGCCCGTATCGAAGATTCGGTGGTTAAAAATTTCTGGGTCAACGAATTTGCCGGTTGGAGCGAGAAGTTCGACAACGAGGCGATCATGCCGGTCTTGAACAAAGTCGGTCAGTTCGTTTCTACCGCGCTCATTCGCAATATGGTCGGCCAGCCCCTGAATAAGCTGAATATCCGGAAAATCATGGACGACCGCCAGATCCTGTTGATCAAACTTTCGCGCGGGCTGCTGGGTGATGAAAACAGTAATCTGCTGGGAGCGATGCTGATTACCAAAATGCAACAGGCGGCCATGAGCCGGGCCGATATCCGCGAAGAAGATCGTAAGGATTTTTACTTGTATGTCGATGAGTTCCAAAATTTTGCCACGGATACGTTCGAGCAGATTTTGTCTGAAGCCCGTAAATATCGTCTCAACGTGACCCTGGCACACCAGTTTATGGCCCAATTATCACCGGCGCTCAGGGCTACGGTATTTGGAAATGTCGGTTCCTTGATCAGTTTCCGGGTGGGTGCCGACGATGCGGCTATTTTGGAAAAAGAATATACCCCGGTCTTTAAAGTCCGCGATATTATCAATCTGGGAGTGCAGGAGTTCTATGTCAAAATGTCGATCGACGGCGAAACCCGCGACGCATTTTCGGGAAAAACCTTATCGATCCAGTACCCGGAGCGCGATTTTACTCAGGAAATTATTGAAAATTCGCGGCGCCATTTCGGCAAACCGCGGCCCCAAGTGGAAAAAGAACTGGCAGCCTGGGACGAGAGCGGGGGAGCTGACCAGAAAGGCCCGGCTTTGCCAGCCGCCGATGAAGAGGAGTTTGCCAAGCCGGTGGTGTAGGGGAGGGGGACAGAGTATAAAGTATCTGGTATTAAGTATAAAGTATAAGGCACTTACTCTGATGGTTGAGAGGGGACTTTTTTTGAAATGGCTACTTGTCACTCAGTGTGTTAAAAACGTTTTCCTGCGTCTTCGGATTCTGGACGAGTCAGGATGACCATTTACAAGTGTCCCGTCACTCCGGCTTGCCCGGAGTCCGTGGATGAGAGTCGCTATGCAAGCGAACGTACTGGCTCTTTATTTTTGGAACAGAGTGGGGCCGGGATCATCTTTCAATGAATTGGCAGGATTTTGTGCCTTTGTTTTTCTTGTTTGTCTAATCGAGTAAACGGAAGGTCCTGTTTCAGAAAAATAACCCGTTAGAGGTACATCACTGAGTCTCTATGTCTTATTGCTCCAAATTCTGGACAATCTCATTATTTGTCGTATATACTTAATTCGGTAAGGATGTAATTTTGCTAATCAAAAAAACATGTATGGGTACTATTGAATCACTATCTCCATAAGGAGGATGAGAAGAGAAATACCAATAATTCACAGAACAATCTGCGTAATCCGAGGAACATTTTCCTGACTGGTTTTTTAATAGCCGCGGGTATTCTTCCGAGTATTCCGTATACTACAAAAGCGGCTGATGGTTCGAAAATAAAAACCTCTGATGGGAGTGTTGTTGCGAAACAGCTTGAAGGATCGGAGGCAGAGACAGCCCTTTCAGAAACGGAGCATCTTTCATTGCAGGTTACACCAGCTGAAATTAGTTATCCTGATGACTTTACAGGGAGAGACACTTTGACAGTTACTACACAGCTTACCCTACGTTCTCCAAAAGACTCAGTTCAACGTGATTTTCCGGTAACATATAAGACAAAATCTAACCATCCGAGTGTTGATAATGGGAAGCCAACGATTCATTCCAAAGTAAGTTTTAATCAAACCCCGGGAACTATTACTTTTCCGAGCACATTCTCGAGCGATACTATTAAAAATCTGATCGGAAATAAGGGAGAATCAGTAAGTATTATAGCTATAGTCACATATACTGATCCAAAAACGGGCCTACAAAAAAACGAAAAGGTTCAGGTAAAGATTCTAATCAAACAATGAATATTGAAAATTCGTTTTGATGAATACTGTCAGAATGCGAATTTATTTCTGTTCCTTTGTGTTACCGGATAAACTTCTTTCGATTCGATAGTAGATTTATTGTTCCATTTAAACACATCCTATGGTAAAATAATCTGATGTTCTTTTTCCATGCGCAAAAACATATACAAAAACATAGTGGCGGCTCTTTTTCTGGCGCTGGGAATCTTCTCCGCAGCGGGTCCGGTCGTGGCCCAGCAGCAAAATGGCAATGCTGCTTCATCCAAAGTGCCGCCGCTCAATATCTTCGTCCATAAAAACGATCCCTATAGTACGCTGTGGGACGAGGTGGATCAACAAATGAAGATTACGTATTTCAGAGATGATCAAAAGCTGGGAGAAACCTACTATCCTCCCAACTTGTTGCGACCCGTCAACGGAAATGCGAATGCTGCGCCGCAGCTAATAACCGAAGCTTTTGTTTCTCTGGATATTGTCACGCAGCCCGGTACCTACCGCGCCGTCATCGAGGCGGGTGCCGACGGAGCTATTCCGCGGTATAAAACGGATCAAAGCGGTACCACGGTGCAGGAAGGGACGATCGATATCTACCAGTGTATCGAAAATCCTTTGTTGCCGTTGAAAGCGCGCTGCGAATACAGTATCCAGATTTCAGAACAAGATATTCTCAACCGGACCAGACGCAACGAAGCTTTTCGCCTCGATCTGGTGGTAATTCCCAAAGAACTTGCCCGCGAGCCCGATGTCGAAGATACGCTGATCGAAGGGAAAAATTCCGAATACGACCAGCTGGTTACGTTTGTCGGACGCTTTGCCGCCCGTATTCAAAGTCTGCTCAACTGGAGTCTGGCGATCACCCAGGAAAGCTTTGCCAATCCGACCATCGAGCGCGTATTTTCGCGTGTGCTGAATATCGTCAACGGTTTTTTCATTGTCGTACTCCTGGCAATCGCCTTCATGTGGAATTTGTCGATCGTCATCCCGAAGAAATATCTGAGAAAGATCGTCATTATTTTCTTTTTCGCCGCGATTTTGGTGAACTTCGCTCTGCCGGTAAATCGTTTGCTGATCAATATTACCAATTCGGTACAAAACAGTTTTCTGGTCAAAGACGTCCGGACTGAAGAAGGTATTCGAAAACAACGCATTACCTCCCAAGATTTACTGATGATCTACGGGGTCGAGTACGGCGATTTCGTGGGCGAGTCGAAAGCCGATTATCTCGATAAACGGTACCCTGACGACAGTATTCCGCCTTCCTTTCCTCAAGGGGAAAAGCTTAATGAATTTGGCGAACTGCAAGATCGTTTCGTCAACCGTAATAAAGAACCGATCTATTTCAATATTGCTCTGGTGGCTTTGGGCAGTATCGGGCAACTTCTGATTGCCTTGCTGATTATTCTGCGGATCATCATTTTATGGTTTCTGCTGATTTTGTCGCCGTTTTTGTTTTTGCTCTTTACGCTTAACTTTCTCAAACAATTTTTTCGTTACTGGATCTGGTTTTATTTCCGATGGCTCTTCATCGGCCCGATCTTGGCTATGTGTCTCTATATTATTGTCAATATCTGGTCCCTGACCGGTGTCCCTATCGAAAGTACGGCTCCGTTGCCGGGAGGATTGTCATTTGATAATGCAACGAATCTCTATCTGGCCGCTCCGGGAGTTTTCTCAGGTTTTTTAAACACGCCCCGCGAGGTCATGAAATACTTGGCCGCGTTGCTCATGTTATACTTGTCCGTCTTATTGCCATTCTGGCTTACCCGCAGGATCGGGGGAGGAGAATGTTGTATGGATCAAGGGCTGTTGTCCAAACTTAGAACCTCTACCAAAATTTCTCCCGGCAGTACGCGTACCACCAGTTCGGTTTCGCCTGTCGTCCCTTCTCCTCAACCTCCTTCGCTCGGTGACGGACTGGCGGTTAAGCCCGGCAATACGGTCTCTACCGATACCCAACTGAAAAATCTTAACATCGAAGCATTGCGTCCCGAGGGCGAGGGGTTTGAAATTGGACAGCTCACTGGTCGCCTTGGCGAATCTTCAGCTACTGCTACTACTGCTCGTACCGAAGAAAGAA
Source organism: Candidatus Altimarinota bacterium (assembly GCA_039809385.1). Lineage (GTDB taxonomy): Bacteria > Patescibacteriota > Gracilibacteria > JBDHUY01 > JBDHUY01 > JBDHUY01. The sequence goes on from JBDHUY010000004.1 coordinate 64,224, forward strand.
CTGCCGATGGCACTCGCTCCGGTCAGGCCGAGCAAAGTAAAGACCAAAGTCAGTTGCAAGAGCAAACCCAGTCTCAGACAAGCAGCTCTGCTCAGGAGACGATTCAATCCAGTAGTAGCCAAGCTCAATTACAAACTGAAACCGATACGACCCAACGGAGTGGCGCTTCGACCGAAAGCGGTGCCCGGACGGGTAGTTTTACCGAACGGGATAGTCTGCTGGATACCCGTTCATTGCTGCAAAAAGTCAATCTTGCGCCTATTACCAATCCGAGCCGTAACGAGGTGATCGATCGTCTGTCTAAGCGTGAAACCGTCGCAAGTACTGCTGAACGCGCTACGTTGAATGCGCTTTACCGCGAACTTGATAAACGGGCTCAGGGAGGTGATCGTCTGGCCCAGCAGGCTATCAACGATGTGAAACAGGCTGAGCGATTTGCCCGCGAAGAAGGCGTTTCGAGTCAGAAGGGGGAACGCTTACAGGGGGTCGACGATACGCAACAAATACGTACAAATGAAACCGGCGATCTTGCTTCGACCACCGGCAGTGTTGAGCAGGCTGCCGCTGCGTTGCAGGGACAAAATGTTTCACAGGAACAATCAACCCGACTCTCCCAGGGCGATGAAGTGATGCAACTGAAAGAAGAAGTTGTCGGGGCTCTTACTGCGGGCGAAAACAAAGAGAGTGTCAAAGAGGAGGTTGAATCCTCAATTGAAAGAGTAGACCGTTCCGATCATGTCGAAGTAAAAGAAAAAGTCATGATGGCCGAGCTGGACGATCCCGACACGGCCCGCTTGGAAGCGGGTGAAGAAGAAGAGGACAAGAATAAACGGGAAGAACAGAAGAAAGACGAGGAAAAGGACGAGGAGGGAGAAGAAGCAACTACCGAGGAGAATCAGGATAAGGAGGAGAATGAAAACGAGCTTGAAGCCGGGGAAGAAAGCGAAGAACTCGACGATCCGAACCAAGACCCGCGTCTGGGCGCTGCCGAGATACGCGACAAAATAGCTAAAAAGCCCGATCCCAAAGAGATCGATACCCCCGAAGATCAGACCCCGTTGCTCCCGGCCTAAAGACAATAGTATTGTTGTATAAATAAGGTCTGAGGTCCACTAACTATTTCTCGGATGAGCATAGAAAATCTTAAAGTTAATGAGTTAATCAATAAAGTTAGCAATACATTTAGAGAGCCATGGAAGTGGCAAACTCAATATATTAGAAGCCTCATATTAGCGGTCTTGATCAGTATAGCAAAAAATGATCCTGCCAATGCTGCCTTCGATCCAACTGCCCTATCGTATGAGCCGGATATTCATCATATTCAACAGATAGATCCTGATAATTCTAAAGCTCAACATGGTAAACTTGATTTAAAATATGTAATCCCAAAAAGCAGTCAACATTTTTCTCATACGGCACTCCATAATTCAGACCTTGAACCAAATGTAAGATCAGGTAATTGGAACGTACTATCTCAATCCCATCATCGATTACAACAAGATGAAGCGTTATCATCCCTTATGGCTGGAATACAAGAATCACTGAAAGAACATAGAGCGCAGCTTGCACAAGTACCGAGAATAAGGACTTCTAAATTCCACGAAGTCATTATGTGGGACGGAAGTAGTATCTCAAAGGATAAAGATGATCAAGATGTTAAAACGATTAGAACTGACGCACTTGCTGGATGTATTTGTACAGTATTAAGCCTAGAAGATGAAGCGGGAACTCAAAAGGTTATCATGACGCATTATCCACCTACGGATATTCCTGAGAACCTTACGCACTTAGAATCACTCATCGGAGATTTTAAGGCTTCAAAAGCCAAAGCTTTAATTCTAGGCAAGCATCTATCAAGCAAATTTATCCCAAAATCTTTGGTAATTGAGCTTCGATTGAAGTCTCTTTTTTCGGGAAATATTGGTATAGAGAGTTTGGATTATGAGGGAAATGAAGAATGTACTGTCGTCATGCAGAATGATCGAAAAGTTACCTATAAAACTCGTTTTTATGAAGGAGATTTGACAGCGTGATAGATTAACGTCCAACAATCTCCTCCAGAAACTTCCGTAATTCCGGCCCAATCTCTGGATTCTTCATTGCGAAATCAATATTGGTCTTTAAATATTCCAGTTTATTGCCGCAATCGTAATATTTCCCGTTTTCCACTTCGCAAGCATGCAAAGGAATACCTTTGGCCTGCAAGCGGTTGATCGAATCGGTCAGCCATATCTCTTCGTCTTTGCCGGGTTCCAGTCGTCCCAATTCTTCAAAAATTTCGGGAGGTAAAATATACGCTCCCAGCAACGCCAGATTCGAAGGAGCTTGGTCGGGATCGGGTTTCTCGACAATTTGGTTAATCCGATAAATGTTGTTCTCGATCGGCGTAATATCGGCTACTCCGTAGCGTTTCAGTTTTTCTTTCGGCTCAATCCGTATGCCCGAAATCACGATCCCGCCGAATTTATTATAGACCTCGATCATTTGAGCCAGCCGCGGCGGAGTCGCATAGATAAATTCGTCGCCCCACATGACGGCAAAGGGCTCGTTACCGACGATGTCTTTGGCGTTGAGCACCGGCGTTCCGTTGCCGTAGGGGCCTTTTTGGCGTACATAGATGAAGTTGGCCATATCGGCGATATCTTTCACCTGCTGCCTGAGTTCTTCTTTGCCTTGCTTTTTCAGCCAGTTCTGGAGTTCGTGGTTATAGTCGAAATGGTCTTCGATCGCGCGTTTGCTGGCTCCGGTCACGATCACCACGTCTTTGATCCCCGACGCCACGGCTTCTTCAACCACATACTGGATAATGGGCTTGTCCACCACCGGCAGCATTTCCTTTGGTTGGGCCTTAGTAGCCGGTAAAAACCTGGTACCCAGGCCCGCGGCCGGGATGACGACTTTGCGAATAGGGGAGGGCATGGAAATGAAAAGTATAAAATGTAAAGTGAAAAGTGAGCGTTAGGCGACTGTAGTCTTTTTTGTTTTTCGGATCGTCGAAAGAATAGCTCCCAATATCTTTGCAAGCTCTCGTACTTCTTTTAATAACGATACCAGTAATGTGTTTGTGCTAATTGATTTATTCTCTTTAAAAAGAAGCAACCAAAATGCAGATTCGTTCGCCGATTTTAGGGCGTGATTTATGAAATTGGCAAAATCTTTTTTTGTTGGGCTTGCTTGTGCTTCCATGATATTGGCGCCCACCGATGTAGCGCTTCTGATAAATTGCTTTCCGATAGTTTGAAGTGAAATGCTTTTTGAAGGAAGTTGGTCGACAAGTTCCATTGATCTTACTGCAAAATCGAAACTTCTTCTCAGTAATCTTTGTCTAAATTCTTTGTTATCCATAATCAAATTTGTACTAAAAAACTTTACATTTTGCACTTTTCACTTTTCATTCTTCGTTGATCGGTATAATCCTTTCTTTTACCTCAAAAATCACCGGTATCGTCAGAGCCAGGACACCGTTTTTGAGCGCGGCGTGGGCGTGGGAGACGTCGACTTTGGCGGGAAGGACGATCATGCGGGTGAAATTGCCCCAGAAGCATTCGCGTACCATAAATTCGCCGCCCGACAGGGGAGGAGGGTAACGGCGTCCGCTGATGACCAGCACGTTTTCGTTGATCCGGATCGACAGATCTTCGCGCTTGCAGGCCACTACGCCGATAATGGTGATCGTATCGTCGGTCCGATAGACGTCGACCGGCAATTCGCCGTTTTCTTCGGTTACCTGTTCGCCTTCTTCGATGCGATTGATGATGATTTCTTCACTGACCGGGTGGGACATACAATGGAGGATAACGTGGCTAACCATACCACGCCCCTGCTTCTTTTTCAATGGCTGCTTTTTGTTGTCGATTAGGAAAGTGTTATTTTGGTTGACAAGATTATTTTTGGTCCTAAAATTATCAAAATTTGTTTTTTATGAAACAACCATCCATTCCTGATCTTTCTTTGGAAAACGGACATTATGATTCCAACTTCGTTGCCCCCAGCGTTTATCCACATCTAGATTTCAGTCATGGCCGCTGCTACCTGTGCGGATGCGAATTTATGCCTTCAGGAGACTGCGAGAACGGATGTAAAGATAACCATTTTACTTTGACGCGGTATACCAGCTCTATCGGAAAAAAGCTAAAAGATCATTTGCAGTAAGGAAGAGCGGGTTATTTCGTACGTATTCTAATACCAGTTCCATTTCAAACCGAAGCGACAATTATAAAGAACAGATTGCCACAGTGTGTAGAATCAATATTGTAGCTTTCGAAACGAGCTTTCGATTGAATCGTCGAGTTCTTGTTCAAGATGATAGTAGCGGGCTATTGCGAGCGCACAACGTAAAACGTCTTGAACCTCTTTGGCCATTTTCATCTTATTCGGTGCCCCGTGTTTCTGCGCCTTTACGCCCGAAGCTTCGAAGTGATTGACCTGTTGGGCCAGTTCGCCGGCTTCTTCGAGCAGTCTGGTCATGATCTGAAACGGATCATTCCCCTGAGGAAAACGTTTATTGAGTCCGTCGACGATCGTGTAGAGTTTGTCCAGCATGATGTGTGTACAGGATAAAAAAATGAGCGGGGACACGACGTGTCGCGTCCCCGTATAGCCTCATAACAACCCTACTTTTTTTCGTACATCCTTCATCGTATCCGCTGCGATACTCCGGGCTTTTATCCCGCCTTGTTTGATAATATCCAATACATAGTCCGTATTGTTCTTCAAGTCCCGATAGCGATCGCGCAGCGGTTTCAGTTCCCGCAGCATGACCTCGAACAGCGCTTCTTTGGCTTGTCCGTAGCCAAAGCCTCCGTTCTTATATTTTTCCGTCATCATCTGCCTCTCGCTTTCCGTCGCAAATAGCTTGTAGAGCTGGAATACATTACAGGTAGCGGGATCTTTCGGCTCTTCCACTCCCTTGCTGTCTGTTTTGATACTTTTCACTTTTTTGAGAATACTGTTTTCGTCTTCGAACAGCATAATCGTATTATTGTAACTCTTGCTCATTTTCTCCCCGTCCAGTCCCACGACCGTTTCGGTCTCTTCGTCGATCACCGCATCGGGCAGCGGAAAGGTTTCTCCGTAGGTCGCGTTGAAAATTTCGGCGATGTCGCGGGCAATTTCCACATGCTGTTTCTGATCTTTACCGACTGGTACTGCTGCCGGCTTATACATCAAAATATCGGCTGCCATCAGCACCGGGTAGTCGAAAAGGCCGACATTTATTTCGCGGTTTTTGGCCACCGCGTCTTTATAGGCGTGGGCCCGGTTGAGCACTCCCAGCGGTGTCAGACAATTAAATATCCAGGCCAATTCGGTATGTTCCGGCACGTCTGACTGCAGGAAAATAACTGCCTTTTCGGGGTCTAGTCCGCACGCCAGATACTCGGTCGCCAGTTCGATGGTTTGTTCCTCCAGTTTAGAACCGTCTTTTACGGTCGTAATGGCATGCAGGTTGGCTAGAAAAGCATACATTTCATAACTATCCTGACGGTCAATCCAGTGTTTGACCGCGCCCAGATAGTTGCCAACGTGCATTTGGGTTCCGGTCGGTTTCACGCCGGAAAGAAGTCGTTTTTTCATAATTGTATAAGAGGGTTAAACTTGCTTGCCACTTCTTCTCAAAATTGATAGAAATGTTTCGGGTAAGATAAAATTTGTTTTATAGTATTTGTTTAAGACTAATAAATCTTTATCCCGTGTAATTAGGTAGTCTGCTCTGGCCTTGAGAGCGCAGGCGAGAATGATGTCGTCATTTGGATCTCTTACAATTTGTATGATCGGTATCTCGGAAACGGTAGAGCAAATGGATCGTATGAGTTTTATGTACTCCTTATTCTCTGTATTCTTGGAATAACGAAATAATCGTTTTAATCGTGGATAGGGGAGAACTCTTTCCGTTTCTTTTATGATTTCATTACATACGAAACACTGAACTCCTTTCTTCATGATATATTCAAGAACCTGGCTGGCAACGCCATCGGGGTAGAGGAATGCGTTTACAAAGACATTCGTATCACAGACGATTCTTAGTGTTTTTCTCTTTCTGTTCTCTTCTAAACTGTTTAATGATATCCGTGAGTTCTTCTTCTTTCTCGGTATTTGTCATCTTTCTGTGCAGATATCTCTCCTTTACTTGTTGCTGAATCAGTCGTAATTTTTGCCATGCTTTTTCTTGCTCACTCTCTTTTGCTCTTTCTATCGGATGTAAAGAGAGCGCCTGTTTTTACAAAGATACGCACACGTAACTGCCTTCTTTAATGCACCATTGTTTTCGTATATCACTTGGAAAGCTGGCTAAGAGTTGCTTTGTAATACGCATCGTAGGAACTGTCTTTTTCCCTTTTCTTTCAGCTGAGCGGGAGATCGATGCAATCATAGATCTTTGTAAGGAGAAAACACTTATCAGGATACATTCCCCTTAGCGTATGTCAACGCGAACCTACTTGTTTACAACGATATCTTCCTCACGTCGTATTCACGGGATCGACGTCGATCCGCCAGCCCGATTTAGGAGTTACAAATTTAAACAGAAGGTCGGGATCGGGACCTTTTAGTAAAATATGGTAATGATACTTGTTATGTTGTTTGTAAACTAAGGCCGGTGCGCGCCGTACTTCTATATCGGCCTCTTTCAATTCCTCTTTATGCTCCAGCAGCCAGGTTATTTCATTATACAAATGTTCGGCCTCGTGGCGGACCCGCTCTTCTTTTTCGTGAACGTACATCAATTTTATCAACTTTCCAAACGGGGGATACCCGAAATTTTTTCGTTCCTCGATCTCCTGGGCATAAAACCCGGCATAGTCGGCTTGCGCGGCGAAGCGGATGGCGGGCTGTTCGGGCACATAGGTCTGGATAATCACTTCCCCCTGGCTTCCCAGGCGTCCGGTGCGGCCCGCGACTTGGGTCAAAAGCTGAAAGGTGCGTTCCGAACTGCGGAAATCCGGGATCTGCAGCCCGATGTCGGCCAGAATCACCCCCACCAGTCCTACATTCTCGATGTCTAGTCCTTTCGCGATAATCTGGGTGCCGATCAGAATATCGGTTTGTCCGCTCTTGAAATCTTGATAAATGCGTTCGAAACCGGCTTTTTGAGCAGTACTGTCGCGGTCGGCTCGTGCAATTTTGGCATTTTTGAAGGTATCTTCGGCAATCTCGGTAATCTTTTGGGTGCCTATCCCGAAAAAACGGATATAGACCGATGTACAGTTGGGACAGATCGGAGGAACTTTTTCTCTTGACCCGCAATAATGGCACAGCATGAACAGGTCTTTGGGACCGCCGCCTTTGTGATACGCCATCGAGATATCGCATGAACGGCACTTCATGGTAAAGCCGCACTCGCGGCAGGTCAGCGACGACGAAAATCCGCGTTTGTTCAAAAAGAGAATGATCTGCTTTTTTTTGGCCAGGTTTTCTTCAATTTTTCGTTGTAAAAGCCGCGAGAAGATAGAGCGATTGCCGGCTGCAAATTCCTTTCTGAGATCGACAATGTGGGTGGTAGTGGGCATAAATTTAGCAAATTCATTGTTATTCTCATAGTAAGGTGCGGGAGTTAAAAATGGAAGTGAAAGACAAAGATTTGTTATGTATGAATGATATCCGCCCGTCCCGGTACGGACGGGAATTATAAATGATACAAAGAGGACGGGAGTTTGTTTTTTGAGCAAAATTGACTTACAATGGAGTCGGTTTTCAGCATCGATACTTTCATTGTTTTGACATCCAATGCTGCTGGCAAAAATCGTCGTTTCATCTTTTCTGCTCTTGCTTCTAGCCTCGTGCACTCCGCTATCTGATCCTTCCGGTACTATTTCGCATATCTCCCATACCCCTGAACAAACCGCCCCTGTAAAACTCAAAATCGCCGACCTGCTCACCGGGCTCGATACTCCCTGGCAAATGGTCTTTGCTCCGGCCGGCCGGCTCTTTTTTACCGAACGACCCGGACAGGTTCGTACCTACCGGGATGGGCAGCTCACTACCTGGCTCAAGATCGACGGTGTGCTGGAACGGGGCGAAGCCGGTTTACTCGGCATTACTCTGGATCCGGCGTTTGAGCAGAACGGGTATGTCTATATGGCCTATTCTTATGCGGGTAAAGGAGGTGCCGTTTTAAACCGTCTGGCTCGTTATAAAGAAGATCCGGCTACTCAAACGGGTATTTTCGACCGAGTTCTGATCGATGCAGTACCCGGTAACGATAACCATGACGGCGGTTTTGTCGCTTTCGGGCCGGATGGAAAGCTCTACTGGGCCGTCGGAGATCGTTTCCAGGACGAAACGGCCCAAGATACATCTTCGTTGAACGGTAAAATCTTGCGGCTCAATGCCGACGGTTCTATTCCTGCCGATAACCCTTTTGCCGGCTCATACGTCTATAGCTTCGGCCATCGTAACGTCCAGGGAATCGTCTGGGATCGGCTTTCCGGCTTTATGTATGCTACCGAACACGGTCCGTCGGGCGGACAGGGGTGCTGTAATGACGAAGTAAACCGTATCGAGAAAGGTAAAAATTACGGCTGGCCGACCATCCGCGGGTTGGAAGAGAAAGAAGGACTTTTGTCTCCTCTGGCGACCAGCGGAGATACGGTAACGTGGGCTCCGGCGGGAATTGTCTACTTGACCGAAGGTCCCTGGAAAAACTCGCTTCTGTTTACTGGACTACGTGGTGCAGGGTTGTATCGTGCGATGCTGGACGATACCAAAACCAAGGTGATCGGGGTTGAAAAATATCTTGATCAAAAATACGGCCGTCTGCGGGCCATTGCGCTTTCTCCAGAGGGAATATTGTATATAGGAACCAGCAACCGCGATGGCCGGGGGAATCCCAAAGAGGGTGATGACAGGATTCTGGTCGTGACGATGGAGTAAGAGTTCAAAGCTCAAATCTCAAAAGTCAAAAGCTTGTACTCTCGCGAAGCGAAAGCATCAAAGTTCAAATCAATACTCCTTAGTGCTCTTCCTCTCTCTCATACTCCTTCGCTTTCTATTTATTTCACCGCGGCGAATTATACTACGAAGCATTCAATAGTAACTACTCTATCTATAGAAAGCTCTTCTCAAAGCTTCGGAGTAGTATGTGGTGGTATCGTTTTGATGGCGAAGTACTATCAGATTGACAAATCCTCACTCGTCATTCACTAATCCTCATCAATGCTTCTCCTTTTTTGATAGTTTTCCCGTAATACCGTATACTGAAGAGGCTCGTTTTTTATTTCCTTAGCAATTCGTATGAAATTCGGCATTATCGGATCGGGTGACGTTGCACAGGCTATCGGTCACGGACTAATTCAGACGGGTCATGAAGTTCTGCTGGGGTCTCGCCAGACGGGAAGTGAGAAACTGAAAGATTGGCAGGTCAAAAATGGCGAGCGGGCTCGGACCGGATCCTTTAAAGAAGCGGCCGATTTCGGAGAGGTCGTCTTTTTGGCTACCTTGTGGTCCGGAACAGAGAATGCGCTTTCCATGAGCGAAATACATAGTTTTTCCGGAAAAATTCTGGTCGATGTGACGAATCCGCTCGACTTTTCGGCTGGCATTCCTCCAAAACTCTCTCTTGGCTTCTCAGACTCTGCCGGTGAAACGGTTCAGCGCCTTCTTCCCGATATCCGTGTAGTCAAAGCTCTTAATATAGTCGGTAACGGTCATATGTACAAACCGTCGTTTCCCGAAGGAGTTCCGACAATGTTTATTTGTGGCAATGACGATGAAGCCAAACAGACGGTGCGCGAAATTCTTACCGCTTTCGGTTGGGACGATATCGTAGATATGGGTAGAATCGAAAAAGCTCGTTTGCTCGAACCGCTGGCTATGCTCTGGATTGAGTATGGTTTCCTGACCAATACCTGGGGGCATGCTTTCAAGCTTTTGCGTAAATAATTATATCCGCGGAATGTTTTTGTTTCGGTTTGATGCACATATACATTCTTTAGGAATAAAGCTTGCATAAGATATTAAAACATAATACCTTTTTAAATCAGAAGTGTAAATATTGTCGGTGAAAGAATTTAAAAAAACTACTCTTGTCATGCTTCCAAATCGTGTCGAAGCCGGTCGCCTGCTTGCAAAAAAACTCCTCTCTCTGCCTCAACCCGCCGGATCGTGCGTCATTAGCCTGCCCCGCGGCGGGGTAGTGGTGGGCGATCAGATTGCCCGTGAGCTGGGACTACCAATGGATATTCTCGTGGTGCGTAAAATAGGTATGGCAGGCCATTCAGAATATGCCATCGGTGCCATTTCGGAGCATGGCGAAACATTTTTGGATAATGAAACTATCAAAGAATACCGTGTATCCTGGGACTATATCGAGCGCGAAATCCATCATCAGAAAGAACATCTGGAGGAGTATAAACAGTCGTTCTCGCTGGACCGTAAAAGACTCGATCTTGCCGCCCAGAATGTCATTATCGCGGACGACGGTCTGGCTACCGGCCATACGATGCGTGTGGCCATTCAGGATATCAGGAAACAAAGGGCTAAATCGATTACGGTTGCCATCCCGGTCGGTCCCAAGGAAACGGTACTGGCGTTAAAGGCTCTGGTAGATCGGGTGGTCGTTTTGAATATGCCGCGTTTTTTTTTCGCGGTAGGGCATCATTATACCCATTTCCCCCAGGTGGAGACCGCCGAAGTTGTCGAGTTGCTTCGAAATGCCGACAAATCTTTACGTTCTGAACACTCCTGAGTCGCGCTTTTAATAATTGTAACTATCCCTATAATGCTTTGCTTTGCCGCTATCGTTCCGCATCCTCCGATCATTATCCCCGAAATCGGACAAAACGATCTATGCGGGGCCGAAAAAACAATAAATGCTCTTCTGCGTCTGAGCCTTCTGTTTTCGGCTGCCCGGATCGATACAGTGATTCTGCTATCCCCGCATGCGGTCATCCTGCACGACCGGATCGCTTTGGGGCATGCTTCGAGGGGCGAGGGAAGTTTTGACTTTCTAGGTTTTCCCGGGGTGGCTCAGCAGTATTCTAATGATACCAGCCTCATTCTCGACATCCGTTCATATGCGGCCGCATCGAAAGTTGCCACTGAATTGTACCGTTCTCCCGAGCTGGAAGACGCGGTGAAGCTCGATCACGGCATATTGGTACCCCTGTATTATTTCCAAAAAGCTGTTCAAAGATCCTTTCAAATAGCCGTTTGCAGTATTTCCGATTTTACTGTCAACAAGCACTTTTCTTTCGGAAAAGCACTCCGCTCGGCAATCGATGCGTATCCGGATAAACGGATTGCCGTTGTTGCCTCGGCCGATCTCTCGCACCGTCTGAACGATCAAACACCCTACGGCTTTCATGCTGACGGCAAAGTCTTTGACGAAATGCTGCGTCATTTACTACTCGAAAAAAATCTCGAAAAAATCGTCCAGATCGATCGGGATCTGGTGGAAAATGCGGCTGCCTGCGGCTACCTGCCGATCGTCACATTGCTGGGATGTCTCTCTTTTTCCGACTTTTCTCCCGAACTGCTCTCTTACGAAGCACCGTGGGGAATCGGTTATGCTGTGATGAATATGGGACTGTAAGCCTCATACTCCTTTGCTTTCAAGCCGATACATTATCCGCCTGGGTGAACCACATGGCAAAAGAAACCAAATGCTCAAAAACCAAATATCAAATCAATCTCTAATGACAAAACTCAAATTATTGACAATCCAGTCAGGTGATATTTGGTTTTTTACATTCTTTTGAACTTTAGCATTTGAACTTTTTGCCCCACGCCACGGGTTTCTCGATCATGTAAATTTGGAACAGGACTATCACTCTTCTACTTCTATTTTGATATTTTCTGGGATGGTCGGGAGTGTCGGTGTCCAGATCGGCCAAAGCGAAATGCGGGCTTCGTTGATTTCTTTGAGGTTGTCGATGTAGCGCTGGGCCTCGTCTTTGGTTTTTCCGATAATGTTATCGCGGATCTGTTTAACCAGCTCCAGTTTCGTATTTAAAAAATCGTAGGCCACAATCCCCTCGAGCGATGTGTTCACTTTGACGCGGGGAATCTCGGGAGCTGTTTCGAGGATTTCATTAATCTGGAGCGAATTGTCCTGGACTTTTATAATCTTTTCCGTCGGTGAAACATGCTTCAGAGTCAGATTGGTCAGCAGAATCCGTTCCAGATCGACTTCATTGTAATAAAAACCGTTGGCGCGCATCCGTCCGGTACTGTCGAATTCCTGCCGTCGCTCGTTCTCTTTGGCTTTGACTTCAGAGTTCAGCAAATTTTTTCCGATGAGTTTGTCGCTCCGTTCGAATAATTTGAGCGAAGATCCGTCGTTGGTCTGTTTTTTCGATATCTCTTTTTTCAGCTCGGCAATACTGCTGCTTTCCAGTTCCGCAGTAACTTTTTGGCGGCCGATATCCAGATCTTTTTTTGTGACGAAGTACTCGTAGTCGTCGGTTCCGCCTTTGAAGGCGTCCTGGCTTGTGGCGAAAATCAGCTGCTGGTTGGAGCGTGACAGTCCGGGGAAGAAAAAACGGCTGGGGCCAATATTCCCGCGCGCTCCGATATAGGCATCAGCGGCGTCTTTTTCGCGTGCGGTAACTTCCACTCCGATTTGGCCGGGACGCGCGGCCGACCCGCCGGGAATCGTGACAAAATTACGCGTGAGAAATACCAATCCGTCGGAAGTCTGCAAACGGCTGTTGGCGACGATCGGACGGGGTTCCGAAGTAGTGTTGAGCAATGTTACCGTCCCGGTGCTGCGCTGACCTTTAAAAATGCGTCCTGTGGGGGTTAATTTGATGGTGCGTTCATACTCGATATTGACCGGATACAAAGGGATTACTTTGTCTTCGGCGCTAGTGATTTTCCCTATCCGGCTGGCTTCGACCAGTTCTACGTTGAGGCTGCTTTTTTGCAATTTGAGACTGGGTTTCAGATACACTGTAGCCGAGGGTAGCGCTATATAGAGTACCAGAAAAAACAGTACCGTACTAAACAGGATAAACAGAAACAGTGGTCCGCGGCTTGGTTTGTTAAAAATGTACGGTTTGCGGTTGTCGTCGTTTTTCGATCCGAAAAATTTTCTCCAGCGTTCTCCCAGTCCCGACTTTTTTGCCGTCTCTGTGCCGTCGGTCGGGTCTTTTTTTTGTGCGGGATCAAAGCTCTTGTCTTCGATAACCGGGAAACCGGACTGCTCGATCCGGGCAATATTGCGTTTTTCGCGCGTGATCATCGTAATCGTTTTTTTCATCTCTTCGCTTTTTCGTTTGAGGATCTTCAGATTCATCAAACTACTGAGCAAAATCGCCTGTTTGGGAACAAACAGGTGGATCTCTTTGGCCCGGCTGCTTTTGAGTTTTTCGTAAATATCCGGTAATTCGTCGTCGACTTCTACGATGATGATATGTTTCTGATTCATAGGAAAAACGGTTTTTTTATACGTTGAAAATGTATATGAGAAAAGGCGGATGCGCAAGTATGCTCTCCATATACTCTTACGTATCGAAAAAATAGTGGTACCATTTTTCGGGATTCGACTTGTCTTTGTAGAGTTCGGCTTGCTCTTCACGCGGATTGGACGTACTTGGCGGGGGAGTAAACAGCTCCTTGTTCCGGTCGTCGTTGTGGAGCACGATGACCTGTTCTCCCGGGTTTATTTGATTCATTGTTTCTTTTTTTTCTTTTTCCAGGACCAGGCGCAATCCGGTCCGCAAATACTCGTACAGTTTTAGTTTGTTTTGCTGTTCCAGTCGTTTATTTTCGACTTCGAACTGTTTGATCTTCTGGTCGTACTGATAGTTAGAATAGATCGTGTTGGCAAGTGAGAAAAGTACGGCAAAAAATACGATAAAAAGCGTGACGATGGCAACCTGCGAACTGGTCGGAATTACCTGATTTTTTATCATGGAGGCCTGTTATATGTTCAAAATCCGTCCGAGTACTTGTCTTTTTTTGATAACTCCCAGTTCTGCCGATCCTTCTCCCCACGATAGCGTGCTTTCCACTCTGAATCCTGCCGGGAGTACCTCCCGTATACGTTTGACATAGATCCGCTGTCCAGAGTCCTGCCGGAATACGATGAAATCGCCGGCACGCTTCCTCGCGACCGAAGTGGCGAAGTATTTTTTCCCCGGAATAAGATGCGGCCAGCAGCTTTCACCGCTGACCTTCACGCGAAATAATAGATTGGGAAGTCGCATGTTTTTTTAAAACAATTTGTCGGTAATCTGTTTGTACGCTTCAAACCGTTCGGGGGCTTTTTTGACCGTATAAAATATCTCGGCGATCCGGTCGACCAGTTCGCATAATTTTTCGGCCGCCTCCTGGTCGGCTTCCTGTTTATTCTTAGAACACAGTTTGAGACTTTTCCAGAAAAGGTCGTGAATTTCGGGATATTGTTCCAGGTGTTCGGGTTTGAAAAAGTCCGACCAGAGAATGGAGAGTTCCTGTTTGCAGAGACGTGCTTGTTCTTCTTTGATCCAGATCCGGCGCACCAGCATATTATGATAATGGGTCATGGCAGCTGGATCGCTACTGTCTGTGTCTTTGGGTGGCGCGATCTCTTTGAGTTGCATGACCATTCGCAGTACGGTTTTGGCGGCGACTTTAGCAGCCGTGGGATCGTAAATGCCGCATGGAACGTCGCAGTGGGCTTCGGCGGTTATTGTGGAAAACATATCGAAAAATGAAGAAGTAGGTAAAATCATCTTCTTTATTGTAGATTTTTCTGTACTAATGTCAAAAGCCGAGAATTGCACCCGGTGTTCTGGGTGCGGGGTTTTTCCGGCATCGATATTGATAGAGATATAGTACTGCGATTCGTTACAATACTGTTTGTAGCCGTTTTAAATCAACTTGAAAAATCCGAATATGCGTGTGACAAGAACGTGGTCGGGAGCAATGCAATCGGGAAGGGAACCATCTGTTAGATCGATGAGTTGTTTGTTACTGATACTTCTGTTACTATTCTGGTTGTTCTTTTTATCTTCCTATATGTATTACGATGAAAAAAATTCCTAAAATCCTCGGTGGTATCGTCGTCGTCGTGGCGGTCATTGTCGGTATTGCGTTTACGCTGACCGCGGATCTGCCCAAATCGGCAGATGCCTTTTTTGCTTTGGTCAAGGACGGCAAGACGGAAGACGCTTACCAGTCGACCGCCAAAGCTTTTCAGGATGCTACGAGTATGGACCAGTTCACCACGTTTCTCGAACAGACCGGCTTGAACCAGTACGCGTCGGCTTCGTATAACAGTCGCTCGTTTGAGAACGATCAGGGGCGTCTGGAAGGGACCGTGACGCTGAGTGACGGTACGAGTAAACCGATTCAGGTCGATCTGACGAAAGAAAATGGAACGTGGAAAGTGTTAGGGGTCAATACGAAGTATTAATGAGTTTTGGATCTGCTATTTTTCGGGACGAGGAAGTGGTGATGTTCGGTGTAACGGAAATTGATCTGACTGCCGTGTATAAAGCAAAATGTATCTCTTTTTTTAAAAACGCTCATGAGGAGCCGCGTATTGTTGCGGGAAGATCTACTATGGGGGGTGCTGTTCTGGTTTGGATCTATTCTGTGGCTTGCGCTTTTTTTTGTGGTACCTGCTTTCCGAATCGGTTGGTATATTATGCCCGTGGGTGTGCTTGTGTCGCTCCTGGTTCTCGTGAAGAACATAAAAAGTACCGAGCTACCCTATTACCTGTGGCTCGGGATCATCTGGATGCGTATCGTGCTTGGGATGGATTATCTGCTGATCTTCCCATTGCCGCCCCCCTCCGGCGGCTATTATAAACTGGATGGTTATCTTTATTATGTACGTACACTCCTGCTGCCTTGGCTGGCGGGCTGGTGGAAAAAAACGGCATCATTTGGATAAAGTGGTGTTTTTTTATTTGTATTATATTCTTTTTTTATGCCTATTACCGAGATGACTTTTGCTGCGCGTACCTATCTGGTTTGGCGTAGCGAGATTGCGATCGGCGATCTTACGAATCGCTCCATGTGGGATGCGGCTTTTGCGGCAGTGTTGCAGTATATCCGTGAGCATAATCTGATTGCTACCGGGCCGGGGGCTGCGCTCTATTTCCGATGGGACGATGCGTTGGGGCGTACCGAGATCGGTATTGGTTTGCCTGTCGAGGGGGAGGGGGTTGAAGCGATAGAAGATCCGGCATTGTCTCTGGCGATAGTGCCGGCCTCAAAAGCGGCACATGTTCTGTTGCGGGGGGATTATGCGGGGTTGAAGGAGGTGCACGAGGCGCTGGGAGATTATGTCCGGAAGCATGCGCTGCGCAATTCTGTGGTGGTCGAGGAATATGCGGTTAATCCGTCGCAAAAGGCTGATCCGGCAGAATGGGAAACGAATGTGTATTATGTATACCAGTAGATTACGGCGGTTCTCGGAGGGGGATACAGTGCTTCTGCCGTATGTGTATTGGACAAAGTTATTGTTAATCAAGTAAACAAAAAAAGATCATTCGCTATGTCGAATTATTCCGCCAACGGTAGTTCGTTGCTAAAATTGAAAAATATCGCTACAATGAAGGAAATATATAGTTACTCCGCAAAATGAAAAACAAGAAAACACTCCTTGTTTCACTTATTGTTCTCTCAGTCGCAGTCGTCGCAGGATACTACTCCTATAACCAGCCGACAAAGGATCTCCAGGGAAAGATCATTCCGGTTCCGCCTATTTCGGTCGGGGATATAAACCCAAATCTGAATATCCGGTTTACGGATAATAGCAATTATACTCCTCCTCTTTCGAACAACAACCGGAACGGGAATCCCAACAGCAACAACACGCTCGTGAACAACAACCGAAACGGGAATCCCAATGGCAACAATACGCTTGTGAACAGTAACCGGAACGGGAATCCCAACAGCAACAACACGCTCGTGAATAATAACCGGAACGGGAATCCCAACAGCAACAACACGCTCGTGAACAATAACCGGAACGGTAATCCCAACGGGAACAACACACTCGTGAACAGTAACCGGAACGGGAATTCCAACAGCAACAACACGCTCGTGAACAACAACCGGAACGGGAATCCCAACAGCAACAACACGCTCGTGAACAACAACCGAAACGGGAATCCCAACAGCAACAATACGCTTGTGAACAGTAACCGGAACGGGAATCCCAACAGCAACAACACGCTCGTGAACAACAACCGAAACGGGAATCCCAACAGCAACAATACGCTTGTGAACAGTAACCGGAACGGGAATCCCAACAGCAACAACACACTCGTAAACAACAACCGGAATGGGAACTTTCCCAAGCTTGTGCGTTAGTTGATTCGCAGATTGCGAGCCAGTTTGAAACCTGCTGCACACGGTCAGAACAGAGCATGAGGCGGTTATGAACGGTAGTCACCTTATTCCTCTCGTTCCATGTTGTATCCGCCACAGTAAAACTTCATTGTTCGGTACTTGCCCTCTAGTATGCCCACCTCCGAAAAAAACTTCGCCACCATCGACGCATACATCGCGACCTTTTCCGCTCCCGTTCAATTGATCCTCGAAAAGATCCGTAGCATTATCAAACAGGTCGCGCCGCATGCTCGGGAAACTATCAGCTACCAGATTGCCGCTTTTACGCTCGATGATCGCTATCTAGTCTATCTTGCTGCCTGGAAAAACCATATCTCGCTCTATCCCATTCCGGTTGGCAACAGCGCTTTCCAAAAAGAGATTGCACCCTACCTTCACGGCAAAGGCACGGTGCGCTTTTCCTTTGACCAGGCGATACCATACGACCTCATCAAAAAAATCGTGCAGTATCTTCTCGACGGCCACCAGTAAAGGGCAAAAAAGTATCAAAAAGCTTCCTAATGCTTTCTCGTCATTGAGGGGGAAGCAACTACGTATCTTGAAAGTAACAAGCTTGCTGGACGAAGCGATCCCTTACTTATTTGCTACATCAGTTAGAAATTGTTTTATCCTCAGCTCTTTTATTGCATTCCTCTTCGTCTCCCATAGAAAACTTTCCCGAACAAAGTCCCGATATTCAGGATTTTACCACCACTCTCAATGACATTCTGCTCTTTGCCGATTTTGGCCAGTTGATGGATGAAGAGGCGGTTACTTTGATCGAAAAGACATTGTTTGAATTCTCCCAGCATCGGCATTTCGCGCTTCTGTTTGACCGACTTGATCCCGAGAGCTATCATTCCACGACCAACTGCTTTCACCCCGAGCCAAGACACGCTTGAGAGGTGCCCTCGATAGATTAACAAACCGATTGCAGTCGACTGACTAGCTTTTCCCAAATTTATCCGGTAATTCTTCTTTCTATGGGCAAAATATCCGTATTCAACCACGTCTCTGTCGACGGTTTCTTTGCCGGTACCAACGGCGAGATCGACTGGTTCAAAGCCATCACTCCCGACGACGAATGGTACCAGTATACCCACACGCAGGCCGATACCGATTCGACTCTCCTCTTTGGCCGTACTACCTATGAAATGATGAAGAGCTTCTGGCCTACCCAGGCAGCACGCGACATGGACCCCGGCATGGCCCATTCGGTCAATCACAGCCCCAAAATCGTTTTTTCCACCACGCTTACTGAGGTCGAGGAAAGTGACAACTGGCAAAATATCCGTCATTTTCAAGCAATCGATCCCGTACAACTACGACAACTCAAGCAAACCGAAGAGATCACCATCCTGGGCAGCGGCTCGATCATCCGGCAGCTGGCGACGCTCGGTCTCATCGACCACTACACGCTGGTCGTAGTACCGGTGGTACTGGGCAAAGGCAAATCGTTGTTCGAGGATCTTCCCCTTACCCATCTTTCTTTGGCCGAAGCGCGTACGTTTAAAAACGGCCTTACGCTGCTTGAGTATGATCCCGTGAAGGATTCATAGATGTCTCGAACTTCACTCGAAGACTATCATCCCTTTTGACACTTGCATATATGTCGAAACTCTATAACGATCTGGCCGCAGAGTGGTATCCGCTGCTGACGCCGCTGTCAGAATATCGCGAAGAAGCCGACTTATATCACCGTATTTTCAACGATACGGCTGTCCCGATTCAGACCATGCTCGAACTGGGCAGTGGAGCCGGACACAATGCTTATTACCTCAAACAGTGGTATACGATGACCCTGACCGATCTTTCTGACCAGATGCTTTCGATCAGTCGAAAACTCAATCCCGCTTGTGTTCATCACCAAGGAGACATGCGCTCGCTCCGACTTGCCCACACGTTTGACGCGGTCTTTATCCACGATGCCATTATGTATATGACCTCTCTGGAAGATCTACAAAAAGTCTTGGAGACCGCTTTTGTCCACCTGAAACCCGGTGGCGTGGTTCTGGTTACTCCGGATTTTGTAAGAGAAACCTTTCGGGAAAACACCGACCAGGGGGGCGAAGATGGCGAAACCCGCTCGCTGCGGTATCTCGAATGGATGAGCGATCCCGATCCAACGGACAATACAGTGACGGTCGATTATATCTATGCGCTCAAAGTTCCCGACGGACATATCACGACCGAGCAGGATCGTTTCCTGGAAGGCTTGTTTAGCACTAGCCAGTGGCTCGAATTGCTGCGCTTGGTCGGCTTTACCCCTCAGGCTTTGGAAGATCCTCAATTTGACCGGATCAACTTTGTCGGCAAAAAGCCAGCGTGATCGAGGCTTGTTGAAAGAAGAACCAAGCTTTTGCTGGAGCAATCGTGTCGATTGCTTCTGTTGTTTCTCGTAGCGCTTATAGGTATTTTTGAACGTACCGGAAACAATGTTTCGTAATCTTTTGGATGTATTTTCTGATCAAAGAGGTTCTGAGAAATGTTAAGGAGCAGACTGAAAGACTCCTCCAGCATTCAGGTATTTCAGAATTCGGAATCTAATGAAAAAGGCCGGTTGACCTTTTCAAAAAATGTAAACGATAGTATACTTTGACGCGATCAAACCTGCAGATAGTAGTTTAAGGCTTTGTCTTAATAATAAAAAAACTTGATTTGTGAAGAATTGTTCTATGATTTTGTATCGCTAATCGCTAATCGCTTATCGCTGACCGCTAATCGCCTCTTTGTTTTACAAAATACATCTTTTTCAGCCTTATAGTGTTTCCCATTATGTCATCTTCTCACAAAATCTTTGAGGTCGCGATCATTGGTACTGGTTTCGGCGGTTTGTGCATGGCCATTCAGCTCAAAAAAACCGGTCAAAACGATTTTATCGTCTTTGAAAAAGGTACGACGGTCGGCGGTACCTGGCGCGACAATACCTATCCCGGCGCGGCCTGCGACGTGAAGTCGCATCTCTACTCTTTTTCGTTCGAACCTAAGGCCGACTGGTCGCATAAATATGCCCGCCAGCCCGAAATCCTGGACTATTTGGAGCACTGTGCCCGTAAGTATGAGTTGAATACTCATATTCGATTCAACACCGAGATTGCGCGGGCGGTGTTTGACGAAGCGGCCGGATCCTGGAATTTGCATACCGCTGCCGGAGAAATAGTTACCGCGCGGATGGTGGTATTTGCTTGCGGACAGCTGAACCGCCCGCTTATTCCTCAAATACCGGGGCTGGATCTCTATAAGGGAACGCGCTTTCATTCGGCGCGCTGGGATCACTCGTTCGACTACGCGCATAAAAAGATCGCCGTGATCGGGACCGGCGCCAGCGCGATCCAGTTCGTGCCGGAATTGGTCAAAAAAGCGGCGCAAGTCTTCCTGTTTCAGCGCTCGGCGGCCTGGGTCATCCCTAAAAACGATCGCCCCTATACCCCGTTTGAAAAAAAGCTCTTTGCCCATTTCGGCTGGATCCGCAAACTCTATCGCAGTTGGATTTACTGGAGTAGCGAGATCCGGTTTCTGGCGCTGAACCCCAACAGCCCGATTCATCGGGGGTTAACTCGCTTGGGGTTAAAGCATATTCGTGAGCATGTGTCCGATCCGGTCTTGCGGCAAAAGCTTACGCCCGATTATCCGGCCGGGTGTAAACGGATTCTTATTTCGAACAATTACTATCAGGCGCTGGCCCAGCCGCATGTTCAGCTACTTACCGGCCAGATCGATTCGGTGACCGAACGCGGGGTGGTAATGGGAGGACGTGAGTATGAAGCCGATGCCATTATCTACGGTACGGGATTTCAGAGTACCGGTTTTCTGTCGCCTATCCGGATTACCGGCCGCCAAGGAGTGGATTTGAACGAAGCGTGGACTCAGGGAGCCGAGGCGTATCTGGGTATCACGCTGGCCGGTTTCCCGAACTTTTTCATGCTCTACGGTCCCAATACGAATCTGTCGCACAATTCGATCGTTTTTATGATCGAAGCCCAGGTGCGCCATATTCTCCGCTGTATGAGTGCCGTGAAAGAGCGCCAAAAACAGACTATTGAGCCAAAGCGTGAGGTTCAGGCAAGTTATAATCGAATACTCCAGGATTCCCTCAAAAACGCGATCTGGTCGGTCGGCTGCCGCAACTGGTATATCGATAAGGGCGGGAAAAATACGAACAACTGGTCGGGTTTCAGTTTTTCGTATCGGAGAATGACGAGAAAAACAGGTATCGAGAAGTATGTCCTGGCCTAGATTGCTCAGACTGCTACTGGCTCTACACAGATTATTGTTTGTGACAGAAAGTACTGTCATTGTTGAAGCTAATACAGAAGCTGCCTTTTTGTTAAATAAATTTTGATAGCTAAATAAATTTGACAGTACTCTGTAAAGTCGTATAGTAGGATCTTCGGTTTCTGCCAGTTTATTAATTTCGTAACGCCAATTATTCTTTTTCCGCCACCGCATTCTATCGGAGGGCGGAAAAAATGAATCGGTATCAAAAACGTATAGTATGCAAAATACACCTTCGTCCGATTATTCCGAGACTCTGGAACGATTACCCGAAAATTTCCAGGCTGACTGGGAAAGTCTGATTCGAGCTTCCGAACAGGCGCGTGAACGAAAAGTCAAACAGCTTCCTTCTATACAAACCGGCAGCGGAGAAGTATTTGAGCAATCCTTATTTGCCGAAGCAACCCCCGAATTTCGAACGATACGGGTGGGGGCAATACTCGAGGCTCCTGATTACACAGTCGCTTACTATTGCCGCTGTTTCAGCGGCTATCCCGCGGCTTATGGCGACATCATAGTAGCCGAACCGCATGTTGATATAAAAGGAAAAGGAAGAAATATATCTCTCCCTGCCGATAAAAGCGGCCCCTTGGCTATGGAATTGAGTTCGAAATACGACACATATATTGTCCAAGCTGTTGCGAATGTGCTAGGTCAAAAAGTACTGCACACGATCGAAGTGGGGTATGAAGATAGTCCGCGCAAAAAGTCGTATCTCGAGCACGGATATGCTGTGAGAAGCGGATATCCGCAGGTGGTTGACAGAATATTTGAGCCGGTAAATAAAAATGGGACTCAAGTATAAAAAAAGATCAGACTCTCTGTTCATCCTAAGGGTTTATTTTTTCTTCTTCCCGGATTTTTGGGGCGGTGCAGCTTGTGTTTCCAATACCACTTCCAGCGCGCCCTCTCCGCCGCGATCCCTTCTGGCATCCACGAAACTTCGTACTTCTTCCATCTTTGATAACATCGTTTCGATAAGCGGTTTTAGTACCGCTTTTTTGTCAGCCGAATGAATGCCTTTGCCCGTAATGATGAGGACTCTCTGCAAACCCTTCCGTATCGCCTCCTGAATAAAGTTTCGGCATGCTGTCACAGCTTCTTCCTTGCTATGTTCGTGCAGGTCCAGTTCGGCTTGGGGGGCGGCAAGCGCGGCGTATTTATTCATGACATCAAGATAGCGGCTATATCGTTAACTTTATACTTTTGATATGGGTGCCATTCAAAAAAAGAAGTCGCTGTTCAACCGAGTCAATCATTTGAAGAAGTTTTGAAAATTGCTGAATGATTTTTCTGACAGACGCGTCGATCCGAGGACTGCTGTTATTTTTATAGGATTGCAATTTTCCAAGGTGTTCGAGATAGGTCGTTATCTCCCGTTCCAGATCAATTTTCATACGCCGAGCTTCATCATCTTTTCCTACAGAGATAAGTTCCGATATCTGCATATGAATAATTTCTACCACACTCCGGGGACCTTTGACAATCTCCTGATCATTTATGCCGGTTTTTGCTCGCAGGATCCTCCGGCTACGATCTTCATAGGTTATCAGTTTCTGTTGTAATTGATCCACATCATGAATATCCAAAATGAGATGGTCCCCTTTGGTAAGAGTATACCCTACCTGGAAACCCCGTCGTAGAACAAAATCAAATTGTTGGCTGATTTTTTCAAAAGAATCGCGAGAATCAGTATAATTCTTTGCGGTCTGTATAAATAAATCGGTAAATTTCCTTTTGAGGAGATCTGCTGTATGGGTATTGCTCCAGTCTACCAGAGTGTAATCATCCCGGCGGTTTACCGAGCGTACTTCCACATCTTCAATCTGGAACTTAACAACAGCCCATTGGTTGTTCGCTGCAAAACCCTTTTTCAGTGTTTCCTCAGCTCGGCGGCTGGATGAATAGATACGTGTTCCGATGCCGCCCCTGCCCAGTCCGAAAAATTTTTTACTATCGTCTCGAAATTCTAGGATGCGACGACGAATATCGGCGTCTTCTCCCACGGTACAGCGGGCATCAAATCCGCCCATACCGGCATAGCTGGAAGCGCGCATGGCGCCGTTGGCTCCGGGAAAACCGCAACGACCGTGTATCGCCTCATATAAACAAAAAAGCAGCCATATCTTGGTTGACAGCAGCAACCAGGGATTACGGATAAATGATTCCACATCATAATCCAGATAGCCTTCAAAGGCATCGGTATTGGGGTGTTCTTGAAATTTTTTCAGGAATGTGGTGATATAGTGCCGGTCTACTCCATGATTGTCGGCATCGTTGTTGATCAGGATAAGATCACTTGCCTGTTTGCCCCGTTGATGGTGGCGGTAGAGTACGGTATCGTGTAGTAGTTTGCGAATCCAGCCGATGCTTAGGTGCTCGCGGGGGAATGTTGCATAGATATACCGGAAATTTATTTCAGGGTGGTCCTTCTGAAATTTTTCGAATGCCAGGATACTCTCGTGATCCAGACCGGTAGACTGACCGTCTTTGTTATGTGTCGGATGGTTGAGAAAGGCGACTATTTCAAATGTACTAGCCTTAGCTGTTTGCGCGGTATAATGGTAGAGAGAATTGTCTAGATCGGGTTCTTGGAAGCCGGCTACCGGGATACAGATGGAAGCCTGGATAGACTCCTCCATCGGTTCAATCTGACTGGCAAGTTCGACAATCATCTGTTGATACTCCTTGGTATGTTGTTTGAAGTATTCTTGCACTGTATTATAGGAATCGAACTTCGTATCGGGATCGTGTGATTCTTTGATAGCGTCAATTATATTTCCTTTGGTAAAAATCTCTTCTCTCCAGTCGAGATCGATGCGTGTGCATGGTTGATTCTCAACATCAGCTTTCTCCACAGGGGTAAACAGAGGGGCAAAGGCATACCCATTTTCTTCCAACTGTTTACGCTGGAGTCCATTAAAGATGGCTTTTTGCAGACCTGAAATGACGACTTCTTTGTAGTTTTTTGATAGACTTCCAAGAACTCCCCTGGTCTGTTCTCGCACATTCCGGACCAGTTCTTCGCTCACATTATTTTTCCAGGTCTGGCCGGTTTTTTTCTCGTACATATTAAGCGCTTTTCGAGGATACTCGATGAGTTTTCGGATCAGACGGGTATAGTCGAGGATATAAATGAAAGGAACTTTCCTTCCTGTGTGATTGATTCTAAAATCCTCGATATAATCAATATGTAAGCGTGACAGAACCCTTTGTATGATTTTTCTACTTTGAGCATCTCCTTGTAGAAGATCATAAAAACATAGTGTTTCATTGATGATACTTTCCAGTTCGTTTTTGAAACGCAGTCTGTCTTTTTTGCTCGAAAAGTCATACTGACAATGGTTAGTATTGTGGGGGTAGGAACGGATGAATTTACTGTCATAACTGATCGCTTTGTCATCGATAAACTGCATTACCGGAGCTAGTAACTGGTTCTCCAATGTATCGGCACCATGCCGGTTGGAGGTAAAGAGTTTGCTTTTTCCCCCCATATGTCTAATCGGAACAAGGGTAGGGGAGTCATTGCAGTATGTTCTTATTCGATCTGAAAGGATCGAATCTTCAAGCCTGGTGGCTTTTTCGTCATACCCGCCAACTTTCCAGTAAGCTTCCAGCCGATAGGCACAGTTCGCACCTGAAAGCCCCAGTTTGCTTTTTTGCCCTTGTAAGTGTTCCAGATCGATATACTGAAACATCCTCGTCCCCACATGCAGCAGAGGATTTCTGATGTTTGATTCGATATCAAAATCGATCTTTCCGCCAATCGCCTGAATTTCGGGGTGCTTTGTAAAGGTTTCTACATAATTTTGCAAAAGCTGATTCGACATACCGTGGTTGTCCGCGTCGGCCATGATAATGGAAAAATTGGGATCGTTGATGCCACGCCGCAAATAGCGTACCAGTGTAATATCTGCCAAAATTTTTCGAATGGCGCCCATTCGCAGCTTGTCAGGCGGCAAATATCCCATGATATGCTGAATGTTGATGTCCGGATAGGCGTATTGCAAGTGAGCCTTATCAAGGATATCTCCAAAACAGTCGTTATCCCAATCCGGGTTAAATATGTCCACTTCATCGGGCGTCATCAGGTCCTGTGGATACTGTTTTAGATTAGAAAATAGGAGTATTTCCCACTCTGCTGTTGGCAGGTTTTGAAATGAATAATTCTCAAGTGATGTATAAAGATAATTTTCCTGCTCCGCAGCGACCGGTATACAGATTACAGTTTTTATACCGTCTTTCATCTCAGTAACGTGGTTGTCAGCATATGTTGTATCTAACAGGCCATTAAGGTATTCCAAATAGGCTCTACTATGAAGCTTTAGATAAGCTTCCGCACTCCTGGGGGCACGCGTTTTTTGCTCTTTGCGTAAAAGTTTATCCACAGGATTCTGTTTCTTTTTCTGCTGAAATGATTGGTTTTTCCACAACCACGGTTGTTTGGACCAGCTTATCCCGGCGCCATAGTCAAACTCTGGATCTTCTGTGTGATACAAGGGACTTTTTGATGGGGCTTTCATA
Organism: Candidatus Altimarinota bacterium; assembly: GCA_039809385.1. Classification (GTDB taxonomy): domain Bacteria; phylum Patescibacteriota; class Gracilibacteria; order JBDHUY01; family JBDHUY01; genus JBDHUY01. The sequence continues at coordinate 90,285 of JBDHUY010000004.1, forward strand.
AATATGTCGGGCCGGACTGGGAAATAGAATGAAGAACAAATAATAATCAACAAAAAATGGTTGTCAATGTCCGAAAAAATGACATAAGGAAATTTTCGTCCATCATAATTGAGCCAGGTGTATAGGGCGTATTAGATTGTTGTCGGTGCCAAATCCTGATATGATGTTTTTCAGTTTCTTTACCCTTTCACCGCATTTTCCTATGCAGCAAAAGATAACGCCTTTTTTGTGGTTCGATATGCAGGCCGAGGAAGCCGTGAACTTTTATGTGTCGTTGTTTCAGGATTCGAAAATAGTCAGTATCAAACGTTATGGCAACGAAGTTCCGGGCATGGAGGGAAAAGTTCTCACTGCGGTCTTTGAACTCAACGGTCAGCAGTTTATGGCGCTCGACGGCGGACCGATGTTCAAATTTACCGAGGCATTCTCGATGTTCGTCGATTGCGAGGATCAGGCCGAGGTCGATCGCTTATGGGAAAAACTCACCGCCGACGGGGGAGAGGAGTCGCAGTGTGGCTGGCTCAAGGATAAATACGGCCTGTCCTGGCAGATCATTCCCCGCGAGCTGATGCAGCTCATGAGCGATCCCGACCCCGCCAAAGCGGGACGGGTCATGCAGTGCATGCTGCAGATGAGAAAGATCGATGTGGCGAAGTTAAGAGAAGCGTATGAACAGGACTAATGATTTTTTATGAATATCAGCATCCAACGCGTTTACGATACTTCTACAAAAAATGAAGGCGAGCGGTGGCTGGTCGACCGTCTCTGGCCGCGGGGTATTAGCAAGACTGACCTTCAGCTGGATGGCTGGCTTCGCGAGCTGACGCCATCTGACGAGTTGAGAAAATGGGCACATGCCGACAAGTCGGCCCGTCATGAGGAGTTTGTGCGCAAATATCGTCTGGAACTGGAAGCGAACAAAGAGCTTGCCCAGAAACTCTTGAAGGGAAAGAAGTCTCTCGTCCTTCTCACGGCGGTAAAAGATATCGAGCATTCGCATGTGCCGCTACTGGCCGATTTTTTGCAGAGACTATCGAACTTTCCGAAACCGCTATATCCGATTCAGTGCCATCTCTGGACAAACGAAGTGGTAACGGAAAATGATCTTTCTGCTCTTGCCGTATGTAAAGTCTTGACCGATGAATCTCATTTTATTGTAAGTATCAAGGCATGTCAGGTCTGTGGCCAACTGTACCTTTACGTATTTTACGAGGAGATCGATTGGGAAAAAGGCGAGGATCCGCAGTATCGAAGTTTATTTCCGGTGCAAACGATCGAGGAAGGCGAGATGCTGAGCCAAAAACATTATCTCGAACTCCTCTCCTATTCCCCGCGTCTCGAGTGGAATTTTACCGACATCAAAACAGCTCCGACCTGGATTGGGAGGCCTTAACTTCACAAAGCGTAATTCTTGCAGATCTGCGGTTTTTTTACGCAGCCTTTTTATCGGGCTTTTCCTGGTCATCGCTGCGAGCGACCAGGCCGTAGACGGCAAACATGGGTGCTGATTTCCCGTAAGGTATAGCTGTTTTGTACGCCTGGCCCTTGAGGTATCTGGTATATATTTCGTTATATTTTTAAAAAATATTGCTTTTTTTGGGCAAGTGATTATTCTCGTTTATCCTTTTTTTGGTGCTAATATTAAAAAAAGATAAATTTTTCTGACAAAAAATACTATCACTTCAAAATTCCTTCTCAATGAACCAGCCGGCTACGCAATCAGAACTGAGCCAATCAGAGCTGCATATCCTCGATTCGTTTCCAACATCGGCGGTTGTATTTGATGATTCTAACGGTGATATTCTCTATACTAATACTTCTGCTCGTACCTTATTCGGTCTCGAGGCGATGTCGTAGTTGGAAACAATACTGCAGTGTTACCGTGATCAGATTTTTAAACTTACTTCAGGCCAATCGATGGGGCCTTTTTCACAAACAGATCTCGTCCCACGTTCACCCGCATATCCGGAGGGCCTACGGTATCTAAACCATAGGTTTCATCGCTTGGAAAAAGATACGAATGGGTCGAGGGGTAATTTGGTGATTTTGTATACCGAGGATCTGACCCCGGCTAAAGTCGCTGCAAATGAGGCTGCTCTTGAGGCTCAATGGACGATGTTCAGACGTTTGACGAAAATCTTTTCGCATAATATGAACAATATGTTGGGGGCGCTGGCAGGACGTCTCAAAAACGTTATGGAATTGCTGCCTGACGAGCCAGGTTTACTACAATCAATCTCTTTACCTTTGAATGAATTGATTCAGTATATTCGTAAACTGAATCAAGTAGTATCTTTGGATAATCTTCCCCAGAGTCCTTCAAACCTGACAGGATTTCTCGATATGTTTCTTGCTCCTCCCCACTGATTCATTCCATAAGGAAAAACAACGTAGTAGAATTTTCTGTAGAGAAAAATCACCTTCCGTCCCTGATGCTTAGTCGAATAAATTGGTCTCAATTGGAGTATGTTTTGTCGGAATTGATCAAAAATGCATATGAATCTTTACAACAGCCATCTCTTACTTTTAAGCCCGATAAAAAAATTACTCTTAGGGTAGGTATATCCGAATCATCGGTCGAAATATCCGTGATTGACAATGGAATTCGATTACCTCAGTCGGGTAACTACTTACAATTTTTCACCTCGGAAAAAGCTTCAGTCCGCGGTCATGGTCTGGGGCTTCCTATTGTACAACGGCTTGTTGCTCAAATGGGTGGAACATTTGTTCTTGGCCAGTCCCCATCCGGCGAGAAAACAGCAACCGTCACGCTCCCCATTGATCGCATAGAGAATATTTCCATCGAACAGATGCGCAGATCTCTCACTGTTGAGACTTTTAGTTTTGATGGCAATTCTTCGGACGGTCTTATGGGACAAATCGAGCAATCCTCAAAAGATATCATAGTCATAACATTCCCACCCGAAAAATATGTAAAGCGGCTGTTAGAACTGACGAAACCAAAAGTTGTTGTGACGAATCTTCTATTATTGCATTCGCATCCCGATTGCCTCGTTATTTCGAAAGACGATATTGTGTGGATATCTAAACTGAATTATGTAGTTGATGATAAGATCATTCAGCTATATTTAAATTCTTCTGCAGATACGAGTACAGTAGCTAGAAAAATTGCGTAACAATGGCTGTTCGTAATGTAGCAATGTGCTGGTAGAAAGTTGTTAAGGTTCTTTTGGTTTTTCGAATATAAAATCCCACCAGATTGCCTTGTTTTCTCCCGCAGTGTTGTATAATAAACGCATTCGTGTTTTTATTTATTCTTCCTTTGTTAAATTGTATGAAAAAGAACACTTTGCTGATTGCTCTGGGAATTTTGTTCCTCCTGACCTCCTGCCAAACGTCCCAGCCGAATAATCCTGCGCTCGTTCCGGCGACTCCCACGGGTACGAATAGAAATGCTGTCTCCAATGCGAATAAGAATGTATTGTCACAGAATGCCAATCAAGTCGTTTCCAACCCGAATGTCAATATAGCTCCGGCTATCGCAGATTTGGAAAACCAGCCGACGCCCGAAGTGAAAAAAGTAGAGCGGGCGGAGGAAAAGGCCAAGCCTGCTACAACCACCACGAAGCTCTATTCCGGAGCCTGGTTTGACATCTCGTATCCGGACGATTTCGTAGCTCGCCCGACGACTCCCTTGCAAGACGGTACCGATACGGTTGATACCGATGAGGCTTTCTTTGCTTCTCCCGACGACGCTGTGGAATTTTTTGTCTATTCGCCGCTGTGGGGCGGGGATCCGCAGAATTATCTGACGGCTCAACCGAATGAAAAAATAGTGAGCGAGAAAACGGATGAAAAAGGGGAGGGAGAAGAAAAGGATGTGACGCGGTGGGTGACGTTCCAGGCGACCGACAGCTCGTATATGCGTTCCTACGTCTCGTCGAAGTATAACAACGGCGAACTGCACCACGTATTTGGAATCAAGTACAAGGACGCGGCGGCCTATGAAAAATACAAAGCGGTCTATGCGGCTTTTAAAGGTTCTCTGACCCAGTATGCGGATTAGTCCTACACACCGCCCCGGGCATCGATCTTGTATACCACGATGGTGTAGGCTTTTACGCTCAATGTTATGCGGTGTTCCCCAATGCGGAATCGGTGCGTTGCCGGAAGCATATTTGTTAATGTCTTGGCAAAAAGCAATGGCTTCTCTTGAAGTAAAAACCACATCAGTTTTTTGGTGACGCGCTCCATATCTTTGCGGGGCAGCTTTTGTAATTCATGCTCAGCGTTCCGGGGCAGCTCAAGCTTCATGGATATTGGATGGTATATTTTTTCATAAAATTTGTCAAAGATACTTTTCGGCCCTTTTTGAATTGTTTGGCTGCTTCCTGAATGTCCGTGTGGTACTCATCGGTTAGATGTCGTGCGGATCCCCAGCCTCCAATACAAAGGGGATCTTCCGTTCCCGGGTGACGGTTTTGAGAAATATTTCGAATGCGGTAGTGACGTCGAGTCCGATATCTTCGAGGACTTCGCGGGCCCGGTCGCGATAGGCGCGGCTAATGCGTGCTTGTACGAGTACTTTGGTCATAATTTGTTATATAATATCCGGATCAAGTTATTCATTGTATTCTCAATAAAAATGTCAGTTGCTTTACAATAGTGAAGTTCTTGATACCATAAACGTAGAGTAGATTTTCCTAAGAGCAAGCACAATATACGTATGCACAATAATGATTTTGATCAACGTTTACAAATCGCGCTCCAATCCGGGGATAATATCGGGGCATGTATCCGGGTAGGGTGGCAGAACCGCTTTTTGTTACTCAGGCGTTCGGTTTCCGATCAGGCTTCCGGGATCTATGAGCTTCCGGGCGGCGAGGTTGATCCGGGCGAGGGGGTGACTCAGGCGGCGGTACGTGAGTTATTTGAGGAGTCCGGAATTAGGGTGTTGCCGGAAAATCTTGAACCTCTGGGGATTTTTGATTTTCATAACGAAGAGACCGGCAAACATAAGACCAAGTTTGCTTTTTCTGTAACGTTCAACGAAAAGCCGGAGGTCCGGTTAAGTCCGGATCACGACGATTTTGTGTTTCTTACCCGCGAGGAAATTGAAGCGCTGCCGCGACAGGGGAAACAAGAGGGGTATGTGTTGTGGGAGGATCATTATCGGATGCTGATGAGTTAGCGGTATTCTTCTTCCGGTAGGTGCCCTAATCTATCGGGTGAAAGCCCGATTCTTCTTGTACGAGCAGTCAACGCAAAGCAACAGGATATGCTCCGGACAGCGAGATTCTGAAACGTACCTGAAATTATAGCATATACAAAAAAACAACTATCTCCTGTTGACGTTTGTATGTTTTTGATTATAATCCGGTACTTACCATGTAATCTACCCTATGGGATTCAACAACATCGGTCGCGTTCTCACTACCAATGCTGTAGAAATCGATACCGAGAGAGTAACGAAAAAATTCAACGACTTTGCACTGTCGATGTTATGGGGTTTTCTGGAACGAAAACCGTATCTTTCGGCACGATTCAGATACCAACGTGAGAAAAAGCTCGTAACAAAATTTCAGAATAAACCAGATCTGACAACACCGACGCTTTTGGAGGCGGACGACAACGAACTGATTTTGATCTTTCGGACACTCGGTCTGACAGATCTGGTTCGGGTATTCCAAGATCCGGACGTTCCTACGGATGATAAACTTCTATACTTGCAATTGGCACTGCAACAACTGCATGCAATTCATAACCTGAATGAAACCCATGGGGATCCTTACTTAAAAAACTTTTTTCTTCTAGACGAGACCAAAGACATATATACCTGCGACTTTGAGTATCAGCGTACCGGTCCGGATCCGGCGGTTACCGATGTTTTGATTCTGACGGCCAATGCTATTCACGCTCTTTGTCAAGAATTTCCGGGCATCTCGGGCGCGGTACTGGCTAGTGTCAACGAGATCTATGGGCACGAATTGTGGTTTCCGTTTGATATCCGGGACAGGATTTTCTTTTCGTTGCGGTTTGGTATGGGGAATGAGTTTTATACACATTTTGGCAAGAAGCGAACTTTCGGATAGTCGTGGAAATGGTTTTTTGTAAGGAGAATTGCATTATTCTAATCTTGATGGGGAGATATCCAGGCCTGCTCGACGGGGAGCGTGGTTATTGGTCTTTTGCTTGATCTGGGAGATTTTAGTTGTCTTGTAAGACATCCGGTGCTCGGTACATATTTGTTTAACTGGATCCGGGAACAGGTCGGAAGAGTTTTTTTATGCTTAATCAAAACAGGAGGTTGAGGGGCGTGGTGGGGGATCGTAGTCATGTTGATGCTTTAAGTAGAAGTGGCTAAGTTTGTTTTGAAAATGTTCTTTTGATAGAATTCTTCTAAACAATCTTTCATTATTCTTGAAATTGTAAGTCGTAAAGAGTCATTAAATTTCATTTATTTGATTGAATCAAAAAATATGCAAGCTCAATCCTTGCCAATGTACCAATTTTTAGAAGGCTCAGGAAAAAGTTTCATTATACCAGTGTATCAGAGAGATTACGCATGGACTCGAGTAAACTGCCAGAAACTCTGGGAAGACCTGGTTGATTTGAATAGCAATGCAAGAATCGATCATTTTCTAGGGACAATCGTAACTATTGGTAGCGGTTTTCAGGAATATACCGTAATTGATGGACAACAGAGATTAACTACTGTGTCTCTACTTTTAATTGCACTGCATACGTATTTGAAGCATAGAAATAACGCAAACCACGACGAAAAACTTCTAGAAGATCAGCTTCTGGATTTTTTGATTAACAAGTATTCATCGGAAGAAGATCAAAAGATCAGATTAAAGCCAAACAAACAAGACAGAGAGCATTTCGAAAGCCTTTTTACTAATCGTGATCTAGGTCATGGTAGCTCGAATATTATCAGTAATTATAACTTTTTCTCTGACAAAGTATCTTCCGGACAACTCACTCCCAGAGAGATATTTGATGCCTTTCAACGGTTAAAAATTGTTTTAATAGATCTCGTCAGAGGACAAGATGATCCCCAATTGATTTTTGAAAGCTTAAACTCAACTGGAGTAGATCTTACAGCGGGAGATTTGATTCGCAATTATATTTTGATGGATTTGCCGCCCAATGAACAAGAGAAATTGTACAGAACCTATTGGATCGATATAGAGGCATTGACAGGAAATGTGGCAGAGTTTGTCCGAAATTATTTGATTTTCAAACTTAAAATCTGGGTCAAAAAAGATAATGTCTATCCAGTCTTTAAGAACTTCTCACAGAATCAATTTCCAAATAAACAATCTATTCTAGATGAATTAGTATATTTTGCGAATATTTATAGCTGGCTCGTTCAGATTCAGGAGTATCCGGCTGTCTCCATTAATAAGCAACTCAATCGATTAAATAAGCTCGAATTTACTGTTTCCTATCCATATTTAATGGATCTTTTTAATGATCTGAAATCGGGTGATTTGTCTGACGAAGCAGTTAAGGATACATTGACCCTCATTGAAAGTTATGCATTTAGAAAAATACTAGTAGATAATACGACGCAAGGATTAAATAAAATGTTTATAACGCTATCGAAAGAAATAAAAAAAGAGGAAGCATGGCGTGATCAGTACTTAGATGTTCTCAGTTTTATACTTCTCAATAAGATCGTTTCGCAAAGATTTCCAGATGACACGGAATTTGAGAATGCTTTGATTCATGAAGAAGTTTACAGATTACAAGCCAAAAATAGAAACTTTCTGTTGGAATCATTGGAGAATTATCAATCAGCCTATCCTATAAATGTTGAAGAATTAACCGTAGAACATATTATGCCCCAGACTCTTACGAAAGAATGGAAAAACAAATTGGGAGAAAATTATCGTGAGATTCATAAAAAATACCTCCATACATTAGGCAACTTGAGTTTAACGGCAAAAAATCAAGAATTATCCAACAATTCTTTTGAAACAAAGCAAAAAATTGATTTTCAAACGAGTAGATTAATACTCAATTTAAAACTCGATGGATTGGATACTTGGAGTGAAGAGAAGATCATTGAAAGAGCAAAAGATATGGCAAAAGATGCAAAAAGAATTTGGCCCTATCCGCATACTAAATATGAAAAAAAAATTGATGAAGAGCACGTCTTTGATTTGACCAGTGAGGATAGTTTTAGTGGCAGTAAACCTTCATTTCTATTATTGGAAAGCGAAAGAATCGAATTGAAAAAATGGCGAGATTTATTGGCCTCTACCTGTAAGTTTTTATATAATTTTTCACCCACGCAATTTACTCAAATTCAACACAGCCCGGAATTTAAATGGCACTTTAACCTTGAAAAGCCACTAAAGAGCCCAATAGAATTTTTACCCGGGAAGTATGTGGAGGGGAATTTGAGTGCGAACGGCGTGATCTGGTTTCTCGCAGAGATTGCAGAAAGAATCAATTATCCTCCGGAGAATATTAGATTTTCGCTCCATATAAGGGAATTGTGAATTGCTTATATGCTGGAGCAATCGTTCCGATTGCTTCTCCCTTTTTTCGTAGTTTACTTTTAATCACATATAGGCAGGAAATTAACAAAAAGCACTGGTGCTCTTTGAATGTATGTTCTGAAAGAGGAAGTTATGAGAAACGGGAAGAATCAGTCTACAAGACTGCTCCAGCCACAATTTCCCAAGCTTACCGCCAGCCCTTCCACCAGCAAATATAAATTCCCTTTGACTTCCACTTCCTTATATTCTATCGTTCAACCGGTTAGTTGAATGAATTTATGATTGAACACGCACTTCGCCTCGATTCCATCTTTGGCTGCCTGGCCGACGCTACCCGGCGGGATATATTGAAAAGAGTGGCGAATGAAGAATTGTCGGTTACCGAAGTCGCCAAACCGTACAAAAAACTCACCTTTGCCGCCATTTCCAAACATCTCAAAGTCCTGGAAAATGCCAAACTGGTCGTCAAACGCCGCCAGGGGAAACACCAGTTTGTGCGTCTGGCTCCGGCCAAACTCAAAGAGGCCAGCGAGTATCTGGAGTACTATAAAACCATGTGGGAAGACCGGCTGGATGCGCTGGAAGAATATTTGAAGTTGATAGCAAAAAAATAATTAAACGGTCATTGCGAGGAAGCACTTAGCCTCCTTGAAACCAAGAAAATCGCAAGACGAAGCAATCCCTGCCCCTCGTTGAGCCACGTACGAGATTGCTTCTCCTTCACCTCCGTACGCCGCGGCGGACTTCGGTTCAGGATCGCAATGACGAACTGATCATTAGACTTTAAGTTTTCTTCATTATTTCCTAACCCCTTTTCTATGTCCGACAATGCAACCGCTACCATGCCCGAGCTGGTGATCACCCGCACCTTTGACGCGCCGCGCGACCTGGTGTGGAAAGCGCTTTCTACCTCCGAGGCTTTGGGCCAGTGGTGGGGGCCGAAAGGTTTTGATATCAACGTGGCGAAATTCGAGTTTCGCCCCGACGGTGTGTTTCATTACAGTATGTTGCCTCCGGGTGGGGATGCCATCTGGGGTAAATTTGTGTATAAAGAGATCGAGGAGCCGCACAAGATCGTCTTTGTCAACTCTTTTTCCGACGCGGAAGGCAATATTACGCCCAATCCCTGGCTGCCCAAGTGGCCGCTCGAAGTGCATAATACCCTGACCCTCGAAGAACAAGACGGAAAAACAGTGATAACCATCCGTGGCGGGCCGATCAATGCCACTCCTGAACAACTGGAACTCTTTGCATCGATGCACCAATCAATGCAGGAAGGCTTCAAAGGCACGTGGGAGAAACTGGATACGTATCTGGCAAAGGAGCAAGGAAAATAGTAGCTATGAAGTTCTGTGATTCCTCGTTCCATGTTGTACATGGAACTCCCGTGTCTGGCACATAAACAAGGTCTTTGCCCGGAACATCGAGGTTCCAGATACAATCTGGAACCAGAGAGTGGGAATAGAGAGAAGTCGGTAATTTTTCTGATATTGATTGTTACATGAAATACGAAGGAGCAGTCTGCAAGCCTGCCCCAGCCGTCGAGTGAAAATAAAATAGTTTTGACATTTGAGCTTTGAGTTTTGCATTTTAAACTGGCATAATACTCGTGTTTTGCACATTTTATTCTATTACCTCATTCTTCCCATGGACTACAACCCCGTAGGCTGGTTTGAGATTCCCGCGCGGGATATTGAGCGAGCCCAAAAGTTTTATGAAAGTCTCTTTCATATCGAAATGAAACGGCAGGATATTCCCGACTACGAGATGGTGTGGTTTCCCTACGATGAGAATGCCAAGGGAGCCAGCGGCGCCCTGATGAAGGGAATGGGATATGAACCCTATCCGGGCGGGCCGGTGATCTATTTTACCTGCCCCGATATCGATGGTACGCTCGAACGTGTTCCGGGGTTGGGCGGAAAAGTCATGCTGCCCAAAAAAGATATCGGCGAGTACGGCTATATTGCCTGGCTGGAGGACAGCGAGGGCAATACGATCGCTTTGCATACGGCTAAAAAATAAAGAATATAATCTAGTTCCAGATTATATCTGGAACTTCGATGTTCTACTCGTTCGCGGTTGACAGATAGGTTCCAAGTGCAACTTGGAACCAGGCAAGAGAATGACAATGGAAGGGCTTTCAGTGCTTTTTAGATTCTCTTCCTTCATTCGTTTCATTTCTTATTCCTTTTATTTTCTAACTTTTATTCCTATGGCTCGCGTCAGCACCTACCTCAATTTCATGGGGAAAACCGAAGAGGCTTTTAATTTCTACAAATCGGTCTTTGGCACCGAATTCATGGGTCCGATTCAGTATATGCGAGATGTCCCTCCCGCTCCGGATATGCCCAAGCTCAGCGAGGCCGAGATGAACATGGTCATGCATGTGGCGTTGCCGATCACCGGCGGACATGTGCTTATGGGCACCGATGCGCTCGAATCGATGGGGCACAAGGTCAACTTTGGCAACAATATCAGCATCAATGTCGAGCCCGATACGCGTGCCGAGACCGATCGACTTTTTAAAGGGCTATCCGAAGGGGGCAACGTCAGTATGCAGCTCATGGAGATGTTTTGGGGCGGTTATTTCGGTTCGCTGACCGATAAGTTCGGAGTGCAGTGGATGTTTAATTGTGAGAGCAAGGTCTAGGGCGCAGGTTGCAGATTCCATTCAAAAGAATATTCTGTGTGTGGTTCAGAAGTAGGGGCACGGTGCACCGTGCCCCTACCAGCCGATTTTTGTGATCAATACTTTGTATGAATAACAACCTGTCAATGCTTGCGACCGATGTCATCACTTTTTATGACAAGATGAAAGCGCATGGGATTCCCGTGTGGATTGATGGCGGCTGGGGCGTCGATGCACTGCTGGGAAAACAAAGCCGTCCGCACGGAGATCTCGATATCGCGCTTGAACAAAAACATGAGCAAAAAGCTCGTGAGATACTGGCTCTTCAAGGGTATCGCGAAGTACGCAGGGATAATGATTGGAATTATGTCATGGGTGACGATAGCGGGCACGAGATCGATTTTCACGTTTTTGTTTTTGATGAAAAAAACCACGTAGTGGACGGAATACAATATCCGGATGGCGCCCTCGCCGGAACGGGAGTGATCGCCGGAGTAACCGTTCAGTGTATTTCTCCCCAACACATGGTCAATTTTCACACCGGATATCAGCTCCGCGAAAGCGACATCCAGGATGTGACGGCGTTATGCGAAAAATTCTGTTTGGAATATCCGACCGAATATATCTCTTTTAAAAAAGGACCTCAAGACGGATAAGGCGCGCCGTACCGCTACATATAGATATTTTATGATCAATTGTTTCTCCAGTACGCTCCATGAACAACACATCGTACTTTTCACTGCCATACCAGCTTGCGGATATCGATTGCGATGACGATACGCAGGTACGTTTTCCCCCTGCTTTTGCCGAAAGAATGATGCAAACGTATACTACTCCCGGAGAAAAGGTATTTGATCCCTTTGCCGGATTTGGCACCACGCTGATCGCGGCGCAGAATTTGGGACGTATCGGATATGGGATCGAGTATGAAGCAAAACGATACGCCTATATTCAAAAACAGCTGCAGCCGCCTTCTACCATTATGCACGGCAGCGCCCTGGAAATCGAAACGTATGATCTACCGCTCTGCGACTTTTCTCTGACCTCGCCACCCTATATGCGGTCGTTCGATACCCAAAATCCGTTGTCCAATTATCATGCGGACGGCAGTTATGAACAATATCTTAAAGATATGGCGATCATCTATCGTCAGGTGCAAAAGATGATTAAACCGGGCGGCAGAATCGTTCTGGAAGTATCCAACACCTTTGGGGAGGGTCATCCTATGACACCCCTTGCTTGGGATATTGCCAAAGTGCTAAGTTCTTTTCTCTTTTTTGAACGCGAACTGATCTTCCTGCACGAATCCGGGAGCGAAACAAGTCCTGCGCAGCATAGTTACTGCTTGGTATTTCAAAATCGAGCATGATCCTATATCTTTCCCTTGATTCTCTATTCTAGCTTCCTGATTCTTTTTCCCCATGTGCCGCAATATCAAACCTCTGTTTAACTTTGCCCCGCCTGCCACCGAGGAGGAAATCCGGGCCGCCGCGTTGCAGTTTATCCGCAAGATCAGCGGTTTTCAAAAACCTTCTGAAGTCAATGCAGCAGCTTTTGATCAGGCAGTCGAGATGATTACTACCGTTTCGAGTCAGTTTCTTTCTACTCTCCGAACCAACGCTCCTTCCCGCAATCGCGAATACGAAGCGCTCAAGGCCAAGGAACGCTCGCTGAAACGGTTTGGGGTAGATAGATCTTACTGATACGCTATTTTTAACAAAAAGGGGGTTAAGTCTTTTTTGAGTGATATTTAATTAAATGATTTGTTTAAAATGTATAACAATGTTATCTTATCTTAGCTTTTTTAAATAAACTAATATAATATCGCTATATATGAACCCAAGGACAAATCCATATGCACCGGGAGCAGGAAACCCGCCACCCGAACTTGTAGGTCGTGATCAAATCATAGAAAAAGTACTTATCGAATTGGATCGCTGCCGCAATGGGCTAGCACACCGTAGCTTCCTAATGGTTGGTTTACGCGGAGTTGGAAAAACAGTTTTATTAAACCATCTTGCAAACGACACAGAAGCCAATGGTTTTGCTGTAGTATCAATTGAAACTCCGGAAAAACGCTCATTGCCTGCATTACTTGCACCAGCACTCAGATCTGCTTTATTAAGATTAGATAACTGGGCTGCAGCGGGTGATATGGCTAAAAAAGCATATAAAGTGTTAGGTAGCTTTGTGGCTGGAATGAAGGTGAAATACCAGGATATTGAAGTTAGCTTAGATATGGGTAAGGAACATGGATTAGCTGACTCGGGTGATCTTGAAAATGATCTGACAGATCTTTTTATTCAAATGGGATTAGCAGCAAAAGAGCGAAAAACAGCTCTTCTGCTTTTTATTGATGAAATTCAATATATTAAAGAGAATGAATTTGCAGCTCTTATTATGGCTCTGCATAAGTGTACTCAAAAACAGCTGCCTGTTACTATCATCGGTGCCGGTCTGCCACAATTGGTCGGGCAAGCTGGAAAAGCCAAATCTTACGCTGAGCGATTATTTTTATACCCTGAAATTGGTCCTCTGGATAAAGAAGCGGCAACTAAAGCATTAACGGTGCCAGCAGCAAAACAGAATGTTGAATATTCCAAAGAAGCATTACATGAAATTTTATTGCAGACAAAAGGATACCCATATTTTTTGCAAGAATGGGGAAAGCATAGCTGGCAATGTGCTGAAAATTCTCCTATTACTAAAGATAACGCTCAACGGGCAACAATAACAGCAATAGCCGAATTGGATTCAAGTTTTTTTAGAGTACGTTTTGATCGACTGACACCGAGTGAAAAAAAATATCTTCGTGCTATGGCAGAACTCGGTCAGGGACCTCATAGATCCGGAGATATTGCCCATCTGTTAAAAAAGGAAGTTCAAGCAGTAGCACCAACTAGAGCAAATTTAATAGGTAAGGGAATGATTTATAGTCCTGACCATGGCGATAATAGCTTTACTGTACCCTTATTTGACAGTTATATGAAACGTGTAATGCCTGCGTTAGATTTAGAAAGCTAATTTTTTTGTAAGCTCATTTTATTTATTCTATGCATATCACTGCTAAAAACGTGTTTAGCATTCTCAAACAGTCCCTCAAAGGCGAGCAGCACGATTTTACCTCGGGCAGCATTTCCCGCGCGGTGTTTTTGCTGGCGGTTCCGATGATTCTGGAATTAAGCCTCGAAAGTATTTTTGCGGTAGTCGATATCTTCTTTGTCAGTCAGCTGGGTGCTAACGCGATTGCCACGGTCGGTTTGACCGAGTCGGTCATCACGCTGATCTATTCAATCGCGATCGGTCTCAGTACTGCGGCCACGGCGATGGTTGCACGCCGGATTGGTGAAAAGAAGCCCGATCAGGCCGCGCATGCGGGGGCCCAGTCTATTCTCGTGGCGATACTTGTCGCGCTGGCGATCAGTATTTTGGGGGTCGTGTTTGCGGCCGATATTCTGGCGTTTATGGGGGCGAGTTCCGAGGTCGTGCGGGAAGGAGTACCGTTCACGCGTATCATGTTTGGCGGCAGTCTTTCCATTGTGTTGTTGTTTCTGATCAATGGAATTTTCCGCGGTGCCGGCGACGCAGCCATGGCGATGCGCAGTTTGTGGATCGCCAGCGGGATCAATATTGTCTTATGTCCGATCCTGATCCATTTTATCGGCTTACCGGGAGCCGCGATCGCCACGGTGATCGGACGCAGCTCGGGAGTAGTGTACCAGTGCTATCATTTGTTGAAGGGGAAGGGGATTATGAAATTTGTGCGGCGTCATTTTTCCTTTGATTCCACTGTCATTCGATCACTGGCCCGGATTGCCTGGCCGGCGACGTTCCAGTTTCTGATCGCGAGCGGCAGCTGGATCATTTTGACCCGGCTGGTCGCCGAAACCGGAGGTACCGACGCGTCGGCAGGCTATCAGATCGCTTTTCGTAATTTTGTGTTCTTTATCTTGCCAGCCTGGGGCTTGAGTAACGCGGCTGCGACGCTGGTCGGACAAAATCTGGGGGCCAAGCAGTTTGAACGGGCTGAAAAAAGTGTCTGGCTGACGGCTAAATATAATGCGATCTGTATGGCGTTTGTGATGCTGCTGTTTGTGCTGCTTCCCGAGCCGATCATTCGGTTCTTTACTCAGGATGAACTGATTGTACCCTACGGTGTCCAGGCGCTCAGGATCATTGGTTCGGGCTATATCTTTTATGCGATTGCCATGGTGATTACCCAGGCGCTGAACGGCGCGGGGGATACTAAAACACCGACACTGATTAACTTTGTCTGTTTCTGGCTCTTTCAGATCCCGCTGGCATACTTTTTAGCATTAGGTCTTAATTTAAAATCCGGCGGTGCGGTGGCGGCGATTCCGCTGGCTCAGCTGTTGGTGGCGATTATTGCGTGGTGGTATTTTAAACGGGGGAAATGGAAGGAAGTGCAGGTGTAGAGAGAGTAATCTATAGGAAAACGCGGGCTGTATAATCTGAAAAGGATAATAACTAACTATTCTGTACATGCTCCTTATGCAGAACATTCTTCACAATTGCGGATCGTATCTTACCAGTATCGGTTTCGTCCCGGTCATAAAAGGCGATTTGACCTGGTATGAACGTACCGGAAAAACGCTCGGAATTTTGCCTTATGGAGATTATCTGTTCTTTCATACCGACGTATCTTCCCCCGAGGCTATAACCGCGCGTCATGAGGTTGATCGTGTTGTGATAAATGCCCGGTATCGCGTTCCCAAGGCTTTACGATTGGCTGTTCCCAACATTGTTTCAATCTTTTTTCTCGAAGAATCGCCGACTTCCCAGATGATCGAACTGGTTCACCGCGCGACCCGCAATGTCGTCGGCGGCGAGATCCATGCGATTGTGCTCGTCGATCTGGCTACTCGCCAGATTCATTTGCCGAGTAACACGAGTTATGTGTTGAACGTCCAGGGGATCGAGATTGCCAATAAATTAGCCGACAAAGCCGATCCCACAAATCGCGCCAACAGTATTTTGCAAGCTATGTTCATATATGGTTTTTCTGCAAAATAATGTTGTCGCCCGGTTCCTGCTGGCCAAGGATCAAAGACGGGCGTATACTGGTCATCGTATTTTTACGTGTATTGTCATGTATAAAAATTGCCAAAGCTGTATGATGCCGCTCGGAAAGGATCCTTCCGGCGGCGCGACCAATGCCGACGGATCCAAAAACGAGATGTACTGCGGTTTATGCTACAGTCAGGGATCATTTGTGCATCCGGAATGGACCGTTCGACAGATGCAGCGATTTGTGGTCGAAAAAATGAAAGAGATGGGCATCCCGCGGTTTCTGGGGCGGTTTTTTGTTATGGGCATGCCCAGGTTGGAGCGGTGGAAACAACATTAATCCTTGTCTATGTCGCTTACCGATAAAATTTCTCTGGCGATTCAGCTGCTAACCCTGATCGCGGCAACCTATATCGGCGTTATCCAGAACCAGATCAATATCCGCCAGGCCAAGCTGCAGGATTTCGTGGCGATCGCCGCTTCTCCGGATCAGAGCGGCACGAAGATCACGTTGCTTAATACCGGCAAAACCAATCTCTATATCAACAAGATCGAGATCGGGAGCGAAACGTTTTCATATACCCGTCCGCGGCTGCTGGCAACCGGCACGCTCGAATCGTCGTACTACTGGATCAATCCTCCTGCTACCCTGCCGCTCGATACCGATTTTGACCTGCGAGTTTATGTGACGGACGAATTCGGCGACCGTTGGGTGAGCGAACACGGCGGCCAGGTACATGAGTATACCAATACGGTTGACGGTAAAACTGTAACGAACCGGTTACTCAATATGTGGTCCTATCGCACCGAACCGGCCGGAACATAACCCTTTTTTCTATCCGATATGCCCAGATATTGGCTGGTCGTCGTTTCCAAAGATCATCTCATGCGTGGCCAAGAGTGGGGCGTCGTGCAGGCTAATCATGGCAAGGCCGCTCCGCTGAAACGGATGAAACCGGGAGATCTGGTCGTCTTCTATTCGCCGAAAGTCGCGTTTGCCGGCAAGGAACCTTTGCAAAAGTTTACGGCAATAGCTCGCGTGCGGGAAGGTGGGGTGTATCAAGTGGATATGGGCGGCGGCTTTACACCCTACCGCAGGGATGTCGAGTTTTTACCGGGGAACGAAGTACCTATT
Source organism: Candidatus Altimarinota bacterium (assembly GCA_039809385.1). Lineage (GTDB taxonomy): Bacteria > Patescibacteriota > Gracilibacteria > JBDHUY01 > JBDHUY01 > JBDHUY01. The sequence goes on from JBDHUY010000004.1 coordinate 107,551, forward strand.
CAGCCGCTGATTGAGTCTTTGAGCTTTATACGCAACAAACAGAGCTGGGGATTTGTATTCCGATTCGGTTTTTTTGAAATCCCGGAGCAGGATTTCGAGACGATTCGAAAAGCAATGAGTGCCATGCCGTGATTGTCCGTCTTCAATCTTGCTGTATCTTCTAACGAATTGCATAGCTTGGTTTCTGATACATAAAATTCTTTTTAAACTTAGCCCGGGGCTGAGAAATATATGTTGTCCCTGGAACGGTTGGGTGTAGTATTCTTCCATATAACTTTTTATTTTTATTTGTATGAAATTTACTTCAAGCAATCTGCCGATCGAAACCACATATCCCAAGCTGATTCGCGATCGTATTCCCGATATTATTGAAGCCAAGGGGCAGAAAGCCCGCGTTGAAACGGCTAAAGACGACAGAGAATTTCTCGATTATCTCCTCAAAAAAGCGGTGGAAGAGGCGGTAGAGCTTCAACATTCTCACGAAAAGGACAATCTGGAAGAAGAGGTCTCCGATCTACTGGAAATTATCGAGACTATTCTGCGGCTTCAAAAGATCGATATGAATGACATTCGTGCCATTCAGCAGCAAAAACGCGAAAAGAATGGAGGTTTCGAGAAGCGCCTAATCCTGTGGGAAATTATGTGATTTTCTTATTTTTAAGTTTCTTATGTCGTCTTCGAAATCCGTATCAGTCTGTATCCGTCGTTATACTACAGAAACCGAAGCTCACATCGATCTGGGATATTTACGGGCGCAGGGCATAAAAGGGTATATTTCCGGAACCTCCTCAAGCGCCTTTCGTCCGCACCTGGCTTTTTCGGGTATGGATCTGATGTTGTTTGTCAAAGAGACTGACGCCGCCCGGGCACTGGAGTTGTTAGACCGACCGGAAAAAGATCAGAAATAACGCAATGGTATTCGTCATGGCCAATATTTATTGATCTCTTGTTCACATGCGGCTACTAACGTTCTTGTTTGTGCGGCGATGGTTTCAAATGCTGTTTGAAAAAGTTCTTCACGGAAATCCTGATCCGTCTTGCGTTTAAGAGCATCCCGAAGCTCATTCTTGTCAACATAACCCTCCATCAAGAGCTGCAAAGCGATAGCTTTCTTGTAATAGGCCGTATATTCTGGTAACTCGTAATGAGATGGCATTACATTTTCGAGCTAGCGCGCACAGGATTGAATCATTCCGGTAATATACTCCCGTATTTCGGTAATGCTACGTAAATCTTTGTCTGAATCTTCGATAAGTGAAAGTCGATGCATAGGGACATATATGGAATGGAGATGTTCGATAATAATGTTCGATTTCGAACTGTCAATATTTCGAACACCCCGACTGTTTTTATGTGACAAATAAACTTGACATGTGTAATATGTTTCCATATATGTAGATAATCTTATGCAAAACTCCAAAGGTGCTAACGTAATAGCTGCTTCTGGGTTGCTTCTCCTGGCTGGTGTGCTTCATTTGGTCGCCTTGCCCGAACGTTATGCTGCTATGCCCGCTTTGGGAGTGTTGTTTTTTGTACTGGCTGCTTTGCAAATCGGGGCCGGTTCTCTCTTCTTGCTTGTAAAAAAACATTCTCGGACTGTCTCGACGTTTGTCATTTTTTTGAATGCTTTTTTGATTCTGTTATGGATCATTACGCAGCTGCTGCAGCAGGGGAACGAACCCATTACGTTTTTGAATATGGTCCGCAAGATTTCGGAACTTATCGTTATTGCGCTCTTATGGGCCGACCAGCGACACCCTAAAAAAGCCTCCTCGGATCTCTAACGGTTCGCTTTACCATTCGTAAGCTTCTGAAAATGACTAATTCGGCTCTTAGAATCTGCCTAGTTCCCTTCGCGTCCGTACCGCCTCCAAAAAAGCTTCCTGCGCACTGAATTGGCACTGGTAATTATAACGTTTCCAGAGTTTCGATCCGTCGGTTATGATCGAATAAGCCATCAGACGGACCATAGCTGGAGTGAATGCTCCCAACCGCAGGTTCCAGACTATCCATGCGATGAAACGCATAAGGCCCAATGGAAAAGGGAATACCGGCTTGTTTTGAATCTTAGCCAATTCCCGCAGCGCTACGGCGTCGCTGCACAAATTAAAGATACCGGTGATCTGCCGGTCAAACACGACTTTTTCAGTAAGAGTACACACATCCTTCTCGTGGATAAACTGAATCCGAGTATTAATGCCATTGAGCAGCAGAGCTACAGGTGCTTTGGTAAAACTGCTTACCACTCCGCCTTTTTTGTAATAACTAGGCCCTACCGCCGTCACCATTCTCAAAATTACTAAATTCATATCTTTGCGCTTTGGATACGCATTACAGAAACGCTCCACCTGTTCTTTTTGCACCGCATACGAAAAATCGTGAGGACGAAGCGGACTTTCTTCGGTAAGTTTTTCAGGATTATCGGGATGGGCGCCGTAGACGCTGATTGAACTGAAAAGAACGAACTGACGTACACTGCGGGCAGTATCGGCGGCTCGCAGTACATTTTCTGAACCTCTCACATTGACGCTCTGTTCGTATCTCTTGTCATGCTGCGGATCCATCAGATAGGCCAGATGCAAGACATGCGTCGGTTGTTCCTGGGCAAATACTTCGGCCAGACGACGCGGATTTCGAATGTCGCATTGATAAAACGAAAAAGATGACGTATCTCTTTCGAAAGGACGAGGGTGCACATCCAGCCCTATCACCGGAATATGCTGATTGCAAAAATGCGTGGCGAGAAAATGAGCTACATAGCCGGAGGATCCGGTGATCAGAATTTTCATGAATATCGGTAAACAAAATCTGGAAAGTTTTTTTCTCGTTGTCTCTCTTAGATGCCTACCAGATACAGATGAATGTTTTCCAGCATGAAACCCAGCACGCACCACACCGGAAAATAGGGAAGGTAGATATACCCGCTGATGTTCCCTTTGCCCTTATATTCCCACGGACAATGCCCTACAAACGCCGTTACTAGAACTCCCGCTACGTATTCCAGTAGAAAAATGCCAAAGGCATACATAGATAGTCTTAGCAGAATCGAGTAATCGAATAACCACCAATGCAATGGCTCGAAAATGAAAAGCCCGCCCAGCGAGTACAGCGGAATAACCCATAGTTGCGTAAATCCTTGCAAATCCCGCTTTCGTTCAAAAATAAGAGCTTTTATGGCTGTGAACGCTACTTCGCAGCTGATCCCGATGGTAGTGTAGGCTACTGCGCGTGTGAGAGGATCCAACATGGAAATACTGTCTTAATTTTAGATAGTGACAATATTTTACTGGCAAACTTTCGGGGTGTAAAGAACACTCTACAGAAACGTCTTTATTAAAGGCACGATACAAATGAGCCTGATACTGTAAAAGAGTATGGAATATTAAATAATGACAATCGATATTGTCGATCTTCTGACTTGTATTTTAATGTCTTATGTCGCAGCGAGCAGCTCTATGTCGGAAAACTTTTAGCCTGCTCAAGCAACTTTCCAAATAAACGAAGGGCGATTCTGTAAAAAAATGTCCGAGGTCGGCTCTACCTTTGACGTTTTTTTTAGTATGTTTTATCCGTTCTCAAGAATGCTTTTTCAGGCCGAAATAGCCGACTGTGGCAAAAAGTCCGAAAGGAAGTCGGATATGAATCTTTCCCAAATATTGATGCGGCTTGATTTCGACGATTTCGTCCACGATGATGCGGATGATCCAGGGATTTTGCGGATCGCTATAATCCAGGCGTATAACATCTACTTCGGGATCGCGTACGCCTTTTGTTTTTGAAGTGTTGAAATAATAGGCATGCGTGTTGCCTTCATGGTTCTTACTGAAAAGTGTATAAAAAGGCGTGGCGATGGCGAGAATGGCTGCTCCGGTGGGGGTAAAAATATTAAACCCTTTTTGTTCTGAAGCCACAAATGATTTTCCCAGCCACGGAGTTTGCATGTCAAACAGAACGTGGGCGCTGCCCGGATGAAAACCGTCTGGAGCGTGGGCCGGCAGTTTTCCCGAAATAAACGGCTTTTGATAGCGACCGTGTTCGCTGATCCAGGTCAGGACTGCCAATCCGGCAATCAATACAATCAAGATCGATACCAGGATGACAATGAGAGTTAGCAGAAGTTCCATGTAACAACAAACTTTAATGATAAGAAATAGCATCTTTTCAATTATATACGAATATTGTCGTCTTGTAAAACTAGCTTGACATCATTGGTAAGGCGCCTATACTATGCTCTCGTCTTTTTGTCATTTTTCACGTTCATAACCATGGAGATAGAAGATCTACTTTCCAAAAAAAACTTTCAACTTTTATCCAAAGAGATCCAGGAGGTGCTCAATAACCAGACCTGGTTCCAGTTACACGGTTTCGAGTGGCTATTTTTCTTGCTGCGCAGTATAGCATTTGCCGCAATATTCGTATGTTTTGCTCTGACAGACGGATGGCTGCGTCTCTTGACGTTGATCCCTCTGTCCTATCTTTATTACGGTATCGGTATTACCGGTACGCACGAGACGAGTCATCGGGCTTTTACCAAAAGTGTCCGCTGGAATAAAATTTGGAGCTATTTCTTCTCAGACTTCTGGGCTTCGCAAAGCAGCGCCTGGTGGTATAACCGGCATGTAAAAATTCATCATGCTTTTACCAATATCCCTTCCAAAGAGGAGATGGATTTTCTGTATCCGTGGCTGAATAAATATATTTTCTTTTTTGTGGCGCCGTATTTGGTGCTAGGCTGGTTGATTGTCAATAGTGTTCGTTTCTTGTGGGGCAAATGGGGCGAATTTATAAAATTTACAACTTGTATGCTATTAGGCATAGCTTTTCACCTGGGACTATTTCTATTATTTGTACCGCTTCCCGAAGCGTTGTTGTATTTTTTCATTATGCGGTCGTTGTTTTCTCCGGTATTTGTCCATATTGCTACGTTTAACCATATCGGTCTGGAAAACCCGGATATCAAACCGCCGTGGCTTCCGCATCAGACCAGAACCACGCGTAATCTCAAACCTCACTGGTTTCTCACCGGCATGGGCGGCAATGCTTTTATCGACTGTCATATCGAACATCATCTTTTTCCCAGCATCTCTAACCGGATGCTGGCCAAGATCAGACCGATCACGGTCAAGTTTTTGAAGCGCGAAGGGTATAAATATGTCGAAGAAACGTATCGGAGCTGTCTGGCTTATTGTTTGAGAAATTATAAATATATTTTTCAGCAGGGTCCGGTCGCTCTTTAGTTTTTTCAATAGCCAGCTTTAAAAAAACACCCCTCCATGTTTCGGAAAGGGTGTTTTTTAACTGTGCGTATAGAAAAAGTGCTACGAGTGATGATTCGTATTATGGTTTTCGGTATGTTCTTCGTCGTCTTCGTCCTCTTCATGGTGACTATTGGTGTTCTCGTTCTCTTCTTCGTCCATATCCTCGTGGCCATTACGGTTTTTATTTTCGTTTTTGACACTACCGTTCCGGTTAGCGTTGTCCTGTTCGTGGCGGTTCATATTGCGGTTTCTATTCTCGTTCCCGACATTCGCGTTGATGTTTTCAATACTTCCTCCGTGCATGATCTGGTGGTATCTTCCCAGGATCGTGATCAATTCGGCGCGGCTGACTGCGCTGTTAGGACGGAATGTGCCGTCATCGAACCCTTTGATGATGCCGTTCTCCTGAGCCCAGTTCAGATACGGGGCATAGTACGATCTTTCGTCGGCATCTTTAAAGAGCCTTGAGACTCCGATGGCGCTCACACCACCGGCCAGAAATATTACCAGGCTAATCAAAGCCAGCGAGGTTACCCGAAGGGTCATTTTCATACGGGACCGGGATTAAGAATAAGTTATACAAAAAAGAAAACGGTTCTTTGTATCTTCTGTTTCAGGTTTTTTATAAATATTTTTATTTTGACAACGTGTTTTAGTTGTGCTAAATGTAAATCTTCAGCGTCTAATTCTCTTCCTCACCGTAGTACGCAAAGTATGTCACCTGTTGAATATCGTAATGTTAGCCCACGGCAGTTTTCCGACCCCTTTGTTATAAAAACAACCAACAATACAGGGTGTAGGATGCTGGTTCTTGGAGAATCTTTTGTCAAACATAATCCCGGTCCGGATATACGAGATTACTGTCCTCTCGTCAACCGCTTCATTAACCGTCTTGAAGACTGGGAGGAACGGTTCGCTCTGTTTGCCTATTTTGGTCTCAATGGACCCCGAATGACCTATCGCGATATTGGCGATATGTTGGGAATTAGTCAAAAGAGAGTCGCACAGATCGTAACGAGAGCACTCGGCAAATTTAGAGAGTTACAAAATAATCCCCAGAATAATGGTCCGGAAATCTCAAATAATCCTTTGCGTTTGCAAATGCCCCCATCTCTCTGGGCGCAGCCTGAACAGATGGCTCGTTTTTTTGCCGATGATTATCCAGATCTGGCAAGATTTCTACCGCTCTTCTTTTCTGAAAGTGTTCCGGATCACAATAAAAACAAAATCCTGCTTCGGTTCGCTTTGGGTTCTTTTTCACAAACACTTGGTATGGGAGAGCGGTATATGCTGGCAGTTCTTTCCCTGATTCATTTGGAGCCGGAGCTATCCCTCTATCTGCTTGATAGCTCAAACCTTCGGAAGAAAGTAGATGAGGTGTTGGGGCAGCTTTCCCCGAAGATCTCTGCGAAGATTCGGCAACTATATAGTCTTTCCGAAGGGCTGGCAGCAAAACCAGAAGTGAACCTTACCAATGAAAGCAAAGCCCATTTGCAAATCTTTCGTGATGCCTTACTTGATCCTACTGGCGCAAAGAGGCTGCGAAAAAGATTCAATATTCAGATCACTCGTTTTGGATCAGAAGTCGCATCTTTATTGAAACAACTTGAAGCTGTGAAGGCGCGAATACAAGTCTCTGATCCGATGGATGAACCAAATATTGAGGTAATGCAAGCAACTCTTGAAAGAATCAAACAAACGTTATCGTAATAAAACGTGTTGACTTTATCCTGACAGGTCTTCAATGTGTGTTCGATCCTAATTGGTTTATATGTTTACCGGAATTATTAATTTTCAGGGCTCCCTACGTCGTATCGATCTCAACGCCCCGTTACCTTTTCTGCTCGTTGAGGTTCCGTCGGCTTTGTTCAAGACTGCCAAGCTGGGCGACAGCATTGCGGTAGGGGGAGTCTGCCTGACCGTTGCGAAAAAAGAACAGGGGGTCTTCCGCTTCGACGTCATGCCCGAAACGATCCGCAAAACCAATCTGCGTTTTTTAAAAAAAGCAGATATGGTTAACCTTGAACCCTCTCTGCGGGTAGGGGACTCTATTGGCGGACATTTTGTGCTGGGACACGTTGACGGGGTCGGAAAGCTTATGCGGATCAAACCGGAAGGGGAGAGCCGCGTTCTGTATTTTTCCTACCCTGCCGAACTCGCACCCTTTCTGTCCCAAAAAGGATCTGTGACGCTCAACGGAACGAGTTTAACCCTCGTTGCGGTTACCCCCACTTCTTTCAGCGTTTCTCTGGTCGATTATACTCTCAACCATACTTCGTTCGGTCGAATGAACAAAGGCGATTCGGTCAATATCGAGGTCGATGTTCTGGCTCGCTATTTACATACCTTATTTGTACATTCCAATGTCTCACAAACACTTCGAGGGAAATCTGGACGGTCAAAATCTTAATATCGGCATCATCGTCGGCCAGTATAATCAGGATATCACTGACAATCTTTTACAAGGAGCTGTCGAACAATTAGAATCCTACGGAGCTTCACAAATTACGATCTATAAAGTTCCCGGTATTTTCGAGATTCCGCTGGTAGCGCAGAAACTGGCCCGTGAACACAAGCACGACGGTCTGATCGCTCTGGGCTGTGTGATCAAGGGAAAAACAGATCATTATGAGATGATCAACGAGCATTTGATTTCCGGTCTAACCAAGATCATTTTGGATTTCAGTATTCCGATCGCCTTCGAAGTCATAGCCGCACATTCCAGAGATGTGGCGCTGGAACGTTCCGATATGGATAAAATCAATATCGGACGCGAGGCCGCTACCGCAGTCGTCAAAACCGTACGTCTCCTTAAACAACTTTGATTTTCCTTGCATCGGGAAGGATCATCTTTTACAATTTTAAAACTGTTTATCTCTTTATTATTTTCCTATGTCGCGCACAACTATCTTATGGAATACTAAAAAAATTGCTGCCATCGCTTTGGCTACCTCGGCCGTCGTACTCTCGTTAACCGGTTGTCAGCCTGGCACGTCTACTACCACCACTCCCACACCGCCCTCCTCGGGATCGAGTAGTTCCGGGAGTAGCTCTTCTTCTACCACCGGAACGTATAAGGACGGAACCTATACGGTAGTGGGGGATTATATTTCTCCCGGTGGTGCTGAACAGATCGGTGTCACTGCCACTCTAAAAAACGGCATTCTGACCGATGTCGAAGCCGAACCAAAAGCTCAGCGTCCTACATCGGTAAAGTATCAGGGAATTTTTAAAGACAATTTCAAGCCGCTGGTAGTCGGCAAAAATATCGACGAAGTCCGCCTGGATAAGGTCTCCGGCTCTTCGCTGACTCCAAAAGGATTCAATGATGCCTTAGAGAAAATAAAGGCGCAGGCAAAAGCATAGAGGGGAAAATTATGAATGATGAATTATAAATGACCGGGCAGAAGATCAAAAGCTGTGATGAAAGATTGGAGCCGACTCCGCTTACATTCTGCGACATATTCGATGCAACATAGCTCCTTGCCCCGCTTCGAGGCGATCGGAACAAGCTGGCAGATCGATATCTACCAGCCTGTTTCAGGTAGTGTGCAAACTCATCTTTTGGAATCGATTCGCAGCCGGATCGCTGTTTTCGATAAAAATTATTCGCGGTTTCGGGACGATTCGCTCGTGACGCGTATGGCGCGCGAAGCTGGAAATTATGAATTGCCCGCAGATGCGTTGCCGATGTTCTCTTTATACCACGAGCTGTATAGCCTTACCGAAGGGCGCTTTACTCCTCTGATCGGATCAGTGATGGAATCTGCGGGATACGATGCATCTTACTCGTTGCACGAAAAAGAAATTTCGCCGCCGCCACGATGGCAAGAATGTATCGTATACGAGCCTTCCGGGAATACGTTGCTTCTTAAGCAGCCTGTCTTGTTGGACTTGGGAGCTCTGGGCAAAGGGTATCTGATTGATATTGTAGCCGATATTTTGCTACAAAACGGGATAGTTTCTTTTTGCATCGACGCGGGAGGGGACATGATCCATCGGCATGTTCAGAACGAAACCTTACGGATAGGCTTGGAACATCCTGAAAATACCGAGCAGGTGATCGGAGTGACGGCTATTTCCAATCAAAGCCTGTGCGGTTCTGCCGGAAATCGCCGGGCCTGGGGACGCTTCCATCACATTATCAATCCACATACACTGGCCTCTACCCGGGAAATATTGGCTACCTGGGCCATAGCCAAGACAACCCTGCTGGCCGATGCCATGGCAACCTGTCTCTTCTTGGTACCTCCCGAAGTTCTTACAAATCGGTATGAGTTTGAGTATGTGGTATTTTCTGCCGATCATTCTATTCGATCTTCGTCAAATTTCCCGGGAGAGCTTTTTGTATAAGATGTACAGAAAGATCAAAGCCGTTCTTTCTTCGAATTTGTCGACCCGGTTTTTCTCTTGGCAGGTTGTGATTCCTTCAGCTTTTATTATAGTAAAGGCTGTGTTAGTATACGGGAATTCAGTTTTTACTTTCTCAACATTTCCCTCATGCTCAGCTTCGTAGATAATCTATTGAATCGTTTTACGATGTACCGGATAGTGCTGTACGGTCTCTCTATTCAGGTGCTCGCTGCGATTATTGTAGGCTTTGTCGGATTGTTGCCCTATAACGGCTTACAGATGTTTGTCTCACTCCTGATTCTCGTCGCGCTCTGTTACGGCAGCAATCTGGCATTTTCAACCTTGTTTCGTGCTCCCCGCAATACCGAGTCTTTTTTGATAACCGCGTTGATTCTCTTTTTTGTGCTGGCTCCTCCCGGCACCTGGGTTGAGGCCAGCTATCTGGCGGCTGCGGCCATCGTGGCAATGTTTTCGAAATATATTCTGGTTTTTCGCAAAAAACATTTGTTTAACCCGGCCGCTTTGAGCGCTTTTGTCCTCGGTCTTTTTGGGAGCGGACTGGCTTTGTGGTGGGTGGCCACGCCTGTGTTATTGCCGTTTACGATTCTTATCGGACTGGCCATCGTACGAAAGATACGCCGTTTCACGTTGCTGCTGGCTTTTCTGGTCACGGCTGTCGCTTCGATCTTTTTCACTTTCTGGTCTTTTACTCCAAATATCTCTGAGTTGCTCAGGACGATTTTTGCTTCTTTCCCTCTCGTTTTTTTCGGAACTGTTATGCTAACCGAACCTCTCACCACGCCGCCGACTCGATGGGGCCAGATTGCGTATGGTGCTTTGGTCGGTATCCTATTCGGCCTGCAGTTTCATATCGGTCCGGTCTATTCCTCGCCTGAACTGGTATTGCTGCTCGGTAATATATTTTCGTTTTTGATTAGTCCCAAATATCGTCTCAAGCTTACGCTCAAAGAAACCAATCAACTGGCTCCGATGATTCGCGAATTCGTATTTCAGAATTCTAGCAAAATAAATTTTCGTCCTGGCCAATATCTGGAGTGGACCTTGCCTCATACGGGTGTAGACGATCGCGGAAACCGCCGTTACTTTACGATATCCTCTTCTCCTACCGAGCAGGATATTCGTCTTACCATAAAAATTGCGCCGCGTTCCAGTACGTTTAAGCAAAAGCTGTTGGATATGACGCCTGGAAGTCTCCTCTATGCGTCCCAACTAAGTGGCGATTTTGTGTTACCTGCCGATCCGACTCAAAAACTGGTCTTCATCGCGGGCGGTATCGGTATTACGCCCTTTCGCAGTATGATCCGCTATCTGGTCGACCGCCGAGAAAAACGCGATATCACCCTTTTTTATGCTGTTTCCAGTGCCGACGAGTATGTGTTTCAGGATCTGTGGCAAGCTGCCCGTCTGGTAGGCGTGAAAACGGTGCCGATTTTGACTCAGGCTAAGACGATTCCTTCTAAATGGGAGGGAGAGATTGGCTATATCAGTGCCGAAATTCTTGATGCCGAAGTTCCTGATTACCGGTCCCGGCTCTTTTTTCTGTCGGGTCCTAATGTCATGGTAAACGCGTATAAGAAACTACTTCTCTCCTTGGGCGTTTCGCGACGTCAAATCAAAACCGACTATTTTCCGGGATTCTAGCACCAAGCTTGCAGTCTATCGTTCAGTAGTTACTCTGAGCGTAGCGAAGAATCTCTCTTTCTGGCAGTCCATACCGGCAATTCCTCAAATACTATACGGGGGGTGTTGTTATTCACCGTCTCTTCATCGACGTCATAGACTTCGCAGTATAAATGCGCTACTCCTTTAAACGTTTGTTTGAGTCCATCGACCGCTAGCTTTTTTGCTACTGCGTATACCGTTGCTTCATCGTGTGCTTCCACTTCGGTATAGGGAGGCAGTCCCGGCCAGGTATCGATCGTAATCTCGGCGCCGTCCAGTTCCCACGTTTCCCGCAGCGTCTCCTGATATGCCTTTTGTTGTAGGTAAAGATTCTGCAAAAAATCGTTCGCTATCTCAAAACTGTCTACGCGCAGGCAAATTTCCTTTTGAGCATCCATACTGCTGACATTAGTGCCTTCCGTCTTGATGCTCATGGTAATCGCGTTACCTTCGTCCCGCACGCGCGCATAGGAACCGTTGATCTGACTTTTGGAAGAGGAGGCATAGATGCTCCGTCGAAACAGCCGTTCTGGTTCTACTAACTGTGCCCTGATTGTCTTTAACCTTTCCCGGTAGGGGGCTTTCTCGATAAAATAGAATTTGGCTTCGAATTCGGTATAGGTAGTCATTGGTGTTGCAAGTTAACAAAACAATCGAGAGATAAGATAAGTCGGAAACATTTATACCCAAAATTCATCTCCTTGTGAGGTGATTATAATGGGATACTGCCCGCCTTGAGGTATGTTCCCGGTTATTCTATACCCGGAAAACCCGCTTGCCAAACGAAAATATTTTTGGTACAGTTTGCCCGCTTTGGCAGGGAATCTCATTTCTCCCGACTCCCAACTCCGATCTCCCCACTTTTCCAGGGACGCTTAGCTCAGTTGGCTAGAGCACCTCGTTTACACCGAGGGGGTCACAGGTTCGAGTCCTGTAGCGTCCACCATCTTTCAATGTCGGCGTAATAATCTATTCTAAAAAGAGAACCTCTTTGCAAAAAGAGCCGGTTTGCCTATAGTAAAAACATGTATATGTCTTTTCTGTCTTATGTTGCTCTCAGTCGTTATCCCTACCTATAATCGTAAAGAAATTCTCTTTAAAACACTCTCTGCCCTCAATGAACAGCAGGGTGTTGATGTGAAGCAAATGGAAGTGCTGGTTGTCGACGACGGCAGTACCGACGGCACGCGCGAATGGATGGATCGTCCGGAATCGGCTTCGCTCTTTGATTTTCAACTCAGATACTTTCAACAGGAACATGCCGGACAGGGGAATGCGCGTAATCTGGCTTTTGACCATGCCCGGGGAGATAGTATTCTCATCCTGGGAGACGACATGATTCCCGATCCTGATTGTGTTGCTCAGCATCTGATCGTCCATCAGACCTATCCTGCAACTGAAGTTGCCTGTCTCGGCTTCACTACCTGGCATCCTGATATCCGGGTAACGCCGTTCATGTATTTTCTCGAACACGGCGGTCCGCAATTTAATTATCCGGCTCTGGAAAAAAAGCCTATTGTCGATCAACGACTCGGTCTTAAAGAAGCCTCGTTCTGGTTTTTTTATACCGGTAATATTTCTTTGAAAAAAAAGATCCTGGAAGGAAAGCGTTTTGAACCCCTTTATACGTCCTACGGTTGGGAAGATATCGACTTTGGCTATACACTGTTTAAAGAACGCCGTCTCAAAATTTACTATAATGCCAAAGCCAGTACCCGGCACTGGCATGAAATATCCCCTGATTCCTTTGAACAGCGGATGGTGAGTATCGGTAAAAATGCGCTCATTTTCGATCGACGCTATCCCGAGGTTGATGTTTTGCCTCACGGGGCCAAAAAAATTATATTTCACATACTTTCGTGGCGGGTTGTTATTCTTATCTTTTTGTTTTTGAGCAAAATAATTATTCAATGTAGCTGGTTCTATTACTATGCTCTCTCAAAAAGGTATTTCTTAAAAGGCATAAAAGGTGTATAATAACGGGAATGCCGAATAACAATCCGCCTCGGCGGACAAATACTAAAAAAAACGAGCGGGTAGCGACCAGCGTTTAGCTAGAAGAGACAAGAATCAGCAATGTAGAAGTAGGAATCAAGGGAAAGCAGTTGACCTTTGTTCTGTATCAAATCCTAGATGTTACCTTCTATTCGTGATTCTTCATTCGTACTTCGCATGAGATACGTTCGAGACCACGGCCAGATAGTCTGCTAGGTTGAAGAAGCATGCAGGTAATTCACTTAGAGCAAAATTCTTATGGAAAATCGAAAATTTCTGGTTTTGGGGGGAGCTGCCGGGTTCATCCTGCTTTTATTCGTGCCCTTCTTGTTCAGCGCCGTTTTGCGTGCTTGTTCGGCTCCGGCTGCGCCTAAAAACACTAATGGAAATCAAACCGTCCAGGTCGTTCAGAAAAAATTGACCGTGTGGGGAGTCGAGGATCAACGTGAGTTGTACGAAGGAATTTTTCAGTCCTTTTCCCAGAATCATCCCGGTTTTTTGGTCGATTACCGCACATTCAGCGATCTGAAAGAATATCACGACCTGTTAATCGATGCGATTGCCGAAGGACGCGGACCGGATATAGCAATGGTCGAAAATACCTGGGTATTGAAAGATAAAAACAAATTTTCGCCCTTCCCGGTAGGGTTGCGCGAGATCGATGCAAAAAAATATCGTGAAACCTTTGTCGATGTGGCTGCCAAAGATCTGATCCTCAACGACGATGCGGGAGTACCTCAGATATGGGGATTCCCGGCCAGTGTCGATACGTTGGCCATTTACTACAATAAAAAACATTTCCGGGATTATGTTCTTTCCAGCGCGTTGCCGGCCGATTTGTGGAAAAGCGCCGGCGGAAACGACATTATCGGCCAGGTGATCAAAATGACGAAACCCGATCTCTCGTTCGAGCGTTTCCAACTATCGGGTATGGCAATGGGACGATCCGACAATATAAGCATGGGCATCGATATCCTGTCATTGCTGTTGCTCCAGTTTAATACCAAACTCTACGACGAAGCATTTACCAATACGATCTTGCCCAACAGCAGCGGAATCGATCCTACTACCAACGAATCAGTCTTTCCGGCTCAAAACGCGCTTCAGCTCTACACCAGTTTTGGTTTGAACGAATTCAAACATTATTCCTGGAACGAACTGATTACCAAGAAAGAAGAAGGTGATGACGAGATCGGCGTTTTTGCGGGCGGGAAAGTTGCCATGATTTTCGGATATTCTTCAACCTATGACAAAATTATCGCCACGATCAAGCGTAAAAAAGAACGCGGGAAACCCACCATGTCCGAGGACGATATCGGGATCGAGCCGGTTCCGCGTATCAATGAGGGATTGGATCGTGTCACATATGCCAGCTATTTTCCTTTTGTCGTGACGAGTACCAGCGGGTATAAGCAAGAAGCCTGGGATCTGATACTCGATCTGGTCGATCGGTCGGCTCAGGAACTCTATTTTTCCAAAGCCCATAAACCCACCAGTCTGTATGATCTGGTAGATGCTCAGTCCATTGATCCGTTATACGGAGTGTTTGCTCTGCAAGTCAGCTCGGCGCAAAGTTTACCCCTGGTCGAGCCCTTTAAACAGCGCGAAATACTGGCGCAGATGGTCGACGATGTTATTAATGGGCGTAAAGATGCCCGCCAGGCTATTACCGAGGCGAATACTCGTATGAAATGTCTGCTCGATCAGTATAATCGCGTGCAGGATAAAGAGGGGATCAATTGTTTGAGGGTGCCTTTGCAGTAGTTATATGTGAGAGACTTCTCCTAGATTGGAATATATTGTGCAGCCTACTACTGTAAAATATTGCAAAAGATATTACCCCATTTTTCGTAATCGGAAAGAAGAAAGTTATTAGTTCTTTTAGTGTTGAATGCAGGAATTTCTTCAATTATATTAATCTTTTGTTTCTAAAAGCGATCCCCGATGCGGGTTTCAAATATTTCTCAAAATCTAAAACTTTTTTCTTATCCTTAAACGCACAGTGATAAACCATCTTCCAGGGGCGAAATTTATTTGTATGAACAGATTTACCACTATTATGTCCTTCCAAACGAAGATGAATATTCTCGGAAAACCCTGTATAGAATTGTTTTGAAAAATGAATGCTCTGTATAATGTAAACGTAGAACATATTAGGTAGTTTATGGCAGTGCCATTCGAAGCGTCTATGCAAATTACTTTCCTGAAAGCATGGGCCCTTCTTCGCTAGAGCTACGAAAGGCATTCTTCGCTGGCGCGAAGAATGGTGGGAGGTGACGGATTCGAACCGCCGAAGGCGTATGCCAGTAGATTTACAGTCTACCCCATTTGGCCACTCTGGTAACCTCCCGTGAATAACATACAGGTTTTGATTTCAAAGTTCGACGAACTCTGAACGCGTGTCTCGAACTAATTTACTGGAGCCACCTGTCGGATTTGAACCGACGACCCGCTGTTTACAAAACAGCTGCTCTACCGCTGAGCTAAGGTGGCCTGAAACAGATAACCAATAATCCTTGGCTGCGGATTGGCAATTTCGGGTAGGGTACTTCCCGCCAAGAGCAGTGCCATATTATGGTAAAGCTAGAAGGGCGTCAAGCCGGGTTTTTCAAAATCGGCGTATTGGCTTTTGCCAAGTTTTGTAATATTGGTTAGATTCTCGCATTTATCTTTTTAAGCAGCATGTGATTTTTCTATATTATTGGATTCTGGCAAATCTTTTTTAATTCCGCTGTCTTGTGAGAAAGGCCTTACATTGGTATACTTTACCAGAAATGCTTGATACGAATGTATTTTATTCATTAAACAAAAAGTATCTATGCAACGCACACCCGACGATGTTTTTCATCAGTATCTCTCTTTGCTTCTGGCCGCAGTCGTAATCGGAGGATCTCTGATCTTGGGAGCCAATAATATTGCGGCGAATCTCAAACTGGTAGCCGACAGCAAACCTGCTATGCAGGCTGCCGACAAACCCGGTACCGTAGCCGATAACAATACCCAGCCAACCCCAACCCCGACGCCAACTCCAACTCCGACTCCTCAGCCGACGGTCGCAGATCTTTCCGGTGTAACGTTCGACGACGCTGAAATTCTCGGCAAAAAAGATGCTCCTGTGACGATTATCGAATTCAGTGATTTTCAATGTCCGTTTTGTAAACGTTTGTTCGATACGGTCGAAGCACAATTGAAAAAAGAATATGTAGATACGGGCAAGGTGCGGTTCATTTATAAAAATTACGCTTTTCTCGGACCTGACTCGGTGAGTGCAGCACAAGGTCTGTACTGTGCTAAAGACCAGGGTAAATATTGGCAGTATCATGAGTATCTGTTTACCAACCAGGGTGCGGAGCATGGAGGCTGGGCTTCCAAAGAAAATATTAAAAAGATTGCGGCGGAAAATCTGAAGCTGGATGCCAAAAAATTCAATGATTGTATGGACACTGAGAAATATAAAGACAAAGTCAATCAAGATCTGCTTGAGGGACAAAAGATTGGTGTGAACGGTACTCCGGCCACATTTATCAACGGTGAGTCGATTCCCGGTGCTCAACCGTATGCCGTGTTTAAGGCCGCTATCGATAAGCAGTTGCAAGCGAAGGGACTGTAAACTCTGAAAAAATTGCTACGAGTATCTCTTCTAAAAGAGCTGGAACTTGTTTCCGGCTCTTTTTTATTTTATGTTTCGACTTTTCCCGTCGTGTATGGAAGGGTTACCAGGGGCGATTCCGTGGAATTTTCGAATTGACGGGCTGCCGACAGATAAGCTCCCGTCAAGAGTGTCACACCTCCCGAATGTGTCTCGAGGGAAGAACGGGCCGTATTAATATCGAGGCAACTTTCCAAGAAGTTATATAAAAGATCTCTTCTGCTCGCATCTATTTTCCAGTTTTCATATTGCGGAAATAGCTTTAAAAGTTCTCCGACAATATTCATTCTTCCGCCTTTGATCATGGTTCTTATACCTTTTCTCGTTCTTGCTCCTTGTTTCTGTAATAGCGGATTGTAGGCTGAAGCGCTCCAGTCTTTGATCAAAGTACCGCTCATGTCGGAATCCACCAGTGTATGAAAGGCATAGGGTCCCTGAAATATCTGCCATTCCTCGTGTTTGAATCGTCCGCTTCCTTGATACAGATCACTCTGATCGAGACTTCCTGTCCTGGCAGATAGCCCGTTATGGATCAAACTTGCTTCTGCCGTCGTGACGATCTTTCCTTGGGATAAAAATTTCATGAAGACATGAGCGTCAATCTCTCCTTTGGGAGTTTCGACTTTTGTTTTTTCCGGGCTTGCATCTCGCGGGGATAACTTGATGGGATGGGCAGATAAATCGTTAGCTCTCACAAAGGTTGAGAAAAATTGAACGGAATCGATCTGGATCGGACTATTCGATGTCCGGATGATTTGATCTATCATGTCAAAAATATGGTAACCTGTGTGTCCCAAGACCCCATAGCCTCGATCAAATCCATGATATTGTATAGTGGCTAATTCTTCGGCTATTCTCCATTGTCCGTCAGATTTTACAACCCGAATATGGCTGGGAGCTTGGCCGGTTTGGGTTTGAACGTTTTCTATTTTCTGCAACAGTTCTGTATACTGCGGATCATAGCGTCTTTGCACGCTTATCTGGCAGGCCAGCTGTGGTTTCTCTTTTTTTGCTGTTTCATAGGCATCTGCCAGTCTTTTATAATCTTCCAGAATCTTGTAGGCTTGAGTCGGATTGATACCGGCATCCTTGCTTATAGTAATTGGCTTGTCGATCAGCGTATGTATCTTGTTTTCGATTAACCATAGGGCATAGTCGAGGTGCGATTCCGGTTCGGTGGAAACAATTCCTGCACTGATACCGTTTTGTGGAAAAATATCAGAAGGAATAATCTGTTTCTGATCGTTTGCATAACGCTCATGAAATTCGGCAGCAGTCAAAACGACTGTTTGATTATATCCCAATCGAGCCAGGTAATTTTTCGTATCTTCAATCTTGTCCTCTAGTTCCACAACGAAGCTGATGCGGGTACGCAGCACTTTGCTCAATGAGTAGATCAGCGGAAGATAAACGTCACGAGCATACGGCCCGCATCCGAATACCCCTAGGTTAAAATCTCCTTCTTGCGAGGTATCTGTATTTGGTTTCCAGCCATTGATTAGACGTGATACACCCATGGCCTAATGAATATTGGAGGTTAAAGTTAATTCAAGTGTATACTTATACCACCCGTATATAAAAAATAAAGCTAAATATACAAAAAAAAGACCTTTCACGGCGAAAGGTCTTTAAATCAAGGTTTGTGGCAGAGAGAAAGAGCTATCCCTGGGGTTCGCCAGTGGTATTTTGTTTTTCGGAATCAGGGAGCTTCTGCTCAAAAAAATGCATCTTGCCGGCTCCTTTGAAAAAATGATTCTTGAGACGTTTCCCCGGATGGCCCGGCAGCTCGAGCCCCAGTTCTGTGCGAATATCGTTGGCTGCCTGCATCTTTTCGGCGGCTTCTTTCAGCAGTTTGTGCATCTCGGCGAAACGGGCGAAATTGTCCTGGGTAATCTTCTGATACAATGGCCCGGTTCGTCCGTATTGTTCCATCAGCGTCTTCCATTCGGCATAATCGCCTTCCTCGATTTCTTTCGCCAAAGCTTCATGTTGGGCTTTCATCTCGGCCAGTTTGGCGGGATCAAGCATTTTATGGAAAAATCCCTTTTGATTTTCCCCGGTAGATTCGGTCTGTTCGGCAACGGGATCTGGTGCCGTGTTCTGATTCTGGGCACCGACACTGCTGGCCGTAATACCGGATGTGACCAGTACCACCCCGGTCAGGGTCGTAGCAAGTAAAAGCTTCTTATTCATAGAAAATTAGGATAAAACAGAAAGTAAAATAGGATAATACCGCGGTTGAGAGGTGATCAATCCCTCAGGGAGTAGTACGATCCGGTAAAAAATTTTCTTTCATTTTTTCTCTGAATTGTTGCAGAGGCGGTTTCAGAAGGGGAAAAAATCGCGGTTTGGGCGGACGGATAAACCAGGGGAGGATCCGAAACGCCCTGAACCGGTCCGGCCCGGTCTGGTGTCCTTCCAGGCGGATCCGGATACCGTTTATCAGTGGCGGATGCGGCGGTTTTACTTCAGTGATGTTGATATACCACAGTTTGTTGTGCATGTCGCGTAAACGGAATCCGGCTTCCGCCTGACCTTGTACTTCTTCGATCATCCCGTTGAGCAAGCCTATTTCAGGTCTGAGCCAGCGGTTCTCTTTTGTGACCATGACCTGCTCGTAAAACGGTACGTTTTGAACTGCCAGATCTTCCAGTGTTTCGGGCAAATCGGTAAAACTATATACAACAACCCCGCCGATAAAACTCAGCGCCAGACTTGCCATGATAGTCACGCTGAACCCCCAGCGGTAGCCTCGTTGGGTGTGCTTGAAGTGGTAATAAGCACTGCCGATAAACAGCAGTGTAAAAATGATCCACAGATACGGAATATCCATTAGTAAAAAGATCCAGCGATTGGAAAAATCGTAGTATACTTCCCAATCGAAGTCATAGACATAAAACAAAAATACAGCACAGGCCAGACTCCCCAGCAGGATAGATAGGATTAACAAAACTCGAATAACCCACGCATTGAGCAGAAACTGCCAGCGCGGTTTCGGTTGGATGTGTTCCTTGTCTATTTGTTCGAGCACCTTTTGGCTAATATCGGGCATGGAAATGGGGGAGTGAAAAGTGAAAAGTGAAAAGTGAAAAGTCAAAAGTGAAAAGTGAAAAGTGAAAAGTGAAAAGTCAAAAGTGAAAAGTCAAAAGTCAAAAGTCAAAAGTCAAAAGTCAAAAGTCAAAAGTCAAAAGTCAATATCCTTATCCGTATGTTCCATACATAATACATTATACCTAATACCTAATACTTCCCCCTCATCATCGCCGCAAATTTATCTTTGGCTATTTTTTTAGCGCGGTTGATCAGCGTGGCGACGGTTCCCATCGGTTTTTGTAAAATATCGCTGATCTCCCGGTAATCTTTATCTTCGAAATACTGCAGTACCAGAACTTCGCGATAATCTTCGGGGAGGGTGTTTAGTACGTTTTTTACCTTTGCGCTTAAAAGTTTTTGATCCATTTCTTCGGGCAAGTCGGTAGTGTCTCTAAGAACATCCAGCAGTTTTCCGGCATCGGGATTGCTTTCGTCGTCGAGCGAAATATGGGACGCTTTGCTTTTCTTTTTTCGAACGTGATCGATCATTTCGTTATGAACGATCCGGTATATCCAGCTGCTGAATTTGAGTGAGCGATCGTAGCCCCGGATGTTCAGATAGGCTTTCAAAAATGCGTTTTGCAGGATATCTTCATAGTCCTCGCGACGTTCCAGTCGCGTAATACTCATCAGGAATCGTAAGAGCCTCTGCTCATATCGTTCCATCAGATAGAGATAGTTCTCCTTGTTCTCAAGAACCATGCCCACCAGTTCTTCGTCGGTTTTCTGTTCGATATCGATGATTTTTTGCATAGGACTGCCACTTCTTATACGTTTATAAATGTGTTTTTCTTTCACTCTCGGTCAAGGACGCGCATTTCCTACTATAGCTTCTTTCACAAAGAAGTTCAATTTGTGTTCTAACGTGATCTCACCTCTCTCTGGCCTGAAATGTTTCAAGGGTTTCTGCCAAATCTTCAATGAGGTCTGAAGAGTCTTCTATCCCTACCGAAAAGCGTACCAACCCGTCGGGTAGCCCGGCTTTTTTGCGTTCCTCGGCAGGAATCGACGCATGGGTCATGCTGGCCGGGTGATCTACCAGCGATTCGACGCCGCCCAGACTTTCGGCGAGCGTGAAAAGTTCGAAAGAGGCGATAAACCGCTTCATTATTTCCAGCTCAAAATCGAATTCCGCCGACACGATCCCGCCGAAGCCCGACATCTGTGCTTGCGCCACTCCATGATTCGCGTGACTGGCTAACCCCGGATAGTAGACCTTTTTTACTTTCGGATGTTGTTGTAGAAACTCGGCGATTGCCATAGCATTTTTCTGGTGTTGCTCCATACGCAATCCGAGCGTCTTGATCCCGCGCGAGGTCAGCCATGCGTCGAACGGACTGGGGTTGAGCCCCATGGCTTTTCGTAAAAAATCGGCTTGCTCTTTGATGCCGCCCTGATTCGTAATAAGAGTCCCGCCGATAATATCCGAATGGCCTCCTAAATATTTTGTGGTACTGTGAATGACGACGTCTGCTCCCAGAGCCAGCGGATTTTGGAAATACGGTGTGGCAAACGTATTGTCGACCGCGACGATGGTATTGTATCGATGCGCCAGTCCGGCGACTTTTCTAATATCCGTAATCCGTAGTAGGGGATTGGTAGGGGATTCGATAAAAAGCAGGGCCGGTTGTTCCTCCAGGCTTTTTTGTACCGCTTCCAGATCGGAGGTATCTACCTGCAGGAGGCGGATGCCGAACTTCTCGAATACCTGCCGAAACAGGCGGTATGTCCCGCCGTACATGTCGTACGATGCTACTACCGTATCGCCGCTTTTGAGCATGCTCACGAGTGCGGTAATTGCGCCTAATCCCGAAGAGAAAGCAGTTGCGAACTTGCCCTGTTCCAGGCTGGCCAGCGTTTCTTCCAGGTGGGTGAAATTGGGATTGCCGGCCCGGGTATAGTCGTATCCTTTGTGAGCCCCCGGAAACTCCTGGGCATAGGTCGAGGTCATATAGATCGGCGGAATGACCGAGCCGGTATGCGGATCCGGTTGTTGTCCGGTATGAATGGCGTGAGTGAGAAAAGAACGTGGTTTCATGATTGATAATGAGAAGTTAGGATAAAAATAAAACACAAAAAAACTCCCGGACAGAGGCGAGAGTTTTTACATTGTGTCGGCGGTATGGAAATTTTATGCACGACAACAGCAAAAAGCGCCTCTGGAACAGCGGTTGAATCGACAACAAGTCTGAGAAGAAAATTGCGAGACGACTGCGTGCATGTAAATTTTTTTAATATCTTGTAGTCTTATAATACCTTTTCTGTTTCCAAACAACAACTATAATCTTTTTAGTCCTCTGAAATGATCGGTTATTGACGATCTCCTTTTTTCTCCTAAACTTAGAGTAAATTTCTCCACAGACTATGCAACTGCTTTGTATCAACCGGCGACGACGAGTTTCTCAAAAATCTTTCCTGTCGAAAGTCGGTTTAACGTTGCTTCCTCTCTAGTTTTTCTCTTTTGCAACGACCATAGAGCTTTCCCGACGGGAAGGCTCTTTTTTTTGCGTATTCTCTTCTTATTTTTTCTATCATGAATTTCTCGTTTTATTCTTTCTCTCTTATCTCCTCTCTGCGACGACGCTTTTTCCATTGCGGAAAAGGGCCCTAGTTTATGATGATTAGCGTTTTCTCTCAAAGCCTTTTTCCAAGCTGATCCAATCTGGAAAAAGGCTTTTTTTATTTCTTTTTATCGTTTTGTTTCATGAATGACTCTGTATCTTCTGTTCCGGTTCTTGAGCCAGAGATTGATTCTCCCTCTATCTCTATCGAGAAACCGCCTAATATTTCTCACTCCGTTTCGGCATCGACCCGTACGGCCTTAGCAAGTTTGGGCATACCGCAAAACCAAATCGCTCTGCTCGAGCAACATTTGGATACGGCCGGGCAGTTTGTGCATGCGGTCGATGCCGGTTTTTCCGAAAGTTTCGAATGGCTGAAAACTTCGTTATTCCAGACAATCGGAAATTCCGATCAGGTCGCAGCGCTCTTGTCGATCGTGCGGAATAATTTTCGCGGACAACCGGTTACGTATGGCGAAAACGGCTACGACTCCTACCAATCGCGCCGCTGTTTTTCCAAAGTTGTCAGCGAGGCCTTGCTAGTAGGGGGAGTCTTGTTGGAAAGTTCTCTGTTAGGGCTAAAGCTAAATCTGAGCGAAGTACAACAGATGATCGGTTCATCGCTCGCCATTGAGGAAGCTCACCAGGCTATTCTGATGCAACTGGCTCAAACCTATGGTGGCAGGCAGGATTTTTTGTTTCCCGGCGTCATCCCGTCATCTCCCGATACTCCCGGACTGGATGGTTTAGCGTATCAGGCTCTCAAAGGAACCCCGCTCAAGACCGTCAGGTCTCTGACGGGGATTGGCGGCTTTCGTGCCGATAACGACCGGAGCTATGCGGTCGATTTGTCCAGTTTTGCTCATATGAAGGTGCAGGAGGATCGCCGCTATTATCCGGGTGTCGGCATATTCTACCTTTTGCAGAATATGCCCTTTGAGCAGATCCCTTTAAGTATAAAGAAGGATGAACGGTATGAAAAGGTACAGGAAAGATTAAAGAGATTCGTCACTGCGCTCAAAGCCGCGCCGACCGAGAAGTTTTCGGGTGTGTCGGTACTTTGTTCCGCCTATATTCCTCCATGGCACGAGTTAAAAACGTTCCAGGGCTTTATGACCAAACAGTCGCTGCCGTTGGCAGAATCGTTTCATTCGGCTTCCTACGAATTCATGGTTTTGAAAAAAATCTGCCAGGCTATAGGGAGCGAAAAAGAAGTAACGCCGGCTCTGTTAAATGAACTGGACGGACTTGAGAAAAAACTGGGCTATTGCTGGAGCTTTAATTCCACGGTCCATCTTTCCTGGACGAATGATCTCTCCTATCTGGCGCACGATCTTTTCGGTAAAATGACCAATCAGCTAGGGGATACCTGCAGCAGATTCGGTTTAAGTTACAAGGGCAAAAGCCTGGAGGTCCGCGAATACGTTTTCGGTGTTGACAGGAACTTTCCCGCCGGCGTCGCCGGGGGCAAAGCGTATGCGGTGCGTTTCTATGCCAAAAGCGAGCAATTTGAGGGAAAGTATGAAACTTCGGTGCTCTTGCCGCATGATCCGTTTTGGCAAAAGATAGAAAAGCAGGGATTTCTGAAAGCAACTTTATCTCTCTTAGCTTCCAAATAACTATATGAAACTCTTTTTATTCGACTGCGACGAGACGTTGTGGACGTCTCCAAAAAAAGATTATATCAGCCGCGTTCCTTCTCCCTTTAAGAAGGTAGGATCTTCCGAGATTCTCCGCGAAGCCGACCAGTATGCTTTTCGTTTACAACCTTCCGTCCAGGAAACGTTTGCCTACCTTGCAGGCCGTAACGATACTGCTGTTGGTATTGTAAGCGATAATCTCTTCGAGCCCGTTCAGCAGGCACTTATGTTCTTTGATTTATGGTCTTTTATAGACTCGAATGCGGTAAATGTGCGCCTGTGGCAGGGGTACTGTCCAAAACACGAGATGATTCTCGAAATACTGAATCGGCCTGTGTTTCTACCTACGGTATTGCTTCAGGATACCTATTGGTTCGATGATAAGGATTATCAAAAAGAAGCGGACGGGATTGGTGTACATTTTATACAAGTCTCTTTAGAAACGAATCTCCTAACTTGCGTCAAAAAGATTATGAAAGATCTATAATTTGAACTATTTCCGTCCGTTACGAGGAACTTCGTAGTCTGCAGGTTCTTTGTTTATCTTAGTAGACGAAGCCCCAACGGGGCCCTTTAAGGGCAATCTTTGGGTGCTTATTAACGGCAGGTAACAAGAGATTGCTTCGTCTAAAAGTTTCGTTACTTTCAAGGGATATACTTGCTTCCTCGCAATGACGATGAAAAAGTCCACTATTACAATACATTGCTGGAGCAATCGTCCCGATTGCTTCTCCCGTTTCTCGTAACATGTCTTACAAGCAGATATCCCTAGATTCGCTGAAAATAATCATACGTTTCCGGTTCTTGTTTACTTTTCCAAGCTACGAAAAACATTAAGTAACAGGCAAAAAGTGAGTGAGAGTACTTGTTTCCCATGCTTCCTACTTCATGATTCACATCCCTACCAACCAAAAAGGGCCGCCCGTTTCCGAGCAGCCCCTTTGCTTTATGGACTTTATAACTTTATTGATTTTAAAGACCCTTACAGGGCCCCTTTGGGGTCTAGTAGTCCATATCCATGCCGCCCATCCCTCCCATTCCACCCATGCCGCCCATCCCTGGCATGCCGCCCGCTCCTCCGGCTTTTTCTTCTTTCGGTTTCTCGACAATGGCCGCTTCCATGGTCAGGAAGGTGCCCGAGACCGAAGCCGCATTGCGCAGAGCCAGACGGGTTACTTTCTTCGGATCGATAATTCCTTTTTTCATCAGATCGCCGTATTCGCCGTTGGAAGCGTCAAATCCGTGATTGTAATCGGGTGTCATCAGCACGTTTTCAGCTACCACGCTGCCTTCAAAACCGGCATTTTCGGCAATATAACGTGTTGGATAACGCAGCGCTTTCTTGACGATCTCGACGCCTATTCGTTCGTCTTCGGAATGCGTCTTCAGACTTTCCAGTGCTTTGATCGCTCGCAGCAAGGCTGTGCCTCCTCCGGGGACTACTCCTTCTTCCACCGCGGCGCGGGTAGCGGAAAGTGCGTCTTCGATGCGATACTTGCGTTCTTTCATTTCGATCTCCGAAGCTGCGCCGACCTTGATCACGGCAACACCGCCCGCCAGCCGGGCCAAACGTTCCTGCAGTTTCTCGCGGTCGAAATCCGATGTCGTGCGTTCCAGCGTGGCCTTGATTTCGGCTACGCGGGCGTCGATATCAGCTTTTTTTCCTTTTCCGTCGACGATAATGGTGCTTTCTTTATCCGAAACGACTTTGCGCGCTTCTCCCAGATGTTCCAGCGTAGCACCGTCCAGTTTCATGCCCAGTTCTTTGGAAATAACGGTACCGCCGGTCAGAATCGCGATGTCTTTGAGCATCTCTTTGCGGCGATCGCCAAATCCGGGCGCTTTGACTGCCAGGGTCAGGAAAGTCCCGCGCAACTTGTTCACGATCAAGGTTGCCAGCGCTTCGCCGTCGACCTCTTCGGAAATAATGACCAGTTGTTTGTTGCCGGTTTGGGCCAGTTTTTCCAGGAGCGGCAGAATATCCTGAATCGAAGAGATCTTCTCGTCGGTAATCAGGATCTTGGCTTTTTCGAATACCGCTTGCATACGGGTAGGGTCGGTCATCATATAGGCCGAGATATAGCCGTTGTCAAACTTCATACCTTCGACCAGTTCGTCTTCGAGTCCCAGCGTTTGCGATTCTTCGACCGTGATTACGCCGTCTTTGCCTACTTTGTGCATGATCGAAGCGATTTTGTCGCCGACCTCGGTGTCGCCGTTGGCCGAAATGGTAGCAACTTGACGCAGTTCTTCTTCGGTATTAATCTTTTTGGCATTCTTTTCCAGCTCTTTTTCGACTACGTCCACGGCCATATCGATGCCGTGTTTGATCTTGGTCGGATTGGATCCGGCGGTCGTAAAGCGCATGCCTTCACGAATGATCGCTTCGGCCAGCAGAGTTGCTGTGGTCGTACCGTCCCCGGCGGCATCGTTGGTCTTGCTGGCAACGTCTTTGACCATTTTTGCTCCCATATTTTCCAGATTGTCTTCCAGATCGATCTCTTTTGCTACGGTTACTCCGTCTTTTGTAACGGTGGGAGAACCGTACGATTTATCGATTACTACGTTGCGTCCCTTGGGTCCGAGCGTCGCAATGACGGCACGGGCAAGTTTCTGCACCCCTCGAAACATACGTTGTCGGGCATCATCCCCGAAAATAATTTGTTTTGCCATAGACTTATAGTGAAAAGTTAAAAATTAAAAATGAAAAGTCGTTCAGATTGAACCTATCCGAAAGAAGTATCGAAGTTCAAAATCCAAAGTTCTCAATTCGCCGTGGCGAAACCAAAATACGTTCAAATCTCAAATGATCAAAATCTTAGTTTCTTTCTGATCTATGAATTTTCTGAGACTGGTACTTTGGATTTTATCTGGGACTTGGATTTTGAAATTGGGATTTCTTTAGATAGAAAGAGCAATTATTCTTTAATTGCCAAAATGCTGTCCTGGTGAACCACCCGGTATTCGATACCGTCTCTTTTAAACTCGTCTCCGGCATAGCGGCTGCAGATAACTGTATCGCCGACCGCGATTTCCATCGCAATGCGTTTGCCGTGGTCGTCCATTTTTCCCGGACCGACCGCCACGACCTCAAACATGGAAGGTTTTTCCTTGGCCGAATCGGGAATGATAATACCGGAAGCCGTTTGCGTTTCGGCTTCGACCGGCATCAAAATGACATTATCCCACAAGGGACGAAAGCCGATCGCTTTTTTCTTTTGGTCTGCCATAGTGTTGTAGCAGGTTAAAGAAGTAAGATAAAAATTGCGTTAGCACTGTTAATTATATAGTGCTAAAATAAGGGTGCAAGAGAATTTGGTTTTTAGGGTACGATTCGATCGATTCAAAAAAGTTTGTAGAAAACGTAACCTTTTTACTGCTCGCCCGTTATATATATAACTTGAATTACGAAATAGCTTTGGAGAAGAAATAGCCGAAGAGGACATGAATATAATGGGCTAAATAGCCGTTGACACTTCGAGCGAGGGTGGATACGAGCCCGAGACGTTCTTTGA
>JBDHUY010000005.1:0-126253 GCA_039809385.1 Candidatus Altimarinota bacterium
ATACCTACCAGAGTATGTGAGTGAATTCTGTCTCAGATTTTCCTCACCAGAAATCTTTGATTCTCCTCAATCCTATCTCACCAAATCTCTCAATCCTGTTCCATTTGACTAGGGATACCCATTTTTTCCGACCGTTTGGGCGGGTGCTGAGTTCACCTCGGAGGAAAAAAGTATTTTCGTTGTTGAAAGGAATGATTCAGGGGAGGAGCGTAGTCTTGTCAGAGATTGGACGAGAGGTAGAGAGCTCGATTCAACCCAAAACGTTTTGCGAGAAAACAGGGACAATGCTGTCTGGCCTGAAAGACCTGTCCCTGATTCAGGCAGCCAAAGGACATGGACTGGATTTGGAGCTGCTGATCCTGGACGGCAGCGATATTCAGCGGGCCTATGCTGAGAAAATCTCCGGAGTTGTCCCTGTACGGGATGGGAGTACGGGCAATCTGTATGGTCAGGGCTATCCGCTATGCGGGATCATTGCTAAAACCAAAACAACCGATGAGTATCTCCCGTTGATGCTGGAACGGTATGTGGAATCGGGATTGGATATTCCGTCCATGATCAAACGACTGCTTTCGATCATCGGGCCGGATCATGGTGCGATGTGGGTGCTGGATCGGGAATTTGATAATCGCAAGATATTTGATCTGTTGCTAGAGGAAGAGCAACAATTTCTGATACGGTTGGATCGGAAACAGAGTGAACGATTACTGGACATTCAAACCGATCCGGGAAAAAGAGAGCAATACCGGGTCTCTCAACTGACAGCGGCAATGGAAGTCGTAGGATACCGCACGGTATATTTGTCTGGGAGCAACGACCCGCTGACGCTGATTCATTACCGGTACCACCAACAGCGTGAGCCGATTGCATTGATCACGACCAAGAGCCCCAGGAGCAACCAGCAAGCTCTCAAGATTGCCCGAACCTACCTGAAGCGCTGGAAGATTGAAACCTACTTTCGATTTGTAAAACAGC
Source organism: Candidatus Altimarinota bacterium (assembly GCA_039809385.1). GTDB lineage: Bacteria > Patescibacteriota > Gracilibacteria > JBDHUY01 > JBDHUY01 > JBDHUY01. The sequence goes on from JBDHUY010000005.1 coordinate 976, forward strand.
AATTCAATCTGGAAGAGATGATGCTGCAAGAGCCTGAACGGGTAGACGGTCTGCTGAGTATGGTTCTGATTGCCAGTGCATATGTGATGAAGATGGAGCAGAAAGAACAACGCGGGTATATCATCGACTTATACTATCAGCGCTGGCGCAAGCACAACCAAGCTCTATCCTCCTGGTCTACTATGGCCCGGTTCTTACATGAATACTTCCAGGACTGGCTCCTCTCCTTTCGCACAGTCTTTCCGACGCCGCCCTCCCATCAGCTTGCCCTCTTCTCCTCCTAAAACCAATTTTGCTCTTTGAAATCTCAGGAATCTCCAGTAAAGAGCTGTAATATTGCCAACCGCTTCCCGATCTGCTACAATCTTGTACGAGGATAAGCATATTATCTTTCTTTTATCTTGTCTAAAAAAACTCTATGATCAAAGACATCAAAGAATTCCTGGCCGCCATAAACCAGCTGTGCGCCGAGAAAAACCTCACCAAGGACGCGGTACTCGAATCCATCAAAGCCGCCATCCGTACCGCCTACCGCAAAGACTACGGCAGCAAAGACCAGAATATTCATGTGGACATCAACGAAGATACCGGCGTTATCGGCGTATTCGAAGTAAAAACGGTCGTTAAAAAAGTCGAGGACGAGGAAATCGAAATTTCTTTGACCGAAGCCAAAAAGTATAAAAAGAACGCCAAACTGGGCGATGAGATCATGATCGACGTGACCCCCACAGCCGACTACGGGCGCATTGCGGCGCAGTCGGCCAAACAGGTCATCATGCAGCGCGTACAGGAAGCCGAACGCGAAATGCTCTACGAAACCTTCAAAGAACGCGAAAACGAGCTGGTATCGGCTCAGGTCAGTAAAGTCGAAGGCAACCAGGTCTTCCTGGAGATCGAGCGCAATCTGGTACCGCTCCCAGTGGAAGAACGCGTGCCGGGGGAACGTTATTTTCCGGGAACCCGTCTAAAGGTATTTTTGAATAAAGTTATAAAAACAAGTAAAGGACCCTATCTGTCGATCTCGCGTAAACACCCCGAACTTGTACGCAAGCTGTTCGAAGTCGAGATTCCCGAAATCCGTAACGGCGTGGTAGAAGTAAAGAAGGTCTCACGTACCGCCGGACTGCGGAGCAAAGTGGCTGTTTCGAGCAAAGATCCCAAAGTCGATCCCATCGGAGCCTGTGTCGGACAAAAGGGCGTGCGTATTCAAAACGTTATCCGCGAGCTGAACGGCGAGATGATCGACGTGATCGAATGGTCGGATAATGCTGAGAAACTCATCCGCGCTGCTATCGCGCCGGCCAAGGTAGCCCAGATTACTCTGGCAGCCTCTCAAAGAAGAGCTACTGTTTTCGTCGAACAGGATCAGCGTCCACTGGCGATCGGCAAACAAGGACAAAATGTAAAACTGGCCTCGGAACTCAGCGAATACGAAATCGATATTCGCGATATCGCCGAATTCTCAGGGTCTAGCGAAACCTCTACTACTGATCAGACGATCGAAGAGAATAACCTGGAAGTGACGGCTGAAATTCCGGCCGACAAAGACCAGATTGAGTTGTTGGAGATAAGCGATGCTTTGAAGAAAAAGCTTACCAAAGCCGGAGTGACAAACGTATCACAACTAACCAGAATGTCGGCAGAGGATTTAACGCAGATCGGAGGGATAGGCAAGGAAAGTGCCAAAAAGATCAAAGAAGCGGTACATGCGTATGCGAGCACTTTCGCGTAAAGTAAAGGACAGGGAACCTGGGGAACCATGTCTATTGAATAATACGAAGATACGATTTTTTATATTTTTGCTTGCTTTTTGGGAAACATAATGTATATTAGGAAACGATGTAGCTGAATTTTGTAAAGAACTAAGCGCATCGTCCGAAATGATTCTGTGGTATACTGAAACGATATCCGCGATTATTTTACCTTGGCGCTTTCTGCCAACCAGTCTCGAGCGGGACTTTGATAAAGCCCCTCACGACCGCTTTCGACCGGCTAAAAGAAGCAAGGAGTTTGTCTATAAGTAACGTCAACAAGCTGGCCCAGAAACTGCGACACGCCAAAGTGACGCAGCTGAGTCCAACAACTACTACTGTCGAGAAAAAGGAGCGAAAAAGCGTTTCTCTTGTTCAAATTACGCGTGTAATTCACGGCAGACCGCTACGGCTCAAAGTTCTTGCGCTGAGTATGGTAGGTCTGTTTCTTCTTTCTACGAATATTGTCGCCGGAGGCTCCTTTCTGGAAGGCGCTTCCAACGAAGAAGGCGAAGACGTGGCTTCTCTGATCGATCCCGATGCTCTGTTGGATGTACCCGTTACCGCGGCTACGACCGACGGTTTTCTCTTTATGGGCAACAAGGCTTTGGCCCAGGGGGAGAATCAGCGCGGTAGCATGAACGAGATCATTCAGTATACGGTTCAACCCGGGGATACGCTCTCAGGTATTGCGACGCGTTTTGATCTAAAGACCGATACATTGGAATTTGCCAATAATATTGCCGACGACAGTAAGATCCGCGTCGGACAGACTTTAAAAATACCGCCGGTCGACGGTTTGGTAGTTAATGTAGATAAAGGAACAAATCTCGACGATATTGCCAAAAAGTATAAAATCGACAAGCAAATTATTATTGCTCAAAACAGTCTAAACGGCGAACAACTGACCCCGGGGTCCCGGCTAATCATACCGGGAGCCAAGCCTATAGTGGTAGCACCTCCGGTTGCTATTGCTAAAGCTGACACGACTAAAAAAGGCTCGGCTTCCAAAACAGCTCCGCGATATGCCAGTCTGACACCTCCTTCAAGCAGCTCGACCAAAACGATTAAGAAAGTAGCGAGTGAGGGCTCGGGAGCCAGCTCAGCCTCAGGATGTCAGGGTTTTGCCTGGCCGATTGCCGGAGGCAGCCGAATTACCCAGCGCTTCAGCTCTAAACATAACGCGCTCGATATTCAGAGTTACTCGCTGGCTGCCACGATTTTGGCTGCAGATGACGGGACAGTCGAGCTGGTAAATTACGGGTACAGCGGCGGATATGGAAATACGCTGGTAGTCAATCACGGAAACGGTTATAAAACGCGTTATGCACACTTGAGCGAGATCTATGTAGAACCCGGGACCAAAGTAACCAAAGGATCGGCTCTGGGAAAAGAAGGCCGTACCGGACGCGTATACGGAAAGACCGGTATTCATCTCCATTTTATGGTGATGAAGGACGGCAAAGCACTGAACGGTCTATCCTGTTATTAAAAGGAAGCTTTATCCTTCAGAAAATGAGATGCTATATCGTTGTGGTATAGCTCTTTTATACTTAATGTAACCCACATTACGAGATACATTTTACTTGTGGGTGAAGAAAGCATGTAGCGCTGTAAAAGTAAGGAAAAAAACTGACACAACACCATAAGGGGATGCTCTGTTTACACAGAATTGAGGCAGACACATAGTAAAATTCCCGGCATCGACAGCCGCTGAAGAGTTTTTTCACAACGATACTTCAAGTTAGCTTGGCAAGTTTGTATGCCTGCAAACAAGCTTGCCATACTCTGGAAGACAAAGACTCTCCATGAAAAAGATGTACGACTTAGGAACAGGAAAAGTACCCCTGATCGATGAGCTAGCACACAAGGATTCAATCCCTTTCTCCTTTGGAAAGTACCTATGAAACTTATCAATAAAACCGCTATCGGACTGCTGACGATGTATCAAAAAACGCTTTCGCCCGATCATGGCTTCCTGAAAGCGCTTTTTCCCAACGGCTATTGTAAATTTTATCCTTCTTGCTCACAATATGGGGTTGAGGCGTTCGAAAAATACACTTTTTTGAAAGCGCTGGGAAAAACCTCGTGGCGGGTCATGCGCTGCAATCCGTGGGCTGCCGGAGGAGAAGACAAACCTTAAAATTCAACCCACGAGCCCCACCGCTATTTACCGAAATTACGCTGGGTACTATTATAATATTCGATGGCAGCACTGAGATCTTTTTCTCCAAAATCGGGCCATAACGTATCGGAAAAATAGAGTTCGGAGTAGCCCGACTGCCAAGGGTAAAAACCGGAAAGCCGTTTATTCCCCCCGGTGCGAACGATCAGATCCGGGTGCGGAATACCGGCAGTATCCAAATGCTGCTCTATAAGACTGTCGGTCAACTCTTCGTTAGAAATACCGGCTTTGAGTAAGGAGGAAAAAGTCCGTCTGATTTCGTCGTGACCGCCATAGTTGATGGCGAAGATCAGGGTCGCTTTGGTGTTGTCTTTGGTAGATTCCACTGTCTCCAGTAAGGACTTTTGAGAGCGTTGTGGCAGGGCGCTTATATCTCCGGTAATCCGAAAACAGACCCCTTCCTTATGAAGTTTGGTGATCTTTTTAGGCGCTTCCTCGATCAAGCGATATAAGAACTGCAGTTCGGTGTTGGAGCGCTCTTTCACGTTCTCGGTCGATAGCACCCAGAACGTTAGAAAAGGGATATTTCGTTTGATACAGAGTTCGGTAATATATTCCACATTGTCGGCCCCGGCTTTATGACCGAAAAAAGCCAGCTGACTACGCTCTTTGGCCCAGCGACGGTTGCCGTCAATAATAAAGGCAATGTGTTGTAATTCATTCATAAAGAAGCTATAGAAAATATCTGAAGAGGACAGAACAAAAACATTACATTTTCAATAAATCCTAAGTACACATTTTTAAAAATTATACGGATCGTCTACATAATAATTTTGTTAGAATTTCGTTTGCAGAATTGAGGATTTGACGTTTTAATCCGAGATACGCAAGCGTCTATGTCAGAGCTATGACAACTTTTTATAGGTCATTTTTTTGAGTCCCTGCCACCAGTCGGTAAAACTTTTTTGTTTCATCGAAGCCAGAATATTTTTAGCGCTTTCGGTTTCAAGCGCCTTTTCTACACTATCGATTATCTCGGTGGTTTTATAGCCTAACTCGGCGTATTCATGGGCTTGAAAAGCGGTTTCGAGCCAGTCTGCATCTTTGGCGACAACTCCTTCTCTGGTATCGCGTTGTTCGTAAGCGTCGAAAAATGCGGCAAAGTCTTGTTGAACTGACTGAGGTAACAGCCCGATCTGCTCGGAAAATGCCTGAAATTCAGCTTCTTTACTGGAAAGGTAGCGGGCCGAAACTTTATGCCGATCCTGAATACGCGCTTCGGCATTGTCATGGATAAGGGCGATACAAGCAGTTTTATAAGGATCAATCCCTTCCAAAACCGCCAATAAAAAGGCTATTTGGGCAGTACGGAACGCGTGCTCGCCTACCGAATCGGGGTCTTTTACTCCCGAAAGCATAAAACCGTTATGTCGTTCACGTTTCAGTTGTCCCAATTCAAAGACAAAATCAACAATCGCCTCTATATTCATAAGGGAGAATCACCGGAACAAAAAATCAAAGCTCCTGCATATTGTAAACGGTAAAGGGAGCGTTTTCAACATAGTTTTGGCAATGCGATACTACCGCGCAATCAGAATGATATCTCCCCAACTCCGGGATTTGAAACAATCTCGCTTAATTAGTTACCATAAAAAATCCCTCGTAACAGATACTATCAGATCAGATACGAAAAAGAATGAGCAACTAGGCAGTAACACTCCGCTGCAGCTTCATTTTCTCCTCGATCGTTTTGGCATTTTTTCCCTCGATCAAACGATTGAGTGCCGCTTTGAGTCCCTCGTACCAGTCTAATCCCAGATCTTTTACCCGAATTTTGAGTTTGTCACCGCTGATGATCCAGGCTGAGCCGTTTTGAGGATCCTGCAGCAGATTCATAACCTGATAGGGCGTAAAACGTTTGGACATATGCAATTCCAGGAAACGTTCCTGGAGGGTATAACTGACAATGCGAACAGCCAAAAGAGCTGCGGATTTGGCCAGGCTTTTGACTTCCAGTACGCGGAAAAGGTTTTTAACTTCTTCAGGCAGGAGTCCGTATTCGTCGTGCAGATTTTGCTTGAGTTCTTTGAGCTCGTCGAGAGAATCCATCGACGACATTTTTTGGTAAATCGCAATCTTTTCTTTGTAATCGGGGATAAACGTTTCGGGAATAAAACTGGTAAGCGGCAATTCCACAGTCACATTCTCTTCGGGTTTTACTTCAAGCTCTTCGCTGTAAGTGCCGGCTTTCATATCTTCAATCGTCTGGTTGAGCATACGGATAAAATGGCTGACCCCGACCGATTTGATCACTCCATGCTGATTTGCCCCCAGAATATCGCCAGCACCGCGGATTTCCAGGTCTTTCATAGCGATCTGAAAACCGCTCCCAAGTTCGGAAGCCTCGACGATTGCCCGTAAACGTTTTTTGGCATCGGGACTGAGACGCTGCCCGGAATAGAGCAAATAGGTATAAGCCTGTTTTTTGCTGCGCCCGACCCGGCCACGCAGCTGATAGAGCTGGGAAAGTCCAAACTGGTCCGAATTGTTGACGATCAGCGTATTGGCATTCGGCAGATCAATACCGTTTTCAATGATGGTAGAGCTAACTAAAACGTCGAATTTACCTTCTTTGAAGTCCAGGATACGCTCTTCGAGCAGTTTGTTATCCATCTGCCCGTGAGCTACTACGAAACGGGCTTCGGGAATCAAAAAACGCAATTTATCGGCAACCCCTTCGATCGTCTGCACTTTATTATGTAAAAAATAGACTTGGCCCTGACGTTTAAGCTCAGCCAGAATTGCGTCGCGGATGAGCTGCTCGTTGTATTTGCGTACCTCGGTGATAATCGGCAAACGCCCCGGGGGTGGCGTGGTTATCGTAGTAATATCCCGTAATTTGTTCAAACTCATGTTGAGCGTACGCGGAATCGGCGTGGCTGTAAGCGTCAAAATATGGACGTTACAGCGCATCTCTTTGAGCCGTTCCTTTTGCTTGACACCGAATTTTTGTTCTTCGTCCACGATCATGAGACCCAGATCTTTGAATTTGACGTCTTCCTGCAATAAACGATGGGTACCGATAACGATATCGATATTGCCTTTTTCCAGTTCTTCGAGCGTCCTATTCTGCTCTTTGGGTGTCTGAAAACGGCTCATCATAGCGATCCGGACGTTAAAATCGCGCATACGCTTGATAAAGGTCTTGTAGTGCTGATCGGTCAGGATGGTAACGGGGGAAATAAAAGCGACCTGTTTGCCAGTGATAAAGGCTTTAAAAGCGGCTCGTAAGGCCACTTCGGTCTTGCCGAAACCGACATCACCGCAGACCAGGCGATCCATGGGCACGGCCTTTTCCAGATCCTCTTTGACTTCCTTGATCGCTTTCATTTGGCCGGGGGTCTCTTCATACGCAAAAGTTTCTTCAAACAGCCGTTGCTCTTTTGTATCGGGCAAGAGAGCATATCCCTGGGCTAGTTTGCGTTTGGCGTACAGTGCCAGCAACTCCTTTGCGATCTTTTCGGTCTCTTTACGCACCTTTTTGTTTACCAGTGCCCATTCGCCCGAGTCGAGCCGGGTAAGTTTTGGTTCCCGTTCCTCGTCGCCGGCGATAAAGCGGTTGACTTTTCCGGCCTGGTCAGTAGGGATAAACAGTTTGTCGTTGCCGGCGTACTGGATAGCAATATATTCTTTGGTAATCCCATCAATGGTTTTCTTGTCGATACCGATAAAGCGTCCGATACCGTGATCGTTATGAACCACATAATCGCCGGGTTTCAGACTAGTCAAAAAATCCAGAACGGTCTTTTGATCGACCAAACTGCTTTTTTTCTTGATCCGAAAGATCTCGCGATCAGTGAGAACGGCGATCTTGGTCCCGGTATTTTGAAACGAACGCGGTACGGTTTGTTCTTCTTCGAACGGCAGTAACACAATCCCTCGTTCGTGCTCTTTCAAATAGTCGGACGAAAAAGAGTAAGGCAATTCGTAATCGTCTAGTATATTGGCTATCTCCGTTTTATTTTTGGTCATCAGTACCGTTTTCCAGCCCGAAATATATTTTTCCTTTAGATCGTTGGTGAAATCGGTGATCGAATAATATTTCAGGACGGATAAATAACGCAGATGTTCGTAGTGGTCGTCTTCATCCGGAAAAGACGTTATTTTCAGATGAAGAAGGGATTTACGGGCATGTATCGATTTGGTAAAATCTCCATAAAATGCTTCGTCGTGCAGGTCAATTTCATCGGTAATGACCAGACAGTTTTCGGGAATATAGGAAACAAGTGATGTTTCCTGCAAGAGAAAGCGGGTGGGATAGAGCGTGAATGTCTCGATCTCTTTGATATCTTTCGTCGTCTGATTCAGTGCAAAGAGAGCGTCGATCTGGTTATCGAGCAGATCGATTTTATATAGTTCGGCGGAACCGGGATTGACCGAAAGGGGCGCAATATTAATGCTGCCGCCTTCCATTCGGTAGGTACCGGGGGGTAAAAAAGCATCCTGATTGGGACGGTAGCCCATTTCCAGCAGCCGCTCGTAGAGATCCTTCAGCAGAACCGTATCGCCGCGCGACAGAACGAACGATTCCTGGCGAAGATGGTCGGGGTACGGTACCGGACTTTGTAAAAAATCGGATGTTGTGATAACAAAGCGAGACGGAGCAAACAGCGTTTCCTGCGTAGTCATGAATTCGAGGCGTCGGCTTTGGGTTTCGGGATCGAGAGCGGAAAATAAACGAGGCTCCAGATGGTTAAAAAGGGAAAGCGAAACGGTCAGTTCGGCCAGTTCGTTTTCATCGTGCACGACAAAAAGAACCGGATGCTTGGAAAAAGAGCGGTAGATATCCTGCAGGAAAAACGCTTTCGACATGGGGGCGCCGATACCCGAAACGACAGCGCGCTGCGTTGTTTTGAGTTGATCGACAATCGATGGATGGACGTTGTCCGGAAAGATTCCGGAAAGAATTCCTTTCAACCTGAAAAAACCTTATGGATAAAACCTTTTATACCTTTATAAAGACCCCCTTAAAATAAAGGGGCGAAACCGATATACCGAAAGAGGAACAAGTGCCATTGTACGGAAAATCAGATCGGACCGCAAGACGTTATAAAAATTACCATCCTGCTAACCTTCTAGTATCTATCTTGGCAAAAAACTATGCTGGAGTATGTAAGATTATCTCTTCTCCTCTACTATGACTGGGCCGTGCTCTTGAATCGTGATATAGTCGTCTGAAAAATGAATATCCTTCAGAGGAATACTTGTACCATTCTCACCATTTGAAATTTTTCGTTTTTCATTGCCTGAAGCTTTCCTTATTGGTCCCAAAATTGTACGCACGGGCCACAAGATACCCCGTCCAAGTTTTGTAAAGAAAGTACGTATCCCGGAGGGTTTTGTCTTAGGGGGAACAACCGGCTGTTCCGGTGCCTGTTCTGGTGAAGCGGGCGGAATCAATGGGCTGTTGTTATGTAATACCGTAGAACCATAGGGAACATACCATTGATCAGCAATCTCTACATCCTTAAACGTTGGTACAGAAGTTGTCACTTCATTATTTCCAGATGAAGGAGAATTATCAGATATGAGAAGGTTACTTCCAAATTCTGTAAAGATAGAACCATCATCTGTATATTTCTGATCGGTTGGAGGTGTCTGAGAATTTGTATTATCTTTTGGAACTTTGGCAGTAACAATTACGAAACCTGGATCATTACTAGTCGTAAACGTTACTGTGTAGGGACGCATCTTTGTATAATGTCTTGCATCGGAAGAAGACGAAGACGGAACGGACAAGTAAATCCAATATGAACCATTCGGCTGCTGGACAACTTTCGAAAAGGGCATACCTGATTCACGCCAAAATGTAATTCCTTCGGACGAAGTGCTAATCAGAACATCCAGATTCACGTGGCCATCATTCTTTAAATAAAGAACATTCTTAGTATTGGCAGGAAGTTCGATAATACGTACCTGATCGGAAAGGGGAACTTCAATATTTTTTTGCCGGTTCGCGCTCTCCGTTTGAGAAGGTTCTACGATGACAGTTTGGGTTTCCATGACTCGTTTAATCTTGTCCGGAACACCGGGAAATCCATCTTCTACATGTCGAACTTCCTCACCATTGTTTTTATGATTTGAGGAAGAGAGCAAAGAAGAATCGAACGACGGCAGGTCGACAGCGGGCGGGGTAGTTGAGAGAGCCATAAAAAGAGGAATGTATGATGTTTTGTACGAAGAAGAGGAATTAGAGACAACTGTTTCTAGTTGTCAATTGAATAATAGGAGGATATACAAAAAAAGCAACTACGGGAACAAGCAGATTGCATGATACAAGTTTAAAAGCTCAAGAAGAATCTAGTCGAGCTTCAGCGGCATAACCAGATACAGATATTCCTGTTTACCTTCAGGCCTAAGTACCGCCGGAGTCAGTTTCGTATCAATATCAAAAAGCACAGTGCTCTCGCTCAAATTTCCCAGAAAATCGATCAAAAATTGGGCGTTCAACGCAATAGCCGCATCTTCTCCCTGCACCCTGGCTGTAACTTCAGTTTTACCTTCCCCCATTTCGGTCGCACTCGATGAAATCAATAATTTCCCTTCTTTGAGGACTTCCAAACGAATATTGTAGCTATTCTCGCGGGCAAACAGACTTACACGCTTGATTGCCAGCAAAAACTCATTCATATCCAGGATAGCACTCGAGGTCTTTTGTTTAGGAATAATGGCGGTATAATCGGGAAATTTCCCTTCTACCAGCCGGGAAGTCAACTGTACGTTTTTTTGGGAAAAAAGCACCTGGTTTTTGGAAATAATAACCTCGATGGGATCGCCGCTCTTCTCGAAAATACGCGCCACTTCCGACATCGTCGAAGACGGGATGATAATCTCTTCGATCGCCGATTCGCTCTTTGATACTTTGACCTTACGCTCCGCCAGACGGTAACTGTCGGTCGCAACCAGAGTCAAATTCTCGCCGCTCAACTTAAAATAGACCCCTGCCAGTACCGGACGAGAGGTACCGCTACTGGCGGCAAAAACAACCTGACCAACCGCCTGAATCAATTCCTGGCCTTCTATCTGAAACGATCCTTCCCGTTCGACTTTGGGAATAGCCGGAAAATCCTCGGACTTAATGCCTTTCATTTTCGTTTCCGAACTTTTTGATTTGAGGTGAAAATCGGTCCCGTTATTAACCGAAAGTTCTACCTGATCGTCTTTGAGGAGAGAGACGTAGCTATCCAGCAGTTTTGCGGGAACAGTCAGGGACCCCTCGTTTTTGACCTGCGCTTCAATACTGCATTCGATGGCTATTTCCAGATTCGTGCTCAAGAAAAACAGTTTTTTCCCCTCGGTTTTTATAAGAATATTGTCAAGAACCGGCAAGGTTGAATTGGGTTTTACCGCTTTAGAAACAATATTCAGCGCTTTTTGCAAATCTTTCTGGGCACAGGTGACTTTCATAAGGAGAGAGCAAATAAGACAATAGTTTTGATGCGGATAACCGTATTTTTACACATTTTCAGCTCGAATCCAATCTTAATACATTCCAGATATCTTGTACAAGAATTTTTTTAAATTTATTTAAACAGTAGTTATTAGAGAATAGTTTACAAAACGTAAAATAGTTATATAAAATAACTATTTAGAAATTTTCTCTCTGTTTTCAAACATAGAACGATAGTTGAAAAAAAATAGTATTCAAAAAATAAGTATCTTGCCGTTAAAAAAATCCGATATATGTTAAAAAATGTTTTCGACGGATAAGCCATATTTTTTTTATGTGCATAACTTTGAATATTCAAAATAGACGTTTTCTTTGAGAAAAAGCCACGAATAAAAAAATGTATCATAATAATTGTGCACAAAATGTGTATAACCTGTGCATAAATATTTACCCGGTTCACAACACAAACCAGAATGTCTTTGGGCAAACAAAGAGTAAAAGTATCCCCTTCCTTAGCCCTGGTTCTTATGTTTGTACACCCGAACCTTTTTCTATGTTCAATGTATCTCTTTCTCTGTTGAAAACCTTGTAACCTCAGATTTTATACCCGCAGTCAGTTGTCCACATCCAACGCACTCCTCCGGGTTGTCAAACTTAGAAAGATGGACTACCATTGAGTCAGTATTTTGGATCAGGAGATTCCTATTTTATCTGAACCCCCCAGCCCCCTTATTAGGGGGTACAAGACATAAGGAAAATATCAATTCGCCTATGCTCAGTGCACAGTCCAGGCTTTACCAAAGAGGACTAAATTCAATAGAACTCTTGGGTAATGTGTCCCCATTCATAATTAATACTTCATCATTTATAATTTAGATAACAATTTCTGTCCTGCTGCCAAATACCTAATATTAGATACTTTATACCCCCTTTTATGGACATGCGTTATCAACCTCCCGAAGACCAAGGCAGCGCTCTGGAAAAATATACAGTGAATCTGACCGAACGGGCCAAAAAAGCCAAACTCGATCCGGTTATCGGACGTGACGGTGAGGTACGGCGGGTTATTCAGATTTTGTCGCGCCGTACCAAAAATAACCCCGTACTTTTAGGGGATCCCGGTGTCGGGAAGACGGCTATTATCGAAGGATTAGCTCAAAGAATCGTCAGCGGGGACGTTCCCGATACCTTGAAAAATAAACAGCTCCTGTCGCTCGACCTGGCCGGCTTGCTGGCCGGAGCTTCCTACCGGGGCGAGTTTGAGCAGCGTTTGAAAAAATTGCTGGAGGAGATGGAAAAGAGCGAGGGCACATTTATCTTGTTTATGGACGAACTGCATACCATTGTCGGCGCCGGTGCCGCCGAGGGAGCGGTAGACGCGTCGAATATTCTCAAACCCGCTTTGGCCCGGGGGGTCTTGCACGCTATCGGAGCTACCACGTTACGCGAATATAGACTGTATGTAGAGAAGGATCCCGCCCTCGAACGCCGCTTTCAGCCGGTTTTTGTCGATGAACCGACGATAGAAGACAGTATTGCGATTCTGCGCGGTATTAAAGAGAAATATGAAACGCACCACGGGATTCGTATTACGGACGATGCGCTCATTGCCGCAGTAAATCTGTCCGTGCGCTATATAACCGAACGCTTTCTCCCGGACAAAGCGATAGACCTGGTCGACGAAGCGTTGGCTTCGGCCAAGATTGAATTGGATTCGCTCCCCGCCGATCTGGATGAAATGAAGCGCCGCCTGATGCAGCTCGATATCGAGCTCCAGGCGCTGAAAAAAGAGAAAGGCATCGAAGCGCGCAAAAAAGCCCTTCAGGACGAACGCGACAGGCTCAAAAAACGTTTTGACGCTTTGCAAAAACAGTGGCAGGAGCAAAAAAATATCGTTGCCAAACTTCAGCAGGGACGGGCTCAACTGGATAAGCTCAAGGCCGAGCTGGACGTAGCTGAACGCGAAGTTCTTTTGGAAAAAGCCGCCGAACTCAAATACGGAAAAATTCCAGAACTCGAACAACAACTTAAAAAAAGCGAGGAAGAGTGGAAAAAAATTCCCGAAGCGGAACGGATTTTACGCGAAGAGGTCGGCGAAGAAGATGTAGCTAAAATCGTATCGCGCTGGACGAATATTCCGGTGAGTAAGCTCTTGTCGACCGAGGCTGACAAACTGGCGCATTTGGAAGACGAGCTCAAAAAACAGGTAGTGGGCCAGAACGAAGCTCTGGAAAAAGTGGCCCGCGCCATTCGTCGCTCCCGGGCCGGGCTGAGTGATGAGAAACGCCCCATCGGCTCGTTCCTTTTTTTGGGACCAACCGGTGTAGGCAAGACCGAAACCGCCAAAGCGCTGGCCAATTTTCTATTTAACGATTCCCGCTCGATGATCCGGATCGATATGAGCGAGTATCAGGAAGCACATACCATAGCTCGTTTAGTCGGCGCTCCTCCCGGCTATGTGGGCTATGACGAGGGTGGTCAGCTGACCGAAGCGGTACGGCGGAAACCGTACTCGGTAGTATTATTTGACGAAGTGGAAAAAGCTCATCCCCAGGTATTTAATGTATTTTTACAAATTCTGGACGACGGACGGCTGACCGACGGCAGGGGCCGGACGGTAAACTTTACCAATACCATTATTATTCTGACCTCGAATCTGGGTAGCGAGTTTTTTGCCTCGAAATTATCACGCATGGAACTGGAAGTAAAAATCAAGGAGCGACTGGGGGCGTTTTTCCGGCCCGAATTTTTGAATCGTCTGGATGCGATGGTTATTTTCAATCCGTTGGGCGAATCAACGTTGGCGCAGATTGTTGATCTTCAGCTAGCCGATCTTTCGAAGCGGTTTATGAAGCAGGAAATAACGGCAGATTTTTCCGATGTTCTGCGCGAGTATCTGGTCAAGATCGGTTTCGATCCGGTCTATGGGGCACGGCCGCTGCGCCGGATGATGAACGAGTTGATTGTGGACGAAGTGGCGCTGCAACTGATCGAAAAGAAAATCCTGCCCGGCGATACGATTCTCGTAGGCTACCGGGATGATCGGGTACTGATCGAGAAAAAATAAGTTGTATCGGTCTTGACTTTTCTCCTGTTCTGATTACAATACTGCTTCCCGAGCCTGACAGCTGTTGTCTAGCTTTTTTGGGTTATGGCAGTAGCGCGGTTGATCGGGGAAATTCATTGCTTCGGTACTCCCAAAGTTGGGATGTGTTGAGGCATGATCGTTGAAAATAACGGTTATCTGGAGCTTGCAAACCATGATTAAGAAAATATTTCTTGTAATTCTATCGTTGTTTTTTTTCGGAGCTTCTATTTATGGGTTTCAACACCCAGCAGTAAAAGTTTCTCATTCTCAATTTCATGTTTTCTATACACTGGATGAGAATCCAGTACAACCCTATTCCATCAATATTGGAATGTTTTTGTTCGCAATCCTAATTTTCTCCGCCGCTGTTGTTCCAGGTGAAGAAAATAAAAGGATAGGAGAAGTCATTTACAATATAAAAAAGAAAAGAAAGGAGATCTGATAGCTCTTTTGATAACTGTATTTCAATTCTCAAAAGTCCCCAGCCGGAATATTTCGGAAGGGGACTTTTTCACATACTTGACTAAAAGGCTGTTGAAAGAATTCCGATACGCTGAACAGGACGATTAGACAGGTAGTTTCGTCTCTTCTTTGACCGCATTGATATATTCCGGAAGCGCGAAGCTTTTCTGCTCCTTCTGTCCATAATAGCGCACCGTAACACTTTCGCCTTCGACCTCTTTTTCGCCCACGACCACGATCTGCGGGATTTTCATCATTTCGGCATTGCGGATCTTTTTACCCAGCGTGTCATTGTCCAAATCGACTTCGACCCGCACATCGTTACTTCTCAACAAATCTTCTATTTTTTTAGCATAGTCATTGAACTTATCCGAAACCGGCAAAATGCGTACCTGCACCGGAGCCAGCCAGAAAGGGAAAACACCTCCCACGTGTTCAATATACACGGACAGAAAACGTTCAATAGACCCCATGATTGCGGCGTGAACCATGACAATCCTCTCTGATTCGCCTTTTTCATTGATACACGAAAGATTAAATCGTTCAGGCATATTCCAGTCCAGCTGGATCGTTGCTACCTGATGTTCTCGTCCAATCGAATCTTTGCCCATGAAATCGAGCTTTGGCCCATAAAAAGCTGATTCTCCAATCCCGTTAAAGGCATCGGCTTGCTTTTCAGCGGCAATTTCTCTCAACATATTTTCGGCAAATTCCCACTGTGTTGCCTCTCCCAGGTATTTTTCCGGATGGGCTGGATCGTGCAGAGATAAACGTACTCGCAGTTTAAAGCCAAAAGCTCCGTAAAATTCATGAATGATATCCCAGATTTTAAGGAACTCTTCTTTCATCTGTGACATGCGACAAAATACATGGGCATCATCCTGGGTAATCGTCCGTACTCTCGATAAACCAGCCAGTTCACCGCTCTGTTCGTCACGGTAGACCATGGTAGTATTTTCATAGCGTTGGGGCATTTCACGGTAACTCCATAATTTTCGTGAAAAAATCTGAGTATGGTGCGGGCAGTTCATGGGTTTCATGGCAAATTCGTGCTGTTCTCTGGTTATAATTTTAAACAGATCATCCTGATATTTTTCCCAATGACCGCTTTTCTCATATAAATCCCGCTTTGTAATATGCGGAATTTCCACGCGCAGATATCCGCGTTTTTTGCGTAGCCGCCATACGAATTCGCTTAACAGATTTCGCAGCACTGTTCCTTTAGGTGTCCATAACGGAAGCCCCGAGCCTACCAGATCTGAAAACACAAACAGATCCAGTTCAGTTCCCAACTTCTTGTGGTCTCTTTTTTTGGCTTCCTCCATCATGTTGACATATTCCTTCAACTCTGTTTCATTTTCAAAAGCCCAACCATAAATTCTTTGCAGCATCTTGTTTTTTTCGCTGCCTTTCCAATAGGCTCCCGCAATCGAAACCAGCTTGAACGATTTTTGATCAATTTCACCGGTCGAGTCGACATGCCCGCCCCGGCATAGATCGTGAAAATGACCATTGCTATAAAACGAAACGATGTCGCTGCCCTGTTCTTTAAAATCATGGGCCAGTTCGATCTTATAGGGCTGATCGATGGTTTTGAGATATTCGATCGCTTGTTCCACCGGCTCTTCCTTGCGAACGAATTTTTGATCTTCCTCGACAATCTTGCGCATTTTTTCTTCGAGCAACGGCAGATCCTCGGGAATTAATGTACGTGGCAAATCAAAGTCGTAATAAAATCCGTTCTCGATCGCCGGTCCGATCCCGAGCTTGGCTTCAGGAAACATTTGTAGTACCGCCTGAGCCAGAATATGAGCCAGTGAATGGCGTTTGTGTTCAAGAGAGTTCATAAAGTCGATAAAGTTATAAAGGAAATATCAAATGCCAAAAACCAAAGATCAAAAATCAACATAGGCAACTTTTTGGTATTTGTTGGGTATTGAGGTTTCTTTTGTCATTTGTCCGCGGCGGCGGATTGGTATTCTTTTGATAGTTGTCATTTGAACTTTTGATTTATGTGCAAGGTACAATTCTTAATACCACACAACCAACTTGTTTTTAGCAGTATCACGTAAAGCGGTCACTTTTATAGAAGCGTTTCAAATTTTTCATAGACGTTGTTGTAATGAGGAATAAACGGATGCCAGTACCTCAGAAAGCGGTCTGTCGCTATTATTTTCGATCTGAAAAAAATCGTTAAACTCATCCGTAGAGGGCTTTTCCAGTTCTTGCTCGAAACGTTCCAACAGATGCTCGTCCCCGCCAAACTGAATCCGGAACGGATCGCTGAAATCCTGTTTGCGATTTTTAAGTCGTTCCACGATACGTTCGCTATCGGCATCAACAAAGACCAGGAACATCTCGGCAATATGCGAAAAGATTTCTTTCAGTTCCGTACGGTATATCTTTTTAGTCATCGTTCCATCCATGATAACGCTTTCGCCATTTTCTAAGAGTTCGCGAACAACTGCATACATCGTAGTATATGTTTCTTTATTCTCGATACTGCAAAAATCCGGGTTGGGGCAAAACGAAAGTCGGATATTGTCGGCGGCAGCATAATAAAACGGAAAATCATGCGCAATCGTTCGCGCCACGGTCGATTTTCCGGCGCCTGGCAGACCCATCACCACCATTAAAATCGGTCGTTTAAAACGACTCGTCTCGTTGGTTTGAACCGGCAGGATGACGCTTCGGGCTTTGGCCAGATTTTCAGAGTTGGGAATCATATTGTAACGGGCTAAGGATATTGGCAGTTTCGAGAACTTGGAAGTGGTCCGGAAGGTAATTTTTCATATACGTCAGCACTTTTCCCAGCACCGGTTCACGCTTGATTTCATATTGCTCTGCGAACTTGATGATTTTTTCGGCGCCTTCTTCGGCGCTGGTTTCTGCTTTATTCACGAGAAGTTCCACTTCCATACTGGAGTAGGTAAAACCGTTGGCATAGGTAGCCGTGTCAAATTCGATCGTAAAGGGAGCGATTTCGTAACTTTCCCGTTCAGTCGTCAGTTCGATAAACGGCACGATTTCCTTTTCTTTCAAGAAATCTTCAAGCGTTTTATCGTGCAATTCAAAGGCCGAAAGAATATCAGACATATCGTCTAATTCATCGTACACGTCGATATCTTTTTCAAAGCGGTGGATTTTTAGTTCGAATCTCCCTTCCCGGGTTCTCAGCCACCAGTCTTTGGTCGTAAGTGAGTAACGGGAATCGTCGAAATAGATATCTTGAAACGTTTTTTTACGCAAAAAAACGGCCTTTTTTAGTAATCTTTCTTTCTGTTCCCGAGTGATAATAAATTCTTTTTCTATCTCAAGCATAACGAGTAAAAAGTTCAAATATCAATCCGCCGCGGCGGACAAATTTCAAATCAAATTCAGATGCCAAAGCTCAAAGTTCAAAACTCAGATGTCAAAAATTTAGTACAGATAAACTTACAATTCCCTGTGCTCTCTGCCACAGGAGGCTTCATTTTTGATATTTGGCATTTTGGACAACGTTACTTGGAATTTCGTACTTCCGTCGTACATACAAAACAAGCCCAATCCTCTTGGGCCCCATCTCGAATCTCGAACTATTGACTCGAACGTATGCTGGGGGGTTCCACCCAAGTTTCCCGACGCGGACGGTCGGGACACTCTTTCAAAATTGTAGCTTAGCGAGTCAAAGTGGTATCCCGAAGGATTTTTCAAGGGGGCTTTCAGCCTCGGGCCTCCTCTCTCTTTTGAAAAACGGATCTTCCAGGGACGTGTCTTTGACCAGAGACAGTATACAGCAGATCTGTTTCGACTTCAACCTTTTTGTGCTAGTATTGCTCGCGTCCGAGCTTGTTTTTACTTATCGTAGAGTGCTATGCGTAACCTGAAGGTCGAAGCAGCGGATAATCGAAAAAATCTGGAAACGTTTTTGCGCGAGAAATTTCCGGTTGGGTATGTGCGTAAATTATTTGATAAAAAAGGGGTTAAGATCAACGGCGAGCGCGGATATCCTCATTCACGACTTCAGGCAGGCGATATGCTGACATTCTATGTGCTTTTCGACCCTGAGGGTTCCGGCAAACAGACCAGGCCGGTCCCGAAAATCGACATGCTTTTTGAAAATGATGACTTTGCCGTCATCAATAAACCGGCCGGGATAGCCGTGCACGAGGGCAAAGATATATCGTTTCAACAGTCGCTGATTGGACATTTACATGCACACTATAACCAGAAAGTAACTCCCAACTCCAAACTCCCCACTCCCTTCCTGGTTCATCGTCTGGATAAAGATACCTCCGGCTGTCTGGTGGTGGCAAAAAGCGAGGCTGCAGCGCGCGAGTTCGAAACGCTGTTTGGCGAAAATTCTGTGGAGAAGGAGTATATAACGCTTGTAAAGGGTTTTATGAAAGAAAAAAAAGGCAGGATCGATATTCCGTTGCCGGGGCGGGAGGGATCGTTGGTACCGGCGCTGACCTTTTTTGACGTGGAGCATATGTTTCCCGATGCCGGAGTATCGTTGCTCCGTGTCCGCATAAAAACCGGACGGATGCACCAGATCCGCATTCATTTGAGCAGGATCGGTCATCCGGTGGTGATGGATGATCAGTACGGCGATTTCGGGTTTAACAAAGAATTTCGCAAAACCTACGGTTTCAAACGCCAGTTCTTGCATGCTGAAAAACTCGCGTTTTCCTATAAGGGAGCGGTAAAATCATTCCGTGCACCCTTGTCCCAGGATCTGCAGAAAACACTCGATACGTTAGCGTAAGTTTACTCTCACTTTCGAGTCGATATTTGAAACAAATGCATCATCTTCCGGTGTAACTCTGGAACGAAGTTCTCTGAAAGCTCTCCGAGAGTATATTTCAAATCCTCAAATTGTACTATCGTTAGTTTGTGAAGTTTTATAAGGGAATCTTTAGATAAACCTGTTTTTTTAAAGTACTCTTTGCGACTTTCCAGTAAAATATCAGTCTCGTCTCTCTTCTGCATTTGGGTAGTCATATAGGCTACAACGAGTAAATGATGCCCTCCGATGGCCTTGGTTAAAACCAGTACCGGTCGTTCTTTGTGTTCATTGCGGTTATCGATACAGGGAAAATCGACAACAGCGATCTTATACATAGTCGGCAAGCTTGACTTTTTTAAGTTTTTTCCGGTCAAAGTTCTGCGGTTCAGTATTATCCGAACGAATATTAAAGGCGTAGGAGGCTTGCATCGAAAGATCTTTTGGATCTACATCGGGGTAGGTCGTATTTTTTTCCTTTTTGAGACGCCAGTAACTTTCCGAGAGTACCATTTTTACAATCTCGGATTCGTTCAAGAGGGTATAGCGCTTCTTAAGGGCGCTTAAGGTTTGTTGTATGTCCCTTGTTTTATTGATTCGTATCTTAGCGTAGAGCATATAGGGTCCATTAAGGGTACTAGTAGGGTAGTACTAGGGTATTATATCTTGCCATGCAAGCTTTTCATTGGTTTTGCCTATGCCTTTGTTCTACAAATTCATAATCTCTTCCGCGGTCAGTGTCATCTCTCCTGACATGATGTAATCGAATACTTTTTGTTTATCCGGATTCCAGGTCCCTATATCAAAATCGATAAAAAATATCTTTTTCTTTTTTTGATCATACATGATATTTGGCGAATCAAACGCTTTGGCTTTATGAAAGTCGAACGCTTCGACATTATCGGTTTTGGACAATCTCCCAATATCGAGCTTTACGTCCATGGTTTCTTCGGGAAGCCCCAGCTTTCGGCAGGCACCTGCTATTAACTTTTCAGCATAATATATTTTCGATGAGCTATCCGCAGACTTTCAATAACATCCGTTGTTTTCTTCTCTTTGGATGTCATGTTTTGGAATGTTTCACCAAAAACTCTTCTTTGCAAAGTAATTGCGCACATCCGTTGAGGCGTATAATTTCGGATCTTTTCCATCTCCAATTCATTCTTTCTTTCTCCTAAAATAAAACGTGATTCAGGGATACAATCTCGCATGAACTTTTTGAGAATTGCATATTTGTTTCGCAAGTACAATACGACCTCCGGAGTAGCTTCCCGGTTCGAATATTTGAAAACATACCCCGAATCCTGCGCATCGCTCACTACTTTACTGTCTTTTCCGGCTCCTACGGCCGTTTCTAGGATTGATCGTCTCAGAACACTTTTTAGATTCGATTTCGTTTTCTTCTGGTATTCTCTAATTTTTTCTTCCAATGCTGCCAATTCATTCTTTTCCTCTTGGGTTCGTACCCCGCCAATTTTGCGCAGCTTTCTTTTTTCGGCTTCTGTCATCCCTTTTTTTGTATCTATGGCGCGTTGCTCGGTTCTTAGCAGAAGTTCCTGATATCTGCGTATTACTTCGAAGATTTCTTCATCTTTTTCGGTAAGAGCCACTTTATATAATGGCACATCGTTGTAGTTGGTTTTTTCGGTGGTATGGAAGGAGGTGGGCATGTTTTTTGGGAAGGTTTTAGAAGTTCGATAATTAGTATATTCTTTTTATTATACACGATTTTTCGAAAGTCGGCCATGGGTATACTTTGAAAATCGAATATTCCGGGTGGCTTGATGTAAAGGGAGACAAACGCTGTTCGTTGCTTTGGCAATTTTTTAGGAATGTGGTATAATAAAAAGATTTATTTTTCTATCGTACCTTGTATGAGTGTCAATCCATCTTTGTCGTTAAATGAATTGTTGGAGTTAAGAAAAAAAGAAAGAGAGCATGCAGAAAAGTTGGCCAACGCAGGGACAGAAATAGCCAAACTTCGGCAAGAAAAAGCATCATTGGAGCAAGTGCTCCATGGGGTGACGAATGCTCATGAACGTCTTACTACGGTCATGCAGGACTTTCTGAAAGATCCAGATCGTGTCGGTCTGCCTCATCTGCGGCAGGATATCGACAGTCAAAAAACGGCTGTGGCGAAGATAGAACTGTCCCATGAAACAAGTCTTGGTTCTATTAAAAATCAATATGATGAGGCTGTGAAGAGCAAACTGTTTAGCGGTACATTCGAGGAGTTTTTGGCGGAGTTTCAGGAGGCGGAGGAAATTCGACAGTATCAACAAACAGATTCAGAATTACAGGAGAGCAGAGTAGCGCTATCCGATCTTGAAACCACACTGGCTGACACAAAAGTCCGGCGCAGGGCAAAAAAAACTGCTACGAAAGACTCATTTCGTACCGAAAGACATAACTTACAAGAAGCAGGTATGCAACAGGTTGGCGGGAAAAAAGCCCGGCAAAAATATATCCAGCAGCTCCAAAATGAAATTACACGCATTGATACAGAAATTGCAGATCTGGAACCCCTGGCCCAGGAGTACCAGCAACAGCAGGAACAGCAGCGCGAAAAAGAACAAGACCAATTGCGAAATAAAATTGCAGATGATGTTCAAGTTCAAGATCCCAATACTATTCTGCGAGTGATTAAGAATGAACAGTTTGCTAATCTGATACAGGTCGACAGTTACCGCACAGAGATCCGGCATCCGGATCGACAAAAGTTGATACAGGATGAATTTGTACGTCAGTATGAAAGAGTAATCAAAAACTACCTCTACCAAAATACACCGGACGGAGAAGAGCTGGGAAAAAAAGAACAGGAAAGGGAGAAAACGGTTGGTGTGTATAAAAAAATACTGGATGATTTTCTTGCTATGGATAAACAATATCGGACGATAGAACAGGAGGTGTCGAACAAGATACGGACCACGTTGAATTCCCTATATCCTGAGACTGAATTTTCTGATAACAGGATAGAAAACGTTATTTTGGATTTTCTGAAAAGAAATGAATCGCAACAGCTGTATCATCCATATCCCAGTGGTATTGATGCCGAAAAACTTACAAATGAATTAAATATGGCTTCTTTTGAGAGCAGAGACCTTAAGCCGCTCGATCAGCAGTTTTCGGAGATCCATACAGGGATTTCGACACTGTTGCATATGATTCAGATCCTGAACAAAGCATCAAAGGTTATGGATTCAACCAAACCCGAAGATATTTTTGAGCCGAATAAATCTACTTTGACAACAGAAGTAAAAGAGGCTGTCTATCGAGATCAGCCGCTTTTTCAGAACTCCTCTTCTATGCTTATCCCAAAAAGTCTTCAGGGGATATCCTATGAAGCCGGGCCTGCATACAGAAGAATCCAGAATGAACTGCAAAAGTACATATTTCTTGCGTCGCTGCGTGTAGGATATGAATTGAAAAGGAACGCTACAGAGCAATTTACCCAGGAACACCCCGAGGTAGATGATTTGAGGAAACAGCAACTTGATTTTTACGCGAAGGAATCGCGTTGGTTTCAAAACGCAACTGAATTGATGTACTCGGACCAAAAAATACTGGAGGAACTGCAAGGTGAAACAGTATTATTTTCGATCAATAGACAAAACCAATCCGGGTATGCAGGCTATACAGTCACTGTCAGCTGTCCCGGTCTCGAGGCAGAAAAACAAAGGCAAAAGGAAATCCAGACTAACGAGGAAACAAAAAAAGAAAAGATAGCGTCTGAGATCCAAAAGTTGCGATTATCTCAAACAGATATGGATTTGTTAAAAGAGAAATATGACAGGAACGGATCTATTCTGCTATCTGCAACTGAAAAGCTAAAAAGCCCTCTCAAATTTAAAACATATGAAAATTTTTTACAATTGCATAAACAATGGTTGGATCTGGCAGCAACAATTGAAGCCGCTAAAAATAAGCAACGAGACATTGATTCGAAGATATCGAAGATCAAACTACCCCGTAGTCTTGGCGGATGGCGTGATGGGTTTGAGTATTTGTCCGCTTATTTTAACGATGGAGTCCTGAACCCTGCCGACTTCCGGTCCCCCATGACACTGCAAAGTTTTTTTCAACTGATACAGCAAAAAATAGCTGCGTTCGGGGCCACAGAGCTGACTCCGGAACAGAATCAAGTTCTCGATACTGCAAGTCACATGGCTCAAGATTTGACAGATGTCCAAGATAGCTACTCTCGACTACTGGCCAAGCATTACTATAATTCAAATGTGAGTTAGGCTCTTTTTAATAGATGTATTAGGGCATTTGTATATTTCTATGGTAATCAGTGTTTTCAGTGCTAAACCGTATGACCGCTCTTTCTTCGAAGAAGCCAATAAAAATTTCGGTTTTACGCTGAATTTTCTTGAGACGCATTTAACCGCCGTGACCGTTTCTCTTGCACAAGGCTCCGAAGCTGTCTGTCTTTTTGTCAACGATCGCTGCGACGCCGAAATCTTGCGCCGGCTTCACGATCTGGGAATAAAATTTATCGCCCTGCGCTGCGCCGGCTATAATAATGTAGATACGAAAACGGCCGCCGAATTTGGGATCAACGTAGTTCGAGTACCGGCCTATTCGCCCAACGCTGTGGCTGAGCACGCCGTAGCTCTTATGCTTACTTTGAATCGTAAAATTCACAAAGCATATAATCGTGTGCGCGAAGAAAATTTTTCACTTTCAGGTCTGCTCGGGTTCGATATGCACGGCAAAACCGTCGGGATTATCGGTACCGGCAAGATCGGCCAGACCGTTGCCAAAATTTTATCTGGATTTGGCTGCAAATTGCTGGGATACGATGTTTTTCAGAGTAAAGAAGCGCTTGATTTTGGCCTGGAGTATGTTACGTTGCCCGAGTTGTATAAGCATTCGGACATCATTACGTTACACTGTCCGCTTCTGCCCGAGACCCGGCATCTTATCAACAACCAAGCTTTGAAAGGAATGAAGAACGGCGTTATGTTGATCAATACCAGCCGGGGCGGCTTGATCGATACTAAATCAGCCATCGCTGCTCTGAAAACCGGTAAGCTTGGATATCTTGGTTTGGATGTTTACGAGGAAGAAGAGGCGCTGTTTTTTGAAGACGCATCCGACCGTATCTTACAGGACGATCTCTTTGCCCGTCTCCTAACGTTTAACAACGTTCTTATTACCGGTCATCAGGCTTTCTTTACCGACACGGCGCTGAAAAATATCGCCGAGACGACTCTACAAAATATCCAGGACATTGCGGCTTGTACACATTGTCCAAATACAGTATGTTAGTGCTTCAGGGTAGTTGAAAACGCGCGAACAAGGGCAGATGGTCAGAAAACGGCGCGTGTAGTACAAACATGTCCTGTAATTTTACGTTCTTGTAAAAAATATAGTCGAGTTGCTGATAAAAAAACCACAACCGGTGCGTTATAGCTTTTTGCGCTGCATTTTGATACTGATGTTGGTCCATAAATTCAAAGAGAGACCGCTGTTTGACCAGCGACGTATAGTTGAAGTCTCCCAGAATGATCGACGACTGGTTGCCGTTCACTTCTTTCACAATTTGACTTAGCTGTTCGCGGCGTTTGCTGTGTGGAGCGATCAGGCTTAGATGCGTATTACAAATTACGACCGGTTTGCCGTGGGCGGAGAATCTGGTCATCAGCGCATAACGCTGGTGAATCGACTGAAAGATCGCTTTTTCCAGACGGGTATAGCCGAGCGGAATACTCTTTGATTCCAGCAGCGTTATGGTGGCTCTTTTATACAAGGTTAATACCGTACAGTGTTTTTTCTTAAGCTCGCCTTCCGCCGCAAAAACATAGCCGTATCCCAATTCTTCGAAAAACGGCAAAACCTTCTCGATCGCGCGGCTGGGGAATTCCTGAAAACACACAATGTCGGGCAAATCCAAAAACTGGGCAATCCAGGTGCTGATCTTTTTCAGCTTGCGTCCCAGTAAAATATTATAAGTGACAATTGAAATCATAGGATTATCGAGAATGCGACCTTTCCAATGTATCATACTTCTCCCGTCACTCCCGTCAAAGATATTTCTTTGTATATAGGTTATGATTTTTTATGAATTCTCTGAATCGTTGTATATCTTTCTGTCAAAATAAACCGTTGTCATTTCAATTACTTGTTGCAAAATGTACCCGGTGTGCTAGAGTCTGATCAGCTCTTACTAAAGCCAAAAAGTAAAGAGTGTTTTACTTTTTTTTTATACCTCTTAAAATATGTATCTTTTTGCAATACACGGAAAGAAAGTATTCTGGTTTGCCGCGGCATTGTTTGCCGGACTGGCCTTTCTGGCTTTGTCGACTCGCGCCGAAGCCTCCGTGGGGCATTATGCCCACCTGACGCTCCAAAACGACAATGACAATAACAGTATTGTCAATATCGGCGACACGGTTCATCTGGAAGTCTATGTTTTCGGCGACGGCGGTTCCTGCGGGACTTCCGTTCAAGCCGATTTTTTACAATACGGAGGGGCGGCCAATCAAAATATTAACGGCTGTGTCGCCAACGGTAACAGTAACAGCTCCGAATACAATTTCGATCTGGTCGTTCAGGATGCCGCCGAGAACGGGATCGAAGTTGCCGGAAACGACGATGCTTCCAGGGTCAATGTTGCGTTGACGAACCTTGAAGAATCTCTTATTTCCAACGCTATTGGTGACGGAGAGATCGACACGGCCGACGGAGTCGATACTATTGCCCCCCGTGTTACTATTTTGCTCCCCCAGGATGAGGGAACTACCCAGCACGTTCACCCGTTGGAGGTGTTTACCACCCAGGATGCGACATGTACTTTTCAGCTTGATGAAGAAGAGGGATTCAGCTACCTCTTTAATACCGGAGGCATATTTCATACCGACCGGTTTAGCGATCTGGCTAACGGCTCTCATACCGTAGATGTCCGCTGTCAGGATGACGGTGGAAATTTCGGAACGGATACCTCGACCTGGACCAAATTGCAAGCGGAGGAGTTATTGTACGGTGCTGATGGCGCGGGCGGAAACCCCGAGACGAATCTGTATATACTTGATCCCGAAACCGGCGATATTGTGACGACGATCGGCCCGATAAACGGCCCGCTTCCCTCGAATGGGAACAGTAATGCCGGAAATTCCAACGGTAACGGGAACACGAACAGTTTTGTAAACTATCCGGTGACCGGATTGGCCTTTGATCCTACGACCGGATTTCTGTACGGTACTACCGGTGGAGGAGGGGAAACAAAGATTCTGGCAGGAAGCGGTAGCAACCGGGCTCAAAAGCTTATCCGTATCAATCCCGCGACTGCCGAGGCGACCCTGATCGGAACGGTACAGACAACCCCCGACAATGGAAATACGAATAGCGAAGAGGTCGTACTTCCGGAACGACACAATATGGCCGATATCGCTTTTTCCTCGGATGGCACGTTATATGGCTGGTCCGAACCGGGAGAGGATGACCTTTATACGATCGATCTGGAGACTGCCGAGGCTACCCGTCTGGGCGAGTCTTTCCTGGAGACTTTTGGATCGGGACTGGAATTTGCGCCGACGCACAATTTGAATGCGAATTATGAGGTTTTCAATGCCAACGAAAATCTTAACGGTATGATCGACCGTATCGGTCTGGTAGCTCAACCTTCGCTTTATTTTACCGGCGAGGGGGATGACGGTAACCTGTATGTTATAAACTCCGCCACTGGATTGCCTGTCGAATTTATTCAACTCATTCGCGAGTTACAGGCCGATTTGGACGAAGAAGATTCTTATGCGATACGGGCTCTGACGGCAGACCATAACGGGACGTTGGTTGGTTCTCGGGAAGAAACCGGTATTTCCGAGGAAGATCTGGGAGATCTTGTCGTAATAGATAAAGATACCGGTGTTATTATTTCCATGGGACCCAATGCCGATATGAACGACATGGATGCGATCGCGTTCGGACCGCAATTTACCGCAACGATTACTTTCCCGACCGACAACGCTGTCGTGAATCGTTCGTTCGTTTTACAAGTTACTACCAACCAGGATGCCACATGTCAGGCCAGTCTGGATAACAATAACTCGGCCACGATGACCACGACCGGTATGACGAGTCACAGTCAATCCTACCCCAATGTATCCGTCGGAAACCACCATATCGACGTAGATTGTTATAATGCTTCCGAAGATCTGGCCAGCGATTCGGTTGATTTTCGCGTCCGTTCTTCCGGTGGTGGCGGGGGCGGCGGAGGTGGTGGCGGAACGATCATCACGAATACCAATAGCAACGCTAATGGAAATACCAATAGTTCGGGTTCTTCCAATACCAATACCAACGGTGGCTCCGGTAGCGGCAATACAAATCGCAACAGCTCGTTTACCGATACTTCCGGATCTCCCGAAGAGCCCTTTATCAACGAACTAGCCGAGAAATGCGGTGCCGAAGGGTTTAAAGACGAAGTTAACGGACTGCGACTTTTTATGCCGAACACGCCGATGAAGCGGGGAGAATTGATCAAACTCCTGATGTGGTGTAAATTTGGAGAATTGCCCAAACCCACAGTAAAACCCTTTCCAGATGTCGAGATTGATTCCCCGTTTGCGCCCTATATTGCCAAAGCCAAAGAATTAAACTTTATAACAGGATACGAAGCGGGTCCCGATCAAGGTAAATTCTTGGAATTGCAAAATGTCAGTCGGGAAGAGGCTCTTGTTATGATTCTACGAGTAGCAATTTCCAGAGAAGATGTCAGAAATTTCTTGAATGGAGATTTGAAAAACATATTCTCTGATACCGAGTTACAAGCGTGGTATTATGAAGACGTTTATTATTCTTTCTTGAAAAAATATACCGAAGGATATCGAGATGCAGCAGGAAACCTCTTGCATATATTCGGTGTCGGGGATCCGGTGGCGCGTGGTCATGCGGCAAAGTGGATCGTTTTGATCGTTCTGGGTGAAACGTTCACTCCCTAAGTTTTGATTCGTATATGTGTTGGATTGAACCCGGTCGAACTCAAAAACGATCGGGTTCTTTGTTTACGTTATCCCCGTCTGAAAAAAAATATTGAAACACCCGCTATAAAACAGTATGGTTTCTCTTGTCCAGGGTTCGTTATCCTCATTCATTTTTTCTCATGAAATACCCTCTCTTTACGGTTCTGGTTTTGTCAGCACTGCTCCTGTTGGTTTCATGCGGTCAGGCTTCTCCGCCGCCGAAAACCTTGGTGGGCGGAATCGATGTCGCAACACTGAAAGAATGCGGAAACCTCAACGGTGCGACGGTCGATTGCACGGCAAACCAATTATGTGCCAATGCGAGCAGTGTGGTTTCGGGCATTCAGAAATCGCTGTGTTTTCCCCAGGATATTTGTAAAAAAGATATTTGTCCCGCCGGATCGCGTTGTGCAGTGGTTCAAGAATGGCCGGCCCGGATAGTGTGCCAACCGATATAGATCGCCTTTTTTTGCGATCTCCTAAAAAATGAGCTATTGGCATAATACATTTCTGTTTCCGAAAGGCTTGTTTTTCGTGGTTTCGGCGCTTGAAAATGTCTTGTTTTTTTTCGCGCCTTTGTTATATTTGGCATATATTCATCCACTAGCCTTTTGCCTGTGCTTGACGCCGCTTCTCGTTTGTTAGAAGTTGTTCTGCCAGCTTTTCGGGTAGGGAATTGCGAAACGTATACCGTCTCGGTTCTTTCTATATATATGGATGGGTATTTCAAAAAAACCAGAAATAGTCTCTCTGGTTTTTTTAAATCACTTTCTTAATTTTTTTGCGTTCGGAAGCGGAGATCGACCTTCCCGGCCTTCCTTTTTATTTTTCCGTCTCTCTCTCTTGTTTTTTTATCTTACCTCCTTATTTCAGTACCGTATGAGAAAAGCTTTTTCAAAAATCGCGCTTTTCGTCCTGCTGGTGACCCAATTTTTCGGGTTTGTGGGCGGATTGAGGGATTTTAATGTCTATATTCCGCAAGCCGAAGCAGCTACGGCCGGAACCTGTTCCGGCGGTGGTTCCACACTTACGATAACCGCACCGGCCGACGGTTCGGTACTATCCGGCGCGGTTGTTCCGGTGACATTTGCCAAGACTGCCTGTGCCGAAAATATCCGCGTGCAGTTTGCCAAAAGATCCGCTACAGGAAGTCCTACTTGTGCTGCCGTGAATAACGGAGATTATAATCTGGTTGCCAATGTGGCCGACCCGGGTACGGCAACTACGTGGAATACGACCGGCCTGCCTTATGGTACGGACTATTGTTTACGGGTATTTTCGCCTACGGGAGGCACCAGCGCGTATACTGCAGATTTGACAGTCGACAATGAGGCTCCCCAGGTTGCTTTTACCGATCCTGCAAATGCAGCCACCGTCGGATCAAGCTTTATTATCTCGGTAGATACTTCCGGTTCCCCTCAACAGCTTACCCAGGATGCTACCGAATGTCGTTACTCGGAGACATCCGGATTTGCTTATGGTACCGGTACCGTTATGACCCAGAGCGGCACCAGCTTTTCAACCAGTCTGACAGGGGTGAGTAATGGAAGCCATACCTACTATGTGAAATGTATCGATGCGCAAAATAATACTTCCGACCAACAGTCGCGCACAGTAACGGTTGATGCGGTCGCTCCGGCATCGGTTGGTATTACTACAGCCGATGTGACCGTGGATGCCGACGATTATGCTATTTCGGGGTATATTACCGCGGATACAAGTACTGTGACTGTAGACGTTTTGAGTGGAACCACTGTGGTAAATTCGGTCAATGTACTGGCCGGTAATACAACCTGGTCTGTTGTAGTTCCTCTGGCACAAAATTCGGCCAATACGTTTACGGCCCGGGCGACCGACCCCTATGGAAATTTTGTTCTTTCGACGGCTAATGGTACGGCAGCCGATCAGGACGTCGTTGTCACCGAAAGTACGGATGGAACTCCCCCCAACGCTCCGGTAATCACCACCGGTACTGCCACCGTTAATGCAGATTTTTATCGTATCGACGGTACGGTTACGGCCGATGCCACGTCCGATCAGACCGTGACATTGTTCCGCGGTACCGATTCAGTCGGTACGACGATCGTTCCCGCAACTCAGACCGTATGGTCTCTCGTCGTCGCCCTGGATCAGAATACGACGAATGTATTTACCGCAACTTCCACGGATGAGTCTGGCAATACCAGTGCTGCCAGTACATCCGTTACCATTACCGAAGATTCCAGTTTGGGCGTAGATACGACGCCTCCCGGTGATGTTTCCGTTACCACGGCCGATGCCACTGTCAGTGCCGGAACGTTTAATGTTTCGGGAACGGTTACGGTTGACCCCAATGACCTGGTAGTCCAGGTTTTGAACGGAACCACCGTCGTTGGAACGGTTATTGTAACCGCCGGTAACACGAACTGGTCTGCCACTGTACCTTTGACCAGTACCAGCACATTTACAGCCCGCGCTACCGATCCAAGCGGGAATTTTACTCTTTCGACTGCCAATGCAACTGTCGGTCTTCGCGACGTGGTTGCTACGGTAGATGGTTCCGGTCCCATGATTTCGGCTCTGACCTCCAGCGGTATTACCACGACTTCCGCCAATATTACCTGGACCACCGATGAAAGCGCTACCAGTCAGGTGGAATATGGAACGAGCGCTTCGTATGGACACATTACTGCTTCTGACGCTACTGCCGATCTTTTGAGTCACGGGGTAACAATTACCGGTCTGGAATGTGGTACTACCTATCATTTTCGAGCCATAAGTGCCGATGCTGAAGGAAATACTACTTTTTCCAGCGATTCTACTTTCACTACGCTGGCTTGTACCGCACCGAGTTTCGATTTTCTGCCAGGCGGCGGGACCCGGATTCAGGAAGACCGGGCCTATAATGCCGGTGTGCTTAACGGAGCTCGCTATACCATCACGGGAGGTCCTGCCGGTACCAGCGATGCGGTTGATTTCTCTTTGAACGGTTCAAATTTTGCACCAGTAGACAATCCTACCAGTCTGGGACCGGTGAATGATAATTTTACGCCCGTTACCGGTACCAATACCTATCAGTTACGACTAACCCGCACATTCGCCGATGCGCCCGACGAAGTCTATCTGTCGCAAGTAGTTACGTTTTATGTCAATCCGTTGAATGCTCCGACCTTTACCTTTAATAGTGGAGCAGGTTTTGCAACTGACGGAGATGCTTTCCCATCCGGAACGATTACCGGAGCCAACTATACCATTACAGATGGTGCTACCGGGTCTAGTCAAGCCGACAGTGTCGAATACTCGCTGAACGGTTCGCCTTTTGCCGCTGTCGACTCTCCGGCTTCACTCGGACCGGTTACCGACGCTTTTACACCAGTTGATGGTGTCAATACCTATCAACTGCGTCTTACCCGTTCCTTTAGCGATGCGCCGACGCTGGTTTATTATTCCCAGACTCTGACGTTTTACATGAACCCGGCCGATGGTCCGGATTTTACGTTTACCGCACCGACTCCGGGACAAGTCATTCCGTTCCTGTCGTCTCCGACCGATGTCAGCTGGACCATCACAGGAGGACCGGCCGGAACCGACGAGGTTGAGTACTCGCTCAATGGTTCGACCTTTGCCGACGATGCAGATGATCTGAGCCCTACTCCGATAGCTCCGATCGTGGGAGTCAATAGCTTTCAGTTAAAAGTCACCCGTACCCTTACGTCCAACGGACTTCAACAAGTCTACTATTCTCAGACCCTGCTCTTTACGGTCGAACCTCCTATCGATGTCACTCCGCCTGCCGGCCTGACTGTGACCAACCCGGCTACGAATATTAATGTCAATGCCGAGGTCTATCTGGTGCAGGGTACGATCACCGCCGATACCGATAATGTCATTATCCGTCTCTATAGCGACAACGATGATAATGGCTCTATCGATGGTGCCGATGAAGTTGAGTCCACGGTGATCGTCTATGCCGGTCAGACCAACTGGGGCATTATCGCACCTTTGACGAGTAATTTCGCCAATAATTTTACCGTAACTGCGGAAGATGCCAGCGGCAATGAGAGTGCTCCGGTGAATGTAAACACGATTAATGAAGTTGACGGTCCGGTTGTGGTGATTACCGCCCCGACTCCGGGAAATCCCGCAGTGAGTGGCACGGTTCCGGTAACATTTACGACGAATGGCGGCGCAACCACGGCTGCTGAAATTTCGATTGACGGCGCACCGTTTACTACAACCGGCGTAACTGACGGAAATCCTGGAACATTTAGTTGGGATACCACACCGTTGCCCAACGGCACTCATACGCTCCAGGTGCGTGATACGGTCAACGGCGTTCAGGGATATTCTCTGATCGTAGCGGTGGTCGTGAATAACGACAATGTGGCTGTTCCGGTCATAACTTCGCCGACTGCCGGCGCATCGATTGCTCAAAACGGTACCAACGATACGCCTGTAACATTCACTGTTTCCAACGGTCCGTCTCTGACCGACGAAATCAGCCTCAATGGCTCTGCCTGGGCTGCTTTTACCAGTGGTTCCAACCTTGGTCCGCTTCAGATTGGTGCCAATACCATCCAGATGCGTTCCAGCAAGACCGTCGGTGGGATCACCCTCTATGGGTATTCCGAAGTCCTGACTGTTTACTATGCTGATCAGGATGCCCCTCCGGTACCGGTTATTACTACTCAGGATGCAACGGTTGATGCAGACTTTATTACAATTACCGGTACTGCAGGTCCCGATACTCCAGTTAATTCGATCCGTACGATTAAAGTAATTCGCCAAGCTCCTGGAACAAATACCGTTGTTGGCACCGCCCAGCTGCGTGCTACGGGTGGTGGTGCTGGTACGAATTGGTCGGTGGTTGTCCCTTTGATTCCCAACAGTGCCAATCATTTTGTGGCTCGCTCCGTAGATGAGGCTGGCAATGAAAGTGCTGTTAGCAGTCCCGATTTGGTGATTACCGAACAGGATTTGAATGTCTTTAGCTTTACCAATCCGACTCCCGGTGCGGCTCTGAACGATCCGGTCGGAACAACAGATGCAACCTGGAATATTACGATTCCCAACAACTTTGCCGTTGACGATCAGGTTGAGTTCTCCCTGAACGGTTCCGATTGGGCTGACACTGATACCAACACGAGTGAAGACGATTTGAATACGGTTATTGGTACGAATACCTTACAGCTGCGTGCTACCCTGACAGATGGCAGTTCTACCATTACTGCTTACTCGCAAGTGCTCACTTTCTATATCAATCCTGAAAATGCTCCCAATGTAAGTTTCGTCAATCCGTCGCCAAACGAAGTGTTTGTTTCGACCGACGATATTGATGCATCTTGGACGTTCAGCGCAGCTCCGACCGGCTACACCCAGGGTACGGTTGAGTACTCGTTAAATGGTTCCGACTGGGCAGCGACGACAACTGCGACCACACAAGACGATCTGGATGATGCCGACAATGAAGGTACGAACACCTTCCAGATCCGGGCGGCGTATTCCAGTCTGAGCGGCCCCAGTTTTACCGTATATTCTCAGGTACTGACGTATTATGTGAACCTGCCGATTGCTCCGACGGTGAGCTTCATCAATCCAAGCGCCGGAGAAGTATTCCTCACGAGTGACGATATCGATGCCTCTTGGACGTTCAGCGCAGCGCCGGCCGGTTACACCCAGGGAACGGTTGAGTACTCGTTAAACGGTTCCGACTGGGCAGCTGCCACGTCTGCCACGACCCAGGACGACTTGGACGATATTGATATTGTCGGAACGAATACGTTCCAGATTCGCGCTGCGTACGCCAGTCCGGATGGTCCTGACTTTACCGTCTATTCTCAGGTTCTTAATTACTATGTGAATCCCGAGAATGCTCCGACGGTCTCCTTTGTCAACCCGTCTCCGAATGAAGTATTTGCTTCAACGGATGATATCGATGCGAGCTGGACGTTCAGCGCGGCTCCGACCGGTTACACCCAGGGTACGGTTGAGTACTCGCTAAACGGTTCCGACTGGGCAGCCACCACATCCGCTACTACTCAAGATGACTTGGACGATGCCGATAACGAAGGTACCAATACCTTCCAAATCCGGGCATTCTACACCAGTCCTTCGGGACCGAGCTTGACGACCTATTCGCAGGTGTTGACCTATTATGTGAACTTACCGATTGCACCTACCGTTACCTTTACGTCTCCTACCCCCGGACAGGTTTTCAGCAATGCCACTGCTTTCAATGGCGGCTGGACGTTTAGCGCAGCTCCTGCCGGCTATACGCAAGGGGCAGTCGAATACTCGTTGAACGGCTCGGACTGGGCAACTACCACTTCTGCCACCACCCTTACCGGCTTAAGCGGTCTCGATATTGTGGGAACGAATACTTTCCAGATCCGCGCTCCTTATACAAGTCCCGATGGTCCCGACTTTACGGTTTACTCGCAAGTATTGACCTATTACGTCAATCAGGCGAATGGTCCAAGCTTTGTTTTCTTCCCTGGCCCAGGTTTAAATCGCGCTTTCCCGGGACAGTCGTATCCGGAAGGATTCCTCGTCGGTACCCGCTATGCTATTACCGGCGGACCGACCGGAGCTACCAATACAGTAGCTTTCTCGCTCAACGGACTGCCTTTCCTGCCGGTTGACAGCCCTGCTTCGCTCGGAACCCTTGTTACTCCGACCAATGACAACTTTGGTATCTTGACGCCAAGCCGTGGTACCAATACCTATCAGCTCCGTGTTACCCGCACATTCAACGATGCGCCGACCGAGGTATATTACGGTCCGGTCAACACCTTCTATGTCAATCCTGCCGACGGACCTGTTTTTACCTTTATTGGTAATGAAAATACTAACAGTCCCGCCCCTGGATTTGCCTATCCTCTGGGACAGATCGTTCAGGTCGATTACGATATTGCCGGCGGGCCGACCGGGTCTCTCTTGACGGGCAACAGTGTCGAATTCTCACTCAATGGTTCTCCATTTGCTTTGACCAGCTCTCCGAATTCTTTAGCGGCACAGCAATTGATCACTCCAGTCTTGGGAACCAACACCTTCCAGTTGAAAGTGACTCGTACCTTCAACGATGCGCCGACACAGGTCTACTATTCCCAAGTACTGAACTTCTTTGTCAATCCGGCTAATTCGGCCGATGTGACCTTTACCAGTCCTACGGCCGGTCAGGTTTTCACCGCCAATGACAACTACAACGGTACCGGTTCTTTCATCAATGTTCCGCTGAACTATAACCTGAACGTTAACTCCGTTCAGTACTCGCTGAACGGAGCTGATTGGGGTAATGTGAACCTTAATGTCAACGGACTGGATTTCACGATTGACGGACTGGATGATATGGATCTGTTCGAGACCAATACCCTACAGGTACGCGGAACATTTACCAGCAGCGGCGGGCCCGATCAGGTTGTCGTCTCTCAGGTTCTCAATTATTTCGTGAACGCTCCCGGAGCCCCGACAGTCGATTTTACCAGTCCGCTCCCGGGTTCGGTTCTCAATGAGAACGACAATTACAATGGGACCTGGACGTTCAGCGATACCCCGGCCAACTATAATCTGAACGCCTCCTCGGTCGAATATAGTGTTAATGGTTCCGCCTGGGCTCCAACGACCGGTACCAATAACCTCGATGATCTCGACGATCTCGATACGATCGGCGATAATACCTTCCAGATCAGAGCGCTCTATCAGAGTGCTTCCGGTCCCGATCTCTACGTCTACTCGCAGGTTTTGCGGTACTTCGTCAATGTGGAAGGCGTCGCCGATGTGGAATTCACCGATCCGACTCCGGGCGAAGTATTTGCCGCCGCCGATGTATACAACGGCAATGGAAACTTCAACATCATTTCCGCTAACTACAATCTGAACGCTTCCTCGGTCCAGTTCAGTCTCAACGGTTCTGCCTTTACCTCTGCCGGGATTGCAGTTGTCGGTAATACTTTTGAGATCAGCGGACTGTCGGCTCTGGACAACTTTGGAACAAATACCGTTCAAGTTCGCGGAACCTTGACCAGTAGTGTCGGTCCGAATGTTACTATCTACTCTCCGGTTCTGACTTACTTTGTCAACTCTCCGAACGCTCCTACGGTTACGTTTACCACCCCAATTGCCGGCCAGTCATTTGCCTTTACCAGCAACTTCAACGGTCAGTGGACGATTAACGGTATTCCGGGCGGCTATACCCTGAATACCGATACGGTCGAGTACAGTCTGAACGGTTCGGATTTTGCGCTCGCTACTTCCAATACGACCCTGGCAGGTTTACGCGGACTGAGTATTATCGGTCACAATACCTTCCAGGTACGCGGCGTGCTACACAGTGCTACCGGTCCCGATATCCTGTTTGCTTCTCAGGTGCTTAACTACTATGTTAATCCGCCCAACGCACCTATCGTTGTGATCACGAATCCGGCTCCGAGCTCTACTGTCAACGGCAACATCAACGGAACCTTTACGACCACCAACACAACCAATACCAACAGTGCCGAAATCTCGTTGGATGGAGAGCCCTTCGTCGCAGCAGGATTTGTGCCCTATAATCTGGCCAATACCGGCGGAAATGGAACCTTTGTTCTGGATACCACATCTCTGTTTAATGGAACACATACGCTGCAGGTCTGCGATACCGAAAACGGTGTGCGCGGTTGTTCCAACATTATAGCTTTCAAAGTCGACAACGATACCGAAGGTCCCGAGTTTGTCTTCTCTATTCCGGTTACCGGAGCTGTACAGCTTTCGGTTCTGGCCGGTAATGTAACGGTTACCTATGACGAGCCTATCGCGATTGCCAATCAGGCCGCCATTACCATCGACGAAGTCGGTGGTGGCAGCGTCAAGAACGGAAACGCCACGGCACTTGGTAATGTGCTGACGATCCCTTATAACGCGCTCGATTACGGTACTTCTTATGTGGTCACCATTCCAACCGGAGCTATTCAGGATTTAGTCGGAAACGATGCTGCCCAGGTACAGATCTTCTTCACCACCCAATTGGGCACTGCTCCCGATATTACCGGATTGAGCGTTACGAACATCAATACCAACTCGGCGGTACTAAACTGGTCGACCGATATCACTCCGGATGCGGGTATGTATCGCGTTTCAACCATAGCCTACGGCGGCACCTGGACTCCTCTTACCATCGGCGGCAATAGCGGTACCCAATCTGTTACCAGTCTCGCTCCCAATACGGTCTACTTCTACCAATTCCAGTTTACGAACCAAGGTGCTACGGTGTTTTCATCGCCCCTGACCTTTACAACCTCGGTAACCAATACCGGAATTGGTGTCGATCTCATCCAGATGACCAAGACCTTTGCGATTGCCGACAACACGTATGCCAACGGCTGGTCCTGGAGGTTCAATGTAACGGTATTTGATCCGTCCGAAACTATGCTCAAGATGAAATTCGCTCAGTGGCTGAGCGGGGTCAATACCCTCGATGCCGCGAACAATATGCGCTACGGTCTCGATCTGAATAATAACGGTGTTCTCGACGGCGGCGACACGATCGTCAATATTACCGCCAATGCGGCTTATCCGGCTACCCCGATCAATATCAGTGCGATCGATAATAATCCGCTGGTCGGCGGTCGCCAGGTCAGCATTCTGGTTGAAATGAAAGTTCCTGCTACAACTCCCGGCGGTTCGTACTCCACCAGCTATGGCATTCAGACTACCCCATAAGGATTCTTTCTAAACCGGGCCGGTAATAAGCTGACCGGTCCGGTTTGCCCTCACACTTTACTTCTTTGTCGCTCCAACAGTTTATGACACAATCCAGAAAAATATGGGGGCTATGGGGCTTGATGATGTTGCTCTTTGCAATATTTTTGCCAAGCATCCAGGCCTCCGAACAGAACGGAACTATCGATACCGGTATCGGTACCGGTATTACCGGTACGGTTGTAGCTGCACCGACTTTTTCTCCGACACCCGGCTCTTTTTCTTCACCGATTGGCGTGACGATGACAGCTGCCGGTTCTGCGGCTATTTGTTATCGTATCGACGGCACCGATCCTACCTGTAGCACCACTACAGCCAGTGCTTGCGGCGCCGGATCTACACTCTTTACCGGCCCCGTGACGATTACCAACACAACTACATTTCGGGCTCGTTCGTGCTATGTTGGTAATTTGAATACGCCCATTGTTTCCTCGCCCGTTTCGACCGCAACCTATACCCGTGCTGCCAGTGGTAGTAGTGGGGGAGGTGGCGGAGGGGGTGGTGGAGGTGGCGGCGGAGGACCCAGCGCCACCGAAGTCTCGATTGTTGCCAAGGAACCTGCTCCCCTAGCCGGAGATAAACCCCGCGATCAGCGGATTGTTTGCCGTGCCATGGATAACCAAGCTTCAAATCCCGGTCTGGTGAAAGATACCGCGATCATGACGATAAACGGCCAGACCGTGACTCCGACTCTGGTGGTAGTCCAAAACGGGGGAAATTCAAACGCTAACGGAATTCTCCATTCTATCAAAGTTCTGGATATGATCTATGAGCCGGGATCAAATCTATTGCCCGGCGGAAGTCTGATTTCTGTCTATTGCGAAATTAAAACCGCCAACGATAAAAAAGGTGCCGTTACCTTTCAATTTACTACCGGCGGGGCTGTGAGTGGACAGCAAAACGGTAATACGAACGGCGGTGGAGGAGTCGGCGGTGAAACATTTAATGATACTACCGGACATTTTGCCGAAGATTATATCGAAGAGTTGTATAAACAGTGTGGCGTATTAGGGTATAAAGATTTGGATGGAAATCTTTTGCATGAATATCGGCCCAATAATTCAATCTCGCGTGCCGAGTTTGTAAAAATGGTCGTCGGCTGCCGTCCATGTGCCGTAGGAGAGACTGACGGCGTGGCTTCGTTTCCAGACGTTCCCTCGACTCACTGGGCTTACGATTCAGTGATATGTGCCAAAAAACGGGGTATCGTGGAGGGATTTAAAGATGGTACCTTCCGCCCTGACCAGTTCATCACTCGTGCCGAAGCGACCAAAGTATTGGAGTACTTCAAAGGATTCACCGAGCTTTTGATCGCAGTTAATATTTTCTCGGACGTGAATTCCGGCGACTGGTTTTACGGAATCATTCTCCATGCCTTGGCCCAGGCGCACGTGAAGGGATATCCCGACGGTACTTTCCGGCCCAACCGCAATGTAACTCGCGGAGAAACGGCCGTTTTGATTGGAAGAATCTTGCTGGGATTGCCCTAGTACGGAACTTTTCTTTTATAGTACTCTTTCCAAAAAGACCCGCCGCGGCGGGTCTTTTTGTGTATACATTTTCTTGAAACAAAATTAGTTGAAAAGCGTTTAACAGGTGTTGTTGCCGTTCGATATGTAAATCAAACTTTACACTTTTCTCAAGCCAAAAATAGCTTGCGTGGAACCGGATTTTTGCTACAGTAATCTCTAGTCTTTGGCACGATAGAAACTATACTCTGCTAACTTGAAACATCAGCATGGTTGAGGCCGACAGTAATTTTTTAGTTCTTTCCTTTTTATTTTCACCAAAAAGAAAATAGGCTGTGTCTATTTCTTTTTATACGATCTTTTTATTTTTTTATTTCATTATTTTTTCATCTTGTATGAAATATATACTTTCCCGTCTTGGGAAAACAGTGCTGCTAAGTTCAGCGTTGTTTCTTCTGAGCGTGCTCTTTATCCAGGTAGCTGATGCGGCTTCCACTCTCACCAAAGATGGGAGCGGTAATTTTACCCTACAGGCCGATGATGGTGGTGCTAACGCCATTGTTGTCAATGTATCCGGCGCCAATACGCTTATTTTTGATTCCGATGATATCGATTTTAGTGCAGTTGTCGGAGATTGTAGTCAACCTGGCGGGGCAGGTACGGATGTTGTCTGTACTACCAGCTCACTGAACTCCCTCACCGTAAATGCTGATCTTACAACGGCCTATTCCGATACGCTAAGCGTGCATAATGTTACTGTTCCACTTCAGCTTAATGGATTAAATGGGGATGATACATTTAATATTCGGGGTAATAATGCGGCAGTAGGCGTTTCCGCCGGATCTGGGGTAGACAATATCTTTGTTGGAAATGCAATTAATCGGCTTGATGACATTAATGCCACTGTTAATTTGACCGGGGGGTCTCTGGACACCGTTACTTTCTATAATAATGGTAATAATACCGCCCAATCCTATACGGTAAATACGACCACCGGTGGTTCGGTCGTTTTGCCTAATGGTCAGTCAGTTACATTTGGAAGCGTTCTAGGTGATATCTATCTCTATGGTAGTAGTGCAATTGATACGGTTAATGTGGTGGGCTCTTCCATGGCATTTTTCTATGATGGAACTTTGTCCCAGGACAGTGTTACTATTGGTACGGGCGGATCAC
This sequence comes from Candidatus Altimarinota bacterium, assembly GCA_039809385.1. Taxonomy (GTDB): domain Bacteria; phylum Patescibacteriota; class Gracilibacteria; order JBDHUY01; family JBDHUY01; genus JBDHUY01. Next base: position 41,939 of record JBDHUY010000005.1, read on the forward strand.
TGGATACTATTCAAGGACAGGTTTCGCTTGATAATAACTCTGGACTCAACGATATCGTCGTGGACAATTCTGCTGACACCAATGCTATGGGGACGGTCACACTCAATGCAACTACTCTCAGTGGCATTGCTCCTGCCAATATCGTTTATGATCCTACAACGGTAAATAATTTTACCATCAATGGTGGAACCAGTGCTTCTGCCTATGACATCCAAGCTTCTTTTCAGCAGAATGCCGGTGTTCTGACAGTCAATGGTGGTGCTGCGCAGGATATATTCAGTATTGATAATGGCAGCACGATTAGCAGTACCAACTTTGGTCCCGGTGATATTACATTGAATGGCAACGGTTCTGCGATTGACGCAATTAACTTTGATGACACCAGCGGTACGGGGCAAACTGTTACGTTTAACGCAACTCAAGCCTTCTTTTCAGGAATCGCCAATTTTAATGTTACGTATTCCAATATTGAAAATTATAGCGTCTTGCAGGGGGGCAACTCCGATACCCTGGAGGTAAATGACCTGGCCAGTGGAAAGTCGCTGACCGCTTCTCAGGGGGGTGGAGCAGATACACTGTTCTTTACCAATCTAGCCGGTTCTTTGGCTGCTAATGGTCAGGCCGGAAATGATACTCTGGCTGCCAGCACATATAGCGGGGGTACCTTCACTGTCAATGATGAGGCTGGTGATGCGGTTGATTATTTTGTCAGCGGAACTCAGACCGGGAATGTCGGTTTGACAACTTCGACAGTTCAGGGTGCTGGAACACTTGGACTGAATGGTTCGATTATATTTGATATTGGCGATATACCAGCTGCTGCTAGTGATTTTGACCTCCTGGTTCCAGTAGCCAACGGAACGATGGTTGGTACAGTAGACAAGCGTGGTGCTGGTTTGATGAAGATTACAGGGAACAATAGCTACACTGGAGGGACCATTATCAATCAAACAGGTACTCTGTATGCTGGTCTAAATAATAATGCTCTTTCTACTACAGGAACTGTTACGATCAACGATCCAGCAGTTTTGCAAATCGCTGACTCACTCACTATTCCTTCGGGCGTAAATTTTACGGTTAATAGTGCGACCAATCCTGCTATTGCTGCTGTATCCCCCGGAGCCACCAAGACTATCAGCGGAACTGTTACCTTAAATACCCCAACGGCGATTATTTCCGTTGATCCTAGTACGGAGCTAATTCTTACCGGTGTGTTGGCCGAAGCGGGCGGTTCCCGCAATTTGACTAAAAACGGTACAGGAACTTTAACCTTTTCTACGGCAACCGGTAACACCTATACCGGAAATACTACGGTAAGCGTCGGTACTCTGAAGTTGGGGACTTCGAATGGAAATATTCCGAATGGTGTTGGAAGCGGGACTGTGACGGTTGCCGATCTCACTACTTTCGATGTAAACGGCATGAGCGAAGTTGTCGGTAATATCGCCGGAGCCGGTAATATTATGCTTGGCTCAGGACTGCTTTTCTTTGGAGACAATAATACCAGTCAGACATTTAGTGGAGTAATTAGTGAAAGCGGTACATTAACCAAACATGGTACGGGTGTTAACATACTGTCAGGTGTGAACACCTATACTGGTCAGACCAATGTTACTAATGGTGCTCTCAACACGACTAACGCCAGCTCTTTGGGAACCTCTGATGGGAAAACGGTTATTGATTCCGGTGCAACTGTCTATTTTTCCACTAATGCTTTTACTACAGCAGAATCCTTTGACATAGCCGGTATTGGGAACGTTAGTAGCGGTGCTCTCAATTCCTTTAGCGGCGGCGTGCATACAGTAACTGGGAATATTACTCTGTTGGCCAATAGTCGAATACAGTCAAATAACGCTGCTCCTATGGTGATTAATGGCGTGATCGATGATGGCGCCTCTACATTTAATCTTGAGTTGACTGCTGGAAGCAACTTGACGGATGTAATGACTCTCAATGGTAATAATACCTATAATGGCACTACTACTATTTATGGAGGAAAGATTCTCTTTAATGGTAGTAATGCAACTGATGGAGTCGTACTGAATGGAAGTCCTGTTGTAGGAGGATCCGGTTCAATTGCCGGAACACTTACTCTCAATAATACTGCCGTTGTTGCTCCCGGCACTAGTCCTGGTGTTTTGACTGCAGGAAATACTACCTTTGCCTCCACAAGCAATCTCAATCTTGAGTTAAATGGCACCACAGTCGGAACACAGTACGACCAGCTCAACAGCACCGGAAGTGTCAATCTCAACAATGCGACCCTCAATACGACTTTCGGTTTCAGTCCTGTTCCCGGTAACACCTTTACGATTGTTCAGGCTACGGGTGGTGTTAGTGGGATCTTTAATGGTATGCCCAATGGTGCCGGTCTCAATATCGGCGGATTTAAGTTTACGATCACTTATACACCCACGGCAGTCATTCTAACCCGCCTATCTACCGGTTCTGGTAGCAGTGGCGGCGGCGGTGGAGGAGGAGGGGGTGGCTCGACCGCGTTCGATCCTTCCATTTCGGTCTTGCAGCCCAGTTCTCTTACCGGAACCAAAGACCGCAACCAGAAAATCGTTTGTCGCGCTACCGATTTGAATACCACGAATACCGGTCTCAAGCCAGAAACAGCCAAAATGTTGATTAACGGAATTGAAGTAAATGCCAATGTTTCCGTTACTGAGTATGTCGCCAATTCCAACGCCAACAACGGCAATGCCAACGGTAACGGCAACACGAATAGCAATAATGTCGCCAAAACGCTGGAAATAAGTTATATGCCTGGCAGTGCCAACCTCTATCCCGCCAACGGCACGGTCAACGCATCCTGCGAGGTTTACAATAAAAACAATCGCCAGGGTAAGAATGCTTTCCAGTTTACTACCAACGACCAGGTAGGTAGTGGAAATACTAACAGTTCCAATACCAACAGCGGCTCCGGTAGCTCCAATGGGAATATCAATAGAAATACGAATAGCGCCAATGGGAATAATAACGGAGCGATTGGCGGTGGATTCTTCTTTAAAGATGTTGAAGGGCATTGGGCTGCGCTGTATATCGAAGAACTGAAAGAACGCTGCAATGTGTTGGGCTATCAGGACAGTGCTGGAAATCTGCTGAATCTGTTTAAACCCGATAATCTGATTACCCGCGGCGAGTTAGCTAAGATCGTGGCGCAATGCCGTTTCCGCCAACTGCCTTCGGTTACCGAAAAACCGTTTCCGGATGTTTCCGAAGAGCATTTTGCGGCTTCCGCCATTTTGCGACTGAAACAATTCGGTGTGTTGCAAGGGTATCCTGACGGTACATTCCGTCCCGATGTTCCCGTCAACCGGGCAGAGGCATTAAAGATTGTGCTGCGTTCAGTATTCAACGACGAAGAACTAACCAGCAGTTTCATCTCTCCGTGTACCGACGTCGACCAGAATGCCTGGTATGCCCGTTTCTTCAATTTTGCGATGGAGAAGAAATATATCAGTGGCGATCTCACTCCCGAGGGAGATCCGCTGAACCGGTGTCGACCGGGCGGTAATACAACCCGCGCCGAAATGGCCAAGATGGCGGTCAATATTATCGATCCAACCAAGAAGACCGAATAATCTTGTTTCATTTCCACTTGGATTTTCAGAAAAGGGCCCCGGGAGAACCGGGCCCTTTTTTGTATATCCCGATCTTGACCATTTTGCAGGGTTTTATACAATACAAGATGATTATTTCATGTACTTTATTACTGTTTTGTATGAAACGGATTTTTGCCCCCTTGTTGGCAACGTGTATCGCCCTGTTTTTTTTATTTTTGTTCTCTACATTCCAGGTTTCGGTGGGAGAAGCGGTAACCGATACAACTTCTCCGACATCCGCTGCCACTATTGCGCGGAACCGTTACGGTCCCGGCACCTTTAGCGCCACTACTTCGATTCAGGGAACCGCGACCGACAATAGTGCTATCAATAACGTGACCGCCTATATTCAGCGCCAATCCGACGACAAATATTTCAACGGTTCTTCCTGGGGAACATCTCCTATCTCGTTGACTACCAGTGTCAATAAGAGCGGCAGCGGAGCGACGTGGGTCTATAACGCCAATTCGCTGGTAAACCAGCTGGACGAAGGAATCACATATAAGGTTACGCCTCTGGCGGTCGATACCTCCAACAATTCAAAAGAAGGAACCGACGATTCGTTTGTGTGGGACGAGACTTCACCCGACGTTACGATCAATAACCCACAAGACGGCGACACTGTAGGAACGAATTTCTCGCTTTCGGTAACGTCTTCGGAATCCAGTACTTGTCAATACCGTCAGGATAACGGTAATTTTTCTACCCTTACTTCTTCGCTGCAAACCAGTCATACCAAAGCTTTTGTGCTGTCCAACGGAGACTACACATTGGAGGTTAAGTGTACCGACGAGGCCGGGAATGTCAGTGCCCTCGAAGAGACCAATTTTACCGTCAACCGTAACAGTAATTCGTCCGGGAGTGGCAGCTCATCCAACAGTAACAAGAATAAAAATACTAATTCGTCTTCGGTGAGCGCCCCCGCTGTCTCGCTGTTGATTCCCGGTAATCTGAGCGGAAAAAAACCTCGCAACCAGACTATTGTCTGCCGTGCGATCGATACGAATACGAGCAATGCCGGTTTTGATCTTTCCAGGACCAAAATAACGATCAATAACACGAATGTAAACGTCACTGTTACCAACATCAATCAGAACACGAACGCTAATCAAAACAATAACGCCAATACGAATACCAATAAAAACAAAAACAGCAATACCAACAGTAGCAAGGGAAGCGAGAGAATCATCGATATCTCTTATACCCCTTCCGAATCAAGTTTGTTTGCCGCCGAATCCACGGTAGAAGGCGAGTGTGAAGTATGGAATAAAAACGGCAAAAAGGATACTGAGTCTTTCCGCTTCGACGTCGGTACGGAGATTGCCAGCCTCAATTCCAATACCAATGCGGGTACCAATACCAACGCGAATGTCTCCAACGCAAATACCAATGCTTCGTCCGGTACCTCTTTCTTTACCGACACCAAAGATCACTGGGCTAAAGATTATGCCGAGAAACTTCACAATGTGTGCGGTGTGGACGGTTTAAAGGACGAAACCGGCGCTTTGAAAATGCAATTTGCTCCCGATCAGCCCATCACTCGTGCAGAGCTCGTGGCGATGGTTCTGAGGTGCAAAAAAATTGATGTTTCAAGCTTGCCTGTTTCACTCAATCCTTTTTCAGACGTACCTTCCGTACACTGGGCGGTGCGGTATATTATTGAGGGAAATACTAGTGGTCTCATTGACGGATATAGCGACAAAACATTCCGCCCGGATCAACCAGTTCTCAGGGCCGAAAGTTGGAAGATCATGCTGCTTGGATGGCTGGCACTGGCTGATATTCGCGGAGGGGAAAGTTCCTTTACCGATACGGTTGCCGGTGCGTGGTATATGAAGTTTCTGAATTTTTTGGTTTTAAACCAGATTCTATCGGGGTATACTAATCCCGACGGCACGCCTCAGCATAAAGTCGGACCGGAAAGGCCGATTACCCGGGCCGAAGTATCGAAAATTTTGTCGATTTTGATCGAAAAGTATTAGGCGGAAGGCTGGGAAGAGAAATGTATTGTTTGGCTTCTTTTCTTATTCCTTCATCCTTTATCCTATTGATACTTCTCAGCAGAATTGGGATTTTTCCCATCTCTCCGCTGTGTTTATCAATTGTACGCTAAAGCCTTCTCCGCAACTGTCCCATACCCAGGGGTTGGTGGAAATTTCCAAGAGTATTATGGAAAAACACGGGGTCAAGGTTGAGGTAATTCGAGCAGTGGATCACGATATTCCGCCAGGGGTCTGGCCGGATATGACCGAACATGGATTTAGCAAGGACGACTGGCCCGGGATTTTCAAGAAGGTTATGGATGCCGATATCTTGATCCTTACTTCGCCGATCTGGCTGGGGGAGAAATCTTCGATCTGTACGCGAGTGATTGAGCGATTGTACGGCAATTCCGGACAACTCAATAAAGACGGCCAGTATGCCTATTACGGACGAGTAGGCGGATGCCTCATCACCGGAAACGAGGACGGTATCAAGCATTGTTCGATGAATATTCTGTATTCTTTGCAGCATTTAGGCTTTGTCATACCGCCCCAGGCCGATGCGGGCTGGATCGGTGAAGCAGGTCCGGGCCCCTCGTACCTTGATCCCGGCTCAGGCGGACCGGAAAACGATTTCACCAACCGTAATACAACGTTTATGACGTGGAACCTGATGCATCTGGCGCAGATGCTGAAAAAGAATGGGGGTATTCCAGCTTACGGCAATCAGCGTTCCAAATGGGATGCAGGGGCCCGGTTTGATTTTCCAAATCCGGAATATCGTTAAGATCTAAGCCAAGTCGGTCTCTTTGTCGACCTTCCCGCAACGGTTGGAATTTTCAGAGGTCTCGATACAGACGTTGATCATCTTTATTTTTCCAATATCCGAATGAATTATGCAATGGAAAAAGTCTCCGCCCGAGCTTATCTCTTTGTTTGAAGAGTTGGTTCCGCCCGATCCGGTGGTTGAAAAACGTAAAATGTTTGGGTATCCCTGCTGTTTCGTGAATGGGAATATGATGATGGGGCTGCATCAGGATAACCTTATTCTGCGTATGGGCGAAGCCGACCGGCAGGAATTCCTAACGCACCAGGGCACTTCCCGTTTCGAACCGATGAAAGGGCATATTATGAAAGAATATGTGGCTGTTTCGGATAGTATGAAAAATAGCCCGCAGATTCTTATGAACTGGGTGCAGCGGTCGCTAGACTATGTACGTGCTTTGCCGGTGAAGGTTAAGAAGAGCAGAAAACAATAAAAAATGGTAACGATTTGTGTGCTACTTTGACATGAACTAATTTTATTATGGACATACTGGACAGTCGCTGCTTTTATAATAGGTATGTCCTTGGGAACAGATGACTTTTCCGGGTGGTTTTTTCATTGTGGAATTACATGAGTGATAAACTTCCTTCAGCAAGACAAGTAGACAAAATTTGATGTATATATTTGCTAATATAATTTATTATACTAGTAAAGCGGCTATCTTTTGGGTAGTGGCGTAGTTGCGGATAGTCATGGCTTGATAGATCTTTTTGCCGGCCAGTTTGCTGAAAGAGCTTTTAGTCACATTGCTCAATATAGTTGACATATAGATGACCCCGTTTCCGCCCTGAATAAAATCAATACCGTCTTTTGTATCGATTGTTTCCAGGATTCCCTTTGTCGTGCTCGGCTCTTTGATAAATGCTATGTAGCAGCGTAAATCGTCCCGAGTATTCCAAGTTACGGGCACGTCTCTGAGAACCCTTTGTACTTCCTCTGCAGATCGAACCAATACGCGGGCTTCATAGGCGAATCTTTTTGATAGTGCTTGCTCGATCTTTTCTTCCAATTCTTGTGTTGAAATCTTAGCGAACTCGAAAATAACATTGCCGCTCTGGATATATGTTGATACGTTCCGAAAACCGTTCTGTTCAAAGCAGAGCTTCAGGTCGGCCATTTTAATAATATTCTTTCCGCCGACGTTGATGCCTCTAAGGAGTCCGACAAATTTCATATATATAATTTCATCTTAATTCTATCGGGAGGTGTCTTTTTCGTTAGCATCAAGCGTGGCGGCTTGTTCCTCTGTAAGTAGCATGGCGACAGCCCGACTAGGATCCAAAGTTCGCAGAATTTCTTTATCCTGATCACTATAATTCCCTTCTAGTAAAAGGACTTCCCTTTTTACAACCATGCTACAAAACCTACTTACCTGATCGTCGGGAAGTGTGAAGAGTAAATCGTGTTGTTTTCGTGTAATCAACGCTTGTTCCAGCCAATGAGCAAGAATTTTTTCCAATTGCTTTGTTCTTTCAGAAGTTTCAGATGGTTGGTTCATTGAGATGCTACCAAGATAAATAAAATAGTCTACCTCCTTGGTATAAACTAGTTTGTGTAAAAATCAAGCCGATGGTATTTTCTTTTGAGCCGCTTCCCACCCAATCATCGCGGTTTTGCGCGTACTGCCCCAGCGGTATTTTCCGACGATTCCCATCGATCTGATCACGCGGTGGCAGGGGATAAGGAAACCTACCGGATTTTTGGCGATTGCTGTTCCTGCCGCTCTGCGATGTTCAGGTTTGCCTACCGTTGTGGCTATGTCGGTGTAGGATTGAAGCTGTCCTTCCGGAATTTGTAGCAACGCTTCCCAGATTTTGAGCTGAAACGGTGTGCCTTTCAAGTGGAGTGGAATAACGGCTTTATTCTCTAATTTGTTCTCAAAAAAACGCTTAACGTTGGTATGCAATGGCGTTTCTTGTTCTGTTAGTTTTGCTTGCGGCCACTGAGCTTGGACCTCCCGAAGAGCTTTTTCCCGGCTCTCTTCATAAAAGAACAAATTGCAGACACCCTGAGAGGTAGAGGCTACCAAATAATCGCCAAAACGCGAATTGCCAAAGCTATAACATATTTCTAAGTATTTGCCGCCGTTTTTATATTCCCCGGGAGTCATTCCTTCCAGTTTGACAAACAGATCGTGCAGACGTCCCGACCCCGAGAGGCCGGTCGTGTAGGCAGCTCCCAGGATCGAATTTTGCTTTTTCAGAAGCTCTTTGGCATGAGTCACATTAATATATTGTAGAAACTGCTTAGGGCTGACCCCGGCCCATTCACTAAAAATACGCTGAAAATGGAATGGACTCATGTGCAAATGCTTGGCGATTTCGTCCAGACCGGGCTGATTTTTTCGATTTTCCTGAATATAGGCAAGCGCTTTAGCAATAGTACTGTAGTGATCCATCATTTTTAGCTGAAAATTAAAAGACCGCGTATACCATACCGTATCCGCTTGTCTCTGAAAACCCATTTCTTGCGGAAAAGACAGGAAAGATTCTGGCTTATTATTCGGCTTTTTTTGTCTCACTATGGAAAGATCCTAGAAACGTGGTAGATTCAAAACATCCTATAAACGATCATGAATACCAACGCTTCTCCACTGAATCGGTTAACCTTTAGCGGCAATATCAAGCCGCTTCTGGATCGAGTGTGTCGATCTTATCAAATTGGCATGCTGAACAGCTTTTCGATTTTGGACGTCGGGTATGAAGATTGTAACGTGCAATTGCATACCGAAAAGGGCGATTTTCTAGCCAAGATATTTTCCAAAAGCCGTAGTCCGGAGACGATTACCCGCTATGTTGATATAATGCAAAAGATACTGGAAAACGGAGTATCTCATCCCCGTATTCTTGCTTCCGGGGATGAGCGGATTTTATATCATGACCCTGAATTGAACGGTGTATGTCTGGTATTGATGGAATATATACACGGAAAAACCTTTCTGGATATGGATCGGGCTCCGGACGAAGCCGAACTGCGTAGCATTATAGAACAGGCGATCCTGATCAACCGAATCGAGTATAGGCCCGCTTTTCTCTTCGATTCCTGGGCTATTCCCAATATCGAGGTTCTGTTTGAAAAAACGCGTGCGTTTATGCAACCTGCCGATCTGCCGCTGGTCGAGCTGGCGATCCGGTCCTATCTTCGTATACCCGTGAAAACGCTGCCGTCTTGTTTTGTGCATGGTGATTTTACCAAAGCCAATATTCTAAAATCCGATACCGGAAAGATCTATATCCTGGATTTTTCGGTAGCCAACTGGTACCCCCGCATTCAGGAACTGGCCGTAATTGCCGCCAATCTCATGCATGACGCTTCTGGAAACACTCCGCTGCGCAAAAGAATAGAACTGGTAGCCGAACTATACCATGAGCGTAATCCCCTGACCTCCCACGAGCATTCGTATCTTTATGACTATACTCTGGCTGCTCTGGCCATGGAGTTCATGGGAGCTTATCAGGAGAAGTATATCAACGGTAATGATACGCCCGAAACTGACTATTGGCTACATTTGGGGCGCGAAGGACTTACCCGGGAGTTGCTTTGATTTTGAACTCTTTTCCCGTCAGGCTTGTAAGCTCAACTTCTTGAGGAGAACTTTAGACTTTGGACTTTTCACTTTAGACTATCTCTGGTGTCTCCAGGGGGAGTCGAACCCTCATCACTCCCTTCGGAGGGGAGTACTCTATCCATTGAGCTATGGAGACAAGACAGCAAGCAGTGTAAAATGAAAAGCTTGTCCTGACAATAGGAAGGATGCAAAATGCAAAGTGAAAAATCATTGATTTTTTCAAAATAAAGATATACTATAAATGTGCAGAAAGTCTGAATATCAGAAAATCTCCATGAATACTACCACCATAACGATCGGGAAACGAGGTACTCTGGTGCTTCCCGTAAAAATGAGGAAAGACTTTGGCTTTGATGAAGGCAAAAACGTTTTGATTGAGTCTACCACCGACGGAATTCTCATCCGGCCGGTATTTTCTGTTCCTATCGAGATGTATAGCAAAGACCGTAAAGCAGAATTTCTATTGAATAATGCTGTTACCTTTGATGAATATCAACAACTTCGGGATGAGGTGGTGAGCATGGGAATCGACCCTGACAGCATTCCTCATACTCCGCCACCTAAATAAATTTTTGTGGATCGTATATTTCTCGATGCAAACGTATTGTTTTCCGTTGCCTATAAACCGGACTCTGTCTTGTTACAGCTCTGGAAGTTAGAGCACGTAGCTTTATGTACCTCGGATTATGCCGTTGAAGAGGCTGTCAGGAACTTGGATGAGTCGCATGTACCCGGCTTGAAAAAGCTGCTGCAAGAAGTAGATATTGTTTCTACGATTATGCCTCAGGCATTTGAAATCGATAATCTTATCAAACTTCGTCCGAAAGATCAGCCTATTCTTTACGCTGCCCTTCAGGCAAAAGCGACGCATCTTTTGACAGGCGATATTCGTGACTTTGGTGCCTACTTTGGACAAAATATTGCGGGAATTTTAATACTAAGACCGGTAGATTATCTTGTGCTGAAAATAGGAAAGTGAAAAATCATATATTTTCTTTGGGTTTGTATGTACAACCATGTTTTGGCCGATTATGTCTGTCCGATTTGTCTGGGGATTGAGGGGGTCGAGAACGAACATACTCTTTTACAGAGAAACGATCTGGTATACCGGGATGAACTTGTGGCCGTTTTTATGAATTCTTTTTCGATCGATAAGAATCCCGGCCGGGTTATCGTGGTTCCTAATGCGCATTTTGAAAATATGTACGACCTGCCTCCGGTATATGGAGCCCGTATCTTTGAGATATCGCAAAAAATGGCGCTGGCCTTCAAGGAAGTCTATCACTGCGATGGCGTTACTATACTCCAGAATAACGAACCTGCCGGAAACCAGCATGCCTTTCATTATCACCTTCATATTTTCCCGCGCTATACCGACGATCGCTTATACGAGCATATTTCGCAAAAGCAAATTGCTCTGCCGGAAGAGCGTCAAGCCTATGCCAAACAACTCAAAGAATGGCTCGAAAAGAATCCCTAATTCGATCTGAATTCTTACTGTTCATAGACCGTCTTGTCCGAGCTCTCTTTTTCAAAGAAAATCAGCTTTTCTCAGCGACACAAAGCCAAATTTGTATATTATGCTCTTGTCTTTCATATGCTGTTTTGACAACAAAAAATAATTGCCGCTATTATACAACAATTTTGTTGCTTAGTTCCAGCAAGATATATTGTCCCTCCGTGGCCCGGTAATAACTCTCGATGTCGGGAGTGGCGCTTCCCAAAATTACGGCCGTGCCGAGTTTGCGGTTCATTTCAACCACCACGCTACGGGTATGATAGCGCGGATTCTGGTCGCTCTTATAGCTCCATTCGTGCTCTTCGTCGATCACAATCGTCCCCAGATCCTGAAACGGCGAAAAAAGAGCGCTGCGCGATCCGATGACAACGCTCGATTCGCGATTTTTGATCCGTACCCACTCGGTAAACCGTTCTCCGTCGGAGAGTTGGGAATGAATCACCGAGATCGATTTACCAAACACTTTGAAAAAATAGCCGATCAATTGGGGCGTTAAGGCTATTTCGGGTACCAGAATCAAAGTTTGTCTACCGTGTCTATAATCGTTATAGGCAAGATGAAGGTATATTTCGGTCTTTCCTGATCCGGTAATTCCGTGTAAAAGGAATACTTTCTGTCCATTGTCCAGGATCGCTTGATAGGCCTTTTCTTGAGCCACGGTTAACTTTTTCAAGCCCTTTTCGTCTATTACCGCGATCGATCCCAGATCGTATTCTTTGAAATAGGGCGGAACGATATCTCCCTCTCTCAAAGATAGGATGCCTTTCTCTGCTAATTTCCTAAGATACGGTTTTGATACCTCCAGTTCTCTAGACATGTCCTGGAAGGTTTTTTCACGGTGAAATATCAGCCACTCGGCGATTCTTTTTTCTTTGGTTCCCCGCGCCAGGCTGGCATCCAGGAGGGTAACATGGATTTCCCGATTGACCCAATCTTCCTGTTTCTCTTCCCAGGCCAGCTTTGGCACGAACAAATCGATGGTCTTAAACAACGGGCACCGGTAATACTCGGCGATCCAGTAAGCCAGCTCGATCTGCCAGACGGCTAAAATCGGTGTCGGATTCAGTACCCGGCGGATTTCTTTCAGATTTGCGCTTTCTTCTGCTTCCTTTAAGCCTACGACAATGGCTTTTTCGAGTTTGTTGCGAAACGGGACCTCTACCAGCATACCAACCCTCACGTCCGTAGAGACGCCCCGCCACGGCGGGGCGTCTCTACATGGAATGATATCCGGTATCGCATAGCTAAAAGCTTCGCGCGGTAGTGAATAGGACTCCAGGATGACTTCGGCAATCATGAGGGACGAATAAAGAATCTAGAATCACGCATCAAGGTTTTCGAATTTCCTTTGAACAGGGAGTGTGTTTGGCAACCAGTAGAGACGCAATGCATTGCGTCTCTACGTGAATTTTGTAATCTTTTATCAAAAAGTGTATTATTTCCTTTAGAAACTGCTTATACTTTAATCTCTCGTTTATGAAAAAGAAAGCACAAATATGGCTGACCGGGGCCCTGACGGGCCTTGCGGCGGTTCTGGTTCTTGCGTTGATGTTTCCGCCCGCTCCTTCTTCGGTTCCGTCGCTTTCAGGGGGTGCACCTTTTTCCTATTCGCATATTACCTCCTCCGAAAAACCGCAGTATTTTTTGAGCAATCTAGCCAACGCCCAAGAGTCTTTGGATAAAGGCCAAACCGAAGTGACGGTCTATAACAGCGATCTGGCTCTGGTAAAAGAAAAGCGCGAACTGGATTTGAAAAAAGGCTATAATCTGATCAAGTATGTCGATGTGCCAACTCTGATCAATACCACTTCGGTCTTTTTTCAGGATCTGGTCGACCCTAAAGCCCAGGTGGTCGAGCAGTCCTATCAAAATGATCTGATCGGCCAGGATAAACTGCTCGAAAAGTACCTGGACAAGGATTTGACTATTCAGGTCAAAGAAGGCGACGGAGTCAAAGAATACAAAGGAAAGCTTCTTTCCTATCAGGACGGCGTTATTTTGCTCCAGACCGAGGGCGGCGTGAAAAGTTTTCGCGATGTCTCCTCGATCGCTTTTTCCGAGATCCCCGGCGGTTTGCTGACAAAGCCGACACTAGTCTGGTCCGTTTATACCGAAAAAGAGGGCAAACACGACGCGCAAACCAGCTATCTGACCGGCGGTCTGACCTGGAATGCCGACTATATTGCCGTAGTAGACAATGATGACAAGAAGGTAGACATCAAAGGCTGGACTACGATTAAAAACGAGTCCGGAACTGGCTTTCCTAATGCAAAGCTTAAATTGGTAGCCGGTGATGTTAACCGCGTTCAGCCACCGGCCTCCGGTGGCTTTGCGTATGAAGAATCCCGGTTAGATAAGGCCGCAGACGCGGCCCCTGCCCCTCAGTTTAACGAACAAAGTTTCTTCGAATACCATCTCTATACCCTGGAGCGCCGGACCGATCTTTTGAACAACGAATCCAAGCAGATCTCTTTGCTGGAGGCTAAAAATGTTTCCGGAGAAAAAGAGTATGTCTTTGATTCGAACAGCTATAATTATTACTATCGCGGTTCGGGTGACACGAAGGGAAAGGTTCAGGTCAAAATGAAGATGAAAAACAGCGAAGATAAAGGCTTGGGCTTGCCTCTGCCCAAGGGAATCGTGCGCGTCTATAAAGCCGATACCGACGGACAGTTGCAGTTCATCGGCGAAGACCAGATCGATCATACGCCCAAGGACGAAGAGATTGAGTTATTGCTCGGGAATGCCTTTGATCTGACGGCCGAGAAAAAGCAAACCGATAGTAAATCGACGACCGGATTGTTTGGTTTTGGCAACTGTACAACGACCAGCTACGAAGTGAAACTGGCCAATCATAAAAAAGAGAACGTCACGATCAAGGTGGTCGAAAATACCTATGCGACCAATCTGGAGGTGCTGGATAACAATTTCAAGTTTGACAAAGAAGAGGCCGGGAAACTGAACTTCCTGGTGCCGGTTGCTCAGGATAAGGAAGAGACGCTGAAGTACTCGCTGCGCAATTGTTACTAGTACACAATCGCCGGTGGCATCCCGTCGCACAGCAGCACTTTTTCTTTACCGGGTCCGTTTTTGCTGATGACCGCCTCCCATATACTTGCTTCGCTGATCGCACCGTTGGTTTGGGTCCGTACCTGATTGGCAAACTCGGCCACTTCTTCGCGATGATTCTGCAGATTCTCCTGCGCAAAAGCGATCACGTTCGCTCCCGTGCTGTTAAAAAATTTCTCGGTTCCGTTCTCTGTGCAGCTTTTCCCGCTTTGAATATTAGCCAGTGGGATGGCGCCGTTGGAAAAGCCTTCGTTGCTGCAAGCGTCAAAATTTCTTTTCAGCGAACGCGCAAACTGGGCAATACTATTTGAATCAGCCGCAGGATTATTTTTATAGACACTTTCGTACCACAGGACAAATAACTGTGATGCCACCACCCGCTCGTAGGCTTCACGTATTGAGGCAGGATCTTTGCCGAATACAACCACGACGCTTTGTTTGCGCGACACATCCTGGGCATAAACAGTCTCAATTATGTCTATTCCATGAGACTGTAAGGCATACGCTGGGATCCCAAGCATACCAGTTGGAGCCCCATAACGACTTTGACATTCGTCGACTTGGGCTTCGGTCGGTTTCACGCAATCATAGACAATATTTGGACAATTCGACGGCGAAGCGTTGCCTTCGTTCCGTCCGGTGCATTTTTCCATTGAACAACGTGCTAACATAAGATCTCGTATGTTGTTTTGTCTCTGTTCCAGATCAGGAAACCATCGTTGAGAGTCTTGCGCATCCTTAGGACTAAGCGGGGGAATGGCACCATCGCGAGGTATGTCATTTTTAGGGGGATTTAGATAATCATCGAGCGGATACTCAACACAATTTTGAACTGTATCACCTTCCTTGAACGTGGGGCAGTTCGGTTCGATTTTGGTTTCAAGTCCGGGATTAAGTGCTTCCGGACGGCTCGGATCGTTTAAGTATTTCTCGATCTCCGCCGCCGTCAATTTTTCGTCGTCGTAAAAGGCAAAGATGGAGAGTGCCTGATAACCGTCGGTTACCACATCCAGCGCTACTTTTATCTCACCCGTGGCGTCGGTTTTTACTTTACGCGTCTGTAAAACCAGGCTACGGTCCTTGTTGGCTACGACAATCAGAACATTCGCATTAGGCGCGGCTTTTACCGCGATATCGAAACGTACCGCCCCACCGGGGTCCGTACATCCGACTTGAGCCGGGCCGGTGACAACGGCCTGAGCTATGGGCACGGTAAAATAGATACTGGCGCTTTGCGGAGAGATCAAAAGCAGGCTGTTACCGCTGTCGGACTGATCGGTTACATCGCACCGGGCCGATAAACGGTAATTCTGATAAGTACTCTTTCTAAGCGGTGCCAAATACGTATCGACGTTTTCCTGAATCAGTTCGTTATTTTTCTTGAGATAAATCCTAACATGATCTCCCTCAAATTCGGAAAATCTTAGCTGTATAGTACTGGCAATTTCCCATAAACCCGTATCCTGACGTTGTCCTTCAAATACTAGTTCACCTTCGTTATTAAGACATACCGGCGATTTGAGAATATCGAACAAAATATTGGCCGGCTGTTCACAGATATCTTTTAACGCTTCGCCCGGTTTGGGATTACCCCGGCAGATCCACAGATCGCCTTTGATAAACTGAAAATTGGTACCGCTTACCGGCTCGATTACACGCAAATAACGTTTGACCGTAGTTTGTCCCTGTCCGGGAGTTGCGGCCAGCGTAAAAAGTAACAAGACCGGCAACGCGTATCGAAACATAATAGAAACGTATCTCATGAAAAAGGGAGGGTTATGGATTGGCGCTTGTCTCATCAGCGTCGGACAAAGCGCTCACGACGGTTAAAAAATTGACAACCGTTCCGTTGGTCAAAACGGCTTCGCCCTGAAAGAAGTAGGCCGGAGAAAGGTAAGCTTGCGGTAAGAGCACCGAGCGATTCAAATAGCCCACGCGAACGTCAGTAATCTTGGCGCGGGTACTCACCGCTTCTCCGCTGGGAAACAGTGTCGCGCGGCTGCTGCCCTCGACCGAACCAACCGGGTTTATCCACTGTACTATCCCTTTCCCCTGTTGCAGGCGCTTCAATGCTTCCTCCGAGGAGATCAGCGAGAATCTTCCGAGGGATCGCTTTACGCGTCGCATCCGGTAATCGATATAGAGAACCGTTTTGCTTGCGCGATCGACCTCCACGGTAATCGTGTTGGCATCATTCAGACGGGCCATACCGTCAAAACCGTCCGAAGTATCATAGACGGACGGATCGCTTTTGCGGATGTTGTCGGTTTCGAGCGTATTACTCTGCAGGAGCTGTAATCCTTTCAATACCGGAGTCTTCGTGCCATCCAGACTCTCGGCCCGCTTTATTTCTACCAGCAACGTATTTCGATTTTTTTGACGATACGTTGCGCTGACCAGATAGCCCGGGAGTGGTTGAAGCTTGGTCTGCTCCAGATAGCCCACGGCGATACGTGATAATTCTTCCTTTTCAGTCGGGCTCATGGTGTTGTTTTGAATGTCTGTAGAGAGCGTAAAATAACCGGGGGCAAAATAGCGAAAAGCTCCTGAATTCTTAGCGATTTCGATACGGGCTCCGTTCTCATCCTGAATCAGATAACTGGAAAAATCCGGCTTGTCGGCCGACCCAGTCATTCCCAGCTGCCTGCCGAGTTTTTCGGCGTCTCCAAAACCCAGGCTGTGGTATAATTCGTAGACTTCGGTTGTAGCCGGGATCGATACTTGGATGGTATTGTCCAGCGTGTACCCCGAAATTTTCTTTTTGACGTTAATATCCGAAGCTTCGGCATTATAAAATTTCTTACTTACCGGATCCTGGCCGGTAGCGTCGAGCGCCGCGTTTGCCATTGTTTCGGCTTTGGGAGGAATCGGCCCCAGATCCGGTGTCTGTGCCAGATCCTGCTTTATTTTTACGATATTCTGACTAAGAGTTTTACACGATTCTTCCGGGTTGTCGAACACGGCGGCTTTGAGCATCGCGGTTTCGCGTCGTTTCCATAGATCCGGGATATAATCGGGTTGGGCGATGCTTTTTAGCGTATCTTCGCTTAGCGGTTTCCCGGCTTTCAGGTTTTCGGCTTCGGCGGACGGTAAAAGCTTGTTTATCAATTGTGAACATTCCTGTTTTTTGAGACCGGTCTCAACCTTTTGTGTTTCGCTTTTATACGCCTGTAACTCCGAGAAAATGGTCTTGGCCGAATTATTTCCCTGCTGGGCCTGCTCCTGGAGTTGATATTCGATACGACGCAGTTTTGCGGCACGGGTCTGGTCTTCGATCTCGCCGGGAAAGGTTAGTTCGTAAAAAGTTTCCTGCTTGATCTCGTTCGTTGCAAACAGGCCGCCGAATTCGTCGAGATTTAAAACCGCGACGGGCGTATTCAGATTTTTATTTTGCACGGCCGGGTTTGATTGAATTCCGCCGGGATTTTTGGGCTGACTCATCGTTACCAGAACCACAATCCCAATGAGAACCAGGACGCCGATCAGGCTTGCCGAGAACAAATATTTTTTGTTCATAAAAAATGTCAACGAAACAAACTTGACTCTTATTATATAAATCGCACTGTCATCCCGCAAGCAAACCGGGGTTTATCTTGCAAACGTGTGCCTCTTTTATTTTATGTATACTCCCAGTTCTAAGAGAAACGAGTCGAAACTGGCAGGATCGGGCACTCCTGATAGAAGCGGTTCTTCCACGTTGACAGGAGTTTGAATGCCTTCGATATAGAGCATGATCCGTTTGCGTTCCTGCACGGCCGGACTTGTTTCCAGGACAATGGTATTCTCCCACTCCTGTTCGTCCACCAGTCCTATAAAGTAGTAAGGCGATGATTTGATGCGGGGAATAATGTCTTCCAGGTATGCTTGCTTTTGCGCGTTGTTCAGTCCCAACCGTTCCATAATCGTATCTAGGAGAAAACCTTGCAAATTCTCTTGGGCAACCACAAAACCTTTTTCGGGTTTCGTTAGCTTCATCCCTTTACGAAGCGTGAATTCGTAAAACAGGTACGGTGCCAGCACAAGATCCTTTTTCAAATCTTCCAGGGCCGTTTTTATGGTGACCGGATTCAGCGGATTTTTTCCTAAAATTTCAATAAACGCCTCCAGCAGTTTTTTTGTTTTTACGGCAATCAAAGTTTTGTTTGATATAGTAAGCACATTCCAGGTTGCCTTGGTTGTCTCGCTGCGTACAAGCTCTCCTTGAGGTGAAATGGATATCTGTTCAGGTGCTTGGGTTGGTGGCGGATCGAAAACCGGAAGGGTCCCGCGCCGGTTATCCAAGCGGATGGTAAACATGGTTGGTTCTTTGGAAAACACGTAGACTAATGGAGATATATGGGTTACCTTTCCAGTCTTCAGATTTGTACAATCCATCGAATACGCACAAGGTTGGTTGGGCACATCATTTATGGTACAGACTTCGCGCGGCGGTGTTACTTCTTCACAAAATTCATCCATACCTATATCGCACTCTGGTCCCACACATTCCGGTCCGGGTAGATTATATGGCTGTGACGCTTGGGGCGGGATATCGACCTGAATGTCGCAACTGGCCTTTTCTCCGCTCTCGGAAACCTCTTGCCTTTTTTCCCCTACATCCAGACTAATGATCTCGTTGCTCGGTGGAGCGAAGGTGCTTCTTTCTCGGTCCGGAATAACCGCGAATTTCCCCCGGACTCCTGGAATGCGTTTGAGTCCGGCAATGGCAAATTTACTTCCGTCTTGATTTGTACATTGTCCCCTGCTGTGCTGATCGAGTGGAATACAGGCGGGCAGCTGAACCGTCGCGCCCGTATTCAAGGCTACCAGACTTTCGGGTATCGTCATCAGTTTTTCGATTGCCGCCCCCGAAAGATTTGCCCTTTTGGAACCGAAGAATCCGACGATCTGGATCTTCTCGGCGTTTCCTTTTGCGAGTCCGTTGAGACTGTATTCGGCTTTTCCCGTTTCATCGGTCTGAACCCGCACGTCGGTCAAGATCTCTTTGGTCGCCTGATCCATAACTACCAGCAATACTTCGACCGACGGAAAGGCTTGAATCTCAAGATCGATCTTTCCCAATCGATTTTCAATGCAGACCGGTTGATTTTTTGCCCTTACATTCGCTTGTCCCAACGGCACGAAAAAATCGGGTTGGCTTTTGTCGCTCACCAGTACCGGGCTGCCGCTCCCGTCACTGCCCGAACTTCCCGTTTCGTAGCTGGGATATAGGGTATATTTTTGAAAAACGCCGACCATGCCGTTCTCACCCATAAAATATCTTTCCATATTTTCCCGGTTGAATTCGCCGTTGCTAACGAACGGAATTCGAATATGATTGTTATCACCCGCCTGATAGATTTCTCCTACGAGAGGCGAGATTTGCGATTCGTCTTTTCCCATGATCTCAACCTTTACCGGCGTTCTGGCCGGGGCCAGCAGATCGAAACCGAAGTCTACGGCTTTTTGGCAATCCGGTACGCTTTCCTGCATTTTGCATATCTGGAGCGTATCTCCCTGCAACGAATAATATTGGCCGGATTGTGGCTCGATCACTGTGGCATAGGATGCCAATACATCTTTGACATGTATTAGACTAAAAAATAAAAATGTCCCAGTGATAAACCAACGAGTTTTGAAAGTCATGCTGACAGTCTTTATTGAACATTCTGTACAGTATACCATAGAGAAACTATTTCTTTCAATGCAGTACCGGCGGCGATTTTTTTTCTCCGGATTACAGCTTGACTCGTCTTGTACCTGCTGGTAGTTTTAAGCAAACAAACCAAAACGCAGACATGATATTGTTGGCTTTTGGCGTATTCGATATAGGTAAGAATAATGCGGAGAGTCCCTGCAACGTTCTACCTAACAACATTCATGGCAGGTATCTCTTCCTCAGAAATCTTCTCATAAGAAAATATGCGTATAGGATAAAAACATAATCGATTCTTCCTCCGCATTTTATTTTTTACTTATTTCCCGTATGTCCAAGCAATCATCCGGTATGTTGCTCGTTGGTCTGCTCCTGGGAGCTAGTTTGACCTTTTCTTTTCAGTATGCGGTCGGCATCGATAAAGATCCCGAACCTTCCGGTACTGCCACACTTTCCTTAACAGCTCCCAAATCGGTCAGTGTCTTAACAAATACAGGCGGATTTACCGTTCCAACGATACTTCAATATAAACAAAACAGTTGTACTTCCTGCAGCGGACAAGATGTGGTAAATGAGATCATGATCGATGTAAACGGCGATGGGTTGACCGATATCGCGAATGTGGACAAGGATCCATACACTGGAAATAATACCTATCTGAATAACGGCGACGGAACATGGGTGGTGGGAAAAGGCGTACAGGAATATGACGGCTATAACTATGTGTACCACTATACGGATATTAACGGAGATGGAAAAGTTGAGCAGCTCCAGACTCAGTGGCAGCCGAGTGGTGACGGGTATTATTTTGTTACAATTAGCGGTACGGGGCTTGTTACTAATGCAAGTGTCAAAGTTCTCTCCACTCGACCATTTGAACGTGGCTTGCATTTTATGGATGTCAATGGCGACAGTTTACCCGATATGGTCATATCCGGGTATGATTTTCAAGGATCTTCCGGCTCGAATTACCTATACAAAGCCGTATTTCTGAATACCGGAACAGGCTGGGAAAAAGTGTACGAGGCAGTTGGTTCATAAGCTGTAGCTACGCTTTATTCCTCTTCTTTGATTCTTATGAACTTCTCTATACAACTACAGCGACGTCAGGTGCGTGCCGGTTCTGTACTCCTTGTCATCCTTATCGCGCAATTGCTTTTCTCATCAACAGCTTTGGCTCAGGAAACAGGAAATATCCCCGGGGATATCGCCCCGCCGACCGCTTCAGGATCAGAAGTGGGGACAACTACCCTTATACCGGAAGCAACTGAAATCTCAGATGAAACGGGATCAGACAGTTTTGACGTATCTACTCACAATGCCTCTGCGGAAAAACGTCTGGAAAAGATTGCGCCGGAAACTGCGTCGGCTTCTACCGAACCTGACACGCTACCTCCTTTTAATCCGGGAGGAATAGCACACCACGCAAATCAGGGCGATACGCTGCAAGAATTCAGCGGGACCTTCAATGCCGATCTTTTTAGCGGAAGCGCATCCTTTACCTACCCGTTGCAACTTCCCCCGGGACGGAACAATCTGACTCCGGTACTCGGCTTGCACTATTCATCGGCAAATTCACGCCCGGACAGTCTGGCCGGTTTTGGGTGGGATAGTACGTCTTCATCGATTACCAGAACAAGCAAAAAACCGATTCAGGATATTTTTACGGATACTACATTCACTTCCTCTATTTTTGGTCAAAACGAAGAACTTGTCCTGGTAAATGCGGCCACCGGCGAATACCGTCCCAAGGTAGAAGGGTCCTTTCGTATATATACCCTGAACAACAATACCTGGCTTGTGAAAGATAAAAATGGAACCGTGTATACGTTTGGCAACTCATCCGCAAGCAGACAGGATGATCCTCTGGATGCCAGCCATATCTATCAATGGATGCTCGAAAAGATCGAAGACCGGAATGGCAATACCATGCTGTTTTCCTATACCAAAAACCAGGGATACGTCTATCCCGACACCATACGATATACCGGCAATGGGAACGACCCGGGAATATATCAAGTCCAGTTCGGATATGCCCCGCATCCCCGCCCAGTAGAGCGATATGCTACTGGTTTTTTCGTTAAGTTATCCCAGCGGTTGACTAGTATCAATATTCAGGTCAAGCATGGCGCCTCCTATGAAACGGTCAATAGCTACCAACTCTCCTATGATGATAGCGATGTGCGGGGCCTTTTGTCTCAAATCCAGATTGTCACGGCCAGTGGAACGCTTCCGCCCACTAGGTTTGGTTATACCCATGATGCTCCGGTCGGGACGCCGTATATACCGAGCGGACTTCTCCAATTGATCCAGACTCCGTACGGAGCAAGTACTCAATTGATGTATCGGTCATCGGCGCAGTATATCGATGCTATCGGTATGAGACTGAACCCGAAATTGCCGTTTACCATGACCACGGTTGCGCAAGTAAGTACCAAAAATACTTCGGCAGATGTGCCCAAAGTTATGACATACGAATATGCCCAGGGGCATTATTTCACTGATTTTTATGACCACACCAAACGCGAATATGCCGGATTCGGTATAGTGACGGTGAAAGATGCGGCTGGAAATGTACAAAAGAACTATTTTCATCAGAGTGAGAAAGATTTCAGCAATACAGCTGCCGCCGCTTGGGGCGAATACCAGGATCATTTGAGTAAAAAAGGGCTGATATACCGATCGGAAAGCTATGACCATGCCGGACATCTCTATGCTGTTTCGGTCAACAAATACGATCGTACCGACTTGGGGAATGCTCGTAACTTTCCTTTCCTGGTGCAATCGGTGAGTATGAGTTACGACGGTACCGCTACGCATCGCGACACGGCCGTCTCCTATACCTATGATGCCTATGGCAATGTTCTGACACAAAAAAATTGGGGCGAAGTGGTCGCTGACAATGCTGGTTCGTTTACCGACTTGGGAAATGATACGGTTATACGGGAGACATCGTATGCTCTCAATGCTGCCGCGTATATTACTGCACTACCCCAGCAGGTGGTTATCAAGGACGGTTCGAATAGCATCTTGCAACAACAACGTTTCTACTACGATGGATTAGCGCTGGGGGAGGTTTCAAAGGGCAATGTAACCAAACAGGAGGACTGGCTCAAGGAATCTGACCGGTTTATCCCTGTAAAACAACAGGCGTTCAACGCATTAGGGCTTCCCACATCTGTCACCGATGCCCGCGGAAAAGTTACGGCATATACCTATGATACGTTCAATCTTTATCCATTGGCTGTTACGAACCCGCTGGGACATGGGTTCTCTTTTGTGTACGATTATGATTCCGGGAAAGTCAAAGAGACACTCGATCCTAATGGAGCCAAAACCACGAACACGTATGACAGCTTGGGAAGATTGCTCGAGACCAGAGTTACCAACCCGACCAATCCCAGCTCCCAGCTGATAGCCAGCAGTATGCAGTATTTTGATGCCGAGATTCCGGTTAGAATCGTTACAACCCAGTTTAATGGTCAACCTGGAGATGTGGGCAAACTGACGATCAAGTTTTTCGATGGGTTCGGCCATTTGTTGCAAACCAGAAATACCGCCGAAGCAGTGAACGAGTATGCCGTTACCTCGATCCTGTATGATGAACAGAACCGTGTGAAAAAAGAGTTGCTGCCCATATTTGAGACCGGTGCCTCCTTTACAGTTCCAAATGCTAATGCTCCGGGAAGCAGTTTCAGCTATGATTCGCTGGATCGTGTCCTTGCCGTCAGTAATAGTCTGGGTACAACTGCAACGAGCTATGACAAATGGACCAAACTCGTAACTGACGCCAACGGTCATCAAAAGAAGTTTTATTTTGATGCTTACCAAAATCTTGTTCAGGTTGATGAAAAGAACGGATCTGCTACATACACGACCCGCTATGACTATGACCGCTTGCAAAGATTGGCAGCGATTACCGATGCCGAAGGTAACGTTCGTAATTTTACTTATGACTCGCTCTCGAGATTACTTTCCCAGGATATGCTGCACAAGCCGACAGCTAACAGCTCACAGCTGACGGCTTGGAACTATACATATGATGATACCGGTAATGTTGTACAGAAGACTGATCCGAATGGCCAGGTGGTCAGCTATACTTACGACGATTTGAACCGTCCGTTGACGGAAGATTTTGCTGGAACAGCCGGAGTGGAAGTGAGTAATGAATATGATATCGGGATCTACGCCAAGGGCAAAGTAAACAAAGTGAGTACCGCCGGATTGGTGCAGGAATTTGGATATGGCATTTTGGGAAATCAAGAAGTCCTAACACAGCGAATTGACGGAAAGGTCTATAATACCTATACTTCATATGATCTGCTGGGGAACGTGCTGAATGTGTCTTATAATAATTTTAAGACGATCAGTTATCAGTACAACAAAGCCTATTTGATCGATCGGGTGACGGAGGGGCTCAATGTCCTGGTAGCCAATGTGGACTACAATCCGCAGGGACTCATTAGCAAAATTGATTTTGGTAACGGCACGAGTACGGTCAACACCTACGATCCACAGAAGCTGTATCGTTTGACAAACAAAAAAACGACCAAGGGCGCGAATATTGTCTACCAGAATATCGATTATACTTACGATCCGGTTGGAAATCTGATCAATATTACCGAGAACGCTGCTACCGCGGCCCAACGCAACGCTGTATATACATATGACGATCTTGATCGGCTTCTCTCTGCGACGACGATCCGCACTGATTCTCTTTCTGCCAATCAGAATACATTTATACAAAACTTTGACCAGCTTGTGGCTGCCCGTGTAGTCGAAGGTGATGTTGTAGCAAAAGACCTGACTTCCGCTGTGACAAGCTCTGCTGTAACTTTGACCAGTCTGACCCCAGGTAGTGGCCTGGCAGGTGCAAGTATAGTGGCTTTGGGGACAAATTTTGCGCCGACTAATAACGAGGTCAATTTTGTCGGATGTCAATCCGCGACAACAATTTATGGTATCTCTTCGGCAAACGGTACAACTTTGAATTTTGCTGTCCCTTTTTCATCAAACATCTCTGATAACTGTATTGTGATGATTCGAAGTAATAACGTATTGAGCAACGGACTTCCTTTTACTATAGTGGCCAGCAACTCCAATACAAATTCCAGTAACCAGAATCAGAATACCAATTCTCTTACCCAAACATTTAGCTATAGTCCTACTGGTAATATCCTGTCCAATTCACTTCTGGGCAACTACGTCTATAATGGAACGTCCAACGCCAATCCCCAGGCTGTGACGCACATAGGATCGGAACGCAGCTATATGTACGATAAAAATGGGAATGTTATCGCAACAGCAAATGCCGGTGTATCTCACAACCTGCGCTATGATTATCGTAACAACATGGTCGAGTCCAGCACAGGGACAAGTGTGACCAAGTATATGTATGACGCCAGACATGGTCGCATGAAAAAATGGAATGTTCCATCCCCCGCAGCTGTTTGGCATAATACTATTGCCGATACCGACTGGTCGAACTTGCTCGTCCAGGTCGGAGAAACGGATACAGCCACTGAGACCCCGGTTATTCTGGCGGCTGCCGTAACCGGCCCTGTAACGCTCTCCGGATTGAATCCGACCAGCGGCCCCCCCGGAACCGTAGTAACCTTGACCGGAACAAATTTTAGCAGTACGTCCAACCGGGTCCGCATGGAATGTACGGGGACGGGCGGAGGGCAAAAAAATATAAGCGAACTATCTTCTGCCAACGGAACCTCTCTCTCTTTTACCGTTCCAAGCAGTCTCTCGGGTTTTCAGGGAGCGTGTACGGTCAGTGCCAGAAACAGTACCGTCGCGACCTATAGCAATGGCTTGGTCTTTACGGTGAACGGAGTCGCTACGCTTGCCGGGCTCTCGCCTGCGAGCGGACCTCCCGTTACCAATGTTACCGTCACCGGAACCAACTTCACCAGTACGGGAAATACAGTTCAAATGAAGTGTGGTACGGCCGGAGTAAAAAGTATCGCGAACCTCGTTTCCGCGAATGGTACTAGCCTCACGTTCTCTGTTCCCGCCGCATTGTCAACCTATCAGGGAAACTGTATGGTCAGTGTACGAAACAGTAAAGTCAGTCTCTATAGTGCCGAATTGCCTTTCACGGTCAAGGGAGGCGTTACACTGTCCGGTGTAAATCCGGCTGCCGGACCGGTGGGAACGGCTGTTACGCTGGCTGGTGAAAATTTCAGCAGTACCGGAAATACCGTCAAAATGGTGTGTAGCGGTACGGGCGGAGGAACCAAAACCATAGCTTCAATCGATTCTCCCAGCGGAACATCGGTCGTCTTTACGGTTCCGGCTACTCTGTCTGCCTTTACTGGCAATTGCAACGTGAGCGCGCGCAGTTCCGCCATTGCGACGTACAGTAACTCGCTGGTGTATAGGGTGGGGACTGTTGCCACGAATGGGAATGGAAACAGTTCCAACCAAAACACCAATGCTCAAAACGCGAATAGCAATGGGGCTAATTCCAATATAAACAGTGGCAGTAGTAATGCTAATGTGAACGCTTCCAATCAGAATATCAATGCAGCCAACGTTAATATAAATCTGAATGTCAACAGCCCGGCCGGTAATACAAATGCCAATATGGCAAATCAAAACCTGAACGCTCCCCAGGGAGTTCCGGTTATCTCCACGGTCACCCCCGACTCCGGTGCGGCTGGTACGCTGGTAACGCTGCATGGTTCAGGGTTTACCGCTACGGGCAATACGGTGACGTTCAAGAAGTGTTCACCTTTGTATCAGTCGGCATCTGTCTCCAATCTATCCTCGACCAATGGCACTGACCTGGTCTTTGCCATTCCCGCGACTCTGACCGAGCCGGGCCTCTGTCAGTCCCTTCTGGTCGGGAATCCCAATGGATTTAGCAACAGTGTCTCTTTTACGATCACCACAGGCACTTCAAATGTAAATACCAATCTGAATGGCAATGGGAATACCAATGGCGAGAATGGTAATACGAACGGAAACGGGGGGAACGGTAATACAAATGCTCCGGCCAGTAATATGACGCTCTATCTGGGGGGCTATGAGGTAGAGGGAACCGCCGATCCGAACGGTGTTTTGACAACGCAGAATCTCAAGCGGCTGAATATCAACCTGGGGTCTGACCAGGGGGTTTCGATTGAGACCGATCTGTCCAGTAATGTGACAAGGTATGTCTATCATCATACCGATTTTCTGACCGGCGGTTCGGTGGATACCGACCAGAATGGCTATATGCTCCAGGTGCAGGATTATATGCCTTTTGGGACGAATCGGGTTGATCAGCGGTTTTCATCGTATGCGAATAAGAAGAAATTTACGGGGAAAGAGCTGGATGGCGAAAGCGGGCTGTATTACTATGGGGCGAGGTATTATGACAGCGATATTGGCCGGTGGATGGGGTTGGATCCGCTGGTACTGGGGGAGGTAAAGGAGAAGAAGATCGCGGATCTCCTGAT
Organism: Candidatus Altimarinota bacterium; assembly: GCA_039809385.1. GTDB lineage: Bacteria > Patescibacteriota > Gracilibacteria > JBDHUY01 > JBDHUY01 > JBDHUY01. Next base: position 69,600 of record JBDHUY010000005.1, read on the forward strand.
GAATCCCCAGGAGCTAAACGGATATACGTATGTTTTGAACAATCCGCTCAAATATGTGGATATAACGGGATTACTTACCCAAGTCATTGTTCGGTCTGCCCGAGGATTGGCTGACATTAAGGACTTTGGGCATGTGGCAATCAGTATCAATGGAAGATGTTATGATTTTTACCCTATAAGTAACGATGCAGGTAAAAATCTTACAACGGGAAATCAGATGGTTCGAAATGTAGGAACTATATCGGACTTTATTAATGATCCAACGAATAAACCTGGTGATGTATTTTCGATATTTACCTTAAGCAGCAATATTTCTCTAGAACAAGAGAAAATGATTGAGGAGTATCTTAAGTCATATAATCTATCAGATAATGGGTATTCGGTTGGAGGTGCTTTCATAGAGAATGGTGGCGAAGTTTGTACAACGGTAGTGATTAACGCACTTAAAGCTGGGAATGTCTCCATCCCTCGTGTGGTAGATCCAGAGGGTCTAAGAGTCAACTTAATGCTATATTATGTTGCTTCACAATTGGGGCATGTTAATAGTATTGTAAGTTCAGTAGAAATTATAACACTTAAAGAGGCTATGAAAAAATTCCAAGGCGGTATATTTACAAACATTGTTAATCCTGCTCCCATCTATGGGCCGCCTGCTCCTTCAAAGAAAGGACAGAATTCCGGCGCCTATCCATAATAAAAGGAAATCTGTGAAATAAAAAATAGCGTAAAAGAAAAAGCCCCGTGTATCCGGTAGGACACACGGGGCTTTTCGGTCTTTTCTGATCCATCGTTGCGCTGCGTGATCAGGTTTTTATATATTCTACTGTTTCTAAATCAATCGCCTAGATAGCAGAATATTTACAAATGCGGTCTTGGTCTGGCCAGGTTCGGTAGAAGCTCTCCAAATTTTTATTGCCCCAAATAAAGCTCGAAAATCTGTGCGATATTCCGGACTCTGGACAAGCCAGCGTGAAGTGCCGGCTACTCGATTTTATGACAAATCTTATCTTTCCGGCCCTCTTCTAAAATCAATGTCAACAATGCCGACATTCACTCGCAAATCAAGAGCTCTGGTTAGCGCCGGGTAGGCGCGTCCTTCCATAATCGTTTGTGTTAAAACATCCAACTTCCCCATACCCGGATACAGTATGGCGGTGTAGTAGACAGGATTTTCTAATGTTCTTATTCCGCCGACAAAATATGGCAATTCATGCAGAATGTATAGGGCGACAGCTTCAAGTCTTTTTATCTCCGGACTTCTTCCTCTGCCCTCGACAATATTTTTGGCAATTTCCAGCACACTGTGGTAAAAATCCGATTGCCTGGAGAACTCCCTGAAGAATATTTCCCGTCTTTTGATACACACAGGATCGCACGTTTCGTCATAATTTGCTACGGTAATCTTTGCTTGTTGCTTCACAGGAAGCCTTAACACGATCGCGGTAATAGTATCTTTCATCCTGTCTTCATCCGCAAAAGCCCGCCTCAGTGATTCAGCTCTGCCGAATTTTTCAAAGTAGTAATAGTTGGTGGCTTGTATTCTTCCCGGTACCCAGATAAGGATTTTCTCTTTTGTGTATTGTAGCGCAAAATCGAGCATGGCCCTGATATGTTCTGAATCGAATAGCCTATTTGAAAGGCTAATACCGATCCATATATTATGTCTACGTGCATATATTTCTTCGAGATGGATGCCCATACTTGTCATCGCGTTGACTTGGAATTTTGACATAAGGAATTACTATCAAGACGAAATAGACGACATTTATTTTACGCCATCGGGTCTATAAAATCTATGTTCAAAGCGTTACAATCTATCATTTGTACTTCTCCTTTGATACTAATTCCAAATCTACATGATAAAAAGCCAAGATCACAGCAGGATACCCAATATTAAAGTTCGAAAAAATTTGTGACAGGCAAGTATGATGCATGGCTTCTACATTTGATATTGGATATTTGAGTTTATTTTGGCATTTGGATTTTGAGCTTTGAGATTAACGAATACACGTATATCACGTTGAAGTGGAACTAGTTTGAGAGGATCGTTTCTGAAAAGTTTTCAAGACATGACTTCAAGAAGCAACGTAGATAGTTCTAAGAAAACATAGCCATAACGTCGCGCTGACTCTTCTCTAGATAGAAGTAGTATAATTTCTGCACCTTGTATCAGAGTTCTGTCTACTTTTTATTTGTCTCCCCAAGCCGGAATTCGTATAGTAATACCACATATGCCAAAGCGGGAATCTTATAATCTTTGTCATGTGTATCCAGTTAAAAATTAAAATAATTTCTTGTAATTTATCTTTCATAATTTGCCTTCTCTATGCTTTCCGCTCTCGATATTCAGCAGCGATTCCTCCGCTTTTTCGGCGAGGCGCCCCGCGACCACAAACGTATTCCGAATGTTTCTTTGGTTCCGCATAACGATCCGTCTTTGCTTTTCGTCAATTCGGGCATGTTTCCCCTGGTTCCGTATTTATCCGGCGAACCGCACCCGCTGGGAAAACGGCTCTGCAATTTTCAGCGTAGTATCCGGACCATGGCCGAGGATCTGGAGGAGATCGGCGATGCCCGCCATACCACCTGTTTTAACATGATGGGCAACTGGAGTCTGGGCGATTTCTGGAAAACCGAGCAGATTCCCTGGATCGCCGAATTATATATCAAAGAGTTCGGTCTGGATATCAACCGCTTCTTCGTTTCTGTCTTTAAAGGCGATACCGATGCTCCCCGCGATGACGACGCCATCGAGATGTGGAAAAAAGTCTTTGCCCAATATGGCATCGAAGCTCAGGTGAGCGACGACCCTTACGACGTCATGAAAAATTATGACAACAGCGGTAATCTTTTGCCAGATCAGTCGAAGTCCTATCGAATCTTTGCCTATGAAAAGAAGAAAAACTGGTGGCAGCGCGGCCATGCGGCCGGTGAGCTCGGAGGTCCTTCGAGTGAAATGTTTTACGATTGCGGGGCTCCGCTCGAGGGCGAGTATAAAAATGCCTATCATATCAATGACGACAGCGGCAAATTCATCGAGGTTGGTAACAACGTTTTCATGGAATATTACCTCGATGAGGGTTTGAAATGGCAGAAGCTCAAGCAGCGCAATATCGACTTTGGCGGCGGGTTTGAACGGGTAGTTTTTTGCACCCAGAACAAGATGGACATTTTCGACACCGAACTCTATTTACCGGCTATTCAGGTTATCGAACAGCTTTCAGGTTTGAAATACCACGATCTGTCTGAAACGGCCAAAAAGCCGTTCCGGGTAATTGTCGACCATATTCGCGCCGCGACGTTCATCATGGGCGACGAAGTCCTGCCGAGTAACAAGGAACAGGGGTATATCTTGCGCCGCTTTATTCGGCGTGCGATCAACTTTGGCAGAAAGTTGAATCTGGACAAAGGCTTTACCGGAGAGGTGGGGGCCCGGTTTGTAGACATACTGACACAGTTTGACGACTATGTTTTTTTGAAGGAGAAAAAGGAAATGATTGTGGCCGAACTGCTTAAAGAAGAAGACAAGTTTCATAAAACCCTGTCGCAGGGGATTCGCGAACTGGACAAATATCTGTCTACGAGTCCAACGTTGTCGGGGGAGCAGGCATTTTATATTTTTGAAACGTTCGGTTTTCCGTTTGATCTGATTGTGGACGAGCTAATTAGTCGTGCGATTCCTTTTGACTGGAACAACCTTGAAGCCGATTTTAAAAAGGCTATGCAGCAGCACCGCGCTCAAAGTAATGCCGGAGCCGAACATGTCTTTAAGGGCGGGCTGGCCGACACCAAGGTTGAGACAACCCGGCTGCATACGACGCACCATATTTTACTGGCGACGTTACGCAAAATCTTGGGGCCGCATGTCCATCAGCGAGGGAGCAATATTACGGCGGAGCGGCTGCGGATGGATTTTTCGCATACCGAAAAAATGACGCCCGAGCAGCTGCAAATTACCGAGGATATGGTGAATGAGGTTATTTCGAAAGACTATACTATGGTCCGCCGCGAGATGAAGTTTGACGAGGCGGTCAACCAGGGCGCCGAGATGGAATTTGGACAAAAATATGGCGATGTCGTGTCTGTCTACTTTCTCGAGGATGCCGAGGGTAATGCCTTCAGCAAGGAGTTTTGCGGCGGGCCGCATGTCCAACATACGTCCGAAATTCGCGAGGGCGGGAGGTTCAAGATTATGAAGGAAGAGGCGGTGGGGAGCGGGGTGAGGAGGATTAAGGGGGTGTTGGTTAAGTAATGAGTGCTATATTTATTTATCGTGACTATTAAAGGCGACAATGATAAATTGTTGCTGTTATTTATAAACATGTATATGAAAAAATTGTTCATTGCTCTGTTGCTTGTCAGTGTATTGTTTACAACTGCATGTAATACACGAACTTCCTCTTCAAAAAATTTAGATTCAACCGCGTCGACCCTTCATGCAATCAATCAAGACTATGTCGCAGATCATGAAAATGTGTATTATAGCTTAGGTGGTGCTGATCCAAAGACATTTCGGCTTTTGGATCAAGATTATGCCCGAGATAAAAATACAATATTTTACCATGGCAGGCGGCTCTCTCAGGTCGATCCTGATTCTTTTGTTGTTCAAAATGAAATTGCCCGGGATAAAAACTCGGTCTTTTTTGACGGTATGCCTATGGACGGTCCTGACCCCCTCAGTTTTGAGAGCCTGGGTGCAGCAACTTCTTTCTATAAAGACAAAAATGCTGTATATATGCTCATGGGGCAACAGCAAATTCTGCATAAGGTCATCGGGGCCAATCCTACAACATTTAGAGTCCCTCAGGATAATGGTCTTCCTCCTGATGAACTTCATTATTCCTATGAAGAAGTAAAAGTGAAAAATTAACGCCGAAATTGTAATTCAAAATCTATGAACTTATTCGATAAAAAGTACGGCTTTGTCGAAGACGAAAAAGTGCGCGACTTTCATAGGAGTCGCCCCTTTCCGGTTCCAGTTTGCAACTGGAATCCCACAATGTTTTGTAAGATCGGCTTACCGCTGCGAGCGATCTTCCTGTTCTTTTCTCGACAAAATCGGCAGACTTTTATGTAAAGCAGGATAATCCCGCCAATAGTAAGGGTATAAACAGAACCATAAAGACAGTTGTATGAAAGAAGAGTACATAGTATACTACCGCCCCAGGCTTTTTCTTGAAAAATTTCACAGCAATGACCCTTTCTGGTTCCAGTTTGCAACTGGAACCCTAATGTCTTGGCACTTATAGTGCTGCGAGATTTATGAGGCTGTTACTCGCCGACTAGCTTTATAATTCTCTTCCACAAAGCCAAAATATATGAACTTCTTTGATAAAAAGCACGGCTTTGTCGAAGGCGGAAAGATGTACTACTTTCAGAGAAGTAGCAAGATATTTTTTTTCAAAGGGCAGCGTATACGGATTTAATCTTCGAGGATTAGAAATATTGTCTTCATATTTTGATTCTCTTCTTCCATCCCTATGAGTATCAAAAAAATTATCTGCTGGCTTCCACGAATTCTTGGTATTGGATTCGTGCTATTCCTCTCGTTATTCTCACTGGATGTATTCCCATCATACAGCGGTTGGGAACTATTGCCGGCTCTTTTTATGCATCTTATTCCTTCTCTGCTACTGCTATTCGTTCTGCTTATTGCTTGGAAGTATGAACTTGTGGGGACCGCAGTATTTTTGCTGTTTGCAATCTACTACGTCTGGTCGGTCGGTCTTGACCGTCATTGGAGCTGGTATGCTTCTATAGCTCTTCCCACTGGCCTCGTTGGAGTTCTCTTTTTGGTCAGCTGGTTCGGAAAAAAGCATGGGAAGAAATAAAATTCAGGCTTCTTTCTGTCCAGTGTTCTGCTCCGCATTTGACCCATACGGCTTTAGCATATCTCAAGCTACATAATGTGGTATAGAGATTCTTCCAAATGGATCATCTTCTGCTCATCCGTGTCATCATCCCCTCTTTTTTGGGGCAACATTTTCAGTATCTTACCTTCCTTTGATTAGGGGAATTCTGTATGGATGAAAATTATATTGTCACCGTAAACTGTTGACACTCTTTTTTTCCTGTTAGTATCGATTCTCTTTTTATTTTCCTGTTACCATACCGCTATGGCAGATACCACCATGACAGAAACCGGTCCGTATCCTGAAGATTTACAACCTATCAGTTTTGAGGATTTTATTCAGTATGAGTATAAAAATGGCCTTAATCTGCCAAGCAAGGCGCTGACCTTTCTCGTTATTTATTTTTACGATCCGAAGAAAAAATATTCTCAATATAAACAAAAGCCCTGCTTTGTGCGTCTTTGTAGCGAGCATTTAGCATTGTGTCGCCAGGTAAGCGACGGGTTGGTCTCTTTTCTGACCGGACACTCGACGGAATCCCAACGCCATGATTTTTACCAAAACCTGTATGCTGCGTATTGCATAATGCGTAAGTACGGCATATCGGATCAGGAAATTTTCCGGTATAGCCCGGAATTGTCTCTTTCTTGATCCAGGCATCTGTGTTAATCTGAAATTGTTGTCACTTTCCGTTTTATTCCGTTTACTTCTTTCTGATGGGAATCGAACAAGAATTGCCTACTCTGTCTCGATACATGACTCCGCAACAGCGGCAGGAGTACAATACTCCCGATCCGCTTTGGGGAAATCTTGTAAGTCGTAGAAAAGCTATTGCTGCCATAGTCAGTTTTCTGGTAGCAAGCGGTCTGGCTAGTTTCGCTGCCACTGCTGAAAGTGATTTGGCTATTCCGGAAAATCCGGAAGGATCGAGCATGACTACTACGCCCTATCCGGTGGCCAAAGTCTTGATGGAACTCGAAAAGTTGCGTCGTGCAGGGGTTGAACCAAATGTAGCCAACGCAGCTTTCCTGAAAAGAATGCCGGAACTGCGCAGCCATATTGTCTAGCTTACTCCCTGGCTGTCCACCAAGGTAGGATTTGGAAAGTCTGGTTATGCGGCTGTGAATCAATTTCTCCGTTCCAGAGGCTTTTCTATAAGCCTCGACGCGAATAATGCCGGCTACCGGGATGCCGCAGTCGCCGCGGTGATGGATATGAAAGTTGCATGGGATGTAACGGGCGAAGCTTCTACTATTCCGGTGCGATATTCAAAGAAGGCCGATCATCCGGTTGAGGAAGTTCCCAGTGTCGATATGGATGCCCAGAATTGCCGCTTTTACAAAGTCTCCGGGTTCACCAATGAAATTTTGGAAGTCCGAACCAAAGACAAAACTCGTGTCAATATGATGAAAACCGACGCAGCCGGATTTCACGGTCCCGAAGACCTGAAAACCTTTATCAAAAATATAGCCCAGCACATGCAGCAGCAAGAGGCTTCGGGATATGACAAAGCTTCTTTTCCCATGGTTGATTTTCGTGAAAAGGGGACAAACCCTTGGTTAGTCGGAACGACTGTGGGGAAGACTTATATCCGTCAGGCTGTCTATCAAAACAGTATTCAGATGAACGAAAATGGCGCGCGTTTCCGTGCCGCGGCAGCGGTAGAGGATGTTGTGATGGGTGTTCACGAAACAAAATGGTTTCTGATAGACGGTCCTTTCATGATGTGGTTTGTCCGTGATCTGAAAATTGACGGGAAGATCAAACCGGTAACGTTGTTTAACGCCTTTACCGACCGGTCTCATATGAAAAATCCGGGAGTTTTCTAGAACGGTATTCTCGAAATATCTGTCAGTAAAGACATCATATCAAGTTTTGCTGTATAGAGCTTTGTAATCTTCTTGCCAAATTCGTCAAAGCTGGTTACCTCCATCAGAACAAAAACATCTGGGGGAAACAGCGCCGTGAGATCTTTTCCACCTGGCGATTCTTGCAAAATCTCCTTGCCGCCTTCTTTATGGGAGCCTCCTCCAAGTAACTGTCTCAGGAATTGGCGTCGCGATGATATTTTAGGTGATTTTTCTTTTTCTTTCTCCGCTCGTACCTCCTCGGCAATGGTATTGGCAGTTTTTCCATCAATTACCAAAGGTTCTTCGACGACTGCAGGGTGTTCGGATGATCCAGCCGGTATCTGAATCTTGTATGTTTCATGATAATTTTTGTAGTATGTTTTTCCATCGGTCGATAATCCCCAACGTACACTGGTTTCTTTTGGCTCTGACGCTATATTTTTGAAAAAAATCGGGTAATAAAAAATACCGGTTCCCGGCAGGACACCGATCTTACGGGGGAAAAGACAGGTTACTGCCTCACTCGTGGTGGTATTCGTATCGATAGAGTCTTCTCCCTCTTCTTTTTCAGGTAATTGATCATAATGGTTCTCTGCTGGGGCTTTCTGGTCACTTGCTCTATCTCCTTGTTCTGCGGTTTGATTATTCGAATGCGATACCGGATATATTGTACCAAGACCGGTTTGGTTCCAATAGGTATCCCATAGATCCTTAAATTCTGCCTCTGACAGTTCTCTTCCCGATTCCCGACAGAGGAAGCGGTATAAATCTGTCCGGGATACGAGTCTGGGATATTGGTATCGATCAGGCGATCCCACCGATTCCGTTATGATCGAGCTGTATTCGGGGGTTCCCTGCATCCGCTCGTCCAGCTTTTCCAGAAATATTCCTACTCTGGATAATAGGTCGGGGTCTACTTCTCGATCGATGCTAATTCGTTCAGCGGGTGTCGTGTTTTTCCCCAGCAGCGAAAATGCTTTCACCCTTTCCGGTAAACTAAATACCAGACCCGTGACAACAGTGGCCAGGTTAGCTAAAAAGGACCTTCTCGTTCTGTCCACTACCTGTAAACTATCCGTTGGAACGGTCGTCAATGTCCTCTCTTCAGCGACCTCTTCTCTTGAACGTAGAATCATGATGATTTGTTATTGTTGACATTTGTATTATAGATCGTTTCATCCACGAGGCAATCGATTCTTCGAAAATAATCATGAAAAAAAACGATGTGTTGTATTGCTAGTTGTCTTTTTTTCTTGTACATTCACCATCATATGAGCTTTATACTCTCACTTGATATTCGCAAGGTATGTCAACAATACGCCATAAACGGAATCCTTTACAATCGTTTCTGCGCTCTTTCCAGCGGGGAGTTCTCACCAAAACCCGTCTGGAAGCTTTTAGCGACGGGGTATTTGCCATCGTCGTAACGCTGCTGGTCCTGGAAATTCACGTTCCTCACGATGCCCATACCATGTCTGAATTGATTGACGGGCTGTTCCTGCTATTTCCTAAAATCCTTAGCTGGATTATTTCGTTCTTTATTATTATTGTCATTTGGATAGACCACCATGCGATCATCCATCATGCCAAAAGTTCCGACTATGGATTACTGTGGATTAATGCCGTAGTCTTGTTGTCCGTATCGTTTATCCCTTTTCTTTCTGCGTTGCTGGGACAATACCCGGACTCTTCACTGGCTATTACCATTTTTTCTTTAAGTATGGCTATACTAGGAGGTTTAATGACTTTTATGCGGATGTATGTAGAACGCTATCTCACGGATGAGGGGCATATGGTAAGCCCGAAGTTTTTCGTGCGTTTATTGGTTTTTGGCAGCGGTGCCTACGTTTTAGCGGCTCTACTGGCCTGGGTTCATAGTTATCTGTCCTATGCGCTCCTCCTATTTGTACCGTTCTATTTTCTTCTGCCCAAAGAAGAATACTAGAGATGTACGTCTGGTAGTAAAATGGCCTTGATCTTATACTAGCGTCAAGGATTTTTTATCTATTTTCGCTTGATTTGATGCATACTCGCGTCTACAATCCTGCCAATATTTTTCTTCATTATCACATGATGGAGCCGGGTCTTTCCTTTGATAGGTTTGATCAATTGCCCATGGCCGATTGTCATTTACATCTGGATGGAGCAATCCCGCCTGATGTTCTGTATGAAGTTGCCCAAAAGCACCAAATCATCATTCCGGAATTACGAGATCAGTCTTTAGCTGCCTTGTCTGAAGTCTATCCCAATCCCGGCCCTTTTTCCGGGAAAAACGCCCAGGATTTCAGTCTCTTTTTAAAGCAATTCGAACGTTCTTTGTCCGTTATGCAGACTCCCCAGTCGATCTATGATACAACGCTTGGAGTTATTCATGATTTGAAAAAGCAAAATATTATCTATGCCGAGCTGCGCTTTGCGCCCTCTTATCATCTGCAAAACGGTCATTCGATGAAAGAGATGACCGAAGCGGTTTTACGGGCTATGAAACAGGGAGAACAAGAGACCGGTGTTATGACTCGGCTACTGGTGATTATTCCGCGCGAGATTGCCTACCTTGCTAACGAACAATACCATGGCCCAAATGCTGACCAGATTGTGTCGGTGGCCTTAGAATTCCAAAATGAAGGCGTTGCAGGGATCGATCTGGCTTGTAATGAAGTATTATACGGCCCCGAAGCTTATGAAAGACAGTTCCAAAAAACTTTTGGCACTCGTTTAAAGCGTACAGTTCATGCAGGAGAATCCGGAGATAACCGGCAAAGGAATATAGAATTTGCGCTTAAAAACTTACAGGCCGACGGTCTGGGGCATGCCCTCGATCTGACCTCAATGCCTGTAGAGTGGAAAAATTACGTTTTAGCCAAGAAGATCCGGGTCGAGCGTAGCCCTGTATCAAACCAGATTTTAGGCGTAGGAGACGCTCGCTTAGACGACTTTTCGTCACTGTATCATGCTTCTACGCTCGTAACCATAAATAGCGATGACCCCGGCGTATTTGGGGAGACGTGCAGGTTAGCCGCTAACTATAAGAAGGTTTTCGACTCTTATAACTGGGGCATCGAGCACTTTCTGCGATTGACCCGTAATGCCATAGACAGCGCTTTTGTTGACAAATATGGAAGAGAAGATCTCCTTAATCGTTTTTGTGAGGCGCTAAAACCTCACGAATTGAAACTCCCCGATCCTCTGTTGCAATAGGAAAGTTTTTAGGGTAAAGAGGATGTAGTTGTCTTCTTACTCTTTTCTCTATGACCAAGAAATTCTGGTTTGTTTTTACGATCCTTGTCCTCCTGGTTAGCTCGTCGGGAGAATTGTCTTTGCCTGCTGTGAGCGGCCAGAGCGGCTGTACTGCTCCGGATACCATCTTTGAGCAAAATCTCGACGACGGTATTCGCTATACTACTTTGGAGAGATCCTGTAGACAGGACGGAACTGTCGGACCCTGGAGTATCCGCATGTTGGATGTCGATCCTCAAAAGGCCCGCCTGCGCCTTGTCTCAGGGCTCGACGAATCGTTGGGGACTGAAACAGTTCGTTCTATGTCTACGCGCTATGCCGCGCTGGCTGCGCTTAATGCCGGGTATTTCCGTACCCAGGGACTCTATCGGGGGGAGGCTGACGGTGCGCTCAAAATTCAGGGAAAAATCTTAAGTGAACCGCGTACGGGCAGAAGCAGTATCGGTTTTGTACAAACTGAAAATGGCTATAGGGCATTATTCGGACGGTTACGATTCTATGGCTTTGTCGAAAACAGGGATAAAGCTCAGCGCTTTCCGTTAAGTGGTATTAATCGTCCGCGCTATGACAACGAAATTATTCTGTATACTCCCGAATTTCACCGCACCACGCTTACCAATCCAGGTGGGGTTGAAATAATTGTCAAACATAATAAAGTCGCGGCAATCTCTCCTACTATGGGCAGCAGCGTCATTCCCGACGACGGTTTTGTTCTATCGGCCAGCGCCGAAATGGGCCCTGCTTTGCTCCATTATTTCACCGTTTCTTCGCCCCTGAGAGTCTTTACCAACTTGATTGCCGAAGATAGTTCCCAGCAGGCCGATTGGGACAAAACTGAATTTATCATGAGTGCCGGACCGCGCATTTTGACTGACGGAAGCGTTGATCTCGATGGACCACGCGAAGATATTCCCGCTGCGCTGATTAACGGTTCATTTGCCCGGACGGCCATGGGGATTACCGACGAAGGACATTTCTTGTTTATCACGGTCGATGATTCCGCTACCAGCAAGGGTATGAATTTGCGTGATCTTGCCGATTTTTTCTTGGAACGCGGCATCGATAATGCCGTCAATCTCGACGGAGGAACTTCAACGACCATGGTTGTATCTGGACAAGTAGTCAATACGCCTGTTGATAATGTCGAACGAGGTGTCAGCGAGGCAATCTTACTCTTTCCCTCATAACCAAATACTCTTTTTTTCGAATCTATTTTGTTTATACTGTGGTTACCTTAGAAAATACTTCGTATGAAATATCAAATCCTGCTCTATTATCGCTATGTCCATATTGATGATCCGGCTCGACTTGCAGAAGAGCAGCGTGCCGTATGTCAGAAATTAAAGCTTAAGGGGCGTATCATTGTTGCGCATGAAGGCATAAATGGAACACTCGAAGGAGATCTTGAAAATACAGAAAAATATATTGCCTGGATGCTAGCTGATACTCGTTTTGCCGATACTGATTTCAAAAAAAGCACTGGAACCGGAGCCGCTTTTCCCAAATTGTCCATAAAAGTCCGCGATGAAATTGTCAGCGGTCATTTGGGACCAGATGATCTGAATCCTCTTGAAACTACGGGGAAATATCTCACTGCCGAAGAACTGCATGCCTGGATTCATGGCAACAAAGAGTTTTATATTGTCGACATGCGTAACGACTACGAACATGCGGTCGGTTTTTTCAAAAATTCGATTTTGCCGCCGCTGAAGAACTTCCGAGATCTATCCAATATCTTACCTTCTTTACAACATCTCAAAGACAAAACTGTCGTCACCGTTTGTACTGGCGGAGTGCGTTGCGAAAAGGCTTCGGGTTTTTTACTGAAGCACGGTTTTACCGATGTCTATCAGTTGCAGAATGGTATTGTGACCTATATGGAAAAGTATCCGAACGAGGATTTCCTGGGAAAGCTGTATGTCTTTGACGGACGGGTGGTTATGGGCTTTCACTTGGACGATCCCAAGCATACGATTGTCGGCAAATGTCTGCATTGTGGACACCCCTGTGACCGCTATGTCGACTGTGCGCTTTTGTCCTGTAAGCAGCCGACCAGACATTATGTTTGCTGCTATGCCTGCGAAATAAAAACTGCGCTTTTTTGCAGCCGGGAATGCCGAGAAAGCCAAGCAATAGTTCCTGCTTAGATTTTAGCATCGCGATTACCAACTTTCTACAAAGGAGTAAAGAACGGTAAGAATTAATAACATTTTTACGGAAGTTCGAAAGCTCTGAACGGTAGACAACTTTTTGTACTACGCCTCTAACGACCTGCGATGTTTGAGAATCTTTCTTCTCGCTGACAGAGACCACTTCATTAAACCTTTTTGACTAACCCCACGTAGTACTCTTGTCAGCATTTCGACTGCCATTTCTTCCGCATTAGCTTTTCTATACAAAATCATCCAGTGATGCATAGGGTGCTCAATCAGGTCATACATGTAATCAACAACAAGTGGCCGGTCTGATATTGAGAAGCATGAAGCGTCCGTTAACTGCGCTGCTGTCAAACTATGTACACGAGTTTGAATGTTTGCAAATGCTCGATCAAGATCAGATCGAATTCTGTCCCAAGTCAGTTTGTTCCGCAATTTCCATGCTTGACGATTCAACTCTAAATAATCGCGGGTATCGATCAGAGTCTTTGAGTGGATACGAGCGTCAATGTTATACGAGAAAGCTCCCAGCCAGTATGTTACATGTGCGAACACATCTTTGGCTGACCATGTATCGGCCTCCCCTTTGGCATCGTGCATCTTCGGTGGGATATGCGATTCCAGCACAACAAACTCGTGCTTGGCAACCTCTAAGATATTGTCCATGTAGAAATAAATATCGGCTTTCATGTCGTAGAAATTTAGTGAAAAGAGTCTCGGAGTCCAGTATGCCGACAACCTTTGCCGGTACAAATTAGTTACAATGGTTGTGAAAACCCGTTAATAAGGGTTTTCAAAGCGGTGGCCATTGAAGTTTGAGGGGACGATCCTCTACCTTTTGAAGTACTTGAACTAAAGCAACCCTACCATATGAAAATATTGTCGTCAAAGGCCGGTCTTGTCTAACACTGTCAGTTCAGATCTTGTAAAACCGAATTCGAGGCAGGAAAGGTATGCGTGGTTACAATGATTGTTCCTTATATCGGAAACTCCATATTTTTGACAAAGTCTGCTTTGTAAAACAAGGAGACGCGGTCTGAGACCTAGCCTTACGTAAAGTACATTTGTTGTCACAAGTGGCCATGAAGTCGTTCTGTTTCTCTCGAAGGCTTGTTTTCGATATCTCTGAATTATTCTTTTTCCTTCTCCGGGACAAACCGGAAATTGTTTCGACTCCAAAACCACAGCGGAGCATGCATGTCGATCGGTGATATCCCGCTGCCTTGCAGGATTTCGCGCCAACGTGCCGAGATATCTTCTCTTTTCATGGTTGCGGCTTCGATTTTGCTGATAACGCCTAATTGAACCGAACATTTGGTAATATGCGTATCCGGGGCAATATCGATACGATCTGAATTCTTTAGCTTGATCTGACCGTATTCTTGAATAATGAAGCTCCAATAATGAAAAATCTTCGGTCCCGAAAGATACGGAAATCCGCTTTTCCATTCCTTTTGCACTGCCTCTTGCAATTTCAGAAAATCATAATTGACCCACGTTAATAGATTTGCCAACGTTCGCCAGTTTTCCCTAATCGTACGGGTAATTCTATGCCAGGTGGTGATATGTTTGTTTGGCTGCAAAGCCAGTTTATAACGGGTCAGATACTCACGCAGCAGAGCTTCTTCCAGACTGGCACAAGCCCGGATGTCAAATACAATACGCGTCTCGGTATCGAGAAAGGTATTAAGTGCGGATTCCCAGAGTTTGTAGCTGTTCCTCTGGTAATTCAGACTCATCGGCAATGTGAAATATGCCAAACGTTCTTCTTGTTGTTGCGCTGAAAAATCGGGATGCGCGTCTTCCGGCATCGTTGTATCTCCCAACCGGCCCGCGCGGTATCCTTCCAGCAAAACTTTGCATCGCGCAATGATTTTTTGTCTGGATTCCATGGATAGCCACACAAGGGATATTTTGAGTATACAGTCTGTTCTGGTAGCTCTCGATTCTACTTCAGCAAGTTCCGTACCAGAAGAATCCTTATAAGCCGCTTTCTGCCAGTTTCCGTGCTTGATCTTCCAGAATCATATCCGACACGATATCTTCAATATTCCCTTCCATAATACTTGGCAAGTTGCTCCAGTTTTTATGAACGCGGTGATCGGTCAGGCGATCCTGAGGAAAATTATAGGTACGGATCTTTTCGCTCCGATCGCCTGTTCCTACCTGCGAGAGCCGTTTTTCGCCCAGTTCTTTCATTCTCTTCATCTCTTCCATTTCATATAACTTTGCTCGCATCAGGATAAGGGCCTTTTGCTTGTTCTGAAGCTGGGAACGTTCGTCCTGGCATTCCACGACGAGGCCGCTGGGTTTGTGGACCATTCGCACCGCCGAAGAGGTCTTATTTACCTTTTGACCTCCTGCTCCCGAAGAACGCGATGTAGTAATTTCCAGATCTTCATCTCTGATCTCGACGTCTACTTCGTCTACTTCGGGTAAAACCGCAACGGTCACCGTAGATGTATGAACTCGTCCCTTGGCTTCGGTCACGGGGATACGCTGGACACGATGGACACCGCTTTCGAATTTAAGCTTTGAATAGACATTTTTGCCCGCAACTGACAATACCAGCTCTTTTATTCCACCCGATTCCGTTTCGCTTTGACTCAGGATTTCGACTTTCCAGTGCTCGTTTTCGGCAAAACGCATATACATGCGGCTCAGCTCGCTAGCAAAAAGTGAGGCCTCGTCACCGCCGGCCGCCGGGCGTATTTCCAGAATGATATTTTTGGCATCGTTGGGGTCCTGGGGTAAAAGCGCGACCTTTATTTTTTCCTGCAGCACAGTTTCTCGCTCCTCCAGGCAGCTCAATTCCTCCTTGGCTAGCTGGATCATCCCCGCATCCTGTTCAGTATTTAGCATATTCTGGGCCTCTTGTTTATGCTTGGACACTTGTTTCAATTCACGGTATAGCATAACAGCCGGCTCAATCTCGTCTTTGCGGTTTACGATTGAGCGTAGGTCCCGCTGATTCTTGAGCACCTCTGGATCCTGCATTTTTGTCTCGATGGCTATCAGTTCTTGTTCGAGTTTGTCGAGAGTGGGATTATTCATAAGGGAAAAAGTATCAATAGGAACCAGATTCCATGCTAGTTACCGTTCTTTCTGTTTGGAAATAAGCACGTCGTTCCAAATATAATCCGGATATATAATAGACGGTTACGGGAAGCAGTATACCGGCCATCACGTCCAGAATATAGTGTTGTCCGGTAAAGAGCGTGGAAAACAGTATAAGCCAAAATATCGTGAGCCACAATGGCTTTTGGCGCGGGTACCACCGTGTCCACATGAGCGTAATCATCGTGGTAATATACATATGGGCGCTCGGAAGAGCATTGTAGGGTTTATCATGCTCGTAAATCCA
Organism: Candidatus Altimarinota bacterium; assembly: GCA_039809385.1. GTDB lineage: Bacteria > Patescibacteriota > Gracilibacteria > JBDHUY01 > JBDHUY01 > JBDHUY01. Next base: position 86,059 of record JBDHUY010000005.1, read on the forward strand.
AGTTAGCATGTCCGCAAACAGATCACTATTCTCCGGAAGAGTGCGAACGACATAGGTCGGAAAAAACCAGAAGGTTAGCATCGCAATGGTGATCGTGGCAAAGGCTGTGATAAAAAAATGCCGGAATTCTGCATCCGACCGATTATATACCAGCCACAAAAAACAGGCCGGCCACCAGAGTTGCCAGAGAATATAAGGTATGGTCCAAACCGGCCATACCGGAATAAGCTGGTCGAGAAAAATGTGGGTAGCAATGCCATTGCTACCCAGATGATTCAAGGGGAAATAAATAGCCTGTAATCCGATTAGGAGACAGACCAACCAGAATCTGTTCCAGATCATACAAGCAAGTCGTTTCATGCCTTTGTCTTGTCAGCGAGCGGGATATGGTTTTCAGCTTTTTTTCGCAGAGTCATAATTCCCATTACGCCAATCAAAATCAAGGGAATGCTGAGTACTTGTCCCATCGTAAAACCAAATGGCAGGAAGCCGATTTGCAGGTCGGGTTCGCGAAAGAATTCAACGAAACTACGGAATATGCCGTAGAGAATGAGAAACGTGAAAAATAAGGTCCCGCGCTTGACTTCTTTACGCGAGAGTTGTTGCATAATAATAAAAAGTACTACCCCTTCCAGAAAAAACTCGTAAAGCTGGGAAGGGTGCCGGCATCCGGCGACATTCGGAAATTCCATACACCACGGCACATCGGTGATACGGCCGTACAGTTCGGCATTAATGAAATTTCCCAGCCGGCCGAGACCCAGTCCTATGGGAACGCCTACCGCAAGCAGATCGGCCAGATCGATCAGTTTGATCTTTTTCAAGCGACAGAACAGCCAGCCGCACAACGCTACTCCAATAAGACCGCCGTGAAACGACATGCCTCCCTCCCAGACCGCAAATATCTGGAGTGGATTACTCAGGTAATAGGGAAGATTATAAAACAGTACATATCCCAATCTTCCTCCGAGCACTACTCCCAGTAGAACGAAAAAAAGCATATCGTAGAGATCTTCCGAACCTATCCCCATCTTCATGAAACGTTTCCTTTTTAACAAATTGCGCAAAATCCAGTAGCCAATCAAAAACGAGGCCGCATACATCAGGCCGTACCAGCGCAGTTCTACCGGACCGATCGTCAGAAATGTGGGTGATATCTGGGGATAGGTAATCATGAAAAATAAAGAAAAAACAAAAAGTAAAAACCTGGCGTGATCACTTGATTGCTTTTTTTAGTAGACTCTCTCTACATAGTAGTTGTCACAATAGACGTTTTCGGGACGGTATTCATTTCTCTAGCTAAAGTTATCTCTCTAATCAGTTGAAAATAATAATGAAAACATCTCTTTTTGGCTGAGCGACGATTTTCTGAAATAGAGAGTGCGCTCGTTCTTGAAAGCCAGACGATGCTGGTAGCGGCATTGCGGGCAGAGGGTAGGTGGGGAGAGCGGATACTTTTTCCCGTTGAAAACAGGGGACACCTTGTCGTAAAAGGCCAGATCTTCGTCTTCTATGGAAAAACCGTTCCGGCATTGTCGACATTGTTTTCTTTCCATGTAGTAAGGACTGTTATGAACCGGCTTGTATTTGCTCGCTCAGGAGTTCTATCGCCTTGTCCAGCTGGGTGTCTTTTTCATTTTGTCCATCGTCTTCTTCGGGCATGATTTCGATATCGGGTGTCAGTCCGCCGTTTTCGACACTACGGTTTTTGGGAGTATACCATTTGGCGATCGTGATTCGGATACTCGAGCCGTCCGAGAGCGGCTGGAGTTCCTGCACCGAGCCTTTGCCGAAGGTTTTTTGTCCCAGCAGTTTGCCGCGACCGTAGTCCTGGATGGCTCCCGCCACGATTTCGGAGGCTGAGGCGCTTCCTTCGTTGACCAGGACAAGAAGAGGTAATTTTGCCAGGCGGGCGTGACCGTGGACCTTTTGTTCTTCGTGTGCCAGTTCGTCTTTATTTTCACGTTTACTGATACTGGTAACAATACCGCTTTCGACAAATTCGGAGACAATGTCGACCGCCCCATCCAGGTATCCGCCTCCGTTGAAACGCAGATCGAGGATAACCCCTTTCGCTTTTTTGAGCAGAATCTCGTTAATCGCTTTGCTGAATTCCTGCGTGGTATCGTCGCCGAACTGGTTAATACTAATATAGGCTATATCGTTGCCCTTCATTTCCCAAGAAACGCTCGGTACTTTGATCTCCTGACGTTTGATGGTAAATTCCAGTGGCTCGTTCTGATTTCCCCGTAAAATGGAGAGAGACACGCTGCTGCCTTTTTCCCCCCGAATTTTTCCCACCGCTTCGGAAAGGGACATATTTGTCGTCAACTCTTCTCCGATTTTGTAAATAATATCGCCCGGTTTCAACCCGGCTGCTTCGGCCGGAGAATTTTTCAAAGGCGAAACGATGACCAGATGATCGTTTTTTACCGAGAGTTCGGCGCCGATCCCTTCCAGATCGCCGCTCAGGTTGTTCTTGAAATCTTCGGTTTCCTTGGGATCCATGTAGATCGTATAGGGATCTTTGAGCGATTCCACGACCCCCCGGATGGCTCCGTAGGTCATCTGTGTATAATCGATCTTTTTTTGATCAATATAAAGACGTTCCAGCATATCCCATACCTGCCAGAAGAGCGACAGATCGACATCTTTGGGGTTATGATAGGAATTGGACGGGTAATTAGGAAGTCCCGGCACAGTTGTGAAGTTGCCGTTTTGCTGCACGACGCCGTAACTGGTTTGACGCACCTGCTCGTACCCTACTGTATATCCGAGCAAAAAAGTAACGAACGGGATCAAAATGATACCGAAGTATTGGGTGTAATTGCGTCGTTTAGAAAATTTGAAAAATTGGTCCATAAATTATGACGATCGAGGCTATCTTAAAGAACAAAGCGGTATAAGTCAATCGCGGTCTGTCTCCTCACTCGTGGCGAAGCGATTCGATCGGGTTCAGCCGGGAAGCCTGCCGCGCCGGCGCATATCCGAAGATAATGCCAAATGCGGCCGATACTCCAAACGAAAGTATGATCGCATTGAGCGGAACCGCAAAATTCACCTGAAATCCGGCAAAATTGGCAGCAAAACTCAGCAGTGTGGAAAGACCCGTCCCCAACGCAATACCGATCCCGCCGCCCAGCAGAGTAATCAGTACCGCTTCGATCAGGAATTGCATGAGAATCAGCCGCGGTGAAGCGCCGATCGCTTTTCTCAACCCGATTTCGCGGATCCTTTCAGTAACGGTTACATACATGACGTTCATGATCCCGATCCCTCCCACGATTAGCGAAATTACCGAAATCGACAGTAACAAAAGCGATATTCCTCCTGTCACGGCTCCGACTATGTTGAGGGCTTCCTGCGAGGTTGTGATGGCAAAGTCGTCTTTGGCCGGATCTTTTATACCATGATTATCCCTTAAAACCCTTTCGATCCCGCGGATAGTACTGGCGGACAAATCTGTATTGACTACCTGTACTACAAATTCGGGAATATAGTTGACCCCAAATATTCTTTGTTGTCCGGTTTGAAGAGGGATGAAAACAACTTCATCGAAATTAAAAAAGCCCTGCGAACCGATTTTTTCCATCACCCCGATCACCCGGAAATTGACCTGTTTTATTTTGATATTTTTGCCGAGCGCTTCGTTGTCGCCAAAAAGAATTTTTTTCAGCTCTTGTCCCAATACGACTACCTGTGCGCCGTTATTTTCTTCTTCTTCGGTAAATAAACGGCCGGAGATCGCTTCGTATCGAAAAATACTGAAATAAGCCGGCTGTAGTCCCAGAATATAGGTTTTTTTCTGGTTATTTTCAAAAACCACTTTTTCCTGTCCCAGACGATACCCTGAAGCTGCCAATACATTGGGGAGCTGTGCCACATCTTTGACGTCTTCGACTTTCATGGTCGTGATCTGAACTCCACTGGCCACGGCCCCGGCGGTTTGATTTGTTTTTGCCTTTGAAGGCACACGGCTCTCGACCGAAATAAGGTCGGGGGTAAAACTACTTAATTGTGAGAGAATAAAACCTTTGGCCCCTTCTCCGATCGAGATGACCATGATCACGGTCGACGTTCCCACGATGATCCCCAGCATGGTCAGAAACGTGCGTGCTTTGTTCAGCAGCAGCGCCCGCAATGATAGGCGAAACAGAGTGAAGAACATGGAGAAGTCGAAAGTCTATAAAGTCATAAAGTTCGTAAAGCCAAGCAGGGAGACCGTAGCGGCAGACCCATGTGTCTGCCAGGGTAAAGTATAACCCTCGCAAGTTCATGATTTTTTGATTCTTTTTTGCTAGCCGCTGGTCGCTGACCGCTGAATGCCTCTTGCCCCTACTCGTACCGCAAGGCCTCGATCGGATTTAGCCGGGAAGCTTTGCGGGCGGGATAAAATCCGAACAGAATTCCTACGATCAGCGAAACGCTCAAAGATACAACGATCGAGTCAGCGGAGATCAGAAAATCCCAGTTATATTCGAGATTTTTAGCCACAATTGCCACCAAGTACGCCACCAAACTGCCGATACTCATGCCAATCAGTCCGCCGATACCGGTCAGTACCATACTTTCAATAACGAACTGGTTCTGGATCTGGCGCGGGGTAGCTCCAATCGCTTTTCTCAAACCAATTTCGCGCGTTCGTTCTTTGACGGTCATCAGCATGATATTCATCACGCCGATCCCTCCGACCAACAGCGAAATTGCGGCAATACAGGCCAGAAAAAGTTTCAGCGCGTCGGTTACCACGGTAAAGATCGCCAGGGCTTGCTCAAGGCTGGTAACAGTAAAATCGTCGTCCTCGGGTCGTTTAATGTCGTGCCTGAACCGGAGCGTACTACGGATTTGTTCCATAGCCGGAGCAATATTCTCGGCTCGGTCAATCTTGATTCGCATCAAGCCCAAATGTCGGATTCCCAACAAGAGCTTTTGGGCTGCCGTGATCGGAATCAACACCTGCTGATCGGGGTTGCTGAACCCAGCCTGTCCTTTCTTGGCCAGCACCCCAATAACGGTAAAGGCTTCGTTCTTGATCTTGATCTTTTCTCCCAACGGATTGGATGTATTGGGAAAAAGCTCGCGGAAGAGTTCGTCTCCCAGAACTGCAACTCTGGCGGCACTTTGTTCTTCCTGAACGTCAAAAAACCGTCCCAATGCGACCTCGTGATTTTCTACCGACGGATAAGACGCGGTGATCCCGCTAAAAGTTCCTTCGGTCTGCACGTTGCCGGCGGTCATTTCACCAAATCCGCGCGAATAAGCCGATACGCCCTCGACGCCCGGCAGCTTTTCGATCGCTTTGGCGTCGTCGAGCGTCAGGGTCGTTATGACGATTCCTAGTACGGCCGCCGGTGGGCCGCTGTCGCCGCCCTTACCGGGTAGTACCCCTACCAGATTGGTGCCGATGCTGCGGATCGAATTGGTGATCAGGCTCTGCGCGCCCGCGCCGACCGATATGATAATGATGACCGAGGCAATCCCGATAATGATCCCCAGCATGGTCAAAAGCGTGCGGCCTTTGTTTACCAGCAAGCCCCGAATCGCGAGTTTTATGGTAAGAAAAATACTGGGCATGGGGGAAAAAGATCAAAGGTCATGCAAAAGTCAAAACCGAATTATATCGCTGTTTATGCATTCGATACATAATCTCTCGATACTCATCTATCAACGACGCTGCCTGTTTTTCCTAGAACTTCTGGAGCTTCAGTCTTCAATCTATTCGGGAGTAAAATTACTATGGTTTGGTATTTCTATTCGTTTGTCAATTATCAATATTGCAAGAGCGTTTCGATGAATTCCTATTAATTTCCATAAATTTCTTTTCATCTGTGGGTGGTAGCTATTTTTTCCAACTTTAGTCTTTTTATTTTTCGTCCTTCCTCTGTCAGGACAAGCTTTTCACTGCCTTATCCTCGACGATCACCCCATCCTTGAGGCGGATGATCCGTTTAGCATTGGCGGCTACGTCTTCTTCGTGGGTGACCATGATAATCGTTTTGCCTTCCCTGTTGAGTGTTTTAAATATTTCCATAATTTCCACACTGGACTTACTATCGAGATTGCCGGTCGGCTCGTCGGCAAACAGGATGCGGGGTTGATTGACAAGAGCTCGGGCGATTGCCACGCGTTGTTGTTGTCCTCCCGACAGTTCGCTCGGTGTATGCTCCATTCTTTCGCCTAATCCGACCGCTTCCAGCGCAGCTTTTGCTCTTTTTTGCTGCTCGGAAGCTTTAATATGGGCGTAAATCATGGGCAATTTTACATTTTCCAGGGCGCTCGTCCGGGCCAACAGATGAAATTGCTGAAACACGAAGCCTACTTTCTTGTTACGAATCTCGGCCAAATCTTCTTCATCAAGTTTTTCTACCGGTTTATTATCGAAGAAATAGTGCCCAGAAGTCGGAATATCCAGAAACCCGATAATATTCATCAAAGTCGATTTACCCGAACCCGAAGGGCCCATGATGGCCACGAACTCGCCTTCTTCGATTTTCAGTGATACACCTTTCAAAACGTGCGTCACTAAGTTCTTGCCCATTACATAATCTTTCGTAATGTTCTGAATATCAATAAGCGACATAGGGCGGGTAATTTCTAAAAACTAAATGCTAAATCCGAAATAAATAACGTCAATCTGTGGAGGAGAAATGACAAATCAAGTTCAAATGATAAAGCGCAAAGTTCAATCCGCCGTGGCGGATAAATATCAAATAACCAACTTTGAAATTAAACCTTTTTTTCTCCCAAGATGACCATATCGCCTTCGTTTAGGCCTTCCAGAATCTCCACGGTCTTGGTGCCCGAAAGTCCGAGTTTCACGGTTACTTCGCTCGGTTGTCCGTCTTTGAGCAGCTTCACAAACGGCTTGTTGTCGCGATACTGGATCGCCTGAGGAGAAATGGTGAGCGTGCTGTTCCTTTTTTCGGTGGTTAAATCGAGATTGGCGGTCATTCCCGGTTTGATACGATTGTCGGTCTGGTCGAATACCACTTTGATCTGATAGTAGATAACTCCCTGCACAATCGTTTCGGCAGGATCGATCGAGGCTACTTTCCCGGTAAAAACATCATCCAGGCTGAGCGCGTCAAAGGTCATACGAACCGGGTCGTTGACCTTGACTTTGGCAATATCGGTTTCGGAAATATTGGCCCGGATCTTCAGTTCGGGCGAAATAAGCACGAACATGATATCGGCCGAGGAAACGCTCTCGCCCACTTTTTTGTTTACCTGGGTGATGGTCCCATCGGCAGGAGAGACCAGCTCCATCTCTCTGATATTCTGCAAAGCCAATTGGTACGCAGCCTGGGCCGCATTAACCTGAGCTGCTAAAGAGGCGGTATCGACCGGACGAGGTGCCGCAGCTTTGGCATCGTAGGAACTTTTGGCCGTATTGATCGCCACTTGCTTGAGTGAGACTTCTGACTGGGCCGAAGCTAGCAATTTCTGATTTTCAATTAAGGTTTGCTCGAGTGAGGATCGGGCGGTTAACAGACTATTTTCAGCTGTATCGATGCCGGAAATTGCTTTATCCAGCAAATCCTTAGCAGTATCGACGGCGGCTTTGGCATTGTCTATACTGGTACCCGTCGAGACATCTTTCCCGGAAATATCCAAACGGGCGTTTTTAATCGACTGGGTAGTATTCTGAAGCGAATTGATACTGTCGGTGATAGCTTTTTCCTGGGTAGCCATTGAAGTTTTCAGATTTTCCAACTCGCTTAAGGTAAAACTGCCCGAAGAAATCGTATTGTTCAGCAATGTAAAAACGTTGCTGAGCAGGCTTTTGTTTTTAATCAGCGCATCCTGCGTTATCGAAATCAATCGATCCACTTCGTTTTCCTGCCAGGTTCCGTAGATCCGATTATATTCGCTTTCGGCACTGGCCGCAGCCGTCTTGGCGGGAATATAGCCATCATATGCCCGATTGATGCTTTCCGAGTTCAGAACTCCCAAATAGTCTTCAAACTCGTCGTTCAGATTTTGTTGCTCAATGCCTAGTACGCTGTCGGTTGCCGGGATAGCCGATTTCATCTGAATCAAAGCGATATTGATCACAGACCGGGCATTATCGTAGGCGTTTTTTAAAGCCTGCACTGCCACTTCTTTTGTATTCGTTTGTGAGAGTAACGCGTTCTGGTATTGTTTCTCGGCGTTTTTGACCGCGATTTCAGCATTTGTTTTCTGGATGCGTGCGTTTTCCAGAGTTTTTTGGGCGCTGTCGATGCCTACCTGCGACTTTCTCTCGTTTTCCTGAGCTGTAGAACGCGCCAATTCCAAATTTATCAACGCCGTGTCATAGCCTACCTGCGCGCTGTCTATCTGTTTTTGCAAGACATCGAGTTCCTGGCTTGGCGCTCCGGCTTGCCGGGCAGCCAGGCTGCCTTGGGCTGAGGCAACGTTGGCCCGGGCCTGTTCGGCCTGTATTTCCAGTGTAGCGGTGTCGAGTTTTGCCAGCAAAGTATTTGTGGATACTATTTGTCCTACTTCGGCATTTATATCGCGAATTGTGCCCGGTTTTTCAAATCTCAATTCGATGCGGTCATCCGATTCGGCCGTGCCGGTGGCGGATACAATCTGCTCAACGTCAGACCGTACCACTGTTTCGGTCAGATATTCGATTTTGACTGGTTTCGGCCAGAAGGCATAAGCAATCAAAACGAGGATAATGAGAACGACTCCGTATTTTATCAGTCGGCGGATTTTCTTTTTCATACAACGCGGGCAAGAAATAAACTGAAGGTATTAATATATTACTTTTTTGGTAAACGCTTCAAGGTCTTTTGGGTGTCAGGCAGCATAGTCTCGATCTCCTGTCGCAGGGAGTTATACATCTCCTGCAGATCAGAGGCCTTGATTAGTCCGATGGCCTGATCGTCTTTAAGCAATACCAGCAACTGGTCGCCTTCTTGTAATTTCAAAATATCCCGGACTTCCTTAGGTTGTGTTAACATAAGTAAGGTGATAGAATACTAGGAGTATATAACCCAATGCCTATGTACCAAATGCTTACAGAAGATCAGTTCAAGCTGATTGCCCCGTTGTTTCCAAAACCAAGAAAGCCCGAAACAATATCACTACGAAGATGCTTTGACGCGATCTGCTATGTACTCAAGAGTGGATGTGGCTGGAGACAACTACCGTACGACTACCGCGAAAAAGAGGGGGACTGGCATACAATATACACACGATACAAACGTTGGAGTGAGTCGGGATTGATGGGAAGAATCCTGAGAGCGTTGGAGGTTGCGGACGTCCTGCAAGTGCGGATCGCCTTTCTGGACAGTACGACGGTTCGAGCACATCATGCGGCATCCGGTGCGCTTAAAAAAAGGGCCCTCAATCACTTGGGAGATCCAAAGGAGGGTTTACTACCAAAATCCATATGATCGCAGGAGATCCAGATCATGGAATGCATTTCTCTCTTTCACCGGCAAATACCAGCGACTTCAGTGCCGGAATGAAACTGATTCATGAGTACCAGTTCCCAGATTCGGTTACTCATCTGGTCATGGATAAAGGATATTCATCCTATGAAACACTCAGGGTGTGCAATGAAAAACAGATTGAAGCGGTCGTTCCACCCAAATCAAATTTTAAATACCCCTGGTTGTACAACAAAAACATGTATCTCTATCGCAACGAGATTGAACGTCATTTCAACCGACTCAAAAACTTCAGAAGAATCGCTACCAGATATGATAAACTTGATCTCACCTATTCGGCTTTCATTCTCATCGGTATCATTGCTCTCATTCTTAAAGTTATATGTTAACAGCTCCTAGGGATTACGATCTGGCCTTTGCTTCCGAGGGTAGCCGTTCCGTATATTTTGCACCAGTGGGCTAGATTTTTGGCAATTGGTGGTGATGACTTTTTCATAAAACGCATGGATAAGAAATCTCACTGGACAGTATAACTAGTTGGAAAAGTATGATCAAGCGATCTTCTTGTCTTTTTGGGGATGGGAGAAGGTAATCTCATGGTACGCTTGTAGCCAGCGGCCGATTTCCAATTCATGCTCGAGAGTATTTCCGTTGTCAAGTTTTGTAAAATAACATGCTCCATCGGGAATATGGAAGCTAAAACACATCGTTTCATGTTCCACAATTACTAATTTGAGAAGGGCATTTCCGTTACTGTCATAATCCAGTATCGGTGGCAGAATCGTGAAACCCTCTCTAATTTCAGGGCATTCAATAATCATCATGGCGATTTTGACTGAAATGATATTTTTAACCTGGTAAATAGGATTGAGGGAAAAAGAGTGTTGTTTATTTAGTTCCCCAACAGCATCTCTGCATAATTGCATCAGCCTCTCAGCCTTTAGTAAACTGGAGAAAAACGCTATATTGTTTTTTCTTTCTAAAATCTCATGCAATAAAGTATTCGTTCTCGAAATGTAGAGGGATATATTTCCGGTTAGGTCTTTTGATTCCAGTCTACCAAGGTATTTTGTCACCTTTTGTTGTAGCTTCCGTATGCAATGGTTATCTTCGCTGATAACGGGAAATTGCGTGCGTATCTCCATAATATCTTTCTTAATATGGTATTTGATTTTTAGACCGTGGTAGGGTACTATACTCCAGTTTTTTTCAAAATCAACTCGATATGATCGACGCACATGTGCACCTGGATGCCGAACAATTTGCCACCGATTACCCGGACGTCATTGCCCGCGCGCTGCGGCAAGGAGTGAGCCAGATGGTAAATGTCGGGGTTACCCGCGAATCCTCGCAGCGTTCAGTGGCTCTGGCACAGGAATATGAATCTATCTATGCAGTCGTCGGGCTCCATCCTCATGACAATACCGAACTGCTCACTGACGAAGTACGGCAAAGCCTGGAACATTTGATTCAGCAACCAAAAGTCGTCGGTGTCGGTGAGATTGGTCTGGATTACCACTGGATCGATGTGGAAGATGAGAAAGCCAGAAGCTTTCAGCACGAGGTATTTGTCTATCAGATGGAATTAGCTCGTCGTTTCCGGCTGCCGGTAGTGATCCATTCCCGCGATGCAGCCGAAGATACCCTTGAAGTTATTCGTTCTTTTGCTCTGCCCAAAGTAGTATTGCACTGCTATGGCTATGACCTGGCTTTTGCCGAAAAATTTCTCGCATTGTCAAAGCAGTACATGATCTCTTTTACGGGCATCCTTACGTTTAAAAATGCGACTACTTTGCAGGAAGTTGCCCGTACCATTCCACTAAACCGCATCATGCTCGAAACCGACTGTCCGTTCCTAGCGCCCCAGAAATACCGGGGTATTCGCAACGAGCCCGCCTTTGTCATCGAAACCGGAAGGTTCCTGGCCGAACTACGCGGTGTCTCTTTTTCCGAAATTGATGAGCAAACCACCCGTAATACACGGGAATTTTTTGGATTTTAGAGGTCGTCTGAAAAGTATATCGTTCCTTCTTTGCCGTCATGCTGGCCCCGTCCAGCATCCGTATACGCACTGAGCTTGTTTAATGCGCTCGATGGCAATGCAATACAAGAAACGGTCGCATTTCTCACTAGCAAGCGATACAGAGAACATCACTCTTCGTTCCCCATGTACCAACCGTATCCGGATTCCGGGCAATCCGGAATGACAAATGCCATGTTTTCAAGACTTTTCAGACACCCTCTTAAAAAACTATCTATACCGCAAATACTCCATCCTATTTCTGTGCCTTGGTCAAATACTCGTACAACGCCGCGGATTCGTGCTTGTCGATCCGTAATGTTTGAACAGGGAAAGATATATCGATACCGTTTCTTTGTAACTCGACAAAAACATCGCGTAAAATACTTGATTGCAGTGTCCACCATCTGAGATTGCTCTTGATCCACCAGCGAATCTGCATATTGACCGTGCTGCTTTGAACTTTGTCTATCAGAATGTCTGGCGGCGGTTCTTTTTCAACTTCGGGATATCGGGTGAGTATTTCCATGATCTTCTCGTACGCTTTGGGAAATTCGGTATCGTAACCGACCCCAATTTCGATCCAGATACGCCGGTAGGGGTTGGCTGTATAGACTTTTACCTGTTTGTTAAAAAAATCCAAATTGGGAATCAAAAAATCGTGGCCGTGAAAGTCGTGTAAAATCACGCAACGAGAGCCTATACTGGTGACGATGCCGCGCGTTCCGTCAATCTCGACCATATCCCCGATGCGTACTTTTCGCTGGATCAACAAACTGATGCCAGCCACGAAGTTCCCGATGATGGTCTGAAAGGCAAAGCCGATCCCCAGACCGACTGCTCCGAACAACCAGGCGATTTCGGCAAAAGTATTCGTAACGCCCAGGCCGATTGCCAGACTGACGGTCCCGGCGATAATGTAAATTAAACGGCTGGCTAATACGCTGATTTCTCTGTGTTCTTCCTGCGAATCGTTTTTGCGTATGGCAGTTGTTACTCGCGAAATAATGATTCGGGCGATCAAAAGCGCTACTACGAATAAGATGACTACCAGGGAGATCCGGTAGACGACGTCGACAAATCCAGGGAGAAATTCGGCGGCTTTGACTGCGGTATTATTGGCGGTATTTGCTTGGGCCAGTACTTGATCGATCCCGAACATACAAGGAGGGCCAAAAAGAATAATATCCTTTTATCATACAAAAAAAAGAGTCAAAAGACAACGGGGTCTGACTTTTGACTCTCTTCTCGGGCAGGTTTTGGCCGTGGATCGCTAGATGATAAACAGGATTATCAGGGCGAAACTGGCCACAGCTACGACGAGGCGGGGGTTCATCCCTTTTCGTGCAACCTTTTTATACATGATCGAGGGTTTATGTTGTACTCTCGGGCTCCATAATAGGTGTTGAACAAAAAATGTCAACAATAATTTTGAAAAAAATAAACTTTTCATCAACTTCTCTTTCTCGTAAGCTCCTGAAACAAGCCCCTCATGAAAGCAATCTTCTTGTATACGAACGACACGTCTTTTTTACTCTTGTACTATGCTCGATCCCTTACCGCGATGATCATCCAATGCCTTTCTAAAGCGCCTACCCAGACTTTCTCCATACAGTTTTTCCAGACGCTCCAAGTGGGAAACAGAGGAGTAAGTCTTCTTGTCCATGAGAACCAGATCCTGCATAAAACGTTCTACAATATGTGTCTCTATTTCTTTTTTCTTCCGGCGTTTATATTCATCCACATTTTTATCTTCTTCTTCAGTTCTTTTGTACTCCTGTTCCAAATACGAGTCGAGGTTGGGATTACTGAGTGCTGCCTCGATTGACTCTCGTATCAGGAGGGTTAGGTCGTGCCTGGTAATAAAGCCGAAGGTACGAATAATCGTTTCAACTTTCTGTACGTTTTCGAATACAGCGTGATCGGAAACTCCAATCTCATTTTGATGTCCTACCGGAATGAATTGAATTTCCACCTTATGTCTTTTCTGATTTGTCGCAGTCCAGTTGCAATTTACACGGAAATCTTCGAAATGTCCGTTTTGTTCGATTTCGAGCGGGCAAAAATAAAAAGTTAACCATTTATTTTCAACCGGAAAATAGCTTTGTAACTCTCCATCTTTGTGAGCCATCATATATTCCATGATCGGATGAGGAGAAGTAGTATCTCCGGTCGATTTTTTCTCTCTTAATCGGAGTCTGAAGTTGTTGTGCGAGATGGACTTTAATTGTTCAAAGATTGCCGGAAATACGAGCTTAAAATCATTTTCCTGTAACTCGATCCGTAAACCGATCTGGTCCTTTACAGCGTGAGGTAAGGAATAGTGAGATTCTTCCTGGGCTTTGCGGATAATCCGGTATTCGGACTTCGCCCGCGAGGCTGTGTTGAATCGTACCAGTGTATCGTTGATCCGCAGCACCGTTTTTTTCCAGCCATCCTCGTCCGCTTCTTCATCGCGGTAGGAACATTCAGCCTTTATTCCGTTTTCGTAGCTTTCTTTTTTGAACCCGAAAAGGCTCTTTTCAAATTCTTCGGTGGCTTCGACCAAAGCCGATTCCTCGGGCAGATACTGATGATAATCCAGGTAGGTCAGTACGTTTTTCAGGTATGCGCAGTAAAATATGCCGTAATGGCTTTTTCCGTTCAACCCGCGTGCTTTTGATACAAAGTCTAATGCAATTTGTTTGACCTCATTGAGATATTGCACAGCGATGCGCCAAGGTATCTTTTTTTCAATCTTTTTGCAAAATTTATCCACTGCTTTTATCAAAGGGATGACCTTCTCTTCGACTTCTTTGATCCCATGATCGATCAGAGCTGATCTTTTCTCAGGGAATAGAAACTCATTCCAGTATTTAAGACTTTTTTCCAAGGATTTCTGTAAAATAGTATATTTTTCTCGTAACACAGCTTGATCGTATTGTTCAAAAGTTTCCGGAAAAAAATTCATAGAACTTACCCTGTTTATGAACGTTAGAACGGCACTCGTATCGTTCATTTTTGAAGAAGTAGCCTCTTCTTCAAGGGTGTTTTTAGGCTCTTGCGAATCGCTGATGATGCTTTGAATATCTTTCCTGGTAGTACTGGCTGTTCCAAGAAAAGGAGGAAGGTTTAACAAATCGATTACGCTATATACCTGATCCCCATCGATATCAGGAAAATAACCTCCCGGATCGCATTTTTCAAAACGATCGACCGACGGAAAAGGGTTCAGACCAACCATCTGTAATTTTACTTCCGAGGTTCTCATAACAGACTGAAAAAAACTCCCGACTCGTATCGGGGGTATTTATTTGTTATAGAAACAATAGATTTCTCACGACCCCGATACTTCTCTGCGGTATGGCACGACAATAGTAAGAATCTGAAGATCCTTACCCCACGTGTAGATGCGACCGGTACAAGAAGAGATCGTAGTCATGTTCAAAAAATGTAACGCTTGCATTCTAACCGCAAATACCGAAAAGTCAATTTTTCTGATCATTTTTTATAAACCGGTCTATCTGCTTCAGCCACTCCCGTTGATAGTACTCGCGACGATCCTCGTTGTGAAATTTGAGCATATTCTCGGAAATAACTGTCCCGCTTTTGTCCGGCAAACGATCGTACTTGGCTAAAAGTCGCTTCATTTGCAAGCGGTCAATTAGTCGTTCCAAGGGTTTTCCTACAGGACTTAGAAAAAAATACTCCAGCATTTTTCGTATCTTTGAAGGATTTGATTCTATCTTTTTCCTTTGCAGCCTTTGCATATCTGGAAAGTACGCACCTAACCACGACCGATTTTGGGTATCTATGTGCTCTCGTATCCCTTTATCATAGAGCGGGATTAACGTTCTTGCCCAGTAGGCCAGGTAGATATCTTGCGGCGAGAGCGCAATCTTTTCAAATTCCAGAGACGTTTCGGTACAATAAAAACTGAGGCAAAACCGATCCCGTATTTTTCTGCCGTGGCGACGTATTCCCAATACTTGGAAAAGCATTGTGGTAAGTAGTCGCCCGAGCAACAGATGTGTTTCTTCGGTAACGATAAAAAGATCGATATCCCCCTCCGGCGTGGCAACATCAAACGCCAAATTATTGCAAATAAATACGCCCTTGACGAACGGCAGGTGTCTCAGCCACGGGATAATATGTTTGCACTGTGCTAATCGTTTGAGCCGATCTGTTTCGCGTTTTTGGCGAAGAACAACCAGTTGCTCTCTTCCAGTTAGAAAATAGTAACTTTCTTTTTGCCCGATTTCCGAGTTTTCCCGCAGGACTTGGTCGATGCTGTCCGCGGACAGCCTTTTTCCTAACAGATATTGTTCAATCTGTGCTTTTGTGAGAGGCTGATCGAAGAGATCGAAGAAACAGAGTGTGGCTACAATTGCGTTATAGTCGGTGTTGGGGAAAAATGAATCCATGAATATCATTGAAGCAAAAACCGTTAAACGCTTTCCAGCATACGGTACCAGTATATTTTTCTCAAGAGACAAGCTGGTATCGTACTTGGATTTCAAGAATACAATTTCTAGGTTTATACATAAGACCATACGCATGATGCCAAAGTTCAAAATTCAAATACCAAAAACTAAAGCAGAAACAACAAATTTCTATCAATTTCTATTAATCGTATCTAAGAATGTGTATTTTGATCTTTGAATACTTCGGGTTTAATATGGCATATAGTCTTGATTTGTCGTATCGCTAGGCAGATCGGTTGAAATAAGCTACAATTGGGCCAGCTATTTTCTACTACTTTCTTTTGTACTTATGAACAAGCATAAATTCGCCAAAAGCAGGGCACTCAAAGCGTACCGCGAAGATATCCAGGATTTTTCCGACCTTACCGATGACCAAACCCGTGAGCTTTTTCGTGAACTCAAAAAAGCCAGTGCGGATAAAGAACAGCAGCAACTGAAAGAACAGATTGCCGAAGGCTACTACGGCTTTGTCTTCATGACCGCCAGTACCTATACCGAGATCGAACACGTGCTGGTTGATTATGTGCAGGAAGGTATTTTGGGCCTTTTGGAAGCTGTAGAATCCTATGATGTCGAAGAATCCCAATCTTTCCTCGATTTTGCCACTCCCCTCATCCAAGCCAAAATCCGCGAATTCATCGAAGAGAACCCTCTTGCTCCCGAATTTCGCACCGATATTTTGCCATTCAATGAGATTCCGAAAGGAAAATGAGGATGAGCTGACAGTTTACAGCTAACAGCTGGAACAAGGCTTTCTCTTGAAAAAAACGAACATAACGGTAGCTCAAAATTCCCTTGTTCCATCCTATATCATCACCTATTCTACCATCCACCAGGGGGTGGGGGCAGGTTTTTTAGCTCCGAAGCGGGTATTTGTTTAGGGGGATTGCCATTCCACAGTATATTCGAGAACGCATTCGCATACTGCTCTTCGGCTTCTTTAACTCTCTGTTCCCTAGTATATAATAATGCTTGACATCGGCGTTCGTGTCCCTGAGGATCTTTTTTCCCGCTTGCGATAAAAGACGTACGTGCTTGGGAAAAATTAGTATGATATTCTTGATATGCACTGTTTACCTCTTGTTGCATCCTATTTCTTGCCAGTACTAATTTCGCCACTCCCTCTTCTTTACGGTGTGTCAGGATAGTACATTCACGAGCTACAAATCTGTAGGAATCCTCAATCTTAGTAAACTCCTGATAAATAGCTAATTCCATTGTGTGTAATCTGTCTAACTGCTCCTGAGTCTCTGCGCTTTGACGTAATTTCTCTGCGTCTTTTTTCTTCTGCCCTAGAAGTTTTTCTGCCTTATCTAGTTCTTGTTGGCCTTTAAAGTCTATTTGTTTGCCCCTGCTTTTTTCACAGAAATCTATGATATTCTGTACAGCTTTCCTTGTCTCTGCGCTTTGTAAATCTGCAGCCTCGCTCTGCTGCTGTTTGTCACTTTGACAAGCGTTTAGCATTAGAGCTGCGGTAAGCCCTACTATTCGTAAAGTGTCACCTAGTTTCATTTCGAAATAAAGCTAAAAATATAAGATTAGGATAGTAAAGATAAAAAAGTATTTGTCAAATCTTTCGTTCCGAATTTTCCCTCAATTTCAAAAAAGCCTTGTAACTCATCCCCATCGGTATGATTATGAGAGATACGCTGACTTTGTCTGACGGTTCATTCTGATTTGGGTATGTTCTTAACTATTATTCTTACTCCACCTGCCTTTTCTACACCAGCAGTCGCCCCTGAACTCCCGGCTCCTTGATGCCCAAATGCTGGTACGCTTTTTCGGTGGCTTTGCGTCCGCGGGGCGTACGTTCCAGAAAACCGATCTGGATGAGGTAGGGTTCGTACACGTCTTCGATGGTGTTCTCGTCTTCGGAAGTAGCGGCGGCCAGCGTATTTACTCCGATCGGACCACCACCGAACTTCTCAATCAACGTGCTCAAAATCAGACGGTCATTTTGGTCGAGTCCCAGATGGTCGACCTGCAGGTTTTCCAGAGACTCGCGCGAGACGGATTCGGTGATACTTCCCTGATGTAATACGTCGGCAAAGTCCCGGATGCGTTTGAGCAACCGGTTAGCAACCCGCGGAGTTCCGCGGGCTCTTCCCGCAATCATGCTTACGGCTGTTTTTTCCATGTCGCATTGTAATATCTGGGCCGAGCGCGTCAGGATCGATTCGATCTCCCCGGGAGTATAAAAGTCCAGTTTGATGATCGAGCCGAAGCGGTCGCGTAAAGGAGAAGATAACATGCTCATTTTGGTCGTTGCGGCAACCAGCGTAAACTTGGGCAGATTGAGCCGCATAGAACGGGCGGCCGGACCTTTTCCGACCATAATATCAATGGCGTAGTCTTCCATGGCGCTGTAGAGGATCTCCTCGACATTGCTGCGCAGCCGGTGAATCTCGTCGATAAAGAGCACATCGCCTTCTTTCAGGTTCGTAATGATTGAAGCAAGATCGCCTTGTTTCTCCAGGACGGGCCCCGAGGTCAGTTTGATGTTTACGCCCATTTCATGCGCAATGATATGAGCAAGTGTCGTTTTTCCCAAGCCCGGCGGACCGTAAAACAACAGATGTTCCAGCGGTTCCTGCCGTTTCTTGGCGGCGGCGATATAGACTTTCAGCTGTTCCTTGGCTTTTTGCTGACCGACATACTCTGAGAGCGATTTAGGACGCAGCGAAATATCCAGACCGCCGGTCTCGTCGCCTTTGGGATTGCTTTGGATGATACGCTCAGGTTTTGGTGATTTGTTGGAGCTTTGGATCATGGGGAAGTAACGAGAGATAAGTGGCTAGTGATCAGTGGAAAGTGTCAATTTTTTATAGAAAGAACGAAGCATCTTTGATAGTTCTTCGATTTGAAGATTAAGTTGAGCATACTTTTCCTTGCTTATATATTTTTGTTTTTCCGATACAATGATCTGTGTTTCTAGTTCTGCGAGGGACCCCATTGCTATCGAGATGAAGAGGGCAAAATCTTTGTTTGTAGTTCTCTGACTACCTTCCGCAATGTTTGAAGGAATTGAAATTGCAGAACGTCTCATTTGTGCGGTAATACCGAATACTTCTTCTTTAGGAAAGGTTCTGGTAATTTCATATATTTCTTGGACAAGGTCTATTCCTTTTTGCCATTTTTTTAATTTTTTGTAGGGCAAGTTTAGCATAGATGTCTGTATTTAGGAAAAATTAAAAATGTCTTGAATACGGGAGAAAGCATCTTACCACGAACCACTTATTTACAATTCCTTTTCTTCCACTCCTCGATCTCTTTGTGATTGCCCGAAAAGAGGACATCCGGAACTTTGAGTCCTTTGAAGTCGCGCGGCTGGGTGTAGAGGGGATATTCTTTTTTGCCTTCCAGTTTTTCCGAGAATGATTCTTCGATCACCGAGTCGTATTTACCCAAAACCCCGGGCACGAAGCGACATGTCGCTTCAATAAATGCCATGGCGGCAATTTCGCCCCCCGACAAGACGTAATCTCCCATCGAAACTTCATAGTCGACAAATGTGTCTATGACCCGCTGGTCGATCCCTTCATAGCGTCCGCAGATCAAGATCAGGCTTTGGTATTGGGAAAAACGTTCTACTTTTTTCTGAGTCAATTTATGACCGCGGGGCGTAAAGTAGACAACCGGTGTCTTCTTCTGGGCTTGCTTTTTGATATATTCCAAAGCTTTAAAAAGCGGTTCGGGCTTTAAAATCATCCCAGGTCCGCCGCCAAAAGGCCGGTCGTCGACAATCTTGTGTTTCCCTTCGGCAAAGTCCCGCAACTGGTAGAATCTGGTTTGAACCAGACCGTCTTTGATGGCTTTGCCCAGTAAAGAAACCTTGAACGGCGAGTCGAAAAATTCGGGAAAAAGGGTCAGGATGTGAAATTGCATAGAAAAACGTATATAGAACTGTTATGCAGAAAAACCAAGGTCTTTTCAAGAGAACCCGAAAAACATATTCTTGTTCATCGCTGAAATGCTCTATACGAACTGCTTATTTTTTCGTGAAGCATGGCCCGGTGAAAGTTAAATATTGACGAAAACCGCCCGGCTGCTTGTACCGCTTTTGTGTCATAGAAAATCTCATGGAGTGTTTGTGCTTCCAAAATCATCAAACGGTCAGCTAACAACAAAGCTTCTTCGGTATCGTGCGTTACGAAAATGATCGATTTTCGACTCGCTTTTTGAACATCCAAAAGCCATTGCTGCATCTGTTCGCGGTTCTGCGTGTCCAATGCTCCAAAAGGCTCATCCATCAGAACGATATCCGGATCGGTAGCAAATGTCCTGGCAAAAGAGACTCTTTGGGATTCCCCTCCCGACAGCTCAGCAGGGTAAGACTGTTGCTTGTGCATCAATCCGATTGCTTTCAATTGTATTTCGATGATTTCTGCTTGTTCGCGTTTGCTTTTTTCCGCGATACCGAAAGCGATATTTTGTCCTGCGGTAAGCCAGGGGAATAGTCGTGATTCCTGGAAAATCATACCGATTTTTGCTCGCACTGTCAGATTGCCCTGGTGCGGGATAATTCCAGCAAGGCTTTTCAATAAACTAGTTTTCCCGCTGCCGGAAACTCCCAGTATTACCAACATCATTCCTCTATGGAGTACCAGGTTTACACTTTTCAGTACTGTTTGTGTTCCAACGCGGACGCCGAAATTTTGTGCTTCCAGTATCCGACTGGTCTTGGTGATCATCTTATAAATATTTAATCCAAGGAAATAAGAATCTGCTTATACACTGCAGACCTTTATCCAGTAAAGCCCCGCCAATGCCAAGTATTACTAATATTGCGACCATTTCGTCGGTACGATAGGACAGCTGAGCAAGTGAAATGCGGTAACCGATTCCATTTGACGATCCGGTCAGCTCGGAGACGAATACCATCACACACGCCAGAGCTGTACCCGAACGCATTCCTGTTAGAATGAACGGGGCTGCCGCAGGAATATTGATTCTAAACACACGCTCCAGTTTCGAGTGACATAAAAGCCGACCGCATTCTTCCCACTGCGTATCGTTCCGGCTGCATCCGATATGTGTATTAATCCAAACCGGAAAAACTACGGCACAGGCAATCATGATAATCTTGGCCGAAGTATCTATGCCAAACCATAGAATAAATAACGGGATCAGTGCTACGGGAGGGAGTGGTCTCAGGCTTTGCATAAGCGGACTCAATACTTTGTCGCTCCAGGCAAAGTTCCCGGTTATGATTCCAATCACGCACCCTGCGAGTGAGCCAAGAGTGTAACCGCATAGGACCCTCCAGGAACTTTGTACGATATCTAGGAGGATGCTCCCCGATATGAATAGTTCTATGAGCACTTGCAAGATTCGACTAGGCGCGGGAAATAGTAGAGGAGGAAAAACATTATTGCGGGAGCAATATTCCCAGAAAACCAGCACGAAACTGATACTGATCCAGGTCCAGCTATTTCTGGCTAGTAACATCAGGATTTTGAAGGACGGTTGAGTTGCATTCATAATCTAAAATCAAGGCAGAAATAACTTTTTCTGACTCCTCCGCGGGCAATACAATTCCTGCTTGCTCTTATCTGGATCAGGATGTTGAAAAATGTTTTTTCGACATCGTAGCCAGGAGGAATCTCAAAATATTCGATAGTTCACGTTGTCATAGTATGCTGAGCACGATTATTGCAGAGCAATGTTCTATCGTGCGAAAACAGTGACTTCTTTTTTGTACTTCTGGCCGACAGGAATACGAAACTTTGCACATAGAGTATGTTTTAACCGTTTGCGATTTCGACACGCGCAGGATCAATTGATCGCAATAATTCGGTCTCAATCGCCTCACGTGGGTTGTGAAGCGAACCAGTCGGACTGACTTTTTGTGTTTCTTGTGCCCAGACGCTCTGTCTTTGCCAATACTCTTCCAGCTGTGGGGTCAGGGCGACCCGAAAATCAAAGTTCTGCCAGATGCCTTGAATAGTTTCCGGGTCGAGTTTTGTATATTTCCCGACAATGCTTTGAGCCTCCCGAGGATATTTTTGCGCATAATCTTCCGCATCAATCAGGGCTCGCAGAATTTTTTTTACAGTGTCTCTGTTTCGCGACAATGTCGGAGAAACTTCCAATACGTATAACTCGGAATACAAAGATGTATCCGTAAATGTCAGGCTCTCACCCTCCATCTGACGTTCTGCGATGAACGCAAACGGATCGAATATGGCGATGGCATCGACATTTCCCGTTTTTAATGCCACAGGCATGTCACTTGGCTGCAGACTTATGATTTCCACATCTTGCCGGCCCAGTTTGTTTTTTTGCATGAAATCATATGTAAAAAACTCCGGTCCTCCCCCGAGCGATGTAGCCAGTTTGCGTTTCCCGCTTTTGAAAAATGCTTCAGGGGTAGCTAGTCCCGATTCTTTTTTGGCGACAATTCGTACTTCGTTGGTCGTTTTTGCAACGACCTGAGCAGGGACGCTAAATGTATGACCCTGCATGAGTGCCAAGCCTGCCGGGACGTCTCCCGAGATGCTCATGTCGAGCGATCCGGACAACAGCGCTTCAAGTGCGAATTTACCGGCGGTAAATTCGCGTAAATCCACTGTAACTCCGTTTTTTTCAAAAAAACCTTTTTCCGCCGCGACCATAACCAGCGCCATCGCCGGAGAGTTCTGAAAACCGATTCTCACGTTTGATTGGGAAGGAGTTCTGGTCATTGCGCATCCTGCCAATCCGATTATCGACAGACAGACAATGACAGATAGCGGAATTATTCTTTTCATAGATTTGATCAAACTAAAGTGATAAATAATTGTCGCTCTACTACGACGATCTGTTTTGTTTCCATTGTAAGAATTTTCTTTTTACAAAAAATACTGTTGTCGTATTCGGACGACAATCGTGATATACTTTCTTCCGGAGTATATCTTTATCCGGCTTATGATGAGTCTCTCGGATATTCTGGCAGATTTGGGTATCAGTCCCGACGAAACGGCAGTGTACGAAACAATTCTGGAAACGGGACCTGTGACAGTACAGCAATTGAGTCGTCGCATGCAGCGTCCGCGCACATCTCTCTATGGTTTTTTGAACAGATTGGAAGCAAAAGGACTCACCGCCCGCTCACAATCTGGCGGAGTAACTACTTTTGTCGCGCTTTCTCCTCATCGTGTCAGTATGCTGTTTGAGCAAAAGGCCGAGCATCTTATCGACCGTCATAAGCAGTTCAGGATGCTATTGCCTTTTTTGGAATCTGCTGTCCGTGAGGCAGCCCGGCGTCCGCGGTTTCAGCTGTATGAAGGGGCTGCCGGTTTGAAACATATTCTCAAAGACATGCTGCTGTATCCCGATACTGTTACCTCCGCATTCTGGCCTATCCGGTCGATGCTGGATGTCCTTACCGCTGATTTTTTTCGCTACTTGAATCGTGAGCGTATTCTCAATAAAATCACTACCCGCGCGCTCTGGCCTCGCGATCAGATAGTCGATCCCAAAGACTACCCTTTTTTGGGTGCCGGTCTGGATTTTTATCGTGAAATACGCATAGCTCCTCACGATCTCACGACCACAATGGGATACTGGCTGTATGGTCAAAAAGCCGCTTTCGTCTCTTCGCGGGCTGAGACGTTCGGTTTTATCATCGAGAGTCCCGAATTGGTTGCAATGTTACAGAATCAGTTTGATTTTTTATGGAACTTGTCCACACCCCTGTATATCGATCCGAAATATACCGATGTTTTTTTGCATGAGTTGGGTTTGGGAAAAATCGAAGAATAACAACTGCGAAGTGTGTTATGGATTTCGGTCTTTTTTCCCGGGGGCATGTTTTTTTGAGCGAAACAGCAGGTAGACAATTCCCAGACCGATGAGGAATGTGAGTACGCTGAGTGGCAGCAGATAGGCTTTCCAATGCTCCCATGATTCTCCCAAAAAATACCCGATAAAGATAAACGTTGTTACCCACAGGGCGGTGCCGATGGCGTCGTAAAGGGCAAACTTATGTACTTCGTATTTGGCAGTGCCGATTGTAATGGGTAGTAATGTTCGAAATACGGAGAGATACCGACCCACAATGACAGCGAATGGGCCGTATTTTTCAAAAAAATTATGTACTTTCTCAAAATGAACATCTTTATACCCAAACTTTTTGCCGATATTCTTGACGACTATTTCTCCAAAACGGTGTCCGATCCAGAAACCGACCAGGTCTCCGGCATATCCGCCCAAAAATGCGATAATGAGTATGGTTGTGAGATCTATATTGCCGTGCGAGGCCAGAATCCCTCCCAAAACAACAGTGGCTTCTCCCGGGATAATAAACCCCAGGAAAGCCGAGCATTCTAAAAAAACGGCAATTCCTACGATGAGAGCGCCATACTGTTGGATCCATAGTTGCACCTGAGCCATGATCGTTTGTTCCATAGTTTCTTGTTAACAAAAGCCATTCTACCGGTTTTGTTGAATAAAACCAGTAAAAAAATATGCCCAAGATGTTTGCGTAAGTATAAAAATAGTATAAAATATAATTGCCTTTTAAAATAAAAATATATGGGAATCTTATCTACAATCAAAGGTGGAGATGAAGATGAAACTCTATCTCCGGAAGATGATACCAGAAAGAAGCAGCAGCAATTAGATGATGAAATTCGCCACATAGAAGAATCATTGGGACTGGACGAATTCGGTGAGAAAGTTAGTGTTCCTCTTTACAGGCAGCAATATCAGACTCGTCAAGTGATACGACGTACTCTCTAGGCTTTAAACTTGGCATTTCCCCTTTCCTTTTTTTCGGAATCGGGTATAGTTATTCCGCTTTGGAAATAGCTTTTTTTCTTATTGCACATTTTTTATGAAAGGGAAAAACCAGGATCAGGAAATCATTGACTTTCAAACGACTCCTTTGCCGCGCGAGATTAGCGAAGAGATGCAGAAAAGTTATATCGATTACGCCATGAGCGTGATCGTAGCCCGCGCTTTGCCGGATGTTCGTGACGGACTTAAGCCGGTTCACCGCCGCATTCTGCACGCCATGAACGAAATGGGACTTGGTTCCGGTGCCAAATATAAAAAGTCCGCCAACGTGGTCGGAGAGGTGCTGGGTAAATATCACCCCCATTCCGACACGGCTGTCTACGACTCGATGGTCCGGATGGCCCAGGACTTTTCCATGCGCTACATGTTGATCGACGGACAGGGAAACTACGGATCGGTCGACGGGGACAACGCCGCGGCATACCGCTACACCGAGTGCCGTATGACCAAAATGTCTGAAATGATGCTCGCCGATATCGAGAAAGAGACCGTGGAAATGCGCGACAACTATGACGGCAACCACAAAGAACCCGCCGTGTTACCGACGCTTATTCCGAATCTTTTGCTGAATGGCACTGTGGGGATCGCGGTCGGTATGGCCACCAATATCCCTCCGCACAATCTGGGGGAACTGGCCGATGCGCTGCTCCACATGATCGATCACCCCGAGGTCACACTGGACGAGCTGATGGAATTTGTCAAAGGACCCGATTTTCCGACCCGCGGTATTATCTACGATATCGAGGCCATCAAAACCGCCTATGCTACCGGCCGCGGCAGCGTGATCATGCGTGCCCGCGCTAACATCGACGAACTGAAGAGCGGCAAACAGGCTATTATCGTGACTGAACTGCCTTTTCAAGTCAATAAAGCTACTCTGATTGAAAAAATCGCCGAACTGGTCCAGGAGAAAAAGATCGTAGGGATTACCGATGTGCGCGACGAATCCAATCGTGAAGGGATCCGCGTGGTTATCGAACTGAAAAAAGACGCGTTTCCCAACAAGATCCTGAATCAGCTGTTTCAGCTGACTGCCATGCAAAGCAGCTTCGGTTTCAATATGGTCGCACTGGTCGACGGTATTCAACCTCAGGTACTTGATCTCAAATCGATCCTGGAACACTTCATCAAGCACCGCGAAGTTGTCGTGACCAACCGGACCCAGTTCGAATTGTCCCAGGCCGAGCGCCGGGCCCATATTTTGGAAGGTTTGAAAAAGGCTCTGGATCATATTGACCAGATTATTGCCACGATTCGGGCTTCCGAGAGTAAAGAAGAGGCGCGCGAAAATCTGATGAAACAGTTCGGTTTTAGCGAAATGCAGGCTGAAGCGATTCTGGATATGCGGCTGCGCGCCCTGGCCGGTCTGGAGCGTCAAAAAGTCGAAGACGAACTGGCCGAAGTCATGACGTTGATCGGGGAACTCAAGGCTATTCTTTCCGATCGTAAAAAGCTCTACGGCGTTATTACCGCCGAATTGAAAGACGTCCGGAAGCAGTTTGCCGACGAACGTAAAACCGAGGTAGTTCCGCATGCGTTGGGCAAGTTCAGCGTGACCGACACAATTCCCAATGAAGAGATGATTGTCACTATTACCCGCGAAAACTATATCAAACGCGTGGCGCCTTCATCCTATAAAGTTCAACACCGCGGCGGCAAAGGGATTGTTTCGATGACCACGAAGGAAGAAGACGAGATCGCTCAGATTCTGACCACCAAAAATCATAACCAGTTGCTGTTCTTTACCAGTCTGGGACGAGTATTTAAGCTGCATGTGTATGAAATTCCGTTTGCCTCGCGGCAGGCCAAAGGCCAGGCGGTAGTCAATCTGCTGAATCTGCAAGAGAATGAGAAAGTCATTACTACCGTCGACGCGACCCAGTTCCAGGGGAACTATATGGTCATCACTACCCGTAAAGGTCTTGTCAAGAAGACCTCTCTGGAAGAATTCAAAAATATCCGCAGCAACGGACTTATTGCGATTAAACTTCGTGACGGCGACGAGCTTTTGCGAGCGAAACAATCGGCTGGCGAGGACGAGATTATCATGGTGACTAAAAAGGGCATGAGCATTCGCTTTTCAGAAAAAGACGTTCGTCCGATGGGCCGGACTGCCAGCGGTGTACGCGGAATTCGATTGAAGGCCGGTGACGAAGTAGTCAAGATGGACATTGTCCATTCTCAAGATGCCTATGTCTACTTACTGACTGAAAAGGGACTGGGTAAAAAGACCAAAATTGCCGAGTATCGTCTCCAGAATCGCGGCGGTTCGGGAATCAAGGTGGCCATGCTTACGAACAAGACCGGTAATATTGTGGGAGTCAGTATCGTGGACAAACACCACGAAGGTGATTTGATGGTGGTGTCCAAGATGGGGCAGATGATTCGCATCAATATCAAGAGTGTTCCCGAACGAGGTCGTGTGACGCAGGGGGTCTTTATTATGCGGCTCAATGACAAGGATACGGTGGCGAATATGTCGGTGGTGAAAAAGACTGAGGAATCGGTTGCGGAGAAGAGCGAAGAAGAAAACGAGTCTCAAACAGCTCTGGAGGTAGAATAAGTCGATCTTCTTGTCAAAAGTATCCGCGCTCTTCTATACTAATCTATAGATCGATAGTGGTCCGTTAGCGATTATTCTGTTTTGATAATTGTATGACACTGCTTATTTCAGTTTCCTCTGAAAACTTGTCCCATGAAAATTCTTTGAAAGAGGATATTGAAAAAGCCGATACAAAACAAAGATTCCTAGATATCACTGCTAATTTATCGGCTAAATTGATTCAAATACAAGCCGAGAGAAATATCTTGCTTACCAGTATTGCAGAGCGTTTTTGTGCTTCCGTTGGCTCAATGCATAATATTCCCGATTTGGAACGTTCCTACGATATCGTAAAAAATAGACTCCTGGAAGCTCCTTTTGGACAACTCTCTATCGCTATTCAATCATTTATTTCGACTGTTTCTTACCGATTAAAAAAACTCGATCCGGAAATCATTACTTCTTGGAAGGAGAGACTTCTCAAAGTTCTCAAGGCCCTAAAAAGTATTGAGGCCGATATCGTTCTGCTGAAACAGCTTGCCGATGAAGTTCTGGTTCATTTAGGCAACTACGGTGTTCGAGCTATGCATCTTGCAATTAATTACATGGATGGGGAAGAAGATAAAGGAAATATTGTAATGTAATCTTCTTACGAGCATTGTAGCTTTATTAGGAGGAAATTGTATTTAATACCTTCTTATGGTATTATTTTTTGAAATTAAAAAATAATTTAAAAAAACTCATATGCCCATTAACGAACCAATAAAAGATGCTTTTGAACAAGCCCCAGCAGGAATTGATATCTTGGCATACCCTGAAACGAATCGAGACAATGTTCGAGTCTATGCAGATCAGATTCGTAATCGTCTAAGCGGAGACGCTCAAGCTGAGGCTTTTTATATGCTCCAAGAAGTGGCCTCGGATTCTTCGAGTCATACTAATGGAGGATGGCTGCGTTTAGGCGCTTTTATCGCTCAACATCTCGCTACTATTTCTCCCTATCAGCAGCCTATAGAATCAAACCCTTTACTCATAAAACCTGAGAGAATATCAGATTACTTTGAAAGTAGATACTTGAGTCCGGATCAGTCTATAACGCATATATCGTCTGTAAATAGCCAGGCATTAAGAATAACCCAGTTAGCCGAAGATAAGGCTGTGCAGTGGAAACTGGAGAGAGAAGGAACACTGATACGAGTCTCCCAACAGGACGAACAAGGCAAGGATATCTTTCTCTTCACGATCTCGAAAGACAAGATTGCGCTCAGTGAGAAGGATTCGGATATAGTTATTAGTTTTTTGACCGAACAGGGTATATTTGACCCTGCGGCAGCTCTCAAAAGTCAACTAAAAAACCTTATTGTCGAAGTCGTGGGACCTGAAAACCTCGGAGACCATCAGCAGGCTTTTGATTATATGAGCGATCCTCAAAATCCTCTCAAGAATCTTCAACCTAAAGATCTAGATGCTACTAAATTTCAAGAATGGACTGTATATTTGAAAGGTCGTCCCGAACCTGTTCTCTGGGAGATTGTTTTTGATTCCAAAGAGATCCAGTTTTTTGAAAGAGGAAACGGAAAAATTCTGTTCAAAATTTCCCGTTCGACTATTCAAGATCCCGATCTCCAGCAAAACAATCCTGCTATTGCCAGTGCTCTCTACCGAACGCTCACCGGATACAATGTCGATTCGTTTATTTCTCAGGATACGGCGGGTGAGATTCGCCAAAAAGTGAGGTCTGCCTATACGGCAGCCAAAAGCTGATTCTTTTTGTATTGAGCCCTTGCTTGCTTTATGATGCCAATAGCATAAAGCTCTTTTTCTTTTGTATTATATGGAAATTTTTTATCAAGTAGGGATGCTTGTATTGATTGGGCTCATACTTTTCCTGATGCTCAGAAAAAATCCCGATCATGTAGCTTCCCAAATCCTGATTCAACGTCTCGATACCCTAACCCGCGATCTGACCATTAACCTGCAGGATGTCCGCAAAGAAGTCCAGCAAAGTCTGCTATCTTCCAATCGGAGTTTGAACGAACGTCTGGATAACGCCGCGCGGCTCGTTGCTGGTGTCGAGAATAAACTCGGTAAACTTGAAGAATCCAACAAGCGCATCTTTGAGGTCGGCAAAGATATCGCCTCCCTCCAGGAGATTCTCCGCGCTCCCAAGCTCAGGGGAAATATCGGAGAACTCTTCCTCGGCGATCTTTTGACCCAGATGCTCCCCAAAGACCGTTATTCCCTCCAATACGCTTTTAAAACCGGCGAGAAGGTCGACGCCGCCATATTTCTGCACGACGACAAAATCGTCCCGGTCGACGCCAAATTCCCGCTCGAAAATTTTCGGCGCATGGTCGAAAGCGCCTCCGAAGACGATAGAAAGGCGGCTAAAAAAGAGTTTAGCCGAGACCTCAAAAAACATGTCGACGCCATCGCCGCCAAATATATCGTTCCCGACGAAGGCACCTTTCCGTTTGCCCTCATGTATATCCCAGCCGAAAACGTTTACTATGAGGTCATTATCAAAGATACTGATACCATAGAACTGGCTGCCTATTGCATGGAAAAACGCGTTATTCCCGTTTCTCCCAATAACTTCTATATTTATCTTCAGACTATTCTCATGGGGCTCAAGGGCATGCAAGTCGAGAAAAATGTCCGCCAGGTTCTCTCCAGTATTGCCCAGCTTCAAACCGACTTCGGACTTTTTCGGGAAGAATTTCTGACCTTAGGAAAACATTTAGGCAATGCGCGCAACAAATTCGACGATGCCGAAAAGAGACTCAACGGTCTCGAAAACAAGCTTACTCGAGCTCTTGCCATAGAGCAAGACGACAAGCTTCTGGACAATAATCAAAAGCAGGCCTCTCAGTAGAGAGAGACCTGCTTTATTCTTTTAGAGAACCCAATACTAGAACGGCACGTCCTCGATACTAACATCGTCGTCTTGATTCCCGCTTGAAGCGGGCGTGGGCGAAAAATCCTCGGACTGGCTGCTTTTCTCTTCATTATTGCTATAAGACGAACCTCCTCCGCCTTCGTTTTTGCTGTCCAGCATGATGAGATTTTCGGCGATGATTTCAGTCTTCCAGTGTTTCTGCCCGTTATTGTCTTCCCAGGAACGGGTTTGGATACGGCCTTCCACATAGACACGGCGCCCTTTTTTAAGGTAATTGCTGGCAATTTCGGCCAGTTTGCCCCAGGCCACCAGATTATGAAATTCGGCCTGTTCCTTGGTTTCGCCCGACTGGTCTTTCCAACTGCGATTCGTGGCGACGCTAAAAGAGCATACGCTTTGTCCGCCTCCTGTCTGTCTCAGCTCCGGATCCTGGGTCAGTCGACCAATGATCTGAGCTCGATTCAAGTACATCATAGTATCCGAAAATAAAATAATAAAAGCAAAATTCTTATACCAAAGGCTACGTTACCATTGCAATAAAAACAATATGATTTTTCTCACTTTTTATTTTAATTTTAGATTTGTCTATTTTTTTAGCACATTCCTTTATAGACAAAATTCCTGTCTATTATAATGTCTTCTATTTACAGACCTTATTCCCGTCATTCAAGCAGTTCATATCCAAGAGTTGATAAATATTTGTCCACTTGTCGAAGATGGTATTTTCTATTTCTAAAATCCATCCAGCTTTATTAGCGATGTTATTTGAAAAAAAGATTTCTGCTTATTTTCTTCCTATCCTGTCGTATTTTATTTGTCCAGTTGCTTGTCATTTATTTACTACTTTTTTCTTTGATTGTTGACAGTAATGGCTCAAATGACTAGATTATATTGTAGTCATTCTGTTTCTATTTGTCTATTATCTTCACATATGGCCGATCCGATAAAATACATTACCCGCTTTCAGGCATCCGAAATGCTGGGACTTTCGACCCGCACGATTGATCGTTATATTCGTAAAAAAGGTATAAAAATACGCAAAGAGGGGAAAAATATCCTGCTGCTCGAGTCCGATATTTTGCCGCTGAGTCGTGACATTCCGGTGGAACACGAAGTGGTCGGACAAGAAGATTATGCCAATGCTGAACATACAGCTACAACCGAACAGAAACTGGTTTTCTCACCTTCGCAGGAGGTTTTGATCAAGCAATTTCTCCAGCAAACCCGCGAGGAACTCAGCCGCAAAGACGAGAAAATAGAGAGCCTGCAGTATAAAATCGGCCAGCTGGAAGCACGGGTCGAGCAGTCGGTTCCTTTGTTGGAAGCGCAGAACGAACGACATGAAGCAGCTCAAAAGACCGAACAGATCGAAAAACTCTCGCTTCAGATCAAGCGGACCAATCTGGTAAAAAATCTCTACCTGCTGCTCTTTCTCTTATTGGCATTGACTATTCCGGTTGTTTTCCTCATGCTCCAGCATTAGAGAAGTTCTTCAGACGGAGAATCGTACCGTCCGACACCAGGATAACAATATCCTCTCCTTCCATTTCTGCTTTCATAATGTTTTTTTGCGGATTTCCTTGATCGAAAGAATCTTCTATCTTCACAGTTTGGCTTTTTCCGATCGCTCCGGTTTCGGTCAGAGTCTCAATGCGTAGTTCTTTATCATCGGTCAACCTTGCAGAAAACAAGTTATCATTCAAACCGAAAAACACTTGTTCGTAAACAGGGAAGCTTTGAAGCTCGATTACTTTGTTATCTTTAGGGGTGAATAATCCGATCACAGGTATTCCGCGCCGCATAGCTTTTAAGAGAATCCGACCCGAATATCCGAATTTGATCTCTTCAACCCGGTAGTCTGCTAGTATCTCGGTTTTGCTATAATTTTGCAGATTATACAAGAAGTTGTTTTTCCTATCCGCGATCACAAGATTTTCTTTGTCTGCAAAGATGCGCGGATTGTCCAGCCCATAGAACGAGCCCAGTCTTATTTTTTGTCCGCTGGGTTCAAATCTATAGATATCCCATTGGTTTGGATCTTTTTTCAGAAAATAATAAGCATTGTTCGCTTCGTCGAAGCTGGGTGCCATCAGAAGTTCCTCATCCTGAGCGAGATCGCCAAAGCGCTCTTCTTGATAGTTGAGTGCCCAGGTATTCGCACTCTTTACAAAAGCAGCCGAGCCGTCTTTACTAAAGACCAACTCGCTGATATTGGGTGTGTTGATCTTTTCCAATACTGGCAGATCTTTTAGAAGAATCGATATGTGTGTATCTTGTCGATTGTCTTTATAGCCGGTCTCGGTGCGGTTGAGCGGAATAAACTGGGTCTTGGCTTTTCCCAAAACTTCGACGTTTCTTTCCTTCACGAAATGCAAATCTAAGCTGGTTTCCTGCAATAGATTGATAGTAACCCGCTGCTCGATCGGGAGGAATCCCGCTTTTTCAAACACCGCATCGTAATCGCGACTAACGAGCGTTATTTTGCAGGGTGTTTCCTGGCATGCAAAGGCTTCCTGTGGTATGCCGCTTACCCGGTCGGGCAGATCTCCTTCGATCACGAGCCAGCCGCGTTCGCCCAAAAACATCCACAATATTGTAGCCGAAACGACGCCCAGGGTTAGAAGAAAGAAAAAAATGGCTTTAATACGGGGAGATATAGTCATGGCAAGGGGCGGTCAAGGTGGCTATCAATATAAGTGGAAAATCCTAGTTTCAAGCTATGGTTCCAAGAATGAAGAAATTAGAAGTAAGCATCAAGGAAAGGCGGGCATAAAATTCAAATTTCAAGTTTGCAATGTCAAGGCCCTGTCATCAAGGATCTTTTTGAGGTTCGATCTTGGCATTATATAGCTTAATACCTGGGCGTTTTGGCTAGATTATTCCATAATTCCGAATTCTTGATTCTGTTTTCATGCTTCAATTTTTCCTGCCATCCGTCCTAAGGGAATATATTCTTAAATTGCTCGATCCTGACGATGCCGGCTTTGTCCATTTCTACGGTAAAAAGATCAAAACGGTAGGGGTCGTATTCCTGTCGGGTCTGTAATAAATAGCTTTGGGCCGTCGTTGTCATCTTTTTCCATTTCGCCGGTGTCATGCTCTCCTGTGGAGAACCATACTCGTCAGTTCGGCGGCTTTTTACTTCGACAAAGACAATCTCTTCGCCATCCCGGGCGACTATGTCGATTTCGCCGAAGCGTGAATGATAGTTTGTGGCTAAAATCTGGCAATTTTGCTTTTTCAGTTTTTCGCATACCAGCGCTTCGCCGCGTTGTCCAAACGTGCCTGACGGTTTCATGCTTCTCTTGAGGTAAGAAGGATTATCAAATGTCTCTCCTTATGCTACTATAGAATGGTATTTTTTTCAAAAAAGCTATGAATGTTCTCATGATCGGCGATATTTTCGGTCGTCCCGGACGTACAAAAGTAAAGGAAGTTTTCCCAAAGCTCAAAAGAGAGCGAAATATCTCTCTTGTTATTGCTAACTGTGAAAATCTTTCTCACGGCAAGGGAGCGACCAAAGAGACCATTCAGGAGATGAGCGCCGCGGGTGTGGATGTTTTTACCAGCGGGAATCATATCTGGCATAACAGTAAAGAGCTGATTAACAAACTCAACGATAAAAAATTTCCGGTTCTGCGGCCGGCCAACTACCCTGCGGGGAATCCGGGACGTGGGGCAATGGTCGTTGAGATCGGTTTAATGAAGAAAATTTTGGTGATTAATTTGCAAGGGCGGGTATTTATGCCAGAGGGGGTGGATAGTCCGTTTACCTGTGTCGATGCGATTCTCAAAGAGTACCAGCACGAACAGCTGGCCGGAATTTTCGTTGATTTTCATGCTGAAACGACCAGTGAGAAAAACGCCATGCGCCATTATCTGGACGGCCGGGTGACTGCGCTGGTCGGTACGCATACCCATGTACAAACCAACGACGCCTTCGTTACTCCGAAGGGGACGGGGTATATCACCGATATCGGTTTGACGGGTGTCTATGAAAACTCGGTGATTGGCGTTGATAAGGAATGCGGTCTGGATCTTTTTCTGCTCGGGAACATTTCGCGCTGGGAGCCGGCGGAAGGGGAGGCGATCTTTCAGGGGGTGCTGATCGAGTTTGACGACCGGACGAGACAGGCAAGCAGAATGGAGACGATCCGGTATTAGGTATGAAGTAGTACGTATTATGTATCGGAACATCGCTGCTACAGTTCCTTGATCATATACTCTTTTCCTAAGTAATACCCCAGTTTTTTGTAATACTCCCGTACTCCCACGCCGGCGATAACAGCCATTTTTTTGATTCCATATTGTGCCACAACAATCTCTTCAGCCTTTGACATCAATTTGCGGCCAAACCCGAAGTGTTGAACCGCCGCTTGTTCCTGTTCGTCGATCGCCACCTGGGTTCCGTAGACGTGCAGCTCGCGAATAAGACTACAACCTTCAATTTCCGCGATGAAATGGCGTTGTTTTTCAAAAAACTGAGACGGGATCCGGAGACGACAAAATCCGAATAAAACATCCTGCTCTTTGTCTTCAAAACTGATAAAGAACTCTTTCCCTCCCGACGCTTCGTATTCTCTCACTGCCAATTCCGGTTTTAGATTTTTCAGCGCTTTATTGCCTACCTCGCGACAGCGGATACAGCGGCATTGTTCATTATTGCGTTTCATGCGATCCTCCACGATCTGGCGCAGGTTGGTTTTGGTATTGCCGGCCAGAATCGAGGTGCCCGGAATATCCCGGATCAGTCTGGAAACGCGTACATACGGTGGAATATTGCGGGAAGCCTGATACAGGACATCGATCAGTTCTTCTTCGTCATACGGCCGGTATTCGCCTTTTTTATGCACTCGTTCCAGCATCGAATAAGGAACGACGCTGCAGGGATAGATCTTGAGCTGATCGGGCTGATAGTCGGGATTTGCAAAAAGTTCCGGAAACATAGCTTTGTCGAGCTCGGGGGTAGAGCCCAGCAGGTTTGGCATCATATGATAGTCTACTTTGAAGCCGGCGTCTTTGAGCAGTTTACTAGCTTCGCGGACTTCTTTGATCCCGTGTCCCCGCTTGTTCAGATCCAGAACCTCATCGTTCAAGCTTTGCACTCCCAGTTGAACGCGGGTGCAACCCAAGCGTCTTAGCCGCTTTACTTCTTCTTCTGTAATAAAGTCGGGCCGGGTCTCGATCGAGAGGCCGATGACGCGATGTAGAGCCGTTTCATTCGTCTTTTTGGCTGTTGCCAGGTCTGCCGAACGTTTACCTGTCTTTCCGCTTTTTGTAAATTTTCGAAAGCGACTAGGCTCGTCTTTTTTATATTCCAGATTCTTTTCTACTTGGCCGAACGTATTGAATCCGTCGTAGCACGAGCGGATAAAGGCTGTCTGATAGCGTTTGGGATAGAACGACCAGGTGCCGCCCGAGATGATTAGTTCGTTTTTGGCGTTGACATGGCCGGTAATGTAGAGCGATTTGAGCCGGTTATGGACTTGCTCCAGGCCGTCCCAGCGGTGCATAACGGCACGCATCACCGCCGGTTCGTTGCTGAGGTAGCTTTTGGGCATGTTTGGTTCGGTAGGGCAAAAAATACACTTGCCCGGACAGGCAAACGGTTTGGTCAAAACGGTGACCACGGATACTCCCGATAGGGTGCGTACGTTGCGGCGTTTAAGAATCTCGAAAAAAGCCCGATTCTCCTTAATTCGCTCTTCTTTAACAAGGTTCCGATAGGCATGAATGAGGTCGATGTCGAGAATACTCCTGATCCGGTACTCCTGGCAGTAGCGGTTTTTCAGTTTCTGCAACTTCAACTGCGTATTGATCTGCTGCTGTAGGCCGTCAAGGACGAGTTGTTCGTAGAGGGACATAAGGATAACTACAAAAAATCTCTGGTAGTATAACCTACCAAATGTATCCATGCAAAAGGGTAATTGATAGCTATTTAGACAATAATACCCGCACCTTGCAGGTTTCCGACTTCATTCCATATATTCGTGATAATCTCGCTATTTTTGGCTAGGAAATCGTTATCTTCAAAAATGAACTGTAAAAAATGTATAAGATCGCTAATTTTTTGAGGAATATCTTTCAACAAGCTGCCAGTAATATTCGCTGCGACTAATTCTTGCTTGGGTCCAGAAAATTGGTCTATGAGACTTTGAATCTCGTCAGTGATTCTATCCTTAAAATATTCTTGAGCACTTTTATGTTGCCTTGTCATATCTCTTGGTTGTTCAGGTTCTATACGTTGAATCTCCATACGGTTTTTGCGTACAATATTGGTAGCTAAAGCGTTTGCTAAGCTGAGAAGACTTCGCATCAGATGCCGTATCTTATTGTGTGTCTCCGGAGAAATGGTTTTTATCCAATTAGTAAATTCCCGTCGTCCGTGAAAACCAGCATCAAAGACTGTTTCAGCCAGAAAGTCTTCTGTCATTATGCTACTCTTTTTTGAAGACTGATCAAGATAGAAGGCGAAAATCACGAGAGGATATTTGAGAGCCATTGCGTCTTTGATTCTTACATCCATTGAAATTTTATGGTTCAAAGCTTCTCCCAGTAAATGACTTTTTGCCGTAATTGCCGATATGTCAGATTTTCCTTCTGATGCCAGATTCCAAAAAGCTAGTGCTGTCCGGATCACTTCTGTGATAGCAGCAGTATTGTCAGGATTGTTGGCTCCTGTTAAAAGCTTCTCAGCTGTATCAATCATCGTAGAAACCTTTGCATTACATGCTTCATAAAAAGCGATACTTGCATTCCTGTACTCTTGCTTGCGTACTTGAATCATGTTCGATATTTGAGGTCCGAGATCGGTAATATGTTTTTTCTGTTCGTTGCTCAATGCTCCGATGGTTTCAACAAAATATTTCATTCGATCACGTATCCCCGGTCTAAACCATACTTTTTGTGTATTATTGCTGCTTTTTGCTTCTTGTTCTAACTGTGATGTTTTATGAGATACCTGGTTTTTCCTATATTGCTCCGTGTGAAACTCAAGTTTTGTAGTATAGATATCCAAAATACTGAGTAATGTTTCCATTTCCGGTGTTGTTGCTATAATTTCCCCTCGATAAGAAAGCATATATTGATCAAGAAATACGATCACTTTCTCAATTTCATTATAAAATTCGATGGCCTTTGCTCTTTTTGCTTTTGCTTCGGCAATCTGACGAGGGTCATGCATTTTTAAGGTTTCTCTTTCCTCCTCTATTTCGATTAGATTACTTGCTATAAGCGAATTACTAATAATATTTTCTTCACTTGGCAGAGTCTCTAGAAACGTCGTGTAACGAGATATGGCATCTTGCAGATAATGTAATACAGTAACTGCGCTTAAACGATTCCCACTATTCTCCATTGTCTGCAATGGATCATCTTTTTCCCCTTGCAAAAGATTATGAACATTCAAAGCCGTATTAGTTTGATATCCCAATACTTCAAAATCTTGAGTTTGTGTAGGTAATCCATCGTTATCCTTAATATCTTGAGGACCGAAGGCGGAAATATCTTCTTTCGGTAATCTTTGGGCACTCATTTTTTTAGATTGAATTATAGATTTTTAACACGTAAATCCGATACTATGAATTTCCAGGAGTAAATCAACCTTTTTTTCCGTAATAAATGTCACAATTCTCTCTCCTTCCTTATACTGCCGCTACGCGATAGACTTCTTCCAGCGACGTTTTGCCTTCCAACGCCTGGATCAGCCCATATTCGTGCATATTCATAAATCCTCCCGCAATGGCCGCACGTTCCATTTTTTGCACCGATGCCCCGTCAAAGATGAGCTGGCGCAGCTCGGCATCGACGACCAGTACTTCCACCAGGGCTATCCGGCCTTTGTAGCCGGTATGGCTGCAGCGATCGCAGCCGCTCGGGTTTGGGCTGGTAACCTCCTCCGGAAGGTGAATCGACAGGGTCGGGAATTTCGTTTGTAACGCTGCTATTTCGGCTTTTTCCGTTTCGGTCAATGGGCGGTTTGTCTTACACACCTTACAAACCCGCCGCACTAAGCGTTGAGCAACCACGGCATTGAGCGCGGGCGCG
The DNA here is from genome assembly GCA_039809385.1 of Candidatus Altimarinota bacterium. GTDB lineage: Bacteria > Patescibacteriota > Gracilibacteria > JBDHUY01 > JBDHUY01 > JBDHUY01. Next base: position 124,190 of record JBDHUY010000005.1, read on the forward strand.
ATCATAAACGGTTTGATCCCCATGTTGATCAAACGCGGAATGCTGTCCAGGGCACTGTTCGTATGCAGCGTCGACAGAACGATGTGGCCCGTCAAAGCAGCTTGCAAGGCAATCTGAGCAGTATCGGTGTCGCGTATCTCGCCTACCATGATAATATCCGGATCTTGTCGTAACGAAGCTCGCAGGGCACCCGCGAAATCATAGCCGTTTTTTTCGTTGATCTGACTCTGGCTAATCTGGGGAATATGGTATTCGATCGGGTCTTCCAGTGTAATAATCTTGTTCTCGGGCCGGTTGAGCTTTTGCAAAATCGCATACAGACTGGTCGTCTTCCCCGACCCTGTCGGTCCCGTGACCAGGATCATGCCATGCGATTTGCCGATGGCGTTTTCCAGATTATTAAGAGCCGTCCCGCTATACCCCAGCTCCTCAAAATCCTGAATCGTGTTGCGCGTATCCAACAACCGCAACAATATCGTTTCCCCGAATTCGGTAGGGAGTGTGGAGATACGTACATCTACCTGATTCTTGTTCACCTTAAACGATGTGCGTCCGTCTTGAGGCACCGACGAAACGTTCAGGCGCATTTTTCCGTCATATTTGATCTGGGTGACCAGTTTCTCGTACGTTTTGCGCTCCATCGTAAAAATATTTTGAATCACGCCGTCGATCCGGAAACGCAGACGCACGCGGTCTTCTTCGGGGTCGATATGGATATCCGAGGCGCCGGTTTTGTATCCACCGACCAAGATCAGATTCAGACCTTCTTCAGCACTGATATCTTTGAGCTTGTTCCCTAATTCATTCAGGTTCTGTATCTCTTTTTCGTAGACCTCCAGCATAGCTTCGTCGACCGTATTCTCGACGACTTTTTCTTCTTTGATATTATGTACGGCGTAGAGATCGAGGCCGTGTTGCAGACTCTCGGGCGACATTAATGCTAAAAATACCGTATAGCCTTGCTGCTGCAAATTTCCTATGGTGTGCCTGGTAGGTTCGTTGTCCGGATCCATGACTGCCAGTTTCAGTTTTTTGCCCAGGCGAAAATAACTGATCGATCGGCTCTTTATAGCTTCTTCCAGTGACAAGATGCGCAAATAATCGGGATTGATGGGGGTGGTGGTCAGATTGACATAGCTTATCCCGAGCTGCTGGGCTTGTCCGGCAATGGTTTCTTCTTTAAATTCCTGATTGATATCGGATAGGGCGCTTTTCACATCCCGCTTGTCGGTACGGTTTTCATTCTGGGGGAGGGTGTATGCGGGATCCATATTTTGCAAAAAATGTGAGGTAAAGAAAATCTGAAAGTCGATACCGCTTCATTATATGCGGCTGTAACGTCTGATTCGGTCGGAATGCAGGCGCTTGGGTGGAGGAAGGCGGAATACGACCGATTGCAACGTGCTATACTGTTGAAAAAGTCTGCTTGATCTAACGTCTGGCAATGCGTTTTTTTCTTCTCCCGGTAGCATTTCGAAAAAATTTTTGCAGGCCCTGAGATACCGCTCGATTTCCGGTCGAGTGATCATCATAAATCTCCCTGTCTGGTAGCGTTGATGCAAGTTTTGTCCGGTCTCCCGTAAATCCAGGTAGATACGGATTCGTTCTTCCCACTGGCTCAATCGGGGTTCCAAATTTTTCGATTCAGGGTCGTCTTTAAGCGTATCTTCTACCAATGTATCGCGTAACATCCGTAACACATCTTGTAGAAAAGCGTCGTCGCGAACGATGACTTCCAGACGGATCAACAGCGTATCGGCATCGCGCAGATTAAGCGGCATATTTTTGTTTTATATCTGCTCAGTATAGCATATTTTTACGTTTTTTTAAAAAGACTTTCGGTCGCAAAGCCTTGCAGCCCTCACTTCGACAAGAAACACCCGTCCGTTTTATAGCAACACAAACGGTTAGATCGGGCTCTTTGCCGGAAAGACAAGCCTATAATAACCTGAGTTACGAAATAGAGGAAATGAGGAAAGAGTGATAGAGTAGGGCAGAAAAGTATTACCACATAAATTTCTGCCCTATGGAGATTGTAGCACAATCGGATGATCTGGTACGAAC
>JBDHUY010000006.1:0-107527 GCA_039809385.1 Candidatus Altimarinota bacterium
CCATAGGCGCGCGAACCGACATTGACACAGTTATAGATCAGCTCGGCCTGAGAACCATAGCTGTCCATATCGTAGCAGTCGCGTATTTTGTAAATATCTGTACAAAAAGCTACATTCTCGGCATGCGCAATATCAAAGGATTCTTTCACGTCCTTGCTCTGATAGATATAGTTACCGCTTCCCTGCTCGACATTTTTCATCGTGGAAGGGGGAACAAGGTACGACCGGAAAAATTCTTCGGATTTACGATTGAATCTTTCCAATCCGCTGAAGCCTTCCCATTGTTCTTTGAGTTTTTCAAGCTCACGGAAGTAAGCTTGTCTGGTATACTGTTTATTAAAAATACAATACTGCTTATGCTGGAGATTCACACACGCTACACAATCAGTACAACTAAGACAATTTTTGAGAAAATACGATTCGGAACAATGGAGCGAATCACGTGAAAAGAAGAGCCGATACGATTCCTTGCAATTCACGCATGCGTAACAATACTTACAGCTGCTGCAGTAGGTCAGATCTAGTGAGTTTTCGGTACCACTTTCAGTATATTCACAATACATCAGATCGGATACCTGCCCGCCGGAAGTGAAGGTCAAATAACAGTTTTTTGCCTTGCCTACAAAGTTACAATAGGCGCTGTTTTCAGTGCCTTCTTTCTGAATCAGATTCAGATGGGGTATCTGCCTGAGTATCTCGCCAAATTGATCGAAGAGCGATAGAAAGAAGTCAATCTCACGGCCGTATTCAAGAGGATCCCAATCGCTTTCGAAATAACATGAGCGACAAAATACGCTCAAAGCTTCTCTGGGGTTATAAATCGAAATGACATTTTTTTGACACCGGTCGCACCGGCTTTGATACAAACTTCGTTCATTAAAAAAGGTCCAGCGTTGCCGGTGGCGACACTCCGGACACAGGTTCGGAGGCAGGATTAAATATTTTTTCCCGTCAAATACCGGGGAAACCTTGTCGTAGAAAGCCAGATCATTGTCTGCTATAATAAAACTTGTATCACACCAGCGACAAGTCTTGGTATCCATGTAAAAGTTATAAAGAGTACACAAATGGCAGATGTATCATACACGTCTACCGATAATTGTCATCCTTTCTGACTAGTCTTTCCTATGCTCCCCATTCATCATTCATAATTAATAATTTCATCATTACAGTTTGTACTCCCCCGCCAGCCCCTGCGGCTTATACAGCATAAAGAAGATCAATAAAAATCCATAAACCGCCTGACGGACCTGTGCAGCCACTTCGTTGGGAAACCCGACAAAGCGCAAAAGTTCGGGTAGAAATGTCAAGATACAGGCCCCCAAGATCGAGCCGCGCAACGAAGCCAATCCTCCCAAAATAACCATGGAGAGCAGAAAGATCGATTCGTTGGAGGTAAATGTACTCGGATCGATATACCGGATCAGCGCGGCAAACAACGCTCCACCACTCACCGCCAGACACGCGCTAATCACAAAGACAGCCATCTTAAACCATTTAGTGTCATAGCCAAATACCTGCAGGGCCTTTTCATCCTCGCGGATCGCTTTGAGAACCCGGCCAAACGAAGAACGCACTACCAGATAGGCTACCAAGACGGTAAGAACTAAGAAAAAGACTGACAGTAAAAGAAACGGGATGGGATCGTTGAAGGAAAAACCGAACAAAACAGGTCGTTGTATCGCCGGAATCCCCAGCGGACCGTTGGTAACGGAACTCCAGTTGACGAAGATACTGTACACGATCATGTTAAACCCAAACGACGCCAAAACATAATAATCGTCCCTGAACCGCCCCAGGACAATACCGATAAGAAAACTGATAACCGCTGTAATGAACACAGCAACCAGCAGCGCGACGAAAAAATCAAACCCGAAACGGGTGGTCAAAATAGCCGTCGCATACGCCCCGATCCCGTAAAACGCCGCATGCGTGATCGATAATAATCCGGTATACCCCACTACCAAATTCAGGCTGACCGCCAGAATACCGTAGATACAGAGTTGCGTGAGAAGGGGGTAGAAATAATCCATGAAGCTATATAGTCATGCAATATATGCCAGCAAAATTCGAAATACGAATATCTAAATTCTAAATAAATATGAAATTACAAAATACAAACACCTAAACGGTATTATTTTGATTTTTCTAAAATTGCCCCGAGTATTTTCATAAGTTCGGTAGCTTTCTGAATCAGCGAAATTTTCTGAGTTTGTTCTTCTTGATTCGGCTCTATCAATTGTAACCAATAGCATAAATTTTTTTTTGCTCAAAGCTTCATTTGCTTCAATATAGTTTGCCCCGATTGATCCGGCTGATCGAACTAATTGTTTGGAAATTTCAAAATTAGGTATGTTTTTAGGGAGCAGTGTAACATATTTATTAACCCTTTTGGCAAATTGAAGAGTTCTATCTTCTAAATTATATCTTCCTGAAGGTTGTTTGGAATTTGAAGTTTGGATCATTCGAATTTGTTTAGAATTTCGGAATTAGAATTTCGGATTTTTAATATTGGCCGGCCTTTTACTTTTTTATTATACCGTAAGGTCGAAACACGAGGAACACGATCAAAAGCCCAAACGCGATTGCCCCTTTCCATTCGCCCGGAATTTTCCAAATACCGAAGTTTTCGACGAATGCCAGCAAGTAAGCCCCCAAAACACCCCCCAGCGTACTGCCAACCCCGCCGACAATACACGCGATAATCCCGGATAGAAGCAGCAGCATGCCGACGGTCGGTTCGATTGTCGTATCCAGTCCCTGAAAGATACCTGCCAGCGCCGCCAAGGCGCCGGAGAGAAAAAAGACGCGTCCGATCACGCGGTCTGTATTGATACCAACGATCCGGGACACTTCTTCGTCATCGCTCACCGCTTTGACAGTCTTGCCAAAACGCGTGCGATTGAGAAAGAGTATCAGTAAAACACTACACACGAGTGCAGTAGTTCCTAAAAGAACTTGCACCAGCGTTACCGCCCCACCCAGAACAATGAATGTCGGATTATATGGCATCGCGGCAGAAAGGGTGTGCGATTCGGTCTTAAACACAATCGACAACAGCGCCTCAATTGCAGTAAAGGCCCCCAGGGAAGCAATCAGCAAAATAGTATTGGACGCTTTTTTGCGGCGCAAAGGCAGATAGATCGTTTTTTCTAAAATCCAGGCCAAGCTGCCGCCGGCCAGGATCGCCACAGGAACGGCTCCCCATAATGGAAAGTGCGCTGTATCAATCAGAAAAAAAGCCGTGTAGCCACCGACCGCCGCCGCGCTCCCGTGGGCAAAGTTGAAAAAGCGCGCCGTGGATAACGTCAAATTAAAGCCCAATACCATCAGCGTATAAAATGACCCGGCGATAAGGCTATTAATGACGAGTTGGACAAAGATTCCCATGAAAAAGAATCAAAGCGGAGTGAAAGCTTGTATACAAGGATTATAGAGGTTGGAGGTAATGTTTCAAGTCCGGGAAAAGAATATTTTTATTTGACTGTCAACAGTCATGCGTTGTACTATTCGGTCTTCTTACTGATTCGAATACCTTACCGACAGATACGTATTCAAACAATTTTATACGAATGACACCTATGCTAAACAAAGACCTTCCCGATCTTCCCGGGAAGAGAACTGAAAATATTAGAACCAATCAAGATGATCGTGGCCCTGTAGCTTATCTGTCTTCTAGCGTAAGAAGTGTTGTAATTATGATGCTGCTGGCTCTCCAGCCTGGCGGCATCTCAAGTCCGGTGCAAGCCGTAACCATACCGGACAGCCTGCAAAACGACTCACAAAAAACCGCGCTGGTCAAAAAAGAAATCCCGAACGGAAAAAGAGAAAGTACTGACAATGCACAGCAGCAGGAGAGCAAAGAAGCATCTCAAGAGGAGAAATATAACGATTCCCAAATAACCCTGCTCGGGATCATCAGAGATCAAAGTCTATCCATACAGGAGAAAAAAAATTATGTCCCGATCATGTTGGAGCAAATATGGCAACATCGGGAGTACGAATATCTGACTTGCCTCGAACTAGTCAAAGATTTTATCAAAGACGACGACCAAACCGTAAAAGAGCATGTAAAAACAATACAGGGGAACAATCCTTTGAAAATTCTCCAGAATTATCGTTATCTAAAGTCATACCCATGGGCGAGACAGATCTGCAAAGACGTCATAGAAAAAATATTCGACGAATACCCAAAGAGAATTTTTTCCAAAAATGACGGAAGTGTCTGGAAAATGATCCGGAAAGAATTCCCGGAGTATGATGTCCGGATGGTCCAATATCTCTCGAGTCTGGAAAATAGAACGGCGACGTTTGAATTCGAAGCGGACACACTTCTGGAGGTTTGCGGTTTGATCACCCAAATTATACCGGACGAACAAGCTGTAAAAATCCTAACAAAAGCAGCCGCTTTGACCCCAAGGGTAGCGTTCAAAGAATTGCCCTCACAGCTACCATCATCACAGTACATCCCCATTTTGAAGACAGTCATCCAGAACGATCCGGTAAAAGTCGTCAGGTCAGTGTTTCGGATCTTCGGGGGTGATACCGTACTACAGCTCCCGACAGATGTCCAACTGCTCATGGAGACAGCAATCCGGGAATGTGTAAAGGCTCACCCCGAAGTTGTGATCGAACAATACAGCGAAATACATAATTGTTTTGGGAAACGCTTTGAGCCACTCTTTCTGGAAGCTCTACAAGCGGCAGATATTTCATTATTGAACGCCGATACGCTTGAGATGACACAATTACTGGAGCAGGCCGAGATTCTGACAAAGGTTCCGCAGGGGATAACACTACTCGAACGTATCGCCAAAAGAAAACCGCTCAGAGTATTGGAAACACTACTTCCAAAATCGGATCTATTCTTAGGATTACTCCGGCAAGCTGCGATCGAAAAACCGTCGGAAGCTTTTACACAATTGAATCCGCAACGACCGGAATTTTCCTCGCTGGACCCGGCAATGAAAGAAAAAATACGCGCATTATGGCGGCAGACTTTACGCACCTGCATGGTACAAGACCCCTCAATCATACTGTATGGATGGAAGAACATAATCCGGCCCAATTTTTCAGAAGAAGAGGCAATGCGGATTGGCCTGGATGCTGTAAAAAATTATCTGGAAGCTGATATATTTAATATCCTTTCAAATACCCATCACCGAATATCGGACATAATCGGAGAGCCGGAAACCTCCAAAATACTCAAGGAGAAGTTACCCGAGATGCTGAACACCGATCCTTACAGGTTGATCAGAGAACGGCTTTCATTGGAATATATTCTTCATGACAAAGAAGCAACAAGCACGATTCTACAGCAGGCACTTCAGCGTACGGTTGAACAAGATCCGGGAAATGTTCTGGAAAACTTACGCACTATTTGCACAGATTTTGAGAAATATAGAGCGGAAAATATGTGTAAAGATCTGTTGGTACAGACTCTCGCTCAAGCCAGGACCAAAAACAAAATAAAAATACTGAGACACGTTGATCTGCTGTACGCCCTGTATGGCAACGGACAATATCAGACCAAAATTTTGCCGTACATTACCGGCATACTGGAAGAAGAACCGGATATTTTAAACAAGAATATTACTGTATTCTATGCACAGCCTCTGCTAAAGCGCATATTGGAAGACATCTATCAAACGACCCAAAATACCGATCTCAAAAAAAATTTAGGAAATTTATTGAATAAGAGGGAAATATCTTCTGTTTATTTTCCGTATGATGTGAACAAAAAACTGACCGGAATGAAAAGCAGGCCTCTACCAGTCACGAATGTGCGAAAACTTGCCCCATACGCGCCGCGACGTTTTGTATAATTAGTGACAGACATTTTTTTTCTTGGATTGGGATAGTGAGAACGCATCGCTTGTTTTATGGTGCTACAAATTGGATACTTCTCACAATATGCTCAAACCACGGATCGGCAATATCGGTCGATATTTCCAGAACATACTCCGGGTCAAAAAAGTAAGGAATAATCCTACGGTTCTTATCAGCTTGATCTGGTAATTTGACTTCATCTGCTTTTATTTTGCCAATACGCAGGACTTCCTTCTGGTTTTCTGAGATACGTACAGCATTTAGTTCCACAGAGAAGGCTATAGAATAGGAAACGGGTAAAAATAGTTGTATATTCAAAGAGCGATCTCGAACTTGTGAAATAGCAATAGATGCAAGCTGGTTGGTATCCAGGCTGTACGAATGAAAATAGCCTTTCGGATTTTCCCAGGTATCCAGTGTCGTAAAAGCAAGCCGGTCTTGTACCTGATCGAAATGACACGATTCGATGATGGGAAATTGCTCCGAGCCCGGAATATGCATATCTATAGCCTGATCGAAATCGCGCGGATCGTATACCGACACATACCCGCTGTCAAACCCGCTCCCCTGGCATTCATAAAAGAATCGTTCGTCATTCGTGAAGCCTGCGACAGAGGGAGTAAACACCTCGTGCACTTTTTCTTTTTTCTGTATATCGTAGACCCGAGTCACGAAGCCTTCCCAACCGCTAGCCGTATACATGATAAACCGCCCTGTGGGAGAGACTGTAACATCAGTGAACTCGAGAGAAAAAGAATAACCAGTCTGAAAGAAATTATACTTCTCCATAGAATCGATAAAATAACGCTGATCATTTTGTACAAGATACATATTCTCCATGTTTCCTTCCTGCCAGATCTCTACTGCGGATTGTGCATCAACGGGATACTTGCTTAGCAGGACGCGCGTACCTGGTTCTTCTTTCGTGATTGTCAGCTTGCCATTCTCATAGCGCATTTCCATCAAATAGCTCTGGATGCTTTGATTTTTAAAAACCAGATTGGTATAAAAACGATACTCTTGCGTACCAATGCGGGTAAACAGAAAAGGGTCGGCGTGCGCCAATGTTTGATATTCTGCGATAAATTCCTGAAGTGACACTGTGGGATTCTCAAGCATGTGGTATGCTCTTTCCAGCAATGAAGCAGGTAATAACGCATAATACTGCAATATTGGCTGTACTCCGATATCTTCGAAACGTTTGGAAGATTTTCCGTGCTGCGCATGTTGTAAGCGGAAGAGAATTTCGGCAACATCAGCGCGCGTAAGACGTTGATCAAATTCGCGAATATTTGTCGGTATGGCATTTTGAGCCTCAAGGATTTGAACGAAAGGTTCATACCATTCGTGGATATATTGAGAAGGCATCTCTACCTGAGAGGATTTCAGAATAATCGCGATCATTTTACTGCCTTCGGCAAAGTTGATCTGTTTTTCAGAATGAAAAAAACCGTCATCGTAACCGGTAACAATATGCTTTTGTTGTCCCACGCATAGATACGGAGCATCCCAACGATCCATGGGCACATCGGCGAAAAGTTCCTCCGATGTCGCGTCTTTCAGACAGTTTTGAATACTCTGTGCATCATAAAAAGTCGTAACGGCCATTTTCAAAAATGCCCCGCGGGTAACAAAATCATTTGGACGGAAGGTTTCGTCGGGAAAACCAGAAATAATGCCCCGTTGTTCAAGAAAAGTTATAGCCTCGAAATTTGGATGATCCTCAGGCAGATCGCGAAAAGCGGCCTGCGTAAAAGGAACGCGGGAAAAGATGTACAGGAAGACCGCCCAAAAAAGAACCAAGCGAAATATCGTACGAACGGATATATGACTCATGTATAGATTATTATAAAAGATCAGCCAGCTATAAGCCTTATGGAAGAACAACAAATTTTCCTTGAGATACGACCTTAAAAATAGTCGGTTTATTTGCCGATCCGTCCGGTTCGAAAGTAATCTTGCCACTCACTCCATCGTAATCTTTGATAGTATGAAGTTTTTCCTGCATACAATCTGAATTTGCGTCACACTCATTATATACCGAATACTGAAGCATAAGCGCATCATAAGCATTCCTGGCTAAGACATCCGCCTCCTGTCCGAATTTGGCTTTGTAGGATTCCTCAAAATCCCGATTTATAGATTCTGGATCGGATGAAGAAATGATGAAACCTTCGGCTGCCGCTTTGGCAATATCAATGACAGTGGGATCTTCGGCTTCATAATGGCCAAGAATCTTCGACTCTAAGCTCTGTTCTTTTGCCTGCTTTAAAAATATTCCCAGCGACTTGGCCAGATGAACCACGAAGATAACGTCGGGATTAGCTTCTTTGATCTTGGCTACTTCGGTTCGAAAATCGCTTGCATCGAGGAGTTTTGCTTCGCTAAAAACAACCGATCCGCCGCTTTTTTCAAAACTTTGAGACAGATATTTTTGATAATCCTGTCCGAATGGCGTTGCCAGATACACAATGGCAGCTTTCTTAGCTTTAAGCTTATCAACAGCATAGTCGACCATTTTTTCCGCATCGTTTCTGATCGAAATATTCGTGGAAAAAACATAGCGCTTGTTAAGGACCAAATCCGGATTGGCAGCGGTATTGAAGACAATTACCTTTTTTTCTTCGGTAGTTGTTAAAATAGGAACAAGGCCTATTAAACAAAACGAACCTCCGATGGTATCCACTTGATCAAGAGACAAAAGTTTTTGAATAGCCACGGTAGTCTCTTGGGCCAAACAGGCATTTTCATACATAACGGAAGGTGCGCGGCCATTATGCTGCTCGGCAATATCTGCCCTGGCCAGTTCCATACCATTCCGAATACTCTTACCTAAAGCAGCAAAATCTCCGGTAAGAGGCAAGAGTACCCCGACTTTCATAGGTTTTTCAGACTCTTGGGATACGGAATTGCTGTTTTGATATTGTGCCGTGCCGCATGAAAGTAAGAAAAAACAGGCAAAGATCGATATGATGATTTTTTTCATTGATTCCCCGGTTATACTAGTAATGACAGATCATCGCAATACTTCCGCCTTCCCGCTCTCTACTTTTTTCACCACATAGTCGGCTCCGACGATATCCCCATTGCTGTCGAACTTGATCGTATCGGCCGAAACACCGCCCTGGTAATTGGTTTTATATAATTCGTCCTTGATCTTTGTCCCATCGGTACCGGCCTTTTTGATAATATACGCCATGAGCTTGGTCGCATCGTAGGCAAACGGCGCACAGGTAGTTATATTCGCTCCTTTTTCTTTCATTTTGGCCGCAAAATCATCGCTGCCCTTGGCATAAATGATTGAATAGAGAGCCCCTTCCCCGGCAGTACCGGCCTCGCTCCATATTTTTGCATCGTCCCAACCGTCGCCTCCGAATATGGGAATATTGTTTATCTGAAGTTCCGCTGCCTGACGCAGGGCAACGATACTCGACTCGGTATATCCCAGAAAATAGAGCACATCGGGCGCGGCATCTTTGATTTTCGTCAGCGAGGTACGTAAATCGCGACTGGTCTGATCATACCCTTCTTCCACGACAATTTCGCCACCCAGAGCCTTGAATTCACGTATAAATACATCCTTGATACCGACACCGTAATCCGATTTTACAAATAAAACCGCAGCTTTTTTCTTATTCAACGTGTTAAAAATATACTCGGCGGCAAATTTTCCCTGAAAGTTATCGGAAGGATAATTGCGAAAAATATAATCGCCGGCATTCGTAATCGCTGGTGCCGACGAACAGTACGAGAGTGTCGGGATCTTACTCGCTTCGGAAATGCCGGCTACCGCTGACGTCTCTCCGGAACACATGGCGCCGATAATAGCGACAACTTTGTCGACATTGATCAACTTATTGGCCGCATTACTGGCGTCTTTGCCGTTACATTTTCCGTCTTCGTAGATCATTTCGATTTTTTTCCCGTTAATACCGCCGGATTCATTAAGTTCGTCCACGGCGATCATAGTAGCGGCCTTCGCATCTTGTCCAACATTCGCCGCATCCCCTGTAAGTGCGCCGATAAAACCAAGTTTGATAGTTTCGGAGCTATCGAGGGTATTACCGGCGGTGGGCGACGAAGAACCGTTAGGAGCCTGGGCGGTACTGCAAGCCGTTAACAGCATCGAAGAAAGCAGAAGAACTGAGAACTTCCTCATACGCGCAAAAGGGATAAGAAGTAAAATAACAAGCAAATCCGTTGACATAGTAGAATCATGGGCTAGAGCTGTCAAAAGAATCGGCCAAGAGTGAGTGTCGAAAAGTACTACATTCGTGGGTATTGGCAAAACATATTCAAGAAGGCAAAGGCATATACAGCAAAAAGGTCATCCTCCACCTCGCATATCCAGGATAACAACCCACTAGGTGTGGGTATCGCCAAAACCCTATACCGTCACTGGTACGATATATGCTTGAAGCAGAACAGGATCGATCGTTTTACCGTTAAAGTACAGAGAGAAAGAAATTCTACAACGCCGCCTTGATTTTGTCGATCTGGTCGTGGTAGCTCATCTGTTCCATCGGCGTCTCCAGCACCATGGGCAGACTGTTTTTTTCGGCATAGCGGACCACGTTCATGATCCCGTCCATACCGATCTGTCCGAAACCGATATCCTCATGCCGGTCGCGCCGGGATCCCAACTCTTTTTTCGAATCGTTTAAATGAAACAGCGCCAGTTTGTCGAGACCGATATGCGCGTCAAAAGCACTTAGCGTTTCTGCAAACCCATCTGGTGTTCTTAGTTCATACCCGGCGTTAAAGGCATGACAGGTGTCTAGACACACACGCACGCGCGGGTGATCGATGCGCTTCACCAGCAAGCCCAGTTCTTCAAACCGATAGCCTACTTCGGTGCCCTGTCCGGCGGTATTTTCCAGACAGATCCAGGTCGATTTGTCGGAAGTTTTTTGGATCACATACTCAATATTCTGAACAATGTTGGTATACGCCTCTTCGTCTCCCAAACCGGTCTTGCGACCGATATGCAAGACTACGGCTTGGCCCCCTACCGCATCGATACGGTTAATATCATCGATCAACGATTCGTTCGGCCACGGATCGGATTCGAACGATTGGGCAAAATTTAACAAATACGAACAATGGGCCGCGCAAAAGAAATGGTGCTCTTGTTGAAACTCCTGACATCGTGCTATATCTGCCGGATCAAGCGATTTACTTTGTCGTCCGCGCGGATTTTTGGTAAATATCTGGAGCGCATTGGCATTTAGTTCATTCAGTGTATCTTCATAGGATCGGGATATCCCTTTGGAAATCGACATATGCGAACCAAGCATGAGAGACATACAGGGGATAATTTTGAAATAAGTATTTTACACGGGTAGTGTAAAACTTGTCCTTGACTTAATCAAGGATGCAAAATTTTGAGAACGCAGGACGAATGCATGAAAAGTTAAAAAATATTAAAATCTGTACTTTGGTGTACTTTGGCACTTCCCCCGACTTCTGGCCGAATTTGCAAAACAGGTTTGATCTGGAAAGAACAGTGCAACAATGGCAAAAAGATAAGAACAACGCTAAGCTATTCAAAGAGCTTGTCGGGATGCGCAACGTATCGGCGGCATAATTCTTTGGGAAAGAACCGTACATATACTCATTTTATCCGGATCTGTCCCTGCATTTTGAGATTTGGTCCGCCTCGGCGGATTGAACTTTGTCATTACCTCGCTAGAGGTTATTGTATTTTTCGTAAAAAATCTTTTCCTTGGGGACACCGGCATTGAGCGCGATCTGTTCTATCTCGTTCACCATCGAGCCGTTGCCACAGATAAAAATGTGTTTGTCACGCATGAGACCTGGTTCAGCTCGCAGGTGTACGGTAACCCGGCCAACGCTCCCGGACCAATCAGGCGTAGTGGCCTGAGACAGCGTGGGAATGAAAGAAAAACGCGGGTATTGTTGCACCCATCCATTCAACAGATCCATATAACAAACATTGCCTTCGTGGCGAAACCCGAGATACAGTGTCACCTTTTTTTCAGTCTGCGTGAGCAACTGGTGGATCATGGGAATAAAGGGAGCGATGCCTGTTCCGGTGGCCAAAAAAAGAGAATCTTGCGGTTCGGCAGGCAAAACAAACCGTCCTAACGGGCCCAGATATTCGATTTCCTCGCCCGCGGGGAGATGATCGACGTACTCGGACGCCAAGCCGCCGGGAATGATTTTGATGATCAGGATAATGTTCTTTTCACCCAGTGGGGATGCGATCGAAAACGACCTTCCCATTTTTTTTCCGTCGGGTGTAGGGGCCAGAATTGTAATATACTGACCCGGCTTGAAAGAAAAAGGTTCGGAAGGTTGCAAGATCAATTCGCGTTTATCATCTGCCACGTATTCGTTTTTAATGACAACAGCACGATGAATCATAAGAAATAAGCCAAAAATAGAATCTTGGGATTATTGTAGACGGAAAAAAGAAAAAGACAATTTTTTTGAGAAGTTGATAGCATATATTTACAACAATCATATGTTGACATATTTGAACTTCAACATAGAATGGGACAAGCTATTCCTTGTATTATCCAATATCCTTAAGCTTCATGAAATCTCGAAATAGAGGAGCTGAAAGATTATCTCCCAGAAAACCAAAATTACGAGAGAATAACAATATAACTTTTTCAAAAGAGGTCTTTTTAAATTCTCAACGAGTCCTTGTTTTAGTCGCTTTCCTCCTTATAGGCGGTGGCGGATTGTACTGGTTTTCTAAGGAGGATAAAGATACGTCCCATTCACAAAATCCGGTTATTCAGCAAAAAGGGCATTCAGACATACCTGTACCTCAAGAGAAACCACCAATCGAAACTTCTGAGAATTTTATACCTCCGGCCAATATCGAAAAAATGGAACAACTTATCCCTGAATTAGAGAAAGGATTTGCTATTTTCGAGAAGGATATTATCACCAAAATCAAAACAAAGAATTTAGGATATGGTGATCAGTTATTAATGGCGTTTAAACTTATGAAGCACAATAGGGATGCTAATAAAAATAGAAATGGCCCTGGTGAAGTATCAAAGCATAAAAATTTACCTGCCGATACTCGCGGGACTCTCGAAGATCCGAGTTTTTTCTTTTATAGTTTTAACCCGAATGGTAACAATTTCATTGCCACATTCAGTCCGCTTGATCGCATGATTAACTTACAAGAAAATTACGATCCGAAAAACCTATTTCACAATCTAGTTTTGTATCATGAGTTGAATCATGCATATGATGATCTTGCCTGGAGAAATACGCTAACGGATCAGGCCAAGGTAGAAACGTACATTGATTTTCATCAATCATCAAAGTTGATGATCAATAGCGAGTTCCGTGCCTACGCAGCAGAGTGTGAGTTGCTGAACATTCTAACCGAGAGATACATAGAGGATACTGCTCTATCTAGTCAAAAATTCGATATAGAAAAAATATTACAACAACTGAAAGCGACAGAAAAAGATAAAGCTTTTTTGGAATCTCTACTCATGATAGCCCGGGCTTATTTCCTGACCAAAAATGGACGAGTAATGTCTAATGACGATAATTTTGAAAGGCTAATTGCCAAAATTTATAGTAACCAAATAAAAAACGTGCAGTTAGTATGGGTAAAGATTCAAGATGGCCAGGTTACTACCCAGTCTTATCCTTAAGTGACGCTTCTTGAAAAATATTGTTGGCACCAGGGCGGATCTACTTTCTGGTCTCTTTACGACTCTCCCAATACCGGCTGTACACATAATTTCCCGCATGAAACACCACCGGCGAAAAGACGGTCAGAAATCCTTCGATCGCCTTATTGTTGGAAATGAGATAGACGCCCAGAGTCATCAGAAGTAACGTCAGGACAAACGCAAAAATCATCCCAGCGCGTTCATGCACGATACGCGCCAGCACGATCTTTTGCTGCATATCCATCTGTTCCTTCTCCATAGCATGCCGATGCGCAGATTGTTTCTCCGCCATCGCCAAAATCCGATCCGCCGCATTGCTGATAATACGATTATATTTTTCCAGCAGCTCGGGCGGAGGCAGCGGTCCAGAAAAAACAATACCTTTCTTGGTATCACCTTTGGGTTTCCTTCCAGATGATTTAACCTCTTCTCCTTCCATGAAACTTCAATGAGAGATTAGCCCTTTCGTTTAAAGTCCCGCATAGCCAATGCGATATCGCGCCCGACGGTTTGCCAATCCTGTGACAAAGAGATTTCGTCTTTTTTCGAAGCGATCTTCTGCGGAGCATATACAAGCGGCATACTGTATTCGCGCAGGTAGGAAAACATATCGAAAACCCGACTCATGCCGTTCAGAAAATCCCGGATTGCTTCTTTGAATTTCATAAGAGCCTGGAACAAGAGGTAGTTGATCTGGCTATAGAGTACAATACCCCAAGACAAAACGCAACTTTTTGGGAGTCCCTTTACACTTGTAACCAAATTCTTTAATCTACTGGCACGTTTATTTACCCCGCAGCCCCCGTATCATGGAAGCAGAACGATTGAAGCAGCTTTGGGAACAGATCCTGACCGCGATCGTACAAAGAAGTAAACGCAGCAAGTTTGTTACCTGGTTCAAAAATACAGCCCTTTTGAGGCTGGACGGAACCACCGCGATCATCGGCGCGCCCAACCCGTTTACCCACGAAACACTGGTAAGAGAATACCGCGATATTACTCAGGAAGAAGTTCGCAAATTATTGCCGGAGGTAGAAAAAATAGAATTTGTAGTAGACGGTTCTCTTCATGCAAAAGACAGCCGCATCGTCAACGTAGACAAAATAGGTGAGGAGCATAAACGGAAAACCGATACCGCACGCGAAGTCACGTTGGTAGAGGGGCTCAGTACCAAAGTTCTTAACCCGGACTATACCCTGGATAATTTCGTGATCGGTCCGGATAATCAACTCGCCCATGCGGCAGCTGTGGCAGTAGCCCGAAAACCGGGACATGCCTATAACCCGCTGTTTGTCTACGGAGGAGTAGGACTGGGAAAGACCCATTTGCTCCAGGCTGTCGGGAACGAGATTTTAAAGAAGAATTCGAAGAAAAAAATCATCTATGTTACCTCGGAACGTTTTACCAATGAAGTCATAACGGCCATCCGAAGCCGAAAAAACGAACAATTGCGCGAAACCTACCGACAAGTAGACCTCCTGATTATCGACGATATTCAGTTTCTGGAACACAAAGAACAGACGCAGGTCGAGTTTTTTCATACGTTCAATACCCTGTATGAAGCCAAAAAACAAATTATTATCAGCAGCGACCGTCCGCCCCAGGATCTGGACTCGCTGGAGCCGCGTTTACGATCGCGTTTCGAATGGGGTATGATGGTCGACATCGGCTTTCCCGATTTCGAGACCCGGGTAGCTATTTTACAAACGAAATGCCAGCAAAAAGGTATTTTCATTTCTCAAGATGTTTTAAGCTTTATCGCTTCGAACGTGACTGAGAGCGTGCGGGAGTTGGAAGGAGTATTACACCAGGCTACCGGACTCTATGAACTGCGCCATATCACCCCAACCATAAAAACCGTGGCACCGATGCTGCAAAAACTGCATCCCGGCAAACCGTTGATCGGCATTTCCAATCAACAACCCGGGAGAAATGCTAATGGGGCTCAGAATATTGAGAGTCTGGTAAAAAACGTGGCCGATTATTACAAACTGTTTGTAGAAGACTTGCTGGGAGAAAACCGGCGCGCAGACATCTCCCTGGCCCGCCAGGTAGCTATGTTTCTTGCAAAAAAGCACCTCGGACTGACCTACCAAGCTATAGGAGCGTATTTCAGCGGCCGCAATCATACGACCGTAATGCACGCATGTGAGAAAGTCGCGACAGAAATGGAGAAGAATCAGACGTTAAAACGCGATACAAACGCTTTACTTCACGAAATGGGTGTGTTATAAGGGACGGGAAGGCAGCGGACAGTATAAGGTTAAATATCACGTATAACACAAGCTGACCTTTGCAACCCTTTATCCTAAGCAAGCACTGAATCTAACCAAGGTTGACTTTTGATGCTTTCGCTTTGCTCAGCACAAGCTTTTGACTTTTGACTTATCCCTGCCATGTACAGCCGAGAAAGACGCATTCGTAAAAAAAAGCTATCGTTCGTTTTGCCTCTCTTGATCGCCGCCCTCGTCGTCGTGGGAGCTATTTTCCTGTTACGCTGGATCTTTCAGCCTGGGACACAGCCGACACCGAATAATCAGCCTGTAGCCAGTTTTTTTCTTTCCAGCGGCAAAGCCCGGGTGCTGCTCCCCAGCGGCACGAGCTATTCGGTCGAAGCCGATCCCACTCCTACGTCTTTAAACGTAGGCGAGGGACTCGAATCGATCGGAGATACGCGGATAGAGGTAACACTGCAAGACGGATCGATTGTGCGTCTTGACGGAAACAGTGCGCTAAAATTGGACACATACCAAACCAGCAACAATAAAAAACAGATCGCACTCAGCCTGGACAGAGGCGCGGCTTGGGTTAAAACTGCCGGCTCATCGCTCGATTTTCTGACGGTAAAAGGGAAAAACTCGCAGATAACAGCCAAACAATCGGCCGTATTCGCGATAAATAGGGAGAGCGACACAGATACATATCGCGGTATTCAAAATACGGTAGAAGTTCGCGTATTTGACCAAACAGCGGACAAGACGGTGGGAGAAGTTTATAATCTCGGCCTCGGCCAGCAAATCGAAGTTACCGGAGAGACCGTAGCAGCACTCAAAAGCGGAAATACCATGCAACTGCTCAACCTTCTGGATGAGTCGTTTCGATCTTCGGCTTGGTACAAGTATAATACGGCGCGCGACAACAACGATACACCGGTCAACGGCAGTACAACAAACAATTCCTCAGTAGAAGAGAATCAGAATGAAAGCACCAATCCTGGAGGCGACGAAAGCGTCATAGAGACAACTTCCGACGGTCCGACGGTCAAAGTGACAAGTTTTACAGCAGGCGATACGGTCACAACGTCTCCCATAACGCTGCGGGGTACCGTTTCCAAAGACGCGGTCAAGGTAGTGGTCGACGATTATATTTTGCAAAAATATGTTCCCGGCAGCGGTACCTGGTATTATATCGCTTCAGCAACGTCCGGCGGCAATTTGTTTAAGGGTAAGAATATTTTTAAGATGTATGCGATTGACGGGAACGGCAAAAAAGGTCCGGTACTGGAATTTCCGCTTACCTACAATCCTAACGCCAATACTTCGACCGCTACTACGTCATCCACGGGCAGCCTCAAAGCGCCTGGGATCAGTACTAACAGCGGCAAAAGCTATGCAACTTCCGAGGCCAAGATCGATTTGAAAGGAACCATCGACAGTAGTGTCCAAAAAGTATTTGTAAACGGCTATCAATTGCAAAAGTACACACCGGGCAGCGGCACGTGGCTCTACTATGCCTATGAAGAATACGGGACGCTGAAAGCCGGTAACAACACCTTTTCGGTTTATGGCGTAGACGCGGGGGGCAAAAAAACGCCTACCGCTTCGATCACCATAACCTACACCAAAAGCAGCACGGGCAGCGGCACGACTACGCCATAAATTGTCATTATGAGAATATACATTCCTTGAAAGTAAGTTGCTTTTAGATGAATCCTTAAAGACCCTTTAGAGCAAATCCTGGTGGGGGGAGGAATGTGAATTGAGTTGTCATAAAGATTTCTTCCTTTTAGTGTACTCTTTGCAAGTGCTTACGCTCCTTTAATATGACGAACAACTAGCAGGTTCAGTTTTCCCAAAAACCGAATCTTGTGTTTTTCGGGTCGAAAGATAGCCGGTTAAGATGAAGAAAACGGCAAGGAGCGTGTTTTAAAAATGCGCTCCAGCGATAAGAATATGCAACGCTTTTTTATAAAGATTACAAGAAACATTGAAGAAAAGGTACTGGCAAAGAGGAATTATCGGCAAAACAAAACAGATGTGTACCCTGCTTTTAGGGGATCAAAGTATCGAAAGAATTCTTGAATCAATAGCCCTTGTCGTAATTTTCTTTGATCCGGCGAAACAGCTCGTCCTTGACACCTTGATCTTGAAAAAATCCCATTTTGAGCAATTCCTGAAAATCGTCTTTATGTAAAACGAGTGTCGTAACGTCATCCAGTGCTTTGACCGAGGCGGTCCGGGCTTCGGAGGTGATCAGAGAGATTTCGCCAAAGAACATCCCGGCTTCCAGTGTAGCGATCTGTTTGTCTCCTTTAAAAACGCCGACCGTTCCTTTTTCGATAATATACAAACGACGGCCTTCGCTCCCTTCGTGTAAGATGACTTCGTCCTTCTCAAACGGCAATTCCATCATTTTTTCGGCGATATGTTGCTTTACTTCATCGCTGTAGTGAGAGAAAAAAGGAATCTTTTCCAGAATCGCCAGATTGTCTTGGATACGATCGCGCATGAGAGAAGCGGTAAAAAGAGATAGAGATCGCAGAAGCATTTCCATCTTACCCGGCGTAACGAAAAAAGCAACAGACAGTGCGGTGATACCAAGTTTAAAAAAAGATACTCTCTCGATACATAGAGTATACGTTTTGATCTTTGATATTGGGATTTCTTTTCGTGTTTGATATTTGAACTCTGATCTTTCCCCTGACTCTACTATTACATAGACTCGAAATCAGAGGAACACGAAAGCAGTTCTCTATGAGGAAGCCAGCTGATCCAGGAGGGATTTTTCAAGTTTCTCCTCGACCTCCTGTTCGGAAATCAAGGGCGCGTCCGGGTGCAAAGGCTGTTGGACAACCGGCACAGAAGATCCGGACTGAACCGAACTCATTTGGGGCGATATGCCGAGACGATTGGATTGATATTCCCGAAATAATGTTACGACCCGGGCTTCGCTATCGGAAAGAGATTCGGAAACGACCGCGGTGAATTCGTCCACATTAACTGTCCCACCGACGAGATTAAGCAGACTGAACGGATCGATACTGGGATTTAGCACTTTTAAAAAAACATGGACCCGCTTGGCGGGATCTTCAAAGAAAAGTGTTATGATTTCGGCACCGGGAGCATTGACCATCAGATTTTCCATCAACTGCAACATATCATTCTGCAGATGTTTCGTATCGCGGCCGTCACGCACAGAAACTGACGACCACAGCATGCGAAATAAAGGATCGTTTTTTACATTCCCCAAAATTTTTCCCCACAATTTTAACGTTTCCAGTTTCTTGGTCTTATAGATATTTTTGATAATCTCCTGCTGCCGTGCACCCAGTCCGATCAATTTGGAGGCGCTGGCAAAAGCCTTGGGAGTGGTATTTGGATTCTGAAAACTGCCGGTATCGACGATAATACCGGTAAGCAGCAACGTCGCCAGATCTTCGTCGAACAGATCTTTTTGCGGAAAATGTTGAAACAATTGCATCAGGATTTCGGCTGTGGACGAAGCGGTAATATCGACCAGATTGATTTTGCCGAAATAGGTATTGTGGACTTTATGATCGATATTGAGCAATGGAACATGAAAAAACATGTCGATATTGTTATCGTACACTGGGCCGAGCGATTCCAGATCGGGTGAATCGAGGACGACCACCAGATCGTAGGACTGGTAACGTTTGTTAAAAGAAACATCTTTGTTGGTAATGTCTCCTTTTTTGGGAGTAATGAAAATATTGATTTTTTCATTTTCGATAGTATAGCGAATACTGTCTATTTCGGCCCCTTTGCATCCGATCGAAAAAACCACATCCTGGGTCGCGGAGAGAGACTGTCCTACGGCTTCGTGCATCGGCAGAAACTGGAACACTTCCGGCACCGGATCTTCGCACACTGCGGTCACGTTTTTTCCCATTTTTTTCAAGACGGAATAGAGCGCGATAGTACTGGAAAGCGCGTCTCCGTCGATCTTCTTATGCGTGAGAATCAAAATATTTTCGGCCCGGAGTAACCACGAAACACTTTGCGAAAACGGATCTTTTATAGATTGCATGATAGATTTAGACAAAGGAGAAATGGAATAATCATATAACTATAAAATATAAAACTCTTTACGTCAATACATTTATTGCCCCGCCGGTTAGAAGCAGTCCCCTACCTTACTCTTTTCGGGTCTTTTGTACAAGGGTTTGTTTGACACGACAAAACGCTTTCTTTATCCTATATAGTAGAAAGATTTAATAAATGAGAATCTTTTCGACCGACAATCGTTCGGATGTTGTACGAATCATTTATTCAGTTAACACTTTTATTTTATTTTTTTGATCTTGGTCTTTTGGAGAGGCTTATCGATGAAAAATCAGCGTATCTTGTCAATCGCGGCGCCGTCAGATTCTTTCCTGTTTGGACACCTGGAGAGATTCTTAAACGGTTCTGCTTACCAGCATTGGAAACTGAATCATATTTACAATCAGCAGTGCTCTAGCCCCGTGCGTCAAGTACGAGATGTTTTCATACCGCTTTTTCAAAACAACAGACTAAGAACATAGTCTCTTTTATCTTTTATGATAACCGAAACGATTCTTTTCACCCTGATCGGACTCATCGTGGGAGGAGTAGCTGCCTATTTTGTCACCAGTCCCAAAACCAAAAAGATCGAAGCCCAGGCCGCGGCCCAACAGGAAAAACTCCTGAAAGAAGCCGAGATAAAAGCCAAGGAGATCGTGGTCGAAGCCAAGAACGAATCGAACCGTATTCTGGACACTGCCAAAAAGGACGAACAAGCCCGGCGTCAGAATCTGGAAAAGATTGAAGCCCGCCTGACCAGCAAAGAAGAGATATTGGACGAAAAAACCGAAAAACTCGAGATGGTCAAAGTAAAACTGGAGGAAAAAAGTGTGGAATTGAAAGAGCGCCGCGACGAGCTCGATCAGACCGAAATCAAGATGAATATGGAACTGGAACGGATTTCGAATCTGAGCAAGGAGGAGGCTAAAGATATTTTGTTCAAACGCTACGAGGATGAGTATCAGGCCGATATCGTGAAGCATGTGAAACGGATTGAGACCGATATGGAAGAAGAAGCTGATAAAAAAGCTAAAAAAATTCTGGCTTTGGCGATCCAGCGTTATGCTTCCGAAGTCGCCAGCGAGGCCACCACGACCGTGGTGGAGCTGCCCAATGACGAAATGAAAGGACGCATTATCGGCAAAGAAGGACGTAATATCAACGCCTTCGAGCAAAAAACCGGTATTGACGTGATCGTCGACGATACGCCCGGATCAATTCTGATCTCGGGATTTGACCTGCTGCGTCGCTACATCGCCAAACAATCGCTAGAAGAGCTGATCAAAGACGGACGGATCCATCCGGCCCGTATCGAAGAGACAGTGGAAAAAGTAACCCGCGAAACCAACGAATTGATCAAAGATTCGGGAGAAAAAGCCTGCTTTGAACTGGGAATTACGGGCTTCCCGGCCGATCTGATGAAGCTGGTCGGACGCCTGCGTTTCAGAACCAGCTACGGCCAGAATGTGCTGAAACATTCGATCGAAGTCGGATTTCTGGCGGCAGCCATAGCCGGAGAGATCGGCGCTGACGTGGATCTGGCTAAAAAAGGCGGATTTCTGCACGATATCGGCAAAGCGGTCGACCATGAAATAGAAGGTACCCACGCTCTGATCGGCGGAAAAATCGCCCGCAAATTCGGACTCCCGGAACTGCTGGTCAACTGTATCGAAGCTCACCACGAAGAGGTGCCGTTCATGACCGTGGAAGCAATCATCGCCTCGGCCGCCGACGCGATTTCGGGTTCTCGTCCGGGAGCCCGCCGTGAATCATTGGAAGCCTATATTAAGCGTCTGAAAGAGCTGGAAGATTTGGCCAATGGTTTCGAAGGCGTCAAAAAGAGCTTTGCGATTCAGGCCGGACGCGAGGTCCGTATCATCGTCGAACCCGAAAAACTCAACGATTTGCAGACGATGAACCTGTCTCATCAGATTGCCCGCAAGATTGAGGGAGAACTCAGTTACCCTGGTCAGATCAAGGTCAGCGTGATCCGGGAGACTCGCTCGGTCGATTTTGCGAAATAGAGCAGAAGAAGCTAGAAGTTCGTGGTGAGTGTATCGTTGCGCAGGAATTGGGAGGTTCCAAGTTGTACTTGGAACCTTTTTTTGTTGTGGACAAAGTCGGCGGTTACAGGATGAAGTCTCTCGACTTGATCCTTACTATTTACAAAACGCACACGATGTTCGAATGAAAGATAAATTCTCCGGATCTTTCTGCGAGAGAAGATTTATAGGAAAATTTCCAAGCGATTAAGACTGATTTATGCAAAAGATTCTATGTACTGCTAACTCCTTTCGCTTTCAATTCTAAACGATGATATCAGGAAGCATTTCATACTAATTCCGAATCTACATGATAGAAAAATCCATTGGTACGATGATAGAAAACCAAAATCACAACAGAACACCAAATATCAAAGTTCGAAAAAACTGTGACAGGCAAGTATGATGCATGGTTTCTACGTTTGATATTGGATATTTGAGTTTATTTTGGCATTTGGATTTTGAGCTTTGAGATTAGATTAACTGATATACATATATCACGTTGAAGTGGAAATAGTATCATAGTAATTGACCTGACCTTTAGTAAACCTGTTATAGCCTTCGTAGGGGGGATTAGCAAAGTCGTAACGTAAATATGGAAGTTACAAAAGCATATTACAAGAAATAGTACTGGCCGTCATCCCGACTGCTTGAGGTACACGCTACGAGAGAGTAGTATTCACGGAAATGCATAACTCCTGAAAAACATCTACGATCGATTTTTGAACATCTCAGCCATTAAAACGATTCTGCGCCTCGGTAACGCCGTGTTGCAGGATAAGCTCGACAATTGCGGGAGTCTGTTCGATCGAAGCCATGATAATTTCGCGATCGGCTTTGCTAAAGTGAGTCAGAACATGATCGCGGGTTTCGGTGGCGCCCTTCCCTCGTCCAATCCCGATCTTTACGCGAATAAAATCCGAACCGACCGTCGCGATAATAGATTTTATGCCGTTATGTCCTCCCGAGCCGCCCTCGGTCTTGATCCGTATTTTTCCCAGGGGCAGATCCAGATCGTCCTGAAACACCACAATCCGATTCGTGGGAATTTTATAGAATGACGCTGCCTTTTGGACAGAGCGGCCCGAGAGGTTCATGTACGTGAAAGGCGCCAGGAGCAACAGTTCTTTGTCGCCCCGGCTTCCTTTGGAGAACCAGCCTTCAAAGTTATTTTTTTCGCGGAAAGACGGCAACGAAAGCCGAGACTGAATCAGTTCGATACAGTCGAAACCGATATTGTGGCGGGTATGACGGTACTCTTTGCCCGGATTGCCCAGACCGACCAGGAGGTAGGGGGAGTCTTCGTGAGCCATAGAAGGAGGCAGAGATTGAGTAGAGAGTGTATGCGACAGGAGTATCAGAAGTATAAAGTATTACGTAGTAAGTATAAAGTATTTGGTATCAGACAGCGTTTTTTATCTTTCTCATCTTATTTTCTCCGTTTCAGATTCCCAACTTTAAGAGAGCGTCTGAAAAGTTTTCAAGGCGGTGGATGCGTCATTCCGGCCCCGAAGGGGAGCCTTCGGTTCTTGCCCGCCTGCCCCGCCCATGGCGTGGGGAATCCGGGTATGGTTGTTGCATGAGGAACGAGAGCGGTGTTCTCGGTAATTCCAATGCATTACTCTTCAATAAGCGCCTTAAACAGGCTCCGGGCGTGTACGGATGCCCCGCCAGGGCGGGGCATGACGGTAAAAAAGGAATGATCTATATTTTTCAGACAGGTTTTTATGGATCACTACGGGACTCCTTTGGGGCTTTATACCTAAAAAATTATTTTTCAAATTGAAACCTGAAAGTTCCGAATTTATACTGGGTATACATACGAATATTTCCTATCGGTTTTGCTTTTCCAAATGCGCAAAATTCTATTTTCTTTTTGTCTATTTTTAGCCCTTTTAGGGAGTAATACGGCAATTTTTTCCTGGTACGGACAAGCAGTGATTACCAACCCTCTATGGTATCGGCAGCAGAGCTTAACAGTATACGACAAAATTATTGTCGAAGCTTCTCGGCAACTGTTCGAAGCCGAAAGCGTGCTCAATACCTATTTCACGATTCAGGATATCACCGCAGTCTTGCGCAAGAGTATTCCGCCAGAACGGATACAAGATACGACCGCTCAGATAGTTACCTATTTCGGCCTGGGCAGCGGCGATGTCAATGAAGTGGTCAATCTGACGTGGCTAAAAACGAGTCTCAAGATCGAGTTAAAGCGTTTCTTGATTCAATTCATCCAGAATCTCCCCCCCTGCCCGCCCGAAAAACCGGCCGGGGATGTACACAGCTGCCGCCCTTTTCTGGATACATCGTACGAAGCGATCGAGGTGTATATAGACGGGATCGTTCCGGTTGCTACGTTGACCGATAAGATTCCCGAAACTGTCTCATTGCCGCAAAGCGATACGCGTATTGCCGAAGCGGTTCGATATACACATCTGATTCCGTGGTATATTCCGGGATTAGGAAGCCTATTCGTATTACTGATCGCGGGTATTTTGGTACGAAAAAAAATAAGTCGATTTTTCCGGGGACTAACGATTATCAGTCTTCTAACCGCTATCGGGACTTTTGCTTGGTACTTTGTGGGCTCGAATCTGCTTTCGTTTCTGGAATACAGTTTGCAACAAGCCTCGCTGGGGCCGGAAAAAGGCTACCTTTCTATATTGCTCAATGTGCTGGGAGAAGGATTAAAGCAGGCTTTCTGGCCACTGGTGGCGGGGGCTTTCGTCGTAACGATTATCAGCGGACTGGCTTGGACGGGCGCGTGGTGGGCAACCCGATCACGAATAAAGACACGCGTAAACGGAGAGCAATGAAGCGCGTGGAACCCGTTTACAACAAGACCTTGTCATCTTATTTTTATTGCGAAAGATAGAAAAAGTAGTATATATAATAAAATATACTGGTTTTTAAACAAGCGAATCAATGACACTTGAGAAAAAAGAAGAAACTCCGATCGAAGAATCGATCGAGATTATCTTTCATAATAACTTGCAAGCTCTACGTTTTGCCGTGACCAGAAAATACGGAAGTGCCAATGTCTATGCGTCGGGGGAAGCGCTCTACTGGCTCATTTTCGATCACGGGAATGTGGAAGCTCTTATAACAGAACTTAACATCACATACGACGAGAAATTTCCGAAAAAACTCGATCGGTTGAGAAAAAATCTGTTGGTACCTAATGGAGTAAAACTTCCGAGTAAAGAAGATTTCATCAAGATGGTGTTGAAAGCTTTTACCGATGGAGAAGATGTGCGCGCCTCTCTCTACCCCCAAGCGCGAGAAGCGCTAGAGACCATTATGCTGCAGGGACCGGTCCGTATCTGGACTGCGGGCGATATGGAAGGCGTTACGTGGGAAGAACTCACCATTCCCGGCAGTAAAGAACAATTAACCAAGGTTGGAAAAAGCCGGATCAGCACGGTGCGTAACAAAGTTGCAAAAGTTCTTCAAAGCGATAGTCGTGTTACGGATTTAGAAAAAGGAGGAAAGATAGATCGCACGAAATACAGGCAGGATCGCACCCACTTATTTAGTATTCGGGCGGCCGAAAACAAAATAAACCTGCTCCCTGAAATCGCCCGGGAATTTAGCGAAATGGGAGTAGAAAAACTGGCAATCATCGAAGACCGGCTGGAAAATCTCGAGAAAGCACGCGCAAAACTCAAAGAAACAGGCCTACCGGAGGAATCCCTGAATCTGGTATGGGTGCGACAAGGAATTTATAAAGACAGTATCCCGAAATACCTGAACGGCCAAGTCCCATCCGATATCCATTCGGTAAGCAATTTGTCCGAACTCAAACAGTATGTTACGACTGTTACAGAAAGAAACGAGAAGCCCGGCTTTGTCGTGGACTTTGACGGCGTTTTATCCGACGACGAAAAACGACAAGAGCTTCAAAATGGGGCCGTCTACGCCGCTTGCCAAGAGCGCGGGTGGGTTTTATAGTAAGAACTGTCCTCTCATTTTTTCTCAAGAGAATATGCCACTTTCCGATGAAGCTCTCATTGAGAAGTTTCTCTCTTCGATTCAGGCTACTCCGTACAAGACCAAGCAACTATTTACCATCGGATTTATCGGCGTGGTGGGAAGCGGCAAGTCAACCATAGCCAAAGCACTGGCAGATCAGACAGGACTCTACATCGCTAGCAACGATGTGATCCGGCGTTTTTTGAATGCCGAAGGATATGAAGGCGACCACCCAAATCAACCTTTGTTAGAAAAGATCGCGGTGGCTAGTTCGGATTATCTATTCAACCAACATATCAGCCACATCATCGATGCGGATATGATAAAAGTTCATGCGATCGCGCGAGAAATGGCCCGGAAACACGGAGCGCGGTTGATCCTGATCCGGCTCTCGTGTCCGGAAGCGGTCATTCTGGAACGGCTGGAAGAGAGAACCAGACAAATCGCGCGCGATCCTGCCTCCAACGTTTCGCGCGCCGATCGTTCGGAATACGATACGCGCAAAAAAGTTCATGAAACCTTTCCGCTTCCCGACGACATTTTCTGCACGATTCATACTGACCGGCCACTCCCTGCACAAATACAGAAGTGCATCGAACAGCTCAAGGAGGAAAATTTCTTATAATAACCATGCTTTCATATGTCTCACAAAAAACTTATTATTATTTCCGGTCTGCCGGGAACGGGAAAAACTACGATCAGTAAGCGAATCGCGAACGAATACCAGATCCCGATACTCAATCGGGACGGCCTCAAAGAAGTTCTGTTCGACTCGCTGGGGTGGTCCGACCGGGAATGGTCCAGAAAGCTGGGAAAAGCCAGCTACGCTTTGCTGTATGACCTCATGGAACGTCTGTTTCAGTACCAAGATCGCTTGATCGTCGAGAGCAATTTCAATGCGAAATTCGATCATGAGCCATTGCTGAAGATTACCGGAAAATACGATCTTTCCACCTTACAAATCGTTTGTCACGCCGAAGGAGAAGTCTTATGGAAACGCTTCCAGAAGCGATCCGAGTCGGGAGAACGACATCCGGGACATGTGGATAGCGGAAACTATGCAGAGTTTAAAGAGCTGTTATTGAACGGCCATAACTACGAGTCGCTGGAATTAAAGGGAGAAGTGCTACGAGTCGACACGACCGACTTTGAAGGGATCGACTACCCTGTGTTATATACCAGCATTCGTTCCTTTCTTTCATGAAAAATCTCGACTCTCTGCTGAGCTTTACGCGGCTTTTGCACCAATTCCAGGCCATAAAACGAAAAATACTGATTCCGGAAACAGATAGGTACGAAAACGACGCCGAACACAGCTATCAGCTGGCCATGACAGCCTGGTATCTGATTTCTGCGAACAGCCTGAACCTGAATCTGGAAAAAGTGCTCAAGTACGCCCTCCTCCATGATCTGGTCGAGGTATATGCCGGAGATACGTATGCCTATGCTTCGGAAGAGGAAAAAACGAGCAAGCACGACCGCGAACAAAAGGCTCTCGAGCAGCTGAAGCGCGAATTTCCCGAATTCGAGGACCTCTCCGAGATTATCCAGGCATACGAGCAGAAAGATTCTCCCGAAAGCCGCTTCGTCTACGCGCTGGACAAGCTTCTACCGATGATGAATACCTATCTTGACCAAGGGCGCACCTGGAAAAGGCAACATATTTCGCTTGAAGAGATCGTTGCGTATAAGAAACCGAAAATGCAACTCTCCTTACCGGTTAAAGCATATTATGATACGCTGCTAGAAATTCTTCGAAAACACCGCTCCGATTTTTTTAACGAATGATGCTTTATGAAAGTTATCGTAGGTTCGACCAATTCAGCCAAAATCGAGGCTGTCAGCAAGGCTTTTTTACGAATGTTCAAAGAAGCAGAGGTAGATGTTACTGGAATCAAGGTAGATTCGGGAGTAGCCAGCCAGCCCAGAGGTATGGAGGATACGATCCAGGGAGCGATAAACAGAGCTCGGGGTGCTTTGGAAGAAGTCGCCGGTGCAGATTTGGGAGTAGGTTTGGAGGCAGGTTTATTTGAAATCAACGGCGATTGGTTCACCGGGGGTATCGTAGCAATCATTGCGCCGAATAAAGAACCTTCGATTGGAATTAGTACCATGATCAAGGTACACAAAGACATCATGATATCGGTAGATAACGGGAAAGATCTGGGTACGGCGATCAATGAATATTTTCAGGTAACAAACGCCCAGCATCAAGGCGGCTATTTTGGCATCATGACGAATCAACGTTTGACCCGCGAAAGTGTTTTTAGAGACGCTTGTATCGCGGCGTTGGCAGGGATGGGAAGGGAAAATGATTTCTCACGTAATTAGAAATGAAGAACTATTATACCAATTCCATTTCGAACCAAGACTACGCTACATCAAAGTAGATTTTGTAAAATGCGAAGAGCAGGTTAGGAGACCATACTCTTGCGATAATTTTTCATTTTACACTTTTCATTTTGCATTGCTCTGCTCCTCCATGCACCTTCACGTCCTCCCTCTCCTTCAAGTGATTCCCACAGGAAAGATTTCGACCTACGGCGATATGGCCCGCTTTTTGGGAGTCCCGAAAAATAGCCGGCAGATCGGCTATATTCTGGGGCATAACGACTATCCGGATGTTTTTCCGTGTTACAAAGTGGTCGCAACCAACGGCTCGATCGGCGGCTATTCGGCCAGCAAAGGTATTCTTACCAAGATCGGTTTGCTGAAAAAGGACGGAATCGGCATGTCGGAAAAAACGGTTGAGAACTTTGGCGAGCGCCGCTGGGAACCTGAGTGGCATTCGTATTTTGTGGCGTTGCCCCTGGATGGTGAAAACAAACGGCGCTTTCGGGAGGTATATGAAGAAGTGTCTAAAGCCGTGCCTGACGGGATTGTCTCATTTCAAAAGCCCGAGACACCCCACGTAACCCTGCATTTTTTCGGGAATCTGTCTTTCTCAGAACTGGCAGAAATAGTCGTTCGATTGCGAAAATGGGAAAAGTCTTTGAAAAAGATGCCGCCCATTAAGCTGCGGTTTCAAAAACTGGATTATTTTCGCGAGAAAGGGGAAGTACGAGTCGGTTTTTTTGGAATGGCGGATGGAGACAAAGCATTGACCGAGTTTCAGCTCGGAATCATGGAACTGTTGGGAGTGGAAAACACGAGATCGTATCGTCCGCACATTACCCTTTTTCGCGTTATGGACACGGCGCGGTTTGAACAATACAAAGAGCGGATCGAGAGGGTAGCGAACAATATGGAATTTACGCTTAATTTTCAAACCATCCGTCTCTCCGGCGCGGCCGACACGGTACACCAAATCCCGCTGGCGGATTTTGGAAAAGTAGGATGAATGAGAAACTTAGGTGGAAGGTGGTGCTTTGGGAAAAGCAGAAAAGTGAGCAGTGACGATTCGCTTTTGGTTTGAACATCATGTTGCTACTTTTCTGCTTTTTTTGCTAATTTAACTTTACAGCTTTTACCGAAACCTTCCTTCCAATTTGGCTCGAGGTTAGGAATTCAAACCTTACATCATGTTTCCGCCGCACGATGTCTACCCAATGCTGCGGAACGATGAGTACAAATATCTCTTTAGCTTTACCATCCATGTCTTTGGTTGAGATATAGCACTGCCGTTTTTCTGACCCTGCTGTAAGTTGAAAGGGATAGTCACTTTGGAACATCACCCAATCGGTGTCCCATTTCCTAAATTGACTATTCGAGAAAATGGTTGATACGTTGTCAACAAAGAGGAATTCCATCTTCGCACTCTCTGTGAATAATATAAAATCCGAGACTCCTCCTTTCAGTGGGTACATATTAATTTTATCAAGACAGACTATGTCAGCCTTGGAAAGTTTATGTACAGGCACAAATTGAAAAACTTGTCCTTTGAATGCTGGTGTAATGGTTATAAGGATATTGAAACTTCCGGTTTTACATGATCGAAAAGCGAGTTTGTTCTTCTTTGTTTTTAAAAAAACGTCAACACTTGGAACAAAAAACTCTTTTACCCCTTCAAAAGTCTCTTCTTGGCCAATTACTCCATCACACTGCATGCTGGAAAGTACTTGCACTTGAAACCTGCTTTTGCTTGAGACTCTCCAAGATACGTTAATTGGAGATTTTATGATTACAGGCTCAGAGATTTCAGCTGAAAACATGTTTAGACGATGATCAGTGAATATCTCATAATAATCTTGACCAAAAGCGGGGTTACCAAGCAGAATGGTTATGATGGCGAATACTAGCAACGTGTTCTTGAACATGGGATGTACCTCGTGTGTATAGGAATGTGATCTCTCCTACTCAGGCACCAGCCTAAGAGTTTGAATAGCAGAATCGCCTTTGATCAAAAAGATCTGCTATTCTGGTTGCAGGCTGAATGATGCTTTACTAAAAAGCACCACCCACCGAAATCTCTCATACCTCATTGTCAAAGAACACAAGAAGAAAGTACACTACTCTTGAAAAACATATTGTCAACCAAATATCGTTGTTTTTATAAAAGTACGATATATGCACCAAAAAAGCCATACAACCGCAATCAGTGCAAAACCGCACCACAATCAAAAAAACTGTAAACTATTTCACCTTCTTCGTCGACACCCTTTTCTTGGATCGTTTCGGCGTCAGCGTCAGCGGCAGCGCCACCACATCCTCCTTCAACTTCTTCGCCTTCGACATAATATTCAGCAACTTCCCTTCAGTCTCGTCCGTCGAATCCTTCGGCATCTTACTATACGCCCCCTGCAACGCTTGCATCATCCGGTCCGTCACATACTTGAGCCGATCCGCCATCACCTTGGGTGACAATTTCTGTTTTTTGATCAAACTGTACTCCGTTTTCTTCTCGCAATAAAAACAGACCGGATCCTGCGTATCGGCCACCGCAAAATCGACCCGGCAGACATGACACAGATACGTCATCAGATACTTCGGTTTCGGACGAGCCGCATCCTTAGACGCTTCGGAAGATTTTTTCATGAGATATATCGAAAAAAGACAAAAATCATCCCTATTGTAGTAGGACAAACCTCCAAAATCAAACCCGGACACTCCCCTTGACTCAGATAGAATATAAACTATTATTATCCGGCTAATAGTTTTAAAATATGCTCAAAGTCTCCGCAAAAGCCGATTACGGACTCGTTGTCATGGTCGAACTGGCCGCAAAACACGGCCAGGGCCTCATCTCGCTCACCGAGCTGGCGCGACGGAAACGCATTTCCTCCAACTACCTGCACCAGATCACGGCGCCGCTGCGCGAGCAAGGTCTGATATCGAGTAAAGAAGGTGTCCGCGGTGGATACACCCTGGCCAAAAGTCCAGAGACAATCACCATCCTGGCCATCCTCGAAGCGTTGGAAGGCCCCCTGGAAGTCGTACGCTGCCTGACCGAAGGCAAAGACTCCTGCCCCAGCCATGAGGCCTGCGACACCGGCAGTGTCTGGAATATCCTGCAACAGGAAATAAAGCAATACCTCACGCGTACCACACTAGCCGATCTCCTCAAAATGAGAAAAAAAACAGTCCCGGCTTGAAAGTAATACAGCTAGGTAAATTGCCTTAAAAATCCCCTCTCTAAGAGGGGTGGCCCCGCCTCGGCGGGGACGGGGTGTTTTCTTGATCAGAACGTAGCTATGTCAAACAAGTTTATCCCTTACAACTCAAAGCTAAAGGAACTGGCTCGAAAACTTAGAAACAATTCTACCCCTTCTGAAATAATGCTGTGGCAACATCTGAAAAATGGCCATATGCTCGGATATGACTTTCATCGACAGAAACCCCTATTAAATTACATTGTTGACTTTTACTGCCCGGCCTTGCAATTGGTCATCGAGATTGACGGTATCACTCACGACGAAAAAATAGAAAAAGATGTAATTCGACAAACAGAAATTGAGAAGCATGGCGTCACACTTTTGCGCTTCTGGGACAAAGAAGTAAGGACAAATATCGAAGGAGTACTTATAAAAATACAAGAGTGGATTCAGCAACAGAGCCAATCCGTGCCCTCCTGAACACACCCCCTACCCCCTCTCAAGAGGGGATTTAATACAAAAAATCATCATTCATACATCGTACATCATAAATTATCCCCCCATGTCCACCCTTAGTATTAAAAACCTCAACGTCGCCACGCACGAAAAACATATCCTCAAGGGCGTAAACCTGAAAATAGAATCCGGCAAAATTCACGCCATCATGGGCCCCAACGGCTCGGGAAAGAGCACCCTGGCCAAAGTCATCCTGGGGCATCCGGCGTATACGGTTCAGAGCGGGAGCATCGAGTTCGATGGCAAAGATATCACCAGTCTTTCACCTGATAAACGTGCAAAGAAAGGCCTGTTTTTAGCTTTTCAGTCACCGCAGAAAATCCCCGGACTGCCAGTATCACAGTTTTTGAGAACTGCGTATAACGCCGTGCACAAGCCTGTCGAAGAAGAAAAAAGAGGTTTAGGAGTTTTTCAGTTTCAGAAACTGATCAAGGGCAATATGGATAAACTCAAAATTGACGCACACTTTACCGAACGCTATTTAAACGAAGGCTTTTCGGGCGGAGAAATGAAAAAAACCGAGATTTTGCAAATGGCCTTATTAAAACCGAAAATCGCCATTCTGGACGAAATCGATTCGGGTCTGGATGTCGACGCGCTCAAGATCGTCTGCAAAAATATCGTCGAGCAACACCGGGAAAACGGTACCGGTATCTTGCTCATAACCCACTATAATCGAATTCTGGATTATCTGAAACCAGACTTCGTGCACGTCATGGTCAACGGAAAATTGGTTCAGTCCGGCGACGCCGCTCTGGCCCAGGAAGTTGAAGAAAAAGGATACAATCATCTCTTAGAAGAAGTTACAGCCTAATTAAGAATCCCCTCTCTTAGAGGGGTGCCCCGAAGGGGCGGGGTGTTTTCTTGAAAGCACGATCATTATGTCAAACAAGGTTATCCCTTACAATGCAAAGCTGAAAGAACTAGCTCGAAAGCTTAGAAATAACTCTACTCCATCAGAGGTCATCCTCTGGCAACATCTCAAAAATGGAAAAATGCTTGGATATGATTTTCATCGACAGAAACCACTCTTAAACTATATTGTCGATTTTTATTGTCCGGCATTGCAACTGGTGATCGAGATTGATGGTATTACCCACGACGAAAAAATAGAAAAAGATGTAATTCGACAAAGAGACATTGAAAAGTACGGGGTCTCGTTCCTGCGATTCTGGGATAAAGATGTTAGAACGAATATTGAAGGTGTAATTATGAAAATACAAGAGTGGATTGAGCAATATAGACAATCCGTGCCCTCCTGAACACACCCCCTCCGACCGAAGCGTCGGAGACCCCCTCTCAAGAGGGGATGGAAAACATGAGCCCTCCCTTGATCGATAATTTACTATACCAAAACCAGCCCCTTGCTTCATACCCCATGCCCCAAAGAATGAAGGCTGAGCAGAAAAGGAAGGATGAAGCTTTTATACTTCATACTTGATACCTTATACTTTATACTTGCTCCCCCATGCAGACCCCCGTCATCACCCGCGAACTCTTCGAGACCGCGAACCAATCCGACTACGCCGCCAAAATTAAAAGAGGCCTTTCCGAAGAGCTTATTCGACGTATTTCATCCGAAAAGAAAGAACCCGAGTGGATGCTGGAAAAACGGCTCAAGGGCTTAAAACTGTTCAACGAAATGCCCATGCCGGCGTTTGGCCCCGACCTGAGCGCCCTGCATTTTGACGAAATAATCTACTATGCAGTAGCCAGCGACGTGGACGATGCCAAAACCTGGGACGACGTACCGTCCGATATTAAAAATACCTTTGAACGACTCGGTATTCCGCAAGCCGAGCGCGAAATGCTGGCCGGAGTCGGCGCACAGTATGAGTCGAAAGTGGTCTATCATAAACTGAAAGAAGAGTGGGAAAAACAGGGTGTCATCTTCGAAGATATGGACGTGGCTTTGCAAAAATACCCCGACCTGGTCAAAAAATATTTTATGACCAACTGCGTGCCGGCTCACGATCACAAGTTTGCTGCGCTGCACGCCGCGGTTTGGAGTGGCGGAACCTTTCTCTTTGTTCCCAAAGGCGTGTCAATCGATACGCCGCTGCAAGCCTATTTTCGTATGAATGCCAAAAACATGGGGCAGTTCGAACATACGCTGATTATCATCGAAGAAGGTGCCCAGGCTCACTATATCGAAGGCTGCTCGGCCCCCAAATACGGCTCATCCTCGCTGCATGCCGGTTGTGTGGAAGTGTATGTGGAAAAGAACGCGCGCTTTCGCTACAGCTCGGTCGAGAACTGGAGCAAAGATACCTATAATCTCAATACCAAACGCGCCATGGTCAAAGAAAACGCGGTCATGGAATGGGTCGGCGGTAATCTGGGCAGCGGCGTGACCATGCTGTATCCCTGCAGTTACCTGCTGGGAGAAGGCGGGCGGGCTGACCATCTCGGCGTCGCATTTGCCGGCCCGGGGCAGGAACAAGATACCGGCGCAAAAGTCATCCACGTAGCTAAAAATACCAGCTCCAAGATTATGATGAAATCCCTCAGCGGCGGGGGTGGAAGATCCGTATACCGCGGATTATTACATGTGTTACCAAAAGCTTCTAATTGCTCGTCGTCCGTCACCTGCGACGCACTGATCCTGGACGGTGGGTCGGCATCGGATACGTTTCCGGATATCCGCATCGAAAATAACAGTGTGACGATCAGCCACGAAGCCTCTGTCGGGAAAATAGGGGAAGAAGAAATTTTTTACCTGACCAGCCGCGGCGTTTCGCCCGAAGAAGCCAAAGCCATGATCGTGAACGGATTTATCGAACCGATCGTCAAATCGTTACCGCTGGAATATGCGGTAGAACTGAACCGTTTGATCGAGATGGAAATGGAAGGAGCGGTGGGGTAACCAGTTAGGAGTCAGAAGAACAGAGTTTGGAGTTATAAATTTAAATTTCAAGGCTTTATTCGTCTACTCCAAAAATGTAACCTTTCGGTACATACCGAGATACAAAAGTATATTACTTTTTATGTACTGTATATGTATACGCACTTACGTTTCAGACTTGCGTTCCTGTGCTTAGTGTTGTTAACTGGATGCAACGTTCAAAATCCTTCTCGAATTGCCAACCAGAACGGCACCGCAGGACCAAACACGAACCAGCATGTGACCTGGAAAACGGCTGAAGCAGAAAAGTACGGTCTTTCGCTCAGTATTCCGGGAAATTGGGATTTTCAGGCACGAGAAGGAAATACCAGTACCGCAGAATCGTTCCTGGTATCTATTCCTGAAAATCGCAATGGAAATATTTCGCCCAAAGCTACGATGATTCTTATATTCAAACCTCGTCTCAGAGCAGATAACGACCAAGCGAAACAGAGAAATTACACACTTACGGAATATCTGGAAAAATCACTCGTCGCCACGCGGGGAGAACTGGCCCCAGCGGACGACAAAATGATCAACGGCCTTCATCTTACCGCCGCAGTCGAAACCGACCCGGACGGCAACAGCCTGATTCGAACATACTATGCCGAGCTACCAGAGTATTTTTTAGAAATCGCTTACCCGAAAAATCATTCCGAAAAAGAAACACTGGAAAAGATAATCGATAGTATCCGGGTAAACCGGGAAAATACGTCGCATAAAACCTCCGAGAATAAAAACCGTAATACCGATACCGTTGCCGCAACCCCCGAAACCGGATTTAGTTTTGAACCTTGCGGGAATCCGCAAAAATATGCCAAAGCATCCTGGTATCCGGATCTGGAAAAAGGGATTGAAAAACTGCCGCTCTATAACGATTACGACCGGGATGGCGAGGGAAAAACTCTCAAAAACGACCGAAATCTGACGATGCAGGATATTGCCGAATTGTGTTACGATACCGAAAACCACTTGGCCATCATTCTGATACCCGCCCGTATCTACGGTGGCGACGGATTCCGTTTATTACAATTCGATACAGTCGATAAAAATCTAAAACAAGCCACCCGGGAAGATATTCACGGCGGGAAAAACACACCATATTACAAAAAAACCTGCGAGACAGCGATCAAAGCCGGAGAAAAAAATTGTCCTGAAACATTCGCCTGGTTTGATGTACCGGATACCCTCGGCGTCATGGAACAAAACCGCTTCTATCCAACCGCACAAGGCGGAGACGGGGGATGCTTCGCCGAGTCAAGTTTTGTGTATGACATAGCTGAGAACCATCTATCGATCTCGGAACAGTGTAATCAGTGCGGAGAAGACAAAGCAACCCGGCAGTGCAGCACATACGACAACTGATATTGTCAAACAGGATTAATAAATCTACAATCTATTAGAATCAGAAACATCCGTATTAGAATATTGGATGCGACAATTATAATTGTCACTCTATATATATGCCAGATTTGAATCGTTCGATTCTAGGAGAAGAAGAAAAATTGCTATTTTCAGGTATAAACAGCCCGCCGCAAGTAACACGAATACTGGCTCCGGGGATAGCAATGCTTATCCTGACAGTTCATCTGTTAGCGATACAATCTGTATACGGACAGAAAAATCCGGAGGTACCGGTTGTAGAATCATCACAGCATGTACGGCATAAAGAAAATACAAAAAAAAGAGAAGCAGAATCACTGGAGAAACGTATTAAAGAAGGTGGTTATCGATTTACCGCCGAGGCCAAAGATATAGCCATCTATCATGAAATACAGATCCTGGAGAACGACCGGCATCAAGTGATTCTTCTGGTATCATATGAGACCGGACAATCGCTCAAGGAGATTCGGACCGGACGAACAGAATCAAACCAGGAAGAAGACACGACGTATGTCTATTTTCAGGACAAAGGCGAGAATTTTGTCCTACTGATTCCGCACGATGGCAACACATACCAGCTAATCAGAGCAAAAAACAAGCGATCCACAGTGATTTCCAAAGGATATATTACTGAAATCGACGGGGCAAAATGAGAAGACCCATTTTGGATATCTATTGTAATTCAGGAAAATACCAACAACAATTCATTCGCATTTTCCCTTCAGTTTGATAGAATACATGCTATAATTGGCCGAGCGATTTTTACTTTATTTCAATCAATTCGTTATGGATATTGTCGTAGAAACACTCAAAGGATTAGATTTGTCGGACAAAGAGATCGACGTATATCTGGCTATTTTGGAGCTGGGCAGCGTGCCGGCTTCGGTGATCGGAAAACGTACCGGGATCGTGCGCAGTACCACTCAATACACCTGCCAGCAGCTTACGCAAAAGGGATTGCTCAGAAGTATTACACGCGGGAATACGTTTCTCTATAGCGCCGAGTCGCCCGAAAAATTGCTCTATCTCCTGGATCAGCGCAAAAAAGACCTGGAACTCCAGGAAGAAAACGTCCAGCGCATCATCGGCGAACTGAAGAAACGCATGAACCCCAAAATCTTGATGCCACGGGTACAATTCATCGAAGGCGAAGACAATATGATCAGCCTGTACCGCGAAATGCTGGATCAAAAAGAACCGATCTATAACGCTTTTCTCAAACAAGAGGAGATTGCCGAAAAATTCGGAAGATTCATGGACCGGCAATTCATACCTCAGCGGATCCAGCGCGGCGTCAAAGCATTCGTGTTGTTGAACGATACATCGGACGGAGCTCATGAGGTCGTTGAGACAGACAAACAGAGTAAGCGTGTTACTATGTTAGTTCCTACAAAGAACTATCCATTTGAAGCAGACGTCAACCTCTATGGGAACAAAGTTGCTTTTTACTCCTACCGAAAAAACGATCTGACCGGAGTAATTATCGAGAACCAGTACATCCGCGCCTCGATGTTTTCGATGTTCAAGATGGCTTGGGACTATGCCCGAATGCTTCCTATGAACAAGAAATACAAAGACATCGAACTCCCCGGCTAAAAGAAAGATCGGAACTACAACCAGTTCGTGGTTTGTAGCTCCTTCGTAAAAGAGGGGGGAGAGTCTATTTATTTTTAAGGCCACGCGGAAAGGCAAACCGAGGCTTTTTCTCATCAGTTGTTCCATTTTTAAAAATTCATGTCCACTCTCCTGTTAGAAACAATGACCAAACATACCTCTCTGTCGCTCTCCAAACGCCAGCGTTCTTTTTTGGCCCTGTTCGAGCCGGAAATTTTGGAAAGAAGCAGCTCGTCAGACATACGTTTAAACAATGCGCAACAAGAAGAAGGCCTGATACTCATTCAACCGGATCAAAAGATGCCGCATTATACCCTTACTATTACGCAAAATATCGTGGTATCCGACACAATCGAAATACACATGAAACCGGGTATATCGCTCGACATTATTGTAGAGAATAACGTCTCGGTAACGATACGCGAAATTCGTCATCGCACAAAGCCTAGTACCGAAAACGTGGTTACCGTTTCGAGCGTCAGCATCAGGATAGGCGAAAACAGTCAGGTTCAATACATCTACCAGGCAGAAAAGCTTCTACAAAACGATATACAACTGCGCCAGGCTCGCCTCGGAAAATCTTCAAGTTGCACCTGGCACCTGCATTACCGACAAAACGACAATATTTTTGCCCATACCCATACCGTATTGGAAGATCGCGCTTCCGTTACTCTGCTGGGAACTTATCAGCAAAACGAAGGCGAGCGGATACTGCTCGATTACGAAGTCGTACACGAACGTCCGGATACCTCGTCGAATATTCTGGTACACGGCGTAGGCAGCGGAAAATCACGTTCCGAGTTTGTCGGAAAAATCCATATTAGCGCCGCAGCGGTGGGCAGTGACGCGCATCTGGACGAACATTGTCTCCTGTTTTCGGAACAGGCAAAACACGACTCCATGCCGATTCTGGAAATCAATACGAATGAAGTAAAAGCGACGCACAGCGCTTCGATCACCCAGATCGACGAGAACTATCTTTTTTACCTGGCATCGCGCGGTATCGACGAAGCAAGCGGTAAAGAATTGATCAAGACCAGCTTTCTGGAAAGCATCCTCGGTCGTATGCCGGGAACGCGGAGTCCTTCGTACAAAGTACCTAGTACAGAGTAGAGACCGAAATTTATAAAAATTGAAGGAAATTTATAGAAATTTATTGTATAGAATCAGATTTTGCTGTCAGCTGCTTGCTGTAGGCTGTCAGCCCGTTACTACCGCTCCGTTCTCCCCTCTCCTAACTCCATTCTTGTCCTCATGTTCGACCCTGCCAACATCCGCTCCGATTTTCCTCTGCTGCAACAAACCGTAAACGGTTATCCCATAATCTATCTGGACAATGCCGCAACCAGCCAAAAACCAAGCATAGTGCTGGAAAGTATGGAAACCTATTATCGGGAATACAATGCCAACGTTCACCGCGGCCTCTATACGATGGCTGAAAAAGCTACTCTGGCATACGAAAAAGCCCGGGAAAAAGTAGCGCATTTTATCGGAGCGGAACAAGACGAAGTTCTATTCGAAAGAAGCGCCACAGGAGCGATCAACCATATTGCCGATCTATTAGTACGTAATCGGTTAAAAGCCGGAGATGCTATTCTACTGACTCTTTCGGAACATCACAGCAACTTGGTTCCGTGGCAGATCATGGCACAACGCTACGGTTTTGAACTCAAATTTATTCCTCTGAATGAGGAAGGAAAGCTGATAATAGACAATCTGGATGAAATGCTAGAGGAAGTAAAAGCAATTGCAATACAGCACGTATCGAATGTGACAGGAGTAATCCATCCGGTTAAAGAGATTATCGAAAAAGCCCGCGCCAGAGGAATTATCACGTTGATCGATGCCTGCCAGTCGATTCCTCACGTACCAATAGACGTCAAAGCGCTCGACTGCGATTTTTTGGTATTTGCCGGTCATAAGGTCTACGGTCCGACCGGGATCGGCGTGTGGTATGGCAAAAAAGAGCTATTGGAAAGTTTTGAACCCGTCCGCGGCGGCGGCGATATGATTCTGGAAGTCTTCGAACATCATTCCACGTGGAACGAGGTCCCTGCCAAGTTCGAGGCCGGGACTCCTGCCATTGCCGAAGCCATCGGACTGGGAGCGGCGATTGATTATATTGAGAACCTCCAACTTGCCTCAATTCTCCCGCACGAACAAGAACTGACATCTTATACGATCTCTCGACTGCAGGAGATCCCCGGAGTACGAATACTGGGACCTGCTACGAACAAGAACCGCCTCGGAGCAATTGCCTTCGTTATGGAAGGAATACACCCCCACGATATCGCCGCTTATGTCGATCGCTACGGAATAGCCATCCGTGCCGGACATCACTGCGCGCAACTGCTGCATAAACATTTCCGGATTCCGGCCTCGGCTCGCATCAGTCTGGGCATGTATAACACCCGCGAGGATATAGATCGGGCGATCAGTGCCCTTCAGGAAGTACGTGCGAAATTCTAAGGCAAGAGTATGAGGTATTATGTATAAAGTATGGGAGACTCCTCAATAAGGTCGTAATGAACTGCTTAATTAAGAATACTTACTACTTACTACTTCCTACATTATACTTAATACCCCTGTCCCTCATGTCCCTTCCCCAACCCGGCATCTACCGCCATTACAAAGAAAATCTCTACCGTGTTCTGGGCACGGGACGTCACAGCGAAACCCTCGAAGAATACGTAGTCTATCAGGGACTCTACGATTCGCCCGAATTTGGTAAAAATCCGCTCTGGGTACGCCCCCTCAATTTGTTCCAGGAACAGGTAACGGTAGATGGTCGATCGATACCTCGATTTACCTACATCGGACCCGAGAACGAGAAAGTATTGGAAGATAGAAGAGAGCGTGGAGAATCAAGAATCGAGGGAGAAGACATCGAATCTTAAAAACCGCCACCCGTTCCTTTATAACGGATCTCTACAAATTCCCCT
The DNA here is from genome assembly GCA_039809385.1 of Candidatus Altimarinota bacterium. Lineage (GTDB taxonomy): Bacteria > Patescibacteriota > Gracilibacteria > JBDHUY01 > JBDHUY01 > JBDHUY01. The sequence goes on from JBDHUY010000006.1 coordinate 40,665, forward strand.
CTGTTTCCCCTTTTGACTTCGGACTTTTGACTTGTGACTCATCCTCCCCGTATGGACATCTATCAGGAACAAATACTCGACCTCTACAAGCACCCTCTCAATTACGGAAAACTGGAAAAAGCCCAGATTGTTCGACATGAGATCAATCCGACCTGCGGTGACGAAATTACCATGTACCTCTTGTTTGAAGGTGATATACTCAAACATATTACATTTGAAGGCAAAGGCTGCGCTATCAGCCAAGCCAGCGCCAGCCTGCTCACAGAGTTTTCAACCGGAAAGTCCATAACCGAACTGGAAGGAATCGGCAAAGCAACGATCCTGGAAATGCTGGGAATCGAGCTTGGCCCCACTCGGCTCAAGTGCGCGTTATTATCATTACAAGCATTATCGAGAGGAGTACTGGAGTACAAGAAACAATAATTAAAGCTCTAAAATCGACCAACACCCTTCAGTTACGGATCAAATTTCGCTATTCTTTTGACAAACCGCAAAGAGTCGTTTTTAATACGCTTAGAGATACGCTGTTTCCTTCAAAAATATTATTATGCCCAATGGTACTAAATCGGCTCCGCAAGTGATTATCTACAACGGATCTTCCGAAGTGAGAACCGCGAAGCTTCAAAAAGAAGCGACTTCTCGTATCATCAGTAATGCCTCAATGATGATGGGAGAAAAATTTGAAGGAAGCAATAATCTCTATCGACTGGACTATCATAACCGTACCCATCTAGAATATTTAACCAGAGCGGTGAAAACGATTTTGGAAGCCTGTGGAGTCCCGGACGATAAGCAACGACTTACCCTGATCGCCTTATTTGGACACGATCTGATATTCGATTGTAATAAGCCGGCGTCTATTCCAGGACTTATCACCTCACGACTGCGTTCTCCGAAACGAGGAGACAATGAAGAACGCAGTGCACAGTTGATTCTTGAAATGATGAGAACAGAGCAAGCAAAGTACGCCGAAGAAATCTTCTCCGAGCAGGACTATAGAGATGTTCAACAAGCCGTAGAATTAACCCGGGGACAAGTAATGCATGATACCTTTGTCCAGACACACTTGCCCGGGAATATTGTACCGCCTCATATTTTTGCGCTCCTTTTCAGCGATATCAACCGATGTCTCTTGGCAGATCAGAGCCTTCCGCATCACGAACGCGGATATCTTCTCGACGGGCAGCGACTTTTACGGGAGAATTTAGTAGATGTTACCTCATTCATTCGCAGTAATCTGCGGGAAATAACCAAAAATCATAAACGCGTATCGGAGGCAGACATACAGAAAATGCAATCCCACCTCCACGACTTTCTGTGGTGGTTTGAAACGCAAGTAAAATACGTATTTGCCCGATTGAATTATTTTAAGGACACGGATAGCCAGATTATCGATACACCAGCCGGTGGAGAGGTCATGGAGAAGTTGATCACCCCTGAGCATGCCAGAATAGCGGAAACGGCAGCCAAAAGAAGATTGGAAAGAGCACAAAAGATTGTCGCATCGACACAAACGGTTCAAGCAAAATTTACCCAGCTGGCTCGGATGGCCGGACATGCGATTCATCCCACGGAGTAAAGCTGCTTATTCCTCCTGCTTTCCGGTCTTTTTCATCATCTCCTCATAGCGCTCCAGCAATTTCATCCGCTCATCGAAATGCTGTTTCGGATCGACCTGATGTTTTTTCTCATACGCTTTCTCATACTTTTCCAGTAACTCGATCGTGTTGACCGCTCCCTGATATTCCTTGGTCTCGGACGTCCGTTCGTTCACAATCAGACGGAGCTTCTTATGATGCTCGGTTTTATTGAGTAGATGACTCAAAAAAACATAGCCGACCGCAATCATAGGCACTGTAATAAACGTCTTTTCCTGATCAAGGGCGAAATTAAACAAACCGTGAAAAAACATCGCAAACAGAAGCCCCTGAAAGATCTTTACCTCGTGAAACAGAAACCGGGTACGTCCTTTGAGAATGCTTTGAATGCGACCCCAGAAGAGCATACCCCACTTTTTCTTTTGGGCTTCCTGGAGCTCATAGGAAGCGAAATGAGCCACGCCGTAGTAGTAACCAAAAATGCCAGAGAAGACCAGATGGGCTAGTGTTGAAAGCAAAGACCGAAAGACAAACGGTACCAGTAGAACTCCTACCTGGTGCGTATAGACACCTTTCTCTTGATCAAGTAGGCAGACGTTTGTCGCGATTTCCTGCGGAGTGCACGGAGCCAGCCAGATCTTGTCCACGAAATAGAGAATATTCTCCAAAAAGGCAAACCCGAGCGCTACAATGATACTAAATTCAATGGCGCTGCTGATCGAATAAATCGCCTGATCGTCCGTAAACCGCACGACCAGATGCTTACTGTACTCCTCCAGAAAACCGACCATCACCGACGTCCAGAGAGATCCATAGATTAATTTGGCACTGAGAGAATCTCCTAAAACAGGATGCAGTACGACATAGCCTACGACGATCAGTCCGGCAGTGAGCAGCCCGCAGGCAATAAAAATAATCGGCTCTTCGATCGAACGTTTGGTAACATTGCGCCAGGCATCTCGGATTTTTGTTCCAAACAGAATGTCTGCCACAAACACGATCACCGCGGCCGAAATATAGATCACCAAACTGATGGCGGTCGTGACGGCGAAAAAGATCGCAATTTTTTCGAGCGATGGATTGGCGCTCAGTGTCTGGATAAAGCGATAAATATTCAGATCCGGAATTTTTATGCCCCACAAATCAAAGGAAAAATTGATCGTATGCTGCCAGGCAAACATCGGCAACACCGAGAGCGTGCCGGCCAAAAAAGAGACCAGAACCGTTTTGCGTTTTTCGGGCGATTTTTTATAAAACACAAACCCCCAGGCTGCTGCCGGCAGCAGCGCCATCAAAAAACCGATCACATACTGCATGACTTGGGTAGCTATTTCGGGAGAAATTCCGTTCGGCATAGAAAGAACAAAAAAACTAAGAAGAATGAGAAATATTCTTAGCAGTATACCATACCGGAGCATCAAGATACAATGACAACTCGATGAAACAAAGAGACTCCAAGATTTTGCGTTTATTGAGGATGATAGCCTTAATACATGTCTTTTTGGTAACATGTTTCGCAATACACGATCTCCTTTCGATCAGGAGCATAACTCGTTTGAATCGGGGTACGGCATTTCATGCAAGTCCGATCCCACAATTTGCGCGGGTTGCGCAGCGCCATCCGGTTTTTATGCCGGCAATCGGGACACTTGCGAGGAACAGGTAGATGCATCTCGCGATAAAACCGCAGTTCCTGTACGATCACTTTGTATTTGCGGGAACAAGTCGCACAGGTCAGGATTTGTTTTGTGATATCGTCCGATACGTCACGGATATTATCGGGAATCTCGATTTTGGGTCCAAAATATTTGGTTGTTTCCGTATCCTCTTTCCAGCGATATCCTCGCCGTACCGCCTCCGCTTTTTCAAGCGGGAAATATTCCTGCGCTACCGTTTCGTTATACGCAAAGGGCGACAATTGCATCGGAAAAAATTCGCCCCATTCGCCGTTTTTTTGCATCTGTTCAATAATTTTCGGAATCAGTTTCTCATACTCTTCTTTGGTATATTGCTTGTTTAAAATGCAGTAACGTTTGTTTTTCAGCCCGACACAGCCAAACAGATCCCGACAACTGTTCATGCAAAGATAAGAATACAAAATATCTTGTGCGCCGATACAAGTCACGCTAAAGATATTCCTATACGCAGCTCCTCCGACTTCCATACATTCATAACACAATTCGGCCGTTGATCCCCAGGCAAAGATATCCTGGCAATCTTTTGCCGTGTGCAACCAACTCACATAGCGACAATCTTCCAAAGCACTTACATCGTAGGCATCAAATGTGTCTTTGCAATAGTAAATACTACTTCCGCTCACGTGATCATTTGATTGGCCTATCATATACTTTCTGGGATATGAAAGAGCATACGTTCTGAAATACTCTACCATCTTTGCCAGACTGTCGTATTTACCCATCTGTATTTTTTGAAGCTGTTTTTGGTATTCGTCCCTCGTTAGCTGCTTATTCAAAAAACAGTACTGTTGATGCCGGAGATTGACGCAACCGAAACAATCATTACAACCGATGCAATCGATCAGAAACGCCGATGTAGAACAATTCAGGCAATTTTGAGAGAAGAAACACTGAAAACACCCCTCGCAATCAATACACTGATAGCAACGCTCGCAACCGCGGATCATGCAATTATCAATACAGTTTTGCGAGTCGTTTATATAATTTCCGTACAGGCAATCCTGGTTCCTGTTACCGGCCGCAATGAGATAGCAGTTTTTGGAAGCGGATATAGATTGGTTATAGTCGCAATTGATACTCTCGCTATCCATCATGAGAGCAAACAGAGGTACTCTCTGGAGAAGAACGGAGAATTGCTCAAAAAAACTCTTCCGAAAATCAAATTCTTGGGCATACAACGACGCATCCCAGCTATCGGACCACCATTCTTTATTGGCATAGACAACTTGATTTTTATCAGGGGAAAGCACTGAAATAATTTCCTGGCCGGACAGATCAGATTTGCGGTTATACAGTTTGCGTTCGTTACGCCAGGCCAGACGCCGCTGCTGCCGGCAATCCGGACACAACGTCGGCGGTGGAATTCGATACGTCTGTCCCTCAAATACCGGCGAGATTTTCTCGTAGAAGGCACAATCGGAATCAGTGATTTCAAAGGAAACTTTGCAATGACGACAGGTCTGGTACATAAAAATAATTAGGTAATGAACCGTAGAGACGCAATGCATTGCGTCTCTACGCGTGGCATGTCCTGGGGGAGATATTCTAATTTATTCTTCAACGCTCGCAATTCAATAAACGCTTTCCTGATAACACTTCTCGCAATACACGATCTCTTTCCTGTCAGGAGCATAACTCGTTTGAATCGGCGTACTGCATTTCATGCAAGTCCGATCCCACAATTTGCGCGGGTTGCGCAGTTCCAGGCGTTTTAAATGCCGGCAATCAAAGCATTGACGGGGAAGAGGCAAGTTCATCATTTGATAGAATCGCAACTCATGAACAATGATTTTGTAGCGCCTGTGGCAACTGCTACAGGAGAGGATCTGATTCGTAATATCTGCCGGAGTACCCCCGATATCGTCAGCAATTTCAATCGATGGCCCGTAGTATTTTGAACTTTCTTGCTCTTCCTTCCACATAATACCCCGTTGTAGTACTTGATCTCTTTTAAGAGGGAAAAAATCCTGAGCAATTGTTTCGTTATAGGCAAATGGGGATAATGACATGGGAAAAAATTCGCCCCATTCGCCACTTTTTTGCATATGCTCAATAATTTTCGGTACCAATATTTCGTATTCTTCCTTGGTATACTGTTTATTTAAGATACAATACTGTTTGTGTCTGAGTCCGATACAACCGAAACAATCAGTCGTGTTATTAAAACAAAGCTCGCAATAGTAAAGATTCTGCGTCCCCCACCATGCAATGTTAATAAAAAGACAATGATTTCCACTTACCATGCTGTGTGTTTCATAGCACTGTGTAGACCCGCCACTATAGGAAGAATCAAAACAACTGTAATTGCCATTAACGGAATACTGAAGATATGCGCCATCTTGAGAATCGCTCGTATCGAAGCAAGAACGGCATTTTTTGGCATTTTCCAGATAGTCTCCGGTAGAATCATCGCAGGTATACTGATGGGTAGAAATGTGTGGTGTTCTTTGATCAAATGCGTCAAAAAAATTCCTCGCCTTAGAAAAACCCGTATACGTATACAACTTCAATTGTTCCATAAGCTTGAAGTACTCCCCCTTGCTGTATTGTTTGTTTAAAATACAATACTGCTTATCTCTCAGCCCTTTACAGGCAATACAGTTTTTAGAGCGTTTACAATCTGACAAGAAATAGGATTCACTACAATCAGTGCAATTGCGCGAGGAGACTAATCGGTAACAGTTTTTACAGTCCGATACGTCGACGCAGTATTGGCAATCCGAGATATTAATCGCATCAAGACAACTGGTACATTTGCTCAAACACGTTCCATAGTAGCAATTTTCATTATGTCCATAGGAATTGCTGAAAATGAGATACGCGTTTTTATTATTGGCAGTATAGTTTGTATATTCTGAATTTTCGCTGTTGGTATTGAGAATACTCACCCGTGGCACTTCCTTTTGAAGCTCCCGGAACTGTTCAAAAAATGGTCGATTAAAATCAAAATCGCGACCATACTGTAAAGGATCCCATTGATCTGACCACCATTCTTTTTGATCGTATACCCGGAAGGGTTTGTCAGCTGAATACATGGAAATGATCTCTTTGCCTGTCAGATCGCAACGCCGGTTATATAATTTCCGTTCATTGCGAAAAGCGGAACGCCGCTGCTGCCGGCAGTCAGGACACAGTGTTGGAACGGGAATAGTATATTTTTTATGACCAAAAACCGCCGCAATCCTGTCATAAAACAGCTGATCTTCTTTGCTGATCAGAAAGGAATGTTGTTTATTCTGAGCGCAAATCCGGGGAATATTGGTCATATGCATTGTGGAAATCATTCACGAAGAGTATACCAATCACACAAACACATGACAGAAAATGAGACAATAGCAATATAATGTTATCATTCATTTTACTCTTCATAAAGCTTGAAACAGCCATCGAATATTTGTTAAAATATCTGTAGACGGGCATCGACAACACCGCTTGCACGAAATATCAAAATCCAAATTTCAAATGACAAAATAATCACAACTATCAAAACCGCAATATGGACAATCCTTCGTTTTGGTATTTGGGCTTTGACATTCTTTTGAGATTTGAACTTTTAATCCTATGCTTCACGATGACCTTCACGAACTGGGGCTGGCCGACGAAGAGATCAAAGTCTATTTGAGCGTACTTGAACTGGGCGGCGGATTTGTGTCGAGCATTGCGCGCAAAGCCGGGGTACACCGGGTGACCTGCTACAATACGCTCGGCAATCTGGAAAAAAAAAGCGTGATACGGAGTACCATGCAAAAAAATGTACGGTTCTACTCGGCAGAACCGCCACAAGTATTGCTGAACCAGATCGAGGAAAAATACCACCGGGCACAAAAGCTCCTGCCTGAACTGGAAGCGCTCTATCGTGCTGCGGCGTTTACGCCGCGGATCCAGTTTTTCGAAGATCGTAAAAATATCATCCCGCTGTTCGAACAGATGACCCAGGCCGGTTCCGAGATTCTGGGATATACGAATTTGGCTCCTTTAAGCAAAATTTTCGGCGATACGCTCAATCAATTCGGAGAAAAATTGATTGTTCAAAAAAGGAAGTGCCGCTTACTCTGCCCGTACGATGTGGCCAATACCGAACTGGTGGAAAAGTATTTTTCCCTGGCAGTAAACAGAAATCACCTGGAAGTGCTGTGCGTAAATCCGGAACAGTTTCCGTTCAAAAACGGGGTCTTCTTCTATGACGATAAAATGGCGATTATTTCATACGACAAAGACGAACTACTCGGTGTCATTATTCAAAGCTCGGTCAATACCCAGACCCAGAAAGCCATGTTCGATCTGGCGTGGCTCGGCGCGACGAGTTTTATTGTACGGTAGCTTTTCGGGTGTTAGTTGCGTCTTTCGATCAAAGATTTCCCCCCCATAAAAGGCCTAAGAACTTCGGGCACCGTAATACTTCCGTCGGCATTCTGATAGTTTTCCAGGATGGCGATAAAAATGCGCGGAGAGGGCAGGGCCGTATTATTGAGCATATACACAAATTTGCGGTTGCCGTCTTTGTCGATGTAACGAACGTTTAAACGCCGGGACTGCCAATCCAGAAAATTACTAGCCGAACCGGTTTCGCCATAGCTGTCACGGCTGGGAATCCAGGCTTCGAGGTCAAACATCTTGTACTTGCCGGCGTGCATATCTCCGGTACAGATCATCAGCTGGCGGTAAGGCAAGCCGAGCTCCTCGTGCATCTCTTTGGAGATACTAATCATTTCTTGCTGCAGCTTATCAGCTTGTTCCACATCGGCTCGGGCAAGAATTACCTGCTCGACTTTCATGAATTCATGAACGCGATATATCCCCTTGGTATCCTTACCATACGAACCAATCTCGCTACGGTAGCACTGGCTGTAACCGGCAAAGCGGATCGGCAAGTTTTCTTCTTTTAACACTTCATCGCTGTAGTAGGCCAATAGAGAAGGTTCGGATGTTCCAACAAGAAATTTCTTCTCCTTACTGGTAGTTCCATCCACTTCCTTATCCTGGCTCGCAACCTGATAGATCTCATCGACTTCGGTATCATATTCCATACCTTTGAAATAGCCGCTGCCAAAGAGCGCCGCGCCTTTTATCAGCGTCGGCGGAATGACGAGCGAATAGCCCTTAGCATTCATTTTCTGTAAAGCATAGTTCATGAAACCCATCATGAGCAGCACACCGTCATTTTTGACATAATATCCGCGGTATCCGCCAACTTTTACCCCTCGTTCGATATCCAAAATGTCCAATTCTTTTCCCAAGGTAATATGATCTTTAACCGGAAAGTCAAACTGCCGCGGCGTTCCCCATTTGTATATTTCGACGTTTTCGCTATCGTCTTTGCCGAAAGGAACGTCTGGGGCGGGAATAGTGGGAACCCGGCACATCAGATTCGTAAATTCAGGCCCGGTCTTGTTAAGCTCTTCTTCAATTGTTGCGATCTCTTCTTTTAATCGCCGCCCTTCGGCAATAGCTGTTTCATCGGGTTTTCCGGCCGTTTTTTTCAAAATCTCGGCATTCTCGTTGCGCTGTCTCTGAAGTTCCTCCAGTTTTCGCTGCAACTCGGACCGTTCTTTGTCAAGTGCCAGAAGGCGATCGAGGTCCAGTTTGATATTTTTATCCTGGGCGGCTTTCCGGATCTTTTCAGGATATTCGCGAATGAATTTGATGTCGACCATGAGACAAAGTTCGTAATAGGATAAAACTAAAAACAGAGATATCTTAAAATATCGAGATTTAAATATCAAATATCAAACACACAAGTACGGAAATAAAGCAAAGAAGATGCTACGCCAAAAATAAAAAAGTGATAAATCATTTTGACATTTATACATTCTTAAATATAAAATACGTTTCCTATGTCGCATGACGAGACTTTTTTCTTATATTGTCACTTTTAAGAAAATGAGCTCCGTCTCGAAATAGGAAGATCTTTGAACAAAGGGGAAATTAAAATGAAAGAGCTGTTAAGAATGCTCTGGAACAGGTATATAAAAGTTACCTGCAGCGAAGAAAAATGTAATTGGTGGTTGGAAAAAGGAAAAGTAAACTGGCAGGATACAGAACACTTTGCATCTTGTGCAAAGTTTTCTCCAGACTCAACAGTGAAGCTGGTCAGAATAATACAAGATGAAGTCTTTCATAAAAAGTTAAACACTTTACTGATATCTTCAATCCAAATTGACTTTTTCAATGAAGCAGGAGACGAAGAAAGTCTAATCCTAGACAAGAACGAAAATTCTGAAGTCTTTATCTTAGAGGGAGACGACTGGTTCGGATCTCTAACAGTGCAACTAGAAGATGGAAATATAGAGATTCTGAAAGTTGCCATAAATGTTAGAAAACAGAAAATCCTCGCGGAAGATAGGATCAATCCTCTACCCGTTATCAATGACAAGTTCTTAAAACTAAATTCTTGGCAACACCTGGAAGTAACTTTTAAACAAGAAAATAATTCATTCTATATAAGAACTGACTTTATAACACTCGATCATTAAACCTTCCCCCTTCTTCGAAGAATAAAAGAGCTGGTATACCTGTACCAGCTCTTTTTCCATAAATGCGCTCGGCTTGAGCTTGTAAAATCTCATTTTTTTTGTATGCTAAAGTAAATATCAAAGCTTAAAAGTCACAGCTCAAAAAATTAATTACTTTCAGACTTTATTCCTCAGATCTAAGCATTTTTTACTAAGAACTTTTGACTTTAAGTACCTTATAAACTTTATAAAATCCTCCTATGTCCGGACACAGCAAATGGGCCACCACCAAACACCACAAAGCCATCGTCGACGCGAAACGCGGCAAATCGTTTAGCCGTCATTCCAAAAACATCATCGTCGCCGCGCGCTTGGGCGGCGGCGACCCGGCCATGAACAACGCGCTCGCCCTCGCTATCGAACGTGCTAAAGCCGACAACATGCCAAACGCCAATATCGACCGCGCCATCAAAAGCGGAACCGGCGAACTGAAAGACGGGGCCGAAATCAGCGAAGTCATGTACGAAGGCTACGGTCCGGGCGGCGTAGCCGTGCTAATCCGAGTTTTGACCGACAACAAAAACCGGGCCGTCGCCAACGTCCGGCATACCCTGGAAAGCAGCGGCGGATCCCTCGGGACCAGCGGCACCGTCGCCTGGATGTTCAAACGCAAAGGCACTGTCACCATTCCCATAAACGGAAAAGATCGAGATTCGCTCACCCTCGAGTTGATCGATCTGGGTGCCGACGACGTCCAGGATCACGGAGATGCCTTACTCCTTATCACGGAAGCGACGAAACTTCCCCAACTGCAGGGGACGTTGAAAGAAAAGAAAATAGAATTTGCGAATCCTGCCGTGTCCTACATCGCCGACAATCTCGTTCCCGTAAACGACGAAGAAGTAGCCAGAAAGGTTCTTAAAATGATGGAAAAACTCGAAGAAGACGAAGACATCGACGAAGTATTCAGTAATTTCGATATGGAGGAGGGAGTGATGGAGAAAGTAATGGGGTAGCGGTCAGCGGCTAGCGATGAGCGGTTAGCAATACAAGGAACAGGATACGTAATTTTTTATGAGAAGTTATCATGATAAAACTTCCTTTCACAAACCTCTCTATCTGGCAGAAAGGGATGCAATTGGCACATGATATTTATCAAATCGCTAAGAAGTTTCCCAAGGAAGAACTATTTGGTATTACTTCACAAATGAGAAGATCATCATTATCGATCCCCAGTAATATTGCAGAAGGAAGTCAACGATCAACCGATAAAGACTTTGCCCATTTTATTTCAATGGCAAGGGGATCATTAGCAGAACTTCAGACGCAAAGCATATTCTCGTATGAAGAGAACTATATTTCTGAATCTGAACACTACAGCATTCAGGACAAGATTATCGAACTAAGCAAAATGCTACGTTCATTTTACAAAAAGCTAACCGCCGACCGCTAACCGCTGGTCGCTTGTACCCTATGGAAAGAAGGTTCTTCATTCTCAAAGCCATTGTCGAGAGTTTCATCGAATCGGCCGAACCGGTCGGTTCCAAATATTTGATGAAAAAATACGATATGGAAATCAGTCCGGCTACCATACGGAATGACATGTCCGTGTTGGAGCACCTTGGACTAATCTACCAACCCTTTACCTCAGCTGGACGGATCCCCACCGATCTGGGGTTCCGTATGTTCGTCGACGAACTGATGGATGAGATCCCCCAGGTCCGGGAACTGAAACAGCAAGCCAGCGCGCAGATAAAAAGCCTGCGCCACGAAGAACGCGTCTACAATGCCGTGTCGCTTCTAGCCCGTACCTGCGACAATGTCAGCTTTGCCATGTTACCGGAGCAGCATCGCGCCTACTACCTCGGATTGGCTAATATCTTACGCAAACCCGAATTCACTGAATCGGCCAAAGCCTATACTGTAGTCAAAATCCTCGAAGATGCCGACAATTTCATGGAGATCCTCAACAGTCTCTCTATCGACGAAAAAACCAAAGTATTTATCGGCCGGGAAAATGTCATTCCCGAAATAAAAAGCTGCAGTATCATCGCTACCCGCTACAGCATAAAAAACTATGGCTCGGGGATCTTGGGCATCTTGGGCCCTATTCGTATGAACTACCCTTTCAATATTGGTGCGCTGGAGTATGTGAAGAAGGAGTTGTAAAAATAATATATTTCACCGCAAATCATGCTTTAGCGTATTCCACATAAAATGGAATATATTTTTAAAAGAGGTATAAGCCGCCTTGCTTTCTATAATCATGCCCACATACTCTTCTCCGAATGAACAAATGGATACTTTGTTCGGATAGATTTGTATTTCCAGTTCAAGCTCAAACCATGGTTCATTTACCAACAATGTTTCCCGTAGATCATAGGAGTCGCGACTTTTATATACTTGCGCCTCTGGGCTTTTAGGCGCAATCACATACGCTTTTATATTTTTCTGCTTTCGTCGTGCGATATGATCCATCAAAAAATCGTATAATCGATCATCAGGTTTATGGATCTTTACATAAGCAAAAAGGTCATAGTTTTCGACAAGTAAGGTCTCGTTATACACTTCTTTAATACCTTCTATCCCCTCAAAGAAGTATATTTTGGGATGAAAAGGTCTTTTATTATAGATACCCATCAAGTATGGTACGTAATCGCTAAGACGTCTAAGACTTTTTTTAAAATCGATTAATAACAAATTGGGATCAAGAGGATGGTAGAGCTTTTGATTCTCGTAAAAGACTTCAGAAATCCATCCATGTTCCTTCATAAGCTCGATGATATCTAGAAGCTTAGCGGTCGATATCCTAACTTTCTTGGAAAGAACAGGCAAGGAAATCGCTCCCATCTCTAATAAAGAAATATAAATTCGTGCCTGATCTTTGGTCATTCCAACCGATTCAAGAATGGTAGAAGTATCCATAGAGATAAAGAAGAATAGGTCTAAATCTATAAATTTATATTTTTTTCATACTTTTACATGTAAGCTATAGTCAGCCTTCTCAGAATCTATATAAAAAGCCTTACTCTTACTATTTATGAAGCCAAGAATTGAAATTAATAGCCAACGGATCAGGCAAGATTTTTCTGAAAAGTATTCGGATTTTTTTACTTACCAGGATACGGTCATTCGCACTCCTTTAACTATACCGATTTTATCAGTAAAACATAAGGGAATTATAGATATTTCCTCGATCAGGTTGAAACTTCCGGTAGATATGTGGGTGGGTACCAGAATAGCTATTTCTCAGAAAACGGAAGTGGAAATAGAATATTTTAATCCTCTCAAAAACAGCTTTGATGTCTATAAAAATACAGACATTCGCGAAAAGATTTTATATGGATTACTCAAACTGCGCCAGTATTTTGATTTTAACGATCAAACAGGAATTTCTATAAAAGTACTGATGGAAAATGAGGTGGAATTAGATCATATTTTGCCAAGTATATGCCTCCTTATATGTCTTCTATTGGCTATTAACTTGGAAAAAGTTACTGTGCCTCCTCATCGAAGTATTTCTTTGACATCAGAGGAAAAGAAGCTTTTATTGAACCTATTACGTCAATTTGATAATAACGAACGATTCCTGCAAGAAGCATGGGGGTCCTTCTCTCCATCATTAGGCCTTGTATATGAAAGATCAGCACCACTAGCAGATACTATCGATCATATGATAGGTATGGAAAAGAGCTTTTCTCCTGCAACAAACGATCTTCCCTTTGATATTTACTACTTTTCCTACGGTGAGACTCAAAATAATACTAAAGATTCATCTTCTACAAGGAAAAAACTTACCACGTATATTGAACTGGGAAGAAAACATCTGGGAAGTTATAATTTACCCAAAAATACCACCGTGCGCTATACGGACTTAATAGAAGATATCGCCATTGCAGTATGGTTTCAAATAGGTATAAACTTGGAGAATCCATTGGACATCAAAGAAACTTTGTCTTTGATCCAAGACCTTAAGCTTTTCAACTTGCTACAGGAAGTCGAAGAAGGCATCAGTATTTCTACTTCGATCACGGAAACCATATCGCATTATCTCGGCAGCGATTTTTGTCTAGCTTCTTATCCTCAATCTAGATTTTGTATATTAATTACACCTCAAGGCTCGAAATATCGAGATCTTGTAGCAAAAGCTTTTGAAGATTTATATGAAAAAGATACTCTTTTCCATATAAACTATCTTTCGTTTCAGGATGGAATAGGAGATGGGGGAATAACATTGGAAAAAAATATATTTCAGGATTTATACTCGAAACATGAAGAGAATAAAAGTTTACTCATCAAGGATAGTTATGACCGTATTACGTATGCTCAAAGTCTGGATGAAGTTCTTAATAGAAATTATGATATCTTACTCAATCTCATCGAAAATAAAATATATATCCAGAGCAAAGGAATTACCTCCAAAGAGCTTCACAGTCAGCGGATGACGATTGATATCATAAAAACTCTCCTCTCACAAAAAGGACAGGAAATAAGTAACCAAGATCTACCTGCTTCAGCTTATGCCGAAAGCAAAAACGAAATGACGGGAAAGATTATTATTCCTCTTAAAAAGATAGTGAAAGAAAAAACTGGAAAAGATTTATTGCTATCATGTCATGGCTCTAACACACACTTCTTTCTGAAACTAGCCATAACAAATATAAGCATAGCACAAATGAGTAGAAGGTAAAAAATAGAAGGTCTTTATACTTAAAATACCTGCGAATTTATAAATTTCTTATAAAAAAATCTTTGCAAGACTATTCTTTTGTTCTATCCTAACAACTGAACTTACGTGCTGTATGGAGAAATTACAAACGATCAGTACATCTTTTGAAAAACTGAAAAGCCTTATTTCTCGAAAAGATAAGGAGTTTTTTGAAAAGGCACATTTATTTGCCGCAAAAGCCCACGAAGGCCAAAAGAGAATTACCGGAGAACCGTATATAATCCATCCGCTGGAAGTAGCTTTTTTGGTACATAAGAAATTTGGTGATATAGAGATGACTGCCGCGGCTTTATTACACGATGTAGTTGAAGACTGCAATGTTGAGGTAGAAAAGATATACACCAATTTTGGCAATACTGTAGGATTTCTGGTAGACGGACTTACAAAGACGAGAAAAAACTTTTACCAGAAAAAAAAACCTGTTTTTGAAGACAAGATTGAAAGATTGCTGTGGGCAGGTATACAGGATGTACGGGTCTTATTGGTCAAAATAGCCGATCGAACAAATAACATTGAAACGCTTGAAAAACTCAAGGACTCAAAGCAAGTTCGGATGGCATTTGAAACGCAAGCCATTTATCAGCCGATGATTAAGATTTTGCACTGGCAGCTTAATATCTCGTTACAAGACACGACGAATACTTTCCACAAGTATCTCTCCGCAAAACATATTTCAGACGAGAAGCAATTTAAAGAATTGTTATATAAACAAACTTTCCAGAATTTTACGGGAAATATGTATGATTATGTGTACAATAATTCAAGCAAGATTATATGGGAAATCAACGATTTTAAATGGTACCATCAACTATGCCAAGATAAAGAATTTGCAAGAAAGATCCAACCAATCTCTCTGTGGGCTACGAATACAAATTTCAAGGCCATATTCTACTTTAAACAAGGATTTATCATTGATAATATTGAATCGTCGATCAAACTCGTAAATTCACTCTGACTTTTATATGGGATTCCTCAAGACTCTAATATCGGATGCAAAACTGGAAATAGACCTCCTAGAGAACTTAAAAAGCAGAACGATAGAACAAAAACACTTATACACTGGTAACGGAGCTAAGAGATTTTATGTAGTAGGATATAAGCCACGCAACTTTTTCAAAGCTCATTCAGATCCTCAAGATGAGTTCGTTTTTTTAGAACAATCGTACCTTAGGTCTAACCAAAATTTTACGCTCATATCTTTAGGATGCGGCAATGGTCAAAGAGAAAGAAACATTTTAAAGGGCCTTTACGACAATAAGTACCATTACACATATCTGGGAGTAGACGCCTCTCGCGACATGTTAAATCTCGCTGAGAAGCACTTACGAGATATTCCGGTCGAAAAGTTTTTTATCTGTTCTGACTTTACGGCACAGGATTTTATTCCTGAATTCAAAAATGTTATCAGTAAATATGATAGTAAGATATTTGCTTTATTGGGCTATACATTAGGGAATTTCAGAGCATCTTACATCATCAGTACACTCTACAATATCATTCAATCTCCCAATGATGCTCTATGGTTCGATATTATCTTACGGGAAGGAGTAGGGCATGAAAATGATCTTATGAGCTTCGATCATTATAAAAGCAGATTATCCGACAATGATTGGAATAGATTTGTATTCTCACCCTTGGAAGCTCTCGGAGTAAAGTTCGAAAGTGGCGAAATGGCATGCGATATGATCTATGAAGAGGAAGCCGGAGTCATCAATTTCAGGTTCTCGTTTGTGTTCAAAACTAATACAGATATCGAAATACGTGAACAGGTAATCAAGATTTTGGGCGGTGAAAAAGTAGAACTCTTAAACATACGTCTATATGATAAAAACACCCTTATAAATTTTTTTAAGAGTCACGGATTCGTTTGCAGTAATTTTCTAAGGAAAGGAAATTTAGGATATTTTATGCTGAAGAAAGCATAGAAATCAGAACATATATACCGTAACAAGCTTATATACCCAAAGCCGATCCTATTTCTCCACCTCCACCTTCTTTACGCTTTTATTCTCACTGAACTTCTTTTTCAAATCTTCGAAACGGGCAAAGATTTTTTCGGAGACTTGGCAGACGATGAAACACTCTCCGCCCTCCGGACTTTTTTCTAACGTCATGTCCTCGAGTTCCACATCGATCGTATCGAGGCAGGCAAGCAATTCGCGCAGAATTTTGTTGGAATCAGACAAAATAACCTGTAAACGCAATGTGACCGCCGGTTTTTTCCAGGCCGCAGGTAAAATGCGACTCTGATCGAGCCCCTGTAAAATGCGACAATCGGGCCGATGGATCGACATACTCTTCCCCCTGGTTACATAGCCGACAATTGCTTGAGGTTCTCTCGGAGCACAACACGCCGCCAGATGAAAATGCGCCCACGGTTCGCCAGCCACCAGTAAAGTTTTCCGGACGGTCATAAATCCTTTGGAGGCAGCAGCACTCGGGCGCACTTTTTTTCCTACGCCAAACAGCTTTTTGACCACCGAAGAAACTGTAATCGAACCGTTTCCGATCCGTTCCAGCAAATCGGTACGATCCGTCAAAGACAGATCCCGGTCGTCATAGTGACGCAGGAGACTGAAATCGGCGTCGAGCACGGGACGTCCGAGAGCAATCAACTGTTCGTTCAACATCTGTTTCCCCTGGTATATCATCTCGTCCTGATTCTGTAGAAAGAACCACGCTTTTATCTTGGATCGGGCCACATGAGTTTTGACGAAACTCAACCAATATTCGTTCGGTCCCAACGTATTCTTCGTCAGAATTTCGACAATATCACCGTTTTGGAGCTGATAATCCAGCGGGACGATACCGTTATCGACCCGGGCTCCCTTGACCCGGTGTCCCAAATCGGTGTGAATGACATATGCAAAATCAACTGGGGTACTACCTTTCGGCAACTCTTTTATATCTCCTTTAGGGGTAAGTACATAGATATACTCGTTCACCGATGAAGAGGAAGAAACTTGATGAAATTCATAAACACTTTCGCGTTGGGCCAGAGAAAATGCCGGAGAAAGGGCAGACAATTCGGATCCGTGTTCTTTATACAAGTGATGCGCGGCCACACCGTATTCGGCTTCCTGATGCATCACATGCGTCCGGATCTGAATTTCGGTCGGTTCGTGACGCAACTGGTGACCAATCCCGATCACGGTAGTATGCAGGCTTTGATAATTATTCGGTTTTGGAACGGCGATATAATCTTTGAAACGTCCCGACAACGGAACGAACCGATTATGAATTACCCCAAGAGCGGCGTAACAGTCGGACTTGTCGGGAACCAAAACGCGTAGCGCAAAGATATCGTACAATTCGTCAATCGAAGCACGGGCTTTCTGCTCCATTTTTTTAAAAATACTGTACGAGGATTTGATACGTCCGGAAACTTCGGCGCTGATCCCGCCATTAAGCAGAACCGTTTTAACCTGCGTGATGGCCGAATTTAGAAAAGTATCGCGCTCCAGACTTTTCACATCGAGCTGTTGCGTAATATCGGCATACTCATCCGGGTAAGCGATTTGGAAGCTGAATCGTTCCAGCTTATCTTTCATCGAATAGATACCCAAACGGGCAGCGATCGGCGCATACACATTCAGCGTCTCCAGGGCAATGCGGCGCCGCTCTTCCGGAACGGGATAATATTCGATCGTTTCCAGATTATGAAGACGCTCGCTAAATTTGATCAGCGCAAGGCGGTGATCCTGAGCAATGGCCATAAACAACTTTCGCATGTTTTCAATATTTTCTTCTTTTCCCTGATATCGAATCTTCCGAATCGAGGTAAAACTGACAAGTAATCCGACAACCTCGGCATCAAATTCTTTCTGAACCTGATCGAGCGTCACAGAAGTATCTTCCAGCACATCGTGCAACAATGTAGCTTGAATCGTAGCGATATCGGGTTTCAAATCCATCAAGTGCAGAGCGGCATGGAGCGGGTGGGTTATATAATCGTCGCCGGAGTAACGTTTTTGGCCGAGGTGCGCCCGCCAGGCAAATTCAAAGGCATGACGAATCTTTTCTTCCGTTTCGGGTGTGGGCAGGTAAGAAGCCAGATCGATAATACGCTGAAGCAGAGTAAGTGGCATAGGGACAGAACAAAAATTCCGGTGCAGACATATTCATTTTACTATACCATATATGAGCGAAACATAAAACTTTCCGACTTCCTGATCAGCGCCGTTGTTCATATTCCTGGCGGGACAGGATCAATTTTATTTGAGGATCGGGAAGATCGACTACTTGCACACCTTTGATCAGCGCTTCGCGGTTGGCCCGCACAAAATCGAGCCTGGAAGTGAAGAGCTGTTGTGCCAAAGTATATTTGGCACGCAGCGTTTCCAAAACTCGTACTTGGCTGGAAAGCTCTCCTGTTTGTTGTTTGGCAGTTAGAAAACGGTTGAAAGCTTCTTCCGCGTCCAGAGGTTTTTTCTGGTCGATGGTCGTAAAAACCCGAGTTTCCAGCTCGTTCTGCCGGGTCTGAGCCTGGTCTAACACAGAAGAGAGAGAGGCAATCTGTTTTTCGAGAATATCGCCGCGGTCGCGGGCGGTAGTTTGTTGATGTACCAACTCCTCCTGATACACAGTCAGCGTATCCGCGCGGGAAGCAGAAGAATTCAATACATCCGGTACGTTAAGTTCCAGTAAAGAAGCCATTTGGGAAATACGTTCCACATCATCGAACAGGAAGCGGGTCGTGGCAACGTTGACCTCTTCTCCGGTCAAGAATCCGGCCGAAATACCCCGGTAAAATCCTCGTACCTCCTGAAGATTGCTCTGAAGCCGATCTTCTCCGTTACCGATACTCATCGTTCCGCGAATACCAGTCCGATAACCGGAGGTATCGGCAACAGTGACGGCATTTCCTTCGAATGCGCGAGAAAGTCCAAATGACAGGAATTGGAGCAGAATAAAGAGCAAAGCGGCACCGAAAAAGTATTTTTTCATAGATTCGACGGTAAGAATCTAAAAAGGAAAGAATAATACAATAAATATACAAAATGTCAATGTATTTTACAGAGCCGTAGCAAAGAGGGATAGAAGAGACAAAGATTGTTGCTATAATAGGCCTGTTTTTTTGTAATTACTTATGCGCTTACTGGTAACCGGCGGGGCCGGATTCATCGGTTCGAATTTTATCCGATATTGGCTTCGCTCGCACGAGCAAGATGCTGTGATCAACCTCGATGCGCTAACGTATGCCGGAAATTTGGAAAATCTGCGGGATATCGAGCATTCACAAAATGAGAGGTATCAATTTGTTCAAGCCGATATTACTGACGAAAAGAGTATAACAAAAATCATAGGAAGCGAAAAACCTGACTGCATCGTCAATTTCGCAGCGGAGTCGCATAACAGCCTGGCTATTGTCAACCCGGGCGCTTTTTTTCGTACTAACGTGTTGGGAACCCAAACGTTACTGGAAGCTGCGCGTCAAAACAACATTTCGCGTTTTCATCATATATCGACCTGTGAGGTGTATGGCGACCTGGATCTGGAGACAACCGAACGATTCAGCGAAACCTCACCCTACCGCCCCCGCACGCCGTATAACGCCTCCAAAGCCGGAGCGGATATGGCGGTGAGAGCCTATTTCGAAACCTTTGGACTCCCGGTCACTATTTCGAACTGCTGTAACAACTACGGCCCCTATCAATTTCCCGAAAAGGTCATTCCGCTGTTTATTACCAACATTTTGTCCGGCGAAAAACTCCCGGTTTATCAGAGCAGTCAGAACCGACGCGAATGGATACAGGTAGATGATCATTGTCGAGCGATCGATCTTATTTTGCACCAAGGCAAACTCGGTGAAACGTACAATATCGGTACCGGCATCGAGAAAAGCGTGGAAGAGATCGCCGCGCTGATTTTAAGCGCGCTGGAAAAAGATGAGAATTGGAAAATCTACGTCCCCGACCGGCCCGGACACGACCGTCGCTATCTGCTCGACAGCTCCAAAATCAAGCAAGAACTCGGCTGGCAACCGGAGATACCTTTTAACGAAGGCATACAAGCTACAATTCAATGGTATCAAGAACATCCGGAGTGGTGGCAACCCTTAAGAGCGAAACGACTCGTACAAGAGGCACAATGGAAAAATACCAATAACTAATTAATATTTTATGGAAAGTATTCTCCATGCTGTCACATTTTTTGTCATATATTTCTTCCTGTTTCCCGGGTTTTCGATCGGAAGCGTGGTTCCCTGTGAGTGGACTACGAATGATACTTTCGTTTTAAGCGTAGTTCTATCGTATTATTTATTTTTGATTGGTATTGGTATCCTCCTCTCTAAAAAGCACAAAAAGAAGAAAACCAATATCTGGCTTGTATTGACCATAACGCATTTGATCTTTTTCATTATAGGGATACCGTTAACATTTATGGCTTTCCGTTGTGTAAAACTGAGTATCATCTGGTAGCAAAAACAAAGCACACGTTACCGCACGTATCACTGTCAATTTAATGCAAGATACCTGCCTGCTCGACAATACACTGCCAATACTATTCCTTTCCTTTTAGTTCTATGGAAGCATTGTTACGCAGCCTTTTTTTATTCCCGGGGTTCATACCAGCATTCTTTTTTTCCTGTTCGGCTTTTAGATCTGATACGTTTAATCCAAGTATGCTAGTTTATTATATCTCGCTAACAGCCGGAGGGCTGATTGCAGTGATTTTTTTTAAAAAGAATCCCGGGAAAATATTGAAATACCTGCTTTTTTTCCACATAACTACCTTTATGGTGCTGATAATACCCCTATTGTTTATCGCACTCTCCTGTTTGTCGTAATATCTCTTTTACTCCTGTTATCGTCAGCCCTTTTTACGGCGTCAGCATTATATGGATCGCGTTTTATTATTCTCACTCCCATGCATGTAACCAAAACAGCTATCGAGGACGTATTGCTTCTGACACCCCGGATATTCCAGGACGAACGCGGCTATCTGTTTGAAACCTTTCAGCAACAAACATTTGCGCATGACACAGGAACGGATTACAGCTTTGTCCAGGACAATCAGGTATTTTCAAAGCAATATGTACTACGCGGCCTGCATTACCAGATACAAAACCCGCAGGGGAAGCTGATCCACGCCATACAGGGGGAGATATTTGACGTAGCCGTCGATATGAGAACTTCAAGTAAAACATTTGGGCAATTCATAACGGTAACATTATCCGATAAAAATAAGGATCATTTGTTTATTCCGCCCGGTTTTGCGCACGGATTTCTGGTTTTGTCTCCCGAAGCCACGATTATCTACAAGATGACCGAGTATTGGAAGCCCGAGTATGAACGGACCCTCACGTGGGATGATCCAGATCTGGCGATTCCATGGCCGCTAGGAAATGAAAGTCTGCCTGTTTTATCAACGAAAGACCGCGCAGGAACGTCCTGGCACGACGCTGAAAAATTTATCTAACCCTCCACACCAAAACCATGTCAAAAAAGAAAGTTTTCTTGTTCGGCGCCCGGGGGATGCTGGGACAGGCAGTCCGGGAGCAATTCGAACAGCTGTTCGATCTGACCGGATATGCGCATGCAGCATTGGACATCAACGATGAACCTGCTGTCTGGAAAGCTGTGGAAGAAAAAAATCCTGAGATTCTGATCAATTGCGCCGGGTATACCAATGTCGACCAGTGCGAAGCGTCTCCGGAGGTGGCATTTCAAGTAAACGGACTGGCTTTAAAAGCGGTCTCACAGGCCGCCAGGCATGTCGGAGCAAAGTTGATTCACATCTCTACCGATTACGTATTTGACGGTTCTGACGAGGCGTATGACGAGATCGCAGTAAAAAATCCGTTATCTGTATACGGACAATCGAAAAGCGTCGGAGAAGATCTGCTACTGGAAACATACCCCGAAGGAAGCTATATTCTGCGAACCGCCTGGCTGTTTGGACCTGGAGGCAAGAACTTCGTAAATACCATGCTGGACCTGGCAGCTAAAGGCGAACCGGTGCGGGCGGTGACCGATCAAGTGGGATCTCCTACATACACGGTCGACCTGGCAGCCATGATAAGACTTCTGATAGAGAGCGATCGTCCCGCCGGTATATACCATGTCACCAATACCGGTTACTGCAACTGGCTGGAGTTCGCAACATATATTTTTCAGACCTATAATCCGGCCCAACTCATCACTCCGGTTACCTGGTCCGACCTGAAGCGCCCGGCACAGCGCCCCTCACGGGTAATCCTACAGAACACAAAACTACCTCCGTTACGCCCTTGGCAGGATGCCCTCGGAGACTATTTAGCAAAAATACAGACCGCCTAAGCGCTTTCCGATTGACCGGAATCGCGTTTACGGGTAAGATATTCTGCGCACGAAGTATATTTCCTTACTTTCACACCTTTATAAAACAGCTACGTATTAACCAGCAGATCCGGCAACCATCGGTAACGTTGGTCGAAGAATCGGGCGAAATACGCACAATTTCTCTGGAAGAAGCTCTAAGCAGTGCCGAAAGCCAGGGGCTAGATCTGGTAGAAGTAGACGGAACCAAAACGCCGCCAATCGTAAAAATCATGGATTATGGCAAGTTTCTGTATAAGCAGCGCAAACTCGAAACCAAGAATAAAAAAATGCAGAAACAGGTCGAGGTAAAAAGCGTACGGATCGGATTTGGAACCGGCGAGCACGATTTGGTGGTCAAGGAAAAACAGATCCACCGCTTTATCGAGAAACGTAACCAGGTACGCGTATTTCTGGTCATGAAAGGGCGCGAGATGAGCCATCTGGATCTGGCCAAGGAGAAACTGCGCGATTTTTCCCAAAGGTTCGAAGATATCTGCAAAATCGAGATTGAGAATACGAAACAGAACAACAAACTTGCCGTTTTGCTCACCCCGCTCAAATAGCTTCATATCGATTTCCCAAGGGAGAGAAACACATCACTCAGTAAAATATCTCATCATTCATCCTTTATCATTCATCCTTTATCATTTCATGAAATTGAAAACCCACAGTTCAACCAAAAAACGCGTTCGGATTACCGGAACAGGCAAAATCCGCGTATCCAAGTCCACAAAACAGCATTTATTGATCAACAAGTCGTCCAAGGCAAAACGGTCAAACCAGAGCTCACACGGTAAAATTTTGGATAAAACTCTCGAGAACCGCGCGCATCGCTTGTTGCCGTATGCTTAAAATCACTATTCATTTTATTCATCAATAATTTTACGCCATGACCCGTATTAAACGAGGAGTAATGACGCACAAGCGTCACAAAAAGATTTTAAAAGCCGCCAAAGGTTTTCAGGGACGCCAGCGTACTAATTTTAAGCTCGCAAAAGCCGCTACCCTCAAAGCAAAAATTCATGCCTATCGCGATCGTAAACTGAAAAAGCGTACCTTTCGCAGTTTGTGGATCACCCGCCTCTCGGCTGCCGCAAAAATGCACGGACTCAACTACAGCCTGCTAGTAAAACAGATGAAAGAAAAAAGTATGCTGCTAGACCGCAAAGTCTTGTCGAATATTGCCGCCATGTATCCGGAAGTGTTTGGCAAAATCATAGAAGGCCTCAAATAGAAAAAGTCGAATTATTGTAACTATAATAAAAAAAGAGTCCCGCCTGTGGCGGGACTCTTTTTAGTTCTAACTCAAGGATGATACCGGGAATAGCCCGATTATTTAAAACTACCGGGAATCCCGGTAGTTTGACAAAATACCCAACTTCCCGGTAAAATAGTAACGAATTCTACAAAAAATATGAAGATTCATATACCAAACAGTGCTTTTTTGGGGAACATCAATCCTTTTCTGTATGGCTTCGATCCTACCCAACCGGAAACTCTGGAATTGACAACAAATAAAAAATGGATGTCAGTTCATCCTATCGTTTTATGCATGATTACTGCGCTGGGGATACCCCTTATTCAGGGAAACATTCGGTGCGATACACTCGAAGCCAAATCAAAACACTACCTGGAAAGAATGGGACTCTTTAAATTTTTAAACATCGATTCGGGGATAAAGATTCAAGAACATGAGCTGGCCGGAAGGTTTATCCCGCTGACACAAATCGAAAATTCAGACCAGCTAAGCCATTTTATCCAGGATATGACGCCACTCCTTCACCTGGAGCCAAAGCAGGCTGAACCAATACGATATATTATGAGTGAACTGATTAGGAATGTGCTGGAACATTCGTTATCCAAGTATGGTGCGATAGTTTCCGCACAATATCACGATAAGAGCAAAACGGTGCGCATTGGAATTGCAGATACAGGAATTGGCATATATAACAGCATAAAAAGATCCCATTATGTGATGAGCGATATGGAGGCTCTGCAGTTGGCGTTGACGCCCGGTATTACCGGAACAACCGCACGCGAAGGCGGGACGGACTATAACGCAGGGGCCGGATTGTTCTTTATCAAATCGATTGCGGTCATAAATCGCGATTTCTTTGTTTTATATAGTGGAAAGGCGCTTTATAAGCTGCTCAAACGTCGCGAAGAAGTAGTACGTCTCTATGCCGATCCTCTCAAAGATCGACATAGCAAGGCCGAAAATATGCCATACTGGCAAGGAACACTCGTCGGGATTGATATTTCTCTGGAAAACCTGCAGCAATTTCCGATATTGCTGGAAATGATCAACAAAACATATAGCAAGACCATTCAGGAGAGAAGAAAAGCGCAATATAAACAACCACGTTTTATTCCATAGACTCGTTCATCATGAGTACCGTAAAAATATTCCCTCTCACCGGCACGTTTGCAGAGAACAAAGATACTGCCAAGATCATACGACTTGACCAAATCATTCCTGCTCTTTCAAAAGGAGATAGCGTTATTTTGGATTTTGAAAAGATTGACGGAGTAACCCAGTCTTTTATGCATGTGTTGATTAGCGACCTGATTCGGTTATATGGTCCGGGAGTTATCGATAAAATAAGCTTCAAAGCCTGCAACGAGACAGTTCAGAAAATCGTTACTATAGTGATAAACTATATGCAGGAAAGTCTATAGAACAGACTTACCGACGATATGGACTTTTTTTGGTCCCGTGAGCCTTGAAGTTTTTCAGCAGGTATTTTTCCGGATGCTCATCTAAATCAAAAAAAGTATGGGCAATCTCTTTGACCTTGGCCGAAGTACTTTTGCCAAAAGCAGCTATTTCGACCCGGCACCCCAGAAATTTGAGGTAATGCAGGAGTTCGCTGAAATCGCCGTCGCCGCTGCAGATGATCACCGTATCGAGTTTGGGAGCCTGTTTGATGGCATCCATGGCGATACCGACATCCCAGTCGGCTTTTTTCTGGCCGCCGTAAAATATCTGGAGGTCTTTGGTTTTTACCTCGATACCGATATTTTCGAGCGCTTCGAAAAAAGTCTGTTCCTGTGGATTTTCAGCTCGAACGGCATAGGCAATGGCCCGTACCAGGATCCGATCATGGACAATATCCTGAACGATCGCCTGAAAATTTACTTTTTTTCCGTAAATCGCCTGGGCCGAGTAATAGAGATTTTGCACATCGATAAATACCCCGACGCGCTGATGGGTTTGTAGTAGTGGTTTGGAAGTCATAAGAGAAAGTATGTAGTATAAGGTATTAGGTATAACGTATGGGACAAGGAGGAGCCAGTTGAGAGTGTGAAGAGAGAGAAGAAGAAAGAAACAAGAAAACAGTTAAAATTTGTTCTGTATCAAATCCTAGATTCTATATTCTAAATTCTAGCTTCTGCCATGATTCGTACTTCAAGTCAGGCAGATTTCGTTCGATTCGAAACCACAGCCAGGCGATTTTTTCTAGGAGCGGTGACAGAGAGTGACTCAACCCGGGATTGCTCGTTCTCCAGCGTACCATAGAGCATCCAGGTTGACGTCTTGTGTACTCGGACGGTATAACGTTTACCGATGATAAGATGCGGAGCATGTTCAACAGTCAAGCGCTTCATCTCAAACGTATCGCCGACATACCCGTGTTCTGTATGCTCACGAATAAGCACCTCGACCAATTGGTTCTGATACGTCTGATTTTTACGCTCGACGATGGACTCCATGAGAATCTGTAGGGTATTCCAACGCTCTTTTTTGGTCTTTAAAGAGACCTGACCGGGCATACGCGCAGCCGGCGTATGCGAACGGGGAGAGTATATCGCGGTATAGGAAATGTCGAAATCGGCGTGCCCATACAGTTCGACGGTATGCTGGAATTGCTCATCGGTTTCGCCCGGGAAACCTACAATGATATCGGTTCCGAGTGCCATGGCGGGTTTCTTGGCTTTGATCTTGCCAACCAGATCCAGGAAATTCTGGCGGGTATAGCCGCGGTTCATGCGTTTGAGAACCGTATCGTCTCCGGCCTGAACCGGTAGATGCAGGTAATTGACCATGCACGGTAGAGTGAGCGCGTCGATCACTTCGTCACTCATATCGCGCGGATGGGGTGCGGTAAAGTGCACCCAGGGGATACCGATTTGATTTATTTCCCACAACAGTGCGGCAAAATCGTCCCTGTAAGGATTTTGAGAACTCTTCCAGTCGTTATCTTCGGGATGATAGCTATTTACATTTTGGCCCAAGAGCGTAACAAGCTGATAATCGCGTTCTTTTAATGCACGGATTTCCTGCAAGACTTCGACGCCGGTCCGGCTCTTTTCACGCCCCCTGGAATAGGGTACGATACAGAAGGTGCAAAACTTGTTACAGCCGCTCATGATGGGCACAAACGCTTCAAACGAGCTGGCATATTTTGACCCCAGCTTGAGATAGGCGACTGGCGAGTCGCTGGTAAGATCGTCGGTTACTTGTTCATAGCGCAGTTCGGTGATTTTCTTAGGAAGATTTTCGATTTCGGAGATCGGAAAATACAGATCGACCATCGGCATACGTTTCCACAGCTTCTTTTTGGTGTCATGTCCGACCATGCAGCCGGTAACACCCAAGATCAGATGAGGTCTGGCTTCTTTCAATTTGCCATAATTGTGCATGAGTCCGTAGACGCGATCTTCGGCATTTTGGCGTACAGAACAGGTATTTAGAATAATAATATCGGCCCGTTCGGGCTGATCAGTTTCAGACATATCGATCCCTTCCAGCACCAATTTGAGGCGTTCGGAATCGCTTTTATTCATCTGACAGCCGAAGGTTTGGATGAAATAGTGTTGGGAGGAAGAGTTGGAATGCATAGGAACATGAACCGATACCAATATACGAATGTATACTAATACTACGGATTAAATACAAAACCCCAAGTCAAAATTATAGTCTACAGCCAGAAAGGTACAAAATAGTATTATTTCTCGATTCCGATGGTCAGGCATTTGCCCGGTATATTTGACTATCTTCGTTTTCAAGTATGCCATCTGAACTTTAGAGGTGAGTATAGTATCCTTTTACCAAAAATCACTCTATCAGGCACTTTACTTTGTATGAACATCTGTTCCAAAGACAAACCGAATCAATTGATTGGATAGAATGAGTTGGATATTTTTTCGTCTCTCATCATCTTTTTGAAGAGCCAATACCTTCAAGAGGCTTATGAAAAATTCCGATTGACTAGCCAAATGCGCCTCAAGATAATTACATACTTCCTGATTCAGTGATTGTTCCCAAAAATACTGTAAATATATCTTCTGGAATTTTTCATAGCATTCTTTCAGGACAATATCATTGGGCTGAGTGGAATCTGGATTGGACGAGTGCATCTGGGCAAATAGGGGTTGTAATATCTCCACAAGACCATCTGATACACGTTTGACATCAACATCGGTGTTACCAGAAGCATCAGGGCTATTGTTCATGGATACGGAAGAAAATAGTATTTTGGGCACTATTCTAGCAGTGTCAATATACATTGGCTATGGAAAATAAAATAATACGCCTTGGTTTGGCGAATTTCATAAAAGAATAGAATAGATAGATCACTATTCCATTACCATCTATTACGGAAGATCTTCCGTACAAGCCTTTTTCATGATATCCGAGGTAATCTTATCACAGATCGTCTTATCTTTTTTTTGTTTGGCGAGCGTTGAATAACAAGTCACGCGCAAAATGTCGTTGGCATCCTTTCCGATCTTTTCGCATACGCTTGGGTCAGTTTTCTTTACCGCCACATTTGTATAGCAAACTGCTTGTAAAGAGGAATCATTGCCAAACTTCGTATCACAAATACTGATATCACCCGAATTTCTGGCTTCATTGGACCAACAACCGGCTTCACAAAGTTGCTGTCCTTTACCAGTACTTCCTGTCAGAGCCTGGCATCCTGCCAGACAGGTATCGATATTTTGAACCGCTGCCTTCAGAGCGGTATTTTTTGCATCATCCAAAGCCTTTGAGGCCGGACTACCGGAATAATTTGTCGGCCCGGTAGAAGTACAACCGGATACGATGGCCAGAAATAAAACTGCTGAAAAGAATAATTTATGCATATACGGAGAAAAGGTAAAAGAGATAATGTTCTATTTCATGCGAAAAAATCGTCCAGTTCGTCCTGTTTTTCGGCAAACCCCCATCCTTCCACGATTTTATGATTCACATCGAGGCGAAAGACATGCGCTCCGTCCATATCCACTCGTTTGCCTTTACGCTCTCCTCGAAAATGCACCGTCGCCACTACCAAATTTGTATTTTCCATAAGGTGTTTCACTTCGAATTCCCATCGATCAAGCGGCGCCATTTTGGCAGGCATTTCGGTAAAGTAAGCTTCGCCGCGGTAATTGCCCGAAACTGGATTGCTTCCCGGAACATGCCAGACGAAATCAGGAGCAAAATAGGAACGTTCCAGTTCGGATCCGCCATGGGAGAAAGCATCGTACAGACGTTGAACTGTTTCAAGGTAGTTCATAAAGAGAAGACTAAGAAGTTAGATGGTCTTGCTCTTGGTAGAAGGTCTCTTTTTGGGACTACGCTCCTCGAGTCTGACCTGCAGACTGGCCAAAATACTGATACCGATCTGCATAGCCCATTCGCGTGCTTTTACATCGATATCGGCGCCGTGAGACGCGCGATTTAAGACCGATATCAAGTCATCCAAGATACCCCGTTCCTGAAAAGAGATCAGCTCGTAACGAGTGAGATAAGAAAGCAATTCCCGTATTTTTAAATACTGAACTTGTTCTTCTCCCTGTTCGTTTTTTTGGGCTATCAGGCGCAATTTCTTTTCGATTTCAATGCGCAAGCCGGTCAATGATAGGTTCGGATCTTGATTATAGATCTGACGAAACGTATCCGAAACTTTATCCGTTTTTTTCTGCTGATGCGAATTGAGCAAACCGGCATGTCTGGCCTGTTCGGCTACATCTTCCAGTTCTTTGAACTCAATACTGAGGTTGCCCCAGGCAAAGCTTTTGAGCAATGGATAAAACCACGGAAAGAGCGCAAACGCAAACAGAAAAATGGTTACCACGTCGATCGGTAGTTGCGGAAAGATGATCCGCAAGACAATGAGCAGAATCGCGATCAGACTGATCAACCAGGGAAACAGGGAACGGGACATGTTACAATCCGTAATTAAAGATGGACGGACCGATAGAGAAACGATATGTCGTCAGCATACCATACCCGTTGGCAGGGTTCAACCAAGAAAACCAATCAAAATAAACATATTTTCGGTCAACATAACAAGAAAAAATGCAACTATATCGCAGGAAGTCCTATAGTTCTGCTAAAATCTTTGCTAGGTTTTTACGTCCATTATCAGTCAGCAACTTGGTGTAAAGTTCGCATTGTGGCCATAATTGACGAAGCGTCATAATAAGAACAGTAGCATGCTGAAGGGAACCAACGTTGAGAGCATCAATGAGGTTCGATCGGAGGTTGGAATAAATTGTCATTTCCTGGATATCAAATTGATGGTTACGGGAAAAGTGAATCCACTGCATCATGTCTTCCAAAGAAGCCTCTATATCAGGTCGTTTGAAGCTTACAGCCTTAAGGTTCGCATGTACTTTGTTGAGAAGCGCCATCTGAACAACCGTTCGAAAAGGAAATGGCGAATCATGGCGCATAACATGCAATATATATTTCAGCGGCCCCGGAATTTTATACTCCGTTTCTGCGGAAACCAGACAGAACCAGAATTGAAGATCGTCCTTTTTCCCCAGGTTAATGAGCACATTAAGCAATGTCCCGTAATGATAGTGGACATACGCCAGGAGAAAATTCGTCAATCTTAAGGGGATGTTCCCTTCCAGTGCTTGTCGAAGTATCAAAAAAAAGTCTTCGTATTGCGGCGGATCGCTCACAAATCGATGGTGCAGCTCATTCTCAAAGAATCTGGCCTTCGCTTGGTCAGCGTAACGGGACATTCGTTGCAGAATAATATCTTGTTTGAATGCTTCAAAAAAAGAATCGATCGTGGCTGATGCAGCTTGTATAGCTTCTAGCAAGATTGAAGCATGGTGCTGTTGATTCAGCTGAAGCATGTGCAATTTGGTTGTAAGAAAATCTTCTACGTCAAACTTTACGTCGAGGCACCGGGAGTTAATGTCCACAAGGGCATGAAACTGGGCGCAGATATTTTTATAATAATCCGATAGGGCAAACGACTTTCCACCATGACTATGAAAACCTTCATGTCTTGGATTTTTGTGATACTGATAGAAAAGTTCGATATACGAACTTAAAACCTTCAGACATTGTTCATATTCCTTGTAGATTTTTTCCCGTTCCGAATCATGCCTATTTGAGGTGACCGGCAACGTAAAATGGTCGCCTTCGAAAGGATCTGGTACATCAGCCATGAAAAGTATGGTTTTCTTTAGAAAAAAGCGCCACTATGCTAACAGTCATTTATAAAATGTCAAACCATACTTTCGATTATTTTTCCTTACATTGTTAAAGTAAATCGGATTATAGTCTCTATCAGTGTCACGAGTCTTTGTCATTCTGAAAACTCTAAAAAAAGCGTAGAAATAACATCACAACAGATAAGATACGGTAAAGATTTACAGCGAATAATAGCCAAGTAAGCAGGAAGAGAAACAGAGAACTTTAATTTTACACCTTCCCGGCTTGATAGTATGATCAAGCCTGGCCATACTCATGGGCCGCAGACACAAAGAACATGGCTATGCTGGCAATACAGCAGAAAAAGAGATATCAGCTCGTTTACTTCTTTCTCCAATAGAAATTCCGATGAAAAAAAAAGTTGTGGTTATCGGTGCCGGATTTGGCGGACTCAGCATTGCCGCCTTATTAGCTCAGGACGGCTATGACGTGACGGTCGTAGAGAAAAACGATCAATCCGGCGGCCGGGGGATGATGTTTAGCGACGGCGAGTTCCGTTTTGATATGGGACCATCATGGTACCTGATGCCCGAAGTATTTGAGCGTTTCTTCGCGCTTTTTGATAAAAAACCGGAAGATTATTATCGCTTACAAAGACTGGATCCCTCTTACCGTATATTCTTTGGTCCCCAGGATTGGGTAGATATTGTGGCAGACTTAGAGAAGAATCTGGAAACGTTCGAACAAATGGAGACTGGCGCGGCCCAAACACTGAAGAAGTATTTAGAAAAGTCCAAGTACCAGTATGAAGTTTCCATGCAAGAATTTTTGTACAAAGACTACACCTCGATTCTAGATTTTTTTAACAAGCGGATGCTCATAGAAGGCAGCCGGTTGAACGTATTCGAAAACCTGGACAAGTATCTCAAACGGAACTTTAAAAACGAGCGGCTGCGTAAAATTTTGGCGTACAGTATGGTATTCCTCGGTGGCGCGCCCAACAATACACCGGCGATCTACTCACTCATGTCGCATATCGATTTTAACCTGGGCGTATGGTACCCGTTGGGCGGTATGAATGCAGTTGCGCGGGGGATCGAACGTTTAGGAACAGAGCTCGGAGTGGAATTTGTGTACAACCAGGAGGTCAAAAAAATTCTGGTCAACAGCCAAGGCCGAGCTACCGGGATTCTCACCAAGACGGGCGAACTCGCGGCCGATCTGGTGATCGGTAATGCGGATTATCACCATATCGAAACTGTACTCCTTGACCCGGAATACCAGTCGTATACGGAAGCATATTGGAAAAAAAGGACAATAGCCCCTTCGGCTTTTATTTTGTATGTAGGATTGACGAAGAGATTAAAGGGATTAATTCATCACAATCTGAGTTTCGAATATGACTGGATGAAACATTTTGATGACATTTTTAAAAATCCGGTGTGGTCCGAAAATCCCTCGTATTATATTTGCGCTCCGGCCAAAACCGAGCCCGGCATGGCGCCGCCGGGAGGAGAAAACCTGTTTATCCTGGTTCCGCTGGCTGCCGGACTCCGTGATACCGACGAGGTGCGGGAAAGGTATACCGAAAAGATCCTGCGCCATCTGGAAGTCTTGTTAGGAGAGTCGATTATCGACGCGATAGCGGTAAAGCATATCTTCAGCCAGCGCGATTTCTTTACTACGTTCAATGCCTATAAAGGCACAGCGCTGGGGTTAAGCCATACACTTTTTCAGACAGCCTTTTTCCGCCCCCGGCATAGAAGCAAAAAAGTGAAAAATCTCTATTTTACCGGTCAGTATACGCATCCGGGCATTGGGGTTCCGATCTGTCTGATTTCATCCCAGATTGTACGAGATCTGATAACGAATCAATCCAGATAATCAATGCGCCTAAAGATATTCTTTTTATTGAGGATACGTATTGACTGTACAAGATTAAGGAAAGTGTTCAGGTGGGATCTGGCGTATTTCAGTCGGTGGAAAAAAAGCATCTGATAAAGAAAGCGTCTCTTTCTACACAACGGGTGAATTTTTTATCCAGCCTATCGGATGTACACTATTTTTCATAGCTCCATCTGGAGCGCGTAGGGAGAACTTCGCGTCAATCGTGATTCCGACTACGGTGTGTGGAGTAGCTGCTTGGGAAGTACAAACTATGTCGCCGATCTTTATTCCCTGTTCTTCGATATAGCGAAAGTTGGAATACGGGCTACTGGAACTAATACGATTCGAAGACGAAGTAAATGCCTGGAACGATATTGGTTCTTTCGTTATTTCACGCATTAAAGAGCAATATCGGGCATAGCATAGTTCCTGAGATTTACGTCTCATCCAATCCTCCACCACCAGAGATGCGGCACGTTCCTCGCTGGCATTTTGTGGATCGTTAGACATTAGTTTATTGAGTCGATCGCGTGCAGCCGTAACCAGGCCAGCTACCTCGGCAGAAAACTGAGCATAAAAATCCTGGGCTTTCTTTTGCATCACCTGGATGACTAACGCATGCATTCTATCTTGAGCTCTATCTTCAGGAGAATCTGGAACGCCATTGGTCATAAAAAAAGTATCGTAAACGTTATAAAAAGTACCACTGGTAAAAAACATTTCACAGAGCTGTCATATTGATTAGAATAAGCATACTTCTTTGTATTCTCGTAACAAATCAGTGTGATTACAGAAACAAATTCACAAGCATCTATTTTTAAAAGAGGCAGCACTACATTTTTCACCAGCAGTTTATTTTTTCCGAAAAAGGCACGCGAACAAGTAACAACCCTCTATGCTTTTGTGCGTACGGCAGATGACTTTGTCGATTCAATTCCTCAAGCAAAACAGAATTTCCTGAATTTTAAGCGGCAGTATTATACTACAATAAAAAAAGGCGGCAAGTGTAATTTTTCAGTTATTTCGAACTTTATCGTTTTACAGCAAACAGCACAATTCTCCCAGGAATGGGTTGACGCCTTTTTACACTCCATGGAAATGGACTTGCACAAAAAGAGCTATCAAGATTTTGTAGAACTGGACGAATATTTATACGGATCCTCCGAAGTGATCGGACTGATGATGGCAAAAATCATGCAGTTGCCCAACGAAAGTCTGCCCTACGCCAGACAGCTCGGTAAAGCGTTCCAATATATCAATTTTATCAGAGATATTGCCGAAGACTGGGACTTGGGAAGAACCTACATTCCTCAATCCGAATTAGCTAGATACAATCTTAAGACAATAGATCCGTCGGTAGCCAAGGCTGAACCCGAAAAATTCGCGTACCTTCTACGTAGACAACTTGATATTTTCGAACAATGGTTGAAAGAAGCAGAAAAAGGTTTTCATTTCTTACCCCGACACGCTAGAATTCCAATAAAAACAGCCACTGCCATGTACCGGTATACCGCTAAAAAAATTATGCAGAACCCCTTGATCGTACTGCGGAACAAAGTAAAACCGCATAAACTCAGGATTCTCGCGCAAGCGATCTCTTATTTTTTGACCGAACGATAATTTCTCCATGCAACGCTATCTGTCAACCAGAAGAGCAAAGATTCAACGCGCCATCCAGTATTTTCTCGGAAAAGAAAGACAACGATACGTGTCAGTAAATCAATGGAGCAACGATGTATTCGACCGTCTCCTTGATTTTTGCCAGAAAGGCAAAATGCTACGTGGCATTATGGTCGTTTTTGCCTATGAAGCCTGCGGGGGCAAGAATATGAGAATAGCTTACCAACTAGCTGCAGTTATGGAATTCCTCCATGCCACTCTCCTGATTCACGACGATATCATGGATCGCGACATACTGCGCCGCGGAACATACTCGATTCAAGGACAATACAACCGCTACGCTACACAAAAAGGCTACCAGGACGCCGAACATTTCGGACATAGTATGGCAATCAACGTAGGAGACATTGGATTTTTTTTGGCGCTGAAGCTACTTCGGCAAACGATCAATGGGCACAAACACGAAAAAAACATGACAGAATTAGTCTATCAAGAACTTATTTCCGTGGGTCTGGCCCAGATGGAAGACATGGCTCTGGGTTTTGAGCAAGAAATCCCCGATCAGGGCCGGGTAAGTCAAATGTACTACCATAAAACAGCTCGTTATAGCTTCATACTGCCTCTGCTGATCGGCACAATCCTTGCAGGTGGATCGCGCGTATTGCAACAACAATTTACAACAATGGGCGAATCACTGGGAATTTTATACCAGATCAAAGACGACGAATTGGGGTTGTTTGGCAATGCGGCAGAGGTGGGCAAAACCTCAGGGCTCGATATCATCGAAGGGAAAAAGACGATGGCCCTTTTGGCCCTATTTCAGGCATGCAACTTTACGGAACGGAAAAAACTGAAAACCATTCTGGGCATCCGGCAGACGAATACCGCCATGGTGCACTGGGTCATACGCTTAATGGAAAAATATCAGATCTCGGACGAACTGCATGCAAAAGAGGAGATAATAGGAGAAAAAGTGCGAAAGATTATAAAGCGCCTCAAAGTCAAAGCAGAGTACAAAGACACGCTCAATGACTTTTTGGACTATAATCTCACGCGAACCCGTTAACCTCTATGGATCTACAGGCATTGCTGAAGTCATCCCGGCCGCGTTTCTGGCTCTATCTGGCTGGACCGTACGCGCTTGGGTATGCGGCCGGAGTAACAGACATCTATGCGCTGGGAAACTGGCATTTTTTGATCCATCTGATCTATTTTCTCGTGCCCGCCAATATCCTCCTATATGGCATTAACGATCTGTTTGACCGGGAGACAGATCGTACGAATCGAAAAAAAGATAAAAAGGAACATCGCTTAAAGCCAACGGAAACGCGCAATCTCATACGAATCGTATTAGTCGTAGGGATCTTAAGTTTCATACTATTGAGCGCTTCGAAGAGTCTAACCGAGTTTCTATTATGGCTGTTTTTTTTGGGACTCTCGGTATTTTACAGCACCCCGCCACTGCGTTTCAAGGCTCGTCCGGTGCTTGATTTTGTCAGCAATATTCTCTACATCGTCCCTGGCATATTGGCTTATACCCAGGTCACCGGGAAAATAGCTCCCGCCGAAATCTGGATCGCCGGGGCAGCCTGGACCGGCGCAATGCATCTGTACTCGGCGATTCCCGATATCGAGAGTGACAAAAAAGCCAAGATCTCTACTACGGCAACTCGGTTAGGTCATTCATTATCGCTGTTGCTGTGCGTCCTGCTTTGGACAGTCAGCCTTCTTATCGCTCTTACCAAACAAGAGTTATGGCCCTGGAGCTTGATGGGCATTCTTTACCCCTTAATTCCGCTGGTATTGATCTTTCAAAAAAAAGAGATGGTGGAAAAGGTCTACTGGTATTTCCCGCTGCTCAACGGGATCATGGGTTTTGTGCTTTTTTGGCTGTTGGTTGGGCAGAGTGTGGCAGCTTATTAGACAAGATAGACGAGAATAATTGGGCTGTGTGCGGTTTTACAATATTTCTTATGTACGATTAAATTTCACGAACATTCCAAATCCTGAACCCCCTAGCCCCCTTATCAGGGGGAACGGAAAAAGTTCTTTCTTCAAATTACCATACATTTGTGTATTTGTGCCCTTTAGACTCGTTTGACTATTTCGACTTTTGTACCTGTCCTAATTTTGAATTTTGCACTTTTCACTTTGCATTTACTGACTACTCCTCATGCCTCGTATCAGCATTATCATTCCAACTCTGAACGAAGAAAAGTATATTGGGAAACTATTACAATCGATTCAAGCGCAAAGTAAACAGCCAGACGAAGTATTTGTCGTCGATGCGGGATCGCACGATAATACAAGGGATGAAATCGGACACTTTCCCGAGGTACGGTTTCTTCCGTTTCATCCGCCAGTAGGAGGACAACGTAGCGAAGGTGGGAGAAGCGCAACCGGAGACATCTTGTTCTTTCTGGATGCCGATACCGAACTAACACCGGATTTTATAGAAAGAAGTCTTCGCCACATTGAACGGCAAAAGCTGGAAATTGCCTGTCCGTATTATTGGCCACAGCGTTCAACCCCCGGGATAAAACTGGTGTTTGCTTTTTTCAACAGTATGTTTTTTCTGTTTCAAAAAATCATCCCGAGCGGCGCAGGCCCCTGTATTATTGTCAAAAAAGAGTTGTTTGAAAAGGTAGGCGGCTTTCAGGGACAGTTGGTTTATGACGATATCGCATTTATCCGTAGCGCTTCCAGAAAAGGCCGTTTTGGGATGGTTCACGCCACCATTTCGGTATCAGATCGGCGGTTTAAAACGTTCGGAACCTGGAGAACATTCGGTAAGTATCTTTTGCTGTCCTTCCTGTTCTCAATAGGCGCATTTCGCCTAGCCAATAGTATAAAATATCCCTTTGGCCGGCACAAATTCTAAATAATAATACCACCGCCCAAGACCTCCTCGTTCCGGTAAAAAACCGCAGACTGACCGGGAGTCAGCGCCCGAACGGGAGAATGAAACGCGAGCCGATAGGTACCGTTTTCTTTAACAAGATCGGCTTTAAAAGGATTTTTTGTATACCGCGGTTTTACCAAAACATTGTCGATACGGTCGGGGAAAACAGGATTCAAAAAAGTGACATCTTCGAGCCGACAGGAATCAGAAAACAGATCGGCCTCGTCGCCCAGCCAGACAGTATTGTCTTTCGTGTCGAAGCCAGTGACATAGAGAGGACGGGAATAGCCTTTGATATGAATACCCCGGCGCTGACCGATGGTAAAATGAAAGAGACCATTATGGGTGCCCAAAACTTCCCCGTCTTTGGTCTTGAGCACGCCTGGCTGCTGGAGAGAAGTAGGCAAATAACGTTCCAGAAAATTATACGGCTTATCTTCGGGGTAAAAACATAAGTTTTGGCTTTCCTGATACTGGGTTCGTTTAAAACCGTCGAGACCGAACTTTTGGGCCAGATCCTTAACTTCTTCTTTAGTCAAATTCCCAAGCGGAAAAATCGTTTTGGACAATTTTTTTTGGTCAAGCGCATATAAAAAATAGGACTGATCTTTCGCCTTATCTTTGGCTTCGAATAAATGAAATATACCATTATTTTCACGAATAGAAGCATAGTGACCGGTAGCCCAGTACTGAGCACCGAATTCAGACAATTTATCGATCATGAGACCAAACTTCACATCCCGGTTGCACATAATACACGGATTGGGCGTCCAGCCCTTTTCATAGCCATTGAGATAATAATCGACTACCTTTTCTTTAAAAGCATCGACCAGATTCAGTACGTAAAAGGGTATATCGAGCTTATCGGCAACCTGCCGGGCCCGTAATTGGGTTTCGAGGGAACAGCATTTGTTCTCCTTGGCACCGTCGTACACGACCATCGGATCGACCCAGAAACGCAAAAAAACGCCCACCACATTGTACCCCTGCTCTTTAAGTAACATGGCGGTCACGCTGGAATCGACCCCTCCCGACATACCGACAACGACTGTTTTGGGCATACTGATAGCATAAAAATTGTATCATTTTCCATTGCCTCATCATACTGAAGCAGGCATCAAAAAACATGAATGCAGGGATATACTGGTCAAAAAGGCGCTTGGGCTATATATCCTATAGATTGCTCAAAGTTTTTTTCATAATTGAAAGACAAACTGTCCGACTTTTCCGTCTTGAAAACTTCCGAGACAAGCAAGGCCGTATTCGCCGAAATAATCGATAAGCGCTTCTTTAAGATAATATCGGGTCCGAAAAAGTTCAATCTCTTCCCCCGGCATGATAATGGTATGCGTACTGCGAAAATTTATGCTGATCTTTTGTTTGCTTTGAAAAAAGTAGATGAGTTCTATGCCCTTGGCCGGGATACTTTTGACAAGGCGTAGTCCCATGGTACCTGCCGCGGAAGGCACATTCAACTGCTGCAGCGGTAGAAAATAACGATGCTTTGCCGGGTCGTGATCTATTTTTGCGGAGACTTCTTTAAACAATTTCATGGTACTCATTTCGGTCTCGTCGGGACGCAGATCTGTATCAAACCATAGAATATCGCCTTTGCGGAGCAGATTTACCAGGATATCCATAATCTCGGTAAGTACAAAACTGCCAAAAGTCGTTCCCAAAAAGACATATACTCTCGGAGCGTTCATATCGATAACTTCATTCATTTCGGCGATAAAATAGTATTTGGAAAAATCGCCGCGGATAAAGTGACAGGGAAAAGAAACACCGCTGTAAGCAGCTTCGGCCAATTTGATCATTTCCGCGGAGGAATCAATGGCGACGTAGGAGAATTGAGACGATTGACGGGACAGGCTGTCCAGGAGCTCGTGTTCCTGACAACCATTCCCGCTGGCTAAGGAAATGAATACAAATGGGCGACCTTTCAGATGAGGTGCTATAATTTTTTTAAAGAACGGGGCATAGTGGGTAGGGTCGAGATTTCCCCCTTTTTGAATACGGTTTTGTCGCATGGAATAGTACTGGCTGGCGCCATTGGACATATACGAATATTTCTGATCGAGTGACCGATGCCGCAAATCATCGATCAGATCCTGATTGACTTCGCGATCCGAGATAATATCAATATGATCCATGGTATAAAAGAAAGAAATGCGACCTGGATATTATACCGAAAAAGGGAAAACAGGCTAAAGTATTTCATCATTGTAGCCCTCAACAAAATTCAGTGATAGTTGACCAAAATGGAGAAAAAGCAATGTTCCGAACAAAATTTTGACAACAAATCACAACAAGAATAGTGTTACAAGTGTCCACTTCCTTTCATTTCATTTTATTTCACTTTCTTTCATTTCTTTATGGAAAATCCAACCAACCTGGCTATCGGGCTGTGGAAATTTAAGGATACGGTGCCGTTATCCAGATTATTGGAAGTTGCGCAGGATTGGTCGAAGGAACCTGCTTATACACATTTATATCTGCGTAAATGCTCCAAAGATCAACATGCGATCGGTTTTGAATATGAGCTTTCGGAAAAGAGTGAAAAAGCCCATCGCGACTATTTTGACCAAACATCTGACCTGTTAAAGCGTTCTTTCGGCAACGATTTCGTGGGGTGGGACGTCAGTTCCGGCAACAATGTTCACATTGTCAAATAGTCTTTGACCAAGAATGACTAAGATGTAGAGGAAGACCTGTCAAGAAACCCAAGAAAGTGGTCGACAGGTCTTCTTCAAAATGTATCGGTATCAAAGTTCAATGTAAACGGTCCGTCGTTCACCAAAGAAACCACCATATGCGCCCCGAAACGTCCGGTCTGGACCCGTACCCCGCCCTGTTCCAGTTCCCTAATACAGGATTCGTACAGAGGTACAGCCTGCTCGGGACGAGCGGCATTGGTAAAACTGGGTCTCCTGCCGGACGAAAGATCGGCATACAGCGTAAACTGGGAAATCAGCAAGATCTCGCCGCCAGCGTCTAAAATAGACAGATTCGTCTTGCCATCGCTGTCTGAGAAAAAACGAGTATTCAGAAGCTTATTGACCATTTTTTCGAGCGAAGAAACAGTATCCTCATGAGAGATTCCCAATAATACCAGAGCTCCGGCTCCGATAGAACCGACAACCTCCCCATCGACCGAAACCGAAGCCGAAGTAACACGCTGAACGGTTGCCCGCATAGGATTTTTTGTGGTAAGGTACACAACGATATGTATTCTACACGGGATGATGGGCTACAGGCAAGCCAAGGATGTGTAAGATACACGAAAGATTCCTCCCTCTACCAATTTCAATAAGGTATCCATGAAAATCGGCAGTATAACATACTTTTGGGTAAGTGTCTTCCTTCTCGCTGTTCTGGCAAGTCATCTAGTGTTACCCTCGATCGCTTTTGCCGCCACAAATCTAACGGTAGGACCCCAAGATATTCGTTTTTCCAAAGCTGAACCGCTGGTGGGAGAAAGTATCCGTATCTATGCCAAGATCGCTAACCGCGGCAACGACGACCAGCGCGGCATCGTAAAATTTTTTGAAGGAAAAAACAAACAGATCGGCCCCGACCAGCCTTTTTCGATCCTGCAAAACAACACGGCCGAC
The DNA here is from genome assembly GCA_039809385.1 of Candidatus Altimarinota bacterium. Taxonomy (GTDB): domain Bacteria; phylum Patescibacteriota; class Gracilibacteria; order JBDHUY01; family JBDHUY01; genus JBDHUY01. The sequence continues at coordinate 81,856 of JBDHUY010000006.1, forward strand.
GTATTTACCGATTATACCAACCTGGCTTACGGCGAAAAAAATATCAGCGTGCGGGTGATTCCCTTCGGCAAGGCCGGCGAACTGATTACCTCCCAGACAACTTTGTTTGTCGACAGGGACAGCGACCAGGATGGAACTCCAGACCGCAAAGACGACGATGACGACAACGATGGTGTCATCGATGAAAAAGACGCTTTTCCGTTTGATCCAAAAGAGTCGGCCGACAACGACAAAGATGGGATAGGCGACAATAAAGACAGCGATGACGACAACGACGGCCTGCTGGATCAGGAAGAAGAAGCCAAAGGTACCGATCCGAAGCGGTTCGATAGTGACGGAGACGAGCGGGGCGATAAAGACGACATCTTTCCGCTGGATAAAAACGAATGGGAAGACAGCGATCAGGACGGTATCGGCAATAATAGCGAATCGGACGATGATAACGACGGTGTTCCAGATGAAGAGGACGCTTTTCCAAGGGATAAAAGCGAATCTCGGGACTTTGACCAGGATCGGATCGGCGACAATCGTGATCTGGATGACGACAACGACGGGCTATCGGACGGTCGGGAAAAGGACTTGGGTACGAATGCTCTGGACCCCGATACCGACGGCGACGGCACACTGGATGGACAAGATGATTTTCCGCTCGACAGTTCGGAGGATAAAGATACCGATCATGACGGTCTGGGGGATAAGCTCGATCCGAACAACCGGAATAAGGGGCCACTCCTCAAATACCGCGTAGAAACGGATCTAAGTCCGTTTTTACCGTACTTTTTTGACGCGGAACAAAGCAGCGATCCTGATGGAGAGATTGCAAAAATAGCATGGAAGATTGACAATCGTGTAATCGAAGAAACCGGTTTTGTGGATTTTTTTCTCATGCCGGGAAATCATACGCTGGAACTCACCGTAACCGACAATGACGGCGAATACCGGAAAAAAACTTTTATACTGTGGGTCTCTCCGGTGATCTACATTCTTATTATCCTTATCGGACTAACAATCTGGATAGTACGCAAAGTTTTGAAAAGACGTACGACAAAGCCGTTTACTCGGAAAGAGATCGAGCAAAAGAACTTAAGAAATAAGTAGTTTGAATTAAGAAATTTACGCAGGACTAGGTCTCTGACCTGGTGCTGTCCTTTTAGAAAACAGATTTATCCTTCATCCAAAAAGTACACCACTTACGATCCTACCTGAACGTTTTGTAAAAAGTTATGAATCAGATCAGGAGATCTGATCCTGCCAAGAATGAGCAGAAAAGAGACAACTAGTTATATGGAGCCATACGAGCAGGCGCAGCAGCGAAACTTTTATTCGGAAAATTACGAATATCAGCATTTAACTTTAGTCTGAATCGAACATTTTCAAAGTTGCCTCTACACGAGCTAACAGCGTATCAAAAACGAGATGCGGGTGTAAGGAACGGTCGGTTATGATAAACTCGGTTAACCAAGGAGACAGAAACCACATTAAATGCTGTGGAGGAAGTCTTTCATCGCCCAATTGCTGAAAACGTTCCAAAAAAAGATTCAAAGCCTTTGAGAAATCATTAAAACGAGGCTGGCGAGAGACTCTTTCAGACGTCTCCTGAGACAAAGTTTGCTGAATTTCAAGCATATACAAAAAAGAAAAAGGCTCCAATTTGTTCAGACACAAAAAAAGGCACTGTCCTGGCGGCTACCCACTCTCCCACCCGCAGTGCGAGCAGTACCATAGGCCTTGGAGAGCTTAACTTCTGTGTTCGGGATGGGAACAGGTGTGACCTCTCCAGCATAACCACCAAGACAGTGCCTTTTTAGTATTTTATCTGTTATTTTTCCATAAGTCCGGACGTGTAGACCACCAGAGCAGAAACTCGTTTCTGTAGTGATTTACAGCGTTGATTAAATCACCATGCGTATCCAGATGTTTTAGGCCGTAGTGTTCCAGCAAAAATCGAGGATCGACATTAGGATTTTGACCAAAATGGTAATTCTGAAGAGTTGCTGAAGGCAAATGATCTCTCAATGACCTCAATTCTTCAGGCATTTGAGTCACAAAATCCGGGATGACTTCGCTATTAGCCGGAGTGTAATCCGGAGGAAGTTGACCCAGAAAAATATTTGTTTTTATTCTCATACATGCAGATTCATGAATCCCAAATACTGCTTGGGATTTTTGCTAAGTTATGGACCAGGACGTATTTTTCGTCCTTCTTGCCATAAACTACTAGTCAAATTTGAGCAGAAAGAAAAAGATAAGTTTCGTTCGACCGATTAGTATTGCTCGGCTCAAATCCTCACGGACCTTACACCTGCAACCTATCGACCCGGTAGTCTACCGGGGGTCTTATCGCCTTGCGGCAGGGAAATTTTATCTTGGGATGAGTTTCACACTTAGATGCTTTCAGCGTTTATCTCGTCCGAACATAGCTACCCAGCAATGCCCTTGATAGGACAACTGGTACACCAGGGGTTCGTTCGCTCCGGTCCTCTCGTACTAGGAGCAAGTTCCCTCAAATTTCCAACGACTGTGATGGGTAGAGACCAAACTGTCTCACGACGTTTTGAACCCAGCTCGCGTGCCTCTTTAATTGGCGAACAGCCAAACCCTTGGGACCTTCTCCAGCCCCAGGATGAGACGAGCCGACATCGAGGTGCCGAACCGCGCCGTCGCTGTGGACGCTTGGGCGCGACTAGCCTGTTATCCCCGGGGTAACTTTTGTCCGTTGAGCGATACCGCACCCACGTGCCAGTACCGGATCACTTTCACCGACTTTCGTCTCTGCTCGACTTGTAGGTCTCACAGTCAGGCCGATTTATGCGAATACACTTCACTTTCCGTTTCCATTGGAAAGAAATCGACCATCGCGCGCCTCCGTTACCATTTAGGAGGCAACCGCCCCAGTTAAACTACCCGCCAAACACTGTCTTCCGTGTTGGTCACGGAGTTAGAATCAAAGTGACCAAAGGGTGGTATTTCACTGATAACTCCATCCCGCCTAGCGGCGAGACTTCACCGTTTCCCACCTATGCTACACATCAGAAACCCTAATTCAATGTCAAGCTGTAGTAAAGCTCCACGGGGTCTTTTCGCCCTATCACAGTTAGTGGGCATTTTTACCCACAATGCAATTTCACCGAGCCTCTTGTTGAGACAGCGCTCCAATTGTTATGCCATTCGTGCGGGTCGGAACTTACCCGACAAGGTATTTCGCTACCATAGGACCGTTATAGTTACGGCCGGCGTTCACCAGGGCTTGGATTCAAGGCGTGAACCTCTCCTCGTGACCTTCTGGCACTGGCCAGGCATCAGCCCCTATACATCCTCTTACGAGTTTGCAGAGACCTGTGTTTTTGATAAACAGTCATTAGAGCTCTTTTGCTGTGACTTGAATGGTCTTACGAAGATTAAATCGTAAGGTTCAAGTAGGCCTTATCCCGAAGTTACGGCCGCTGTATTGCAAAGTTCCTTAACAAGAGTTAGCTCGATCGTCTGTGTATACTCAACTTACCTACGAGTGTTCGTTTGCGGTACGGTTACCCTTGTTTCTCGCTAGAGGATTTTCTTGACAACATACTGTACCGGACTCATCCCGCTAGGCGGGACAATTGGCATCCCTGCTTGGATAAACGCCCTTGCAGATTTTCTCACAAGGACTGCCTCACAGGTTGCACGTGAAATCATTAACACGCTCCGGGTCATACATTGCGTCCCCCCATTGCTCGCTCCACCTTTGCTCGGTCGATATATAACGTTGAATTACTCCCCGAAGGGAATAAGACACGAAACGTACCAACCTCCCGCCGGCTTCACGTGGGCGAAACAAGAGTAGTACAGGAATATTAACCTGTTGTCCATCGCCTACGCTTTTCAGCCTCGACTTAGGACCGACTAACCCCACGCCGATTGCCGTTGCGTGGGAAACCTCAGGTATTCGACGTTCCGAGTTTTCATCGGAATAAAGTTACTTATGCCAACATTCTCACTTCCCGTAAGCTCCACCAAACGTCACCGTTTGACTTCACCGCTACGGGAACGCTCCTCTACCACACCCCGACTTTACGTCGGGACATCCATGACATCGGTACAAACTTTGAGCCCCGTTACATCTTCGGCGCAAGATCGCATAGACCAGTGAGCTATTACGCACTCTTTAAAGGGTGGCTGCTTCTAAGCCAACCTCCTGGCTGTCTACGCAATTTCACATCCTTTACCACTTAAGTTTGTTTAGGGACCTTAGTCAATGATCTGGGCTGTTTCCCTTTCGACTATGGCGCTTATCCGCCACAGTCTGACTCCCATGCTTCACCTCCTGGAATTTGAAGATTGCCAGGGTTTGGTAGGCTTGTTTAACCCCCTAGCCCTAACAGAGCTCTACCTCCAAGAGTCAGCGCATGAGGCTATACCAAAATATATTTCGAGGAGAACCAGCTATCTCCGAGCTCGATTGGAATTTCTCCGCTATTCACAGCTCATCCCGTGGTTTTGCAACACCAATGGGTTCGGCCCTCCCCCCGCGATTAAACGGGGCTCAGCCTGGCCATAAATAGATCGCCCGGTTTCGGGTCTCGTCCCAGTGACAATAAACGCCCTATTTGGACTCGCTTTCGCTCAGGATCCGGCTGAAACTGCCTTATCCTGCCACTGAGAACGAACTCGTTGGCTCATTAGGCAAAAGGAACGCGGTCACAGACGCTACACCAAAGACTCAAAAACTAAATCAGAAATTCTAAATACGAAACAAATTACAAATTCTGAAAATTAAATGACAAACTGATCGGTTTAGAATTTGAGAATTTATTGCTTTGAATTTGTTTAGAATTTCGACATTCGAATTTATGATTTAAATCTTCGGTGTAACGTCCGCTCCCACTCCTTGTAAGCAAAGAATTTCAGGTTCTGTTTCACTCCCCTACCCGGGGTTCTTTTCACCTTTCCCTCACGGTACTTGTTCGCTATCGATCACCAAACCTATTTAGCCTTGGATGGTGGTCCACCCAGATTCCGGCCGGATTACACGTGTCCGACCGTACTTAGGAGCACTTTCAACGCGTTGAACTGTTTTTCATTACGGGGCTGTAACCCTCTATGGCCTCCCTTTTCATGGAAGTTCACATAACAACACAACCCATTGCGAATACTGACAGGTATTCGTAAAGCGTCCTGCAACCGTCTACCAGCAACGACTGTCATCTTACACTGGCAGAGTTTAGGCTGTTCCCCGTTCGCTCGTCACTACTAAGGGAATCTCATATGATTTCTGTTCCCGGACTACTGAGATATTTCAGTTCGCCCAGTTTCCTCCCGCACAAGGCGGATCGCTACCCATGACGGTAGCGGGGTTACCCCATTCGGAGATCTCCGGATCACTGTCTGTTGCTGACTTCCCGGAGCGTATCGCGCAGCTTCCGCGTCCTTCGTCGGAGTTTGGTGTCAAGGCATCCGTTCTTTGCTTGTAAAGTAACTTATCAATATTTCTTTCCACTCGTATTGACTAGTAGTCCATAGCAAGAAGCTAGGAACTACCATTTTTTATTTTATCTGTTTTGTATGAATGAACGATAATCAAACGATCGTCTGATTATCGGTATAGTTGACGATCAACTAATTGTGACAGATACGTTTGTGTCGTATCAAAAATATCTGTCCCGATATGTCAAAGGTCAAAAAAGGGTGTGAATCCTCACACCCTCAAGACCAAAACAATATACTTGGTTTTACGCAAGTGGGTGTTTACGTCTCAAGGTTGTGGGGAAAAAACTTCATTCAAACTTTGTTCAAAACTTGCTCTCTCAAAACAAGGAGCGTGGTTATTGTTGCAAAATAGAAAAACAAAGTCAAATCATTTTTTTAAAATTTTTTAGCAATTCGTCAAATTACTAGCCGAATCGGCTACAATTAAGGATTTAACTTTCGTGAAAATTTAAAAAACCGATCACCCGGAAAGAAATTTTTATTACAATTATACAAAACTCAGCGATACAATCAGAGAACAACCAACACAAATCTTTAGAAAGGGGCCGAAAACTTTGCTCCTCAAAAAAACGAATTCTCTGCGCAATACTGTTGGAAGAAAAGGCGTTCCTCAATCGTTTTACACGAACAACATAAAACCACATCCCAGCATCGGGAAGAATAGACAAGTATTATATACATGCCATCCACCGGCTTTATAGAATGTCTCCGCTCGGCCGCCAAATATTTCACAGGATACAGCTTCGATAGCAAAAGGCAACGATCTGGTTTTCCGGATACAAAAAAACCACCCGGATTAGGGGTGGTCTTTTTTGAGAAACAAAACCTCAAGCGGGGATACAAGATCTTGTATCCCCGCTATTTTCTATGACAACAAACTAGTTGCTGACAGAGAGGTTGACGAAGCTGAGAGGCAGCTCATCGAAGAATTGACCGGACATATGGTCAAATGCGGCGATGGTACCACCCGGCTCTGAGTTGTCACTCCAGATGATGAAACATCCATCAGCCTGTCGTGCAGCCAGAGATTCGGCTTCAAAGTTACAGCCAGCTTCTTCGGCAACGCGAGTCGAAACGGAGTGCGTACCGAAACCATAGATTCCGGAAGCAAAGTTCACGTCTCCCTTCACCACAAAGGTTCGGGAAGAGCCGCGATCAACCGTCTCTCCGCTCGAAGGATTGCTGTCGTCCAGATCGATTGTGATCTGGCAGAGTTCTCCATCGGTCGGATTAGCATCAGAATTATCATCACACATTGCCACAACACTGTTGAGCTGATCGTTGTTCGGATCGCGAACAGTAATATTGGATACACCCGCAGCCACAACACTCATGTCGAAGGTAACCCGGTTAAGGTCAAAATCGTTATGAGCATCCGAAGCGACTACAAAAGTGTACAGTGTTTGCTCAGATCCTTGTACCAGGGTCGTAGAACCAGGAGTTACATTGGCAAATGTGCCTTTGGTATCGGTAATGACAAAGTCATCGGAGAAACCGCTAACAGCGAGTTCGCCGGCTCCCAATTCCTGTCCCAGACTATCGGAAATGGCGTACACACCATCGGTAGCGGCAGGATCAAACAGACCCGGATCGGTCGGATCAAAACCTGTGCCCTGACCGACGATCTCGGGGATCGTAGCCAGTGTCAGAACCTTACCGGTATCGATAGCCTGTGTAATGTCGTTGGTGATAGCCTTGACCGTTACCTTGACACTTTGATCTTTGTTGATCTTCAGTGTGCTGGTCGATCCGAGGTTGAATTTCACCAGACCGTTCACCGCAGCGGCAGTCGTACTGCCACCCGGATAACTCAATTCGTACAGGGAAACCCGACCGTCGGTATCATTGACCGTATTAAAGCTGCTGTCTACAGTTCCGAGAGAGAACTCACGAACCTGAACAGCATCGTTTTTGGCAGTCATCTTCAAGACGAATACGCCCGTACCGCTGGACTCGGCTACGATAAAGCCTGAATCCGGAGTACTGTCATCGCGTACGACGGTCAGAGTACCGGTATTCTGGACCTGGAAGTAGGCCGTATTTGCCAGAGGCAGAGTAGGATTGAAGGTAGCACCGTTGCTGTTATCGTCTTCAATATCCAGATTGTTCAGCTGGAATCCGACAACGTTTCCGCCCGGAGCACCGGTAGAAATGTCGCAGCGCAATTCCATCTGTTTATCCGTATTTCGAGCCAAGGGGACATTGAGACCGTTGAAGGTCATCGTAGCGTTACCGGCAGCACCGTTCGGAACTTCGGCATCGCCCACCTGAGAACCTCCGATATAGAGGTAACAAGCCGGGATGAAGGAAGTGTCCAGATCGGTTCCGGCAGCGTCGAAGGTCTTGATGACCGCTTCGCGGATCGTCAGATCGGCAGCGTCGTTGGCGCGGATATTCCATTTGGCAAAGGTCTCCATCTGGACACCCGGTACGACATCTTCAGGACTGGTGAAACCGTCGTTGCGGCTTACCGTTACGAGAGAATTCTGAATAGTAACGACGTTACCCGTAGCCTGTCCGACTGTATCGGTCGGAAGTACGTTTTCATCATTAGTATATTCAGCAGACTGTCCAGAGAGAAAGTCATGATCTCCAGCATCCTGAGCGCGGACAACAGCAGAGAATCTGTTTCCGGTTGTAGCAGCGTTGTCAATATCGGCAACGATCTTGATCTTGGTATCCTGAGTAACCGTGTAGGAAGAATCGAATGTCAAGATGTAATCGTTTGCTACCGTTCCTTGACATGGATTCGTGGTACCGCTGGCAACAAAATCGGTAGCCGTACCGGAGATACTGTCAATCAGAGAATCGCCGATATACAATTTGATATCGGACAGCTGATTGGCAACACCAGCAGGGGTGTTCTGATTGGAACAAACGTGTAAGTTCAAACCGTCGGCGCTGAAAGGCTGGCCGACATTGAGTTTGGCAACCAAGAGGGTGACCTCGTCGCTATCCAGTGCGACGGACTGTGTCGGAGGCGTCGAAGGATCGCGGGAAACCGTAATCGTACCTCCTTCAATAGTATAGGTAGGCAGGAAGTCGGTAGCACCGTCGGACCAGTTTCCGGTAGCGCCGAAACCAGTACTGGTTTCAAACGCTCGCAGGTCTTCAAGGTAGCGGACGCGGAACTGGATCGTGTCGTTATTGTCGCCATCGACGATATCGGCACGGATAGTATAGGTCCTGGTCTTACCGTCATCAATCAAAGAGTTGATATTGTCGAAGATCAGATAATCTCCGGCAATCTGTACGGTAACAGGCAGTTTCTTGCCAGCCTCGTACAAACCGACATTGGCCAAAGCTACTTCAAGATCGGCACTGCCTTCGTTCTTGAAAGCAACATACTTGAAGTTGACCGTCTTATTGTCGGAAAGATTTTCCAGATCGAAACGACCGAGCTCGACATCGGTATCGCCGATATCATAGTTGGTATCGTTCCCCTGAGGATCGTAATCCAGGCGAGTTACGAGGTAGCCGGAAGTCTGCATGGTAGCTCCGGTCAAAGGAAAAGTCCCGGTAACCTGAGCAGCTGTAGAAGCTACATCGTTAGCACTCTGAAGAGAGATAGCGTTATACTTGCCGGAAATCGGATTTCCGAAAGCATCCAGAGCATCCATCTGAGCCATGACAACCAGATCGATCGAGCTGCCGGCTTTGACAACCAAAGCAGGGCTGAAGATCAGATTGATACGGTCATCAGTAGTAGGACTCTGGCGATTGGAAACGCGAACCCCGTTATACTCGACCCAAACCTTATCCAGATCATCAGCGTCACCCTGCCCGACACGCATAAGCGTCAAACCGGAGAGCTGAATATCATTGGAAGCGCCGGCAGTCACACGATAGACAACATAGGTTGCCGAAGTGGTATTTGCAGGGACGATCTGAGCATTCGGAGTATTCGGAGAGAGCTGAATATCCAGAGTACCAGCCTTGGGGATATTGCTCGAGCTGTTGCTGTTACCATTTTTATTGGTATTAACATTGGCAGCGTTGCTGTTACCGTTAGTAACAGGAGCATTGCTGTTGCCATTGCCGGCTACGCGATCTTTCGGACTGAGCGCATTCAGAGTGATTTTGGCCATCTGACCGCGTGTCAGTTTCTGATCGGGACCGAAGGTCGTAGCAGTCAGACCATCAAGAACGCTCTTGTTATAAGAGGTAGTGATGAAATCTTTGGCCCAATGGGAAAGAATATCGGTAAACGGAGCAGCCGGAGAGATCTTATTTGGAATACCGGCGCAGTTTACAGCGATCTTGGTAAATTCCGCGCGGGTGACAGGATTACCAGGACCAAATTGTCCGGTAGGAGTACCGGAAGAGGTCTTGTATCCGCTCATCAAACCGGCTTTGGTAACAGTGTAGATATAATCACTGGCCCATGATGCACCGGTTCCCCGAGCTACGTCAGTGAAGATAACCGGAGGATTGGTAGCATCGAGATCGGAGAGAATACCGACACGCTTGGCCATCTGATAACAGATCTTGGCGGCCTGATCGCGTGTGACATTATCCTCCGGAAAATATCGATTGCCCTTTTCAGATTTAGGGCCATCGACAAAACCCAGTTTGACCAGTTCATTGATATGATCGTGGGCAAAGTAGGTAGTAGGAACATCAACAAAGGTGTCGTTGGCCCGGGCGAGCGGAACCGTCAGGACGACTCCCAAGCTGATCATGGCAGTACTAAGAGCTGCCATTAGCTTTTTAAACCCAATATTCATAGTAGAAACATGTTGGGTTAGAGAAATAAAACACCCAAGAAACACCACCTCGTGCTTTCAACGCGTAAAAACGTCGTCAAAAATGAGAAGGGGCGGGTGAGAGGTTGAAAGAAACGGAAAGATAAGGTTGGTATGATGGGGACACTCTTACATTATTATATGAAAACAATACGCAAGAGGAATTTCTGGGAGAAATTCTTCTCCCTGTTCCAGCCTTGTAAAAATCACGCGTTTCCTTCGAAAAACAGAAAACTTTCTTTTTGCGGAAATAGCCTTTTCTTTTCCCCAATTTTCAAAGATCGCTTCTTTTCGGCTTCGAAAATCAATAGAATTCGCAATCTACTGCACAAAAATCTTGTGCACAACTACACGGAGCCGATTGTAGCAAATGGGTTTTTCTCTGTCAATAAAAACAAAAACCTTGTTTTCACGTCAGAAAGAGATTGCCCTACCAAATGGTGTTTGCCACCATCAAACCATGCAAGATTGCGCTTTTTCCGTGACTCACATGTACAAACGAACCAAAAAGGACTTTGTTTCAAAAAAAATAATTGAAGTATTTTAATATTATTCTTTAATAACACTTCTCCGATCCTTGTGGAGAAATAATCATCTAATGAAACCTAGGCCATAATGTGAGATACGTTTATCATATTCCCTCCTTACCGGTCTGCGTTCTTGCCAAGAAAGCGGTATCAATACGAGACATAGGTCCCTCGCAACGCCAAACGTGCTATTTGTTCGTTTTCTACGCAAAAAGAGCCCCTTACGTTCAAAGTGTACGCATACCGAAAACCCTTTTTCGTAATGAAAGAACCGACGATCAAGCATGCAGAGCCACCCCTCTGCGAATCTCACACAGTGCCAGATGGAGTGATATCCCCGAGGCTACTTCGATTTCTTTGGATGAAAGCATTTTCCCCTTTGTCACATTTCCTATTAAAAAGAGTGGCAAGTAGTTGCAGAAATTCGCTAAAAAGCTTATAATGCTATGAACCTTGCTAAAAATATAACTTTTCACAAAACAAAAATATGGCTTTGGAAAAACAAAAGTCGTCCGCCGCGGCAGATAAAACCAAAATGACCGCGAAGAGAACACGGGCAATGACCAAGAATTTTTTCGTCGTTCGCCCGATCGGTCTAGCTGAAGGAGCTGCCCCAACCAACCTTACTAAACGTGCTTAATCTTTTCGTTAAGCATTTTTTTACACACTTATTTACTTTTATTTACTACCAAGTATGGAAAACAAGAAACCGACGGCAGCGGATATGAAGAGAAACTGGATTCTGTTCGGACTGATTCTGGGAGTTGCCGCACTGGCCGTGGCAGCCTATGTTATGAATCAAAACGCCCGGCAGTACAAGGGAGCCTCAATTGATCCAAACGACATCAACCCCAGCCAAAACTTTACACAAATTGATGGTATCGGCGATACCGGAGGTCTGGGAATTAGTAATGGCTGCCCAAATAGTACGCCCTTTCTCTGTTCAGATGGGAGTTGTGCTTCAACCATCACTCAATGTGACCAGCTGTCTCAATGTACGACAAACTGTAATGCGGTACCGTCTTCTTTTGCTACATCCTGTATCCAGCAAGGCGGAAGTTATTCCTGTGATAGCTGTGGATATGGCTGTGAAGGACTGCCTTCCTCAAGTTCGAGCAGTTCATCCGGTAGTTCCAGTGGGGGGTTTCAGATCTGTTATGTACAAAGCTGTAATACTTTGGGACAATGTGTAGGAAGAACTCAGAAAGTTGGAATCGGCGATCCTTGTCCAGTAAGTCAATGCTCCTCGGACGCGGTTTGCGGAATTTTGACCGATCCGTGCGGTGACGGAATTTGCTCGCTCGGTGAAAGTCCCATCAGTTGCCCGTCAGATTGTAGTGGCGGGACCAGCAGCGGCGGCACGACCGCATTGTCAATCACCAATCTGAATCCAATTACGAGTCCGGTGGGTACAGCCACGACCGTTACCATCACTGGAACCGGCTTCAATTCCACGACGAACACCGTCCGTTTTACTGGAACGAATTTCAATGCCGATATACCAGCAACAGTCCTATCAGGCGGTACTGGTGGACAATGCGGAAACAGAATTTGTGAGACCGGTGAGACCAGTCTGAATTGTCCTTCGGATTGTCCTATAAATGCGGCGCAGTATAAATGCTCGTCCAGATTTATTCACGGCCAACCGATCGAATTTTGCCGACAATGTACTACCGGAGAAACTGGTTGTACGAGTCAAGAAGAATGTTCACTCAGTTGCGGAACCGGACTTCTCAACTATAAAGATCAAAAAGATAGCTCTTTTGCCGAGGCCCTTGGGATACCTCGAGCCGAGGCTCTGTCTGGAATCCCACTTCAATGTGGTGACGGAGATACAACGATATGTCAAAGCTGTTCCCAAATGGGAGGAGTCGGTTGTTTGCCAAATTGCGGAGGATCGGCCGATACCGGCAGCACTTGCTATGAATGCGCTAATCCATTAGACGTTTACTGTAAACCCAAAACGATTATCATTCGTCCGTTGGTCTGTGATCCGGCCTGTTCTGCGGGAGAATCCTGCATCGACGGTATATGTATTTCTTCCGGCGGAGGTACCAGCGGCGGAGGTACAGGTACCGCGACGCAGCTTCAATTTGTAGTCCCGGACACTGCACCAGTCGGAAGTTATTCTGTTCGGGTCTATACCGGAGCACCGAATCCGAGGGCACTCGTGCTGAGCAATAGTCTTCCTTATACGATAACTCCGGTTTGCGGCAACAATATGTGCGAAGCCGGAGAAACGACTACGAGCTGCCCGGCCGACTGCGGAAATACGAATGTTAATTCCGGCAACGGAAATGGTAATGGCAATCCGAATTCCAACAACGGTAACAACAATGGAGGATTGATGTGCGATCCCAATAGCATCCAGGCTTTTGGAACCCCCAGCACCGGTCCGGCTCCTCTGAACGTTCAATTCGGTACAACTCCCAGCAGCACCCAATGCAGCAACAGTTATACTTGCAGTTGGTTCTACGACGACGGTCCGCAGCAGGACGTTTTAACCGGTTGTACGCCGACACATACGTATAGCAGTGCGGGTACCTACCATCCCACCGTCACTATTACGAATAACAAAGGAGTAACAAGTACAAAGACCATTACGGTTACGGTTACACAGGGGGCGGCACAATGCGAGCTACCGGGTGACGTCAATGCCGACAAGAAAGTCGATATTTCTGATCTGGCCAAAATGGCCGACTACCTGAGTTTGGCTATTCCTCTGGACGAGCCATTAAGACTTTGCGGCAATGTGGCTCAACCTTGTAATAATGTGCTGGACATTTCGGATCTCTCGACACTGGCCGACTACCTGAGTCTGGCAATTCCGACACTGCAAGTCTGTAGCAGCAGCGGCAGCATGAATAACAATACCAATAGTTCTACAGCGACGGTAACACTGTCCTCATTATCGCCAACCAGCGGTCCGGTTGGAACACTGGTAACGATAACCGGTGCGGGATTTACATTGAGCGGGAATGAAGTGTTCTTTGGAAACGGATATATCCCGAACGTTGCTTCCACGAACAACGGCACGACGCTCCAGTTCAGGGTTCCGGGCACGCTGGTCCCCAAATGTACCCTACTCCCTACGACAAGTTGTCTCCTGCCTGTCCGGATTACTGTGGAAGGAGCATACGACATTACTGTTGTAAATGGTCAGGGCGTACAGGGCCAAAAGAGTCTTAGTTTTACCGTAACCTCAGGCACTACAAGCGATACAGGATATAAGTGTGTCGGGACAACCAATAGTATTCCCCCAAGCTACATCTGCCAAGCCTGTACTATCGGCGAGACCGGCTGCAGTGATCTCAACAGCTGCCAGACAAGCTGCGGAGCATCAGGTAGTCAATTCAGCAGCGACACCTCGGCTGTCTATTTTCTAACGCAAGAAGCTACTCAGACATATAAAAACGATCTGGATACGCTACCTCTCTCTGCGGAGTTACAAACTTTGATAACAAACAGCGGTCTCAGTCTGCAGAATTTGAAAGACATCGCCGCGGGAGCCCCTTACGCGCGAGTAATAACCTACACTTTGACGATTCCAACGGTCAATATAAAAACACCGGTTGTCTTATTCTATCAGAAAGACAAAAGCGGTACGCTGCGTAGCAACGGAGAACCGGTTACTCTGACACAACCGGCGCCGTACACCTATCAGTTTAAAAAATACTACGCCCGGATCAAGGGAACCTCGCCAGCCAAATATTGTGAGGTAAGCGAAAAGGCGCCTCAAACTTGTCTGACGGTCAACGGCAGCGAAAAAGTAATCGACGATGCCTATTTTGATACGATCAATAATCGACTGATCCTGGGAAATGACACCTGGGTCAGTATCGACGGCAGAGAACTGGGATTAACTCAGCATTTGAAGAGTTATTTCTACAAAATCGAAACAAAGTATCCGCTGGATAACCTGATGGGGTGGCTGTGCTCCATGGAATACGTCGGATTACCGATTACTGACATCCAAAAGGCAAAAGCATGTTCTGCATATCAATAAATACTTCCACTTTTCTTCACCAAAAATTTCTCATTACCTCTATAATTTAATTCATCGTTTTTTATGAAACAATTGATCGAGAAACAAAGAGTGTGGCTCTACGCCGCACTGGGAGTGGGAGTATTGCTCCTGGCCGCCATCGCCTACTTTTTCACAAACGGGCGGCTGCTGACGTCAAACCTGATTCAGGCCACCGGATATCCGGTGAGCGTAGGGACCGTAGAAAGCCAGGTGACTGTCGGACCCAATCAAAGCTTTACGGTAAACTTGAAAGCCACCGGTGCGACTACCGCACGACCGCTGAAAGGCGTAAAACTGACACTTGACCTCCCGAGTTCTTTGACAGGGAGCACTCCAACATTTAGCGCTGCCCCCGGGGTATCGGTCCAGGGAACCCCGCGGCTGGTCTCTGGCAATAAATTTGTAGTGTTAATGACTACCAGCATTACGAACGCCGATGCCCCACTGGGAACATTAACATTTCAGACCGGAGCAACCGTTACCAATAATACGCAGGTGTCTACTTTTAACCAGACCGGGACGCTTCTGGTCAGCGAAATATCGGGAACCGACGGAGTAGACCCGAACAGCTTTGTCACCTTCAATGTTCCCAACGGCGTATTGTTTAACTTGGTCGCCGGCAGCGGCGGGAACAATCAAAACACCAATAGTGGCGGCAATACGGGACCGTTTACCATCACCCATCGGGTTGTTAGCGGACAGGGAACGATTAACCCCGCCAGTCCGATCACCGTCAACGGTGGCGACAGTGTCACCCTGGTTATCACACCCGGAACATGTAATGTACTGACATCTTTGACAGACAACGGTGTCAATACTATGAACCGGGTCAGCCCGGTCGCGGCACTGGTCGCCGGTAACAGTTTTAATTATACGCTCGGAAATATTGATCAAAATCACGAAGTGCTGGTTTCGTTCGGAACCGATCCGGCTTGCGGAAACGGGAATGTCAATGCAGGAAATAATAACTTGAATGGCTTGAATGCGCCGGTCATTACCGCAATCAACCCGACATCGGGGCCAACCGGCACAACCGTAACACTTACGGGTATTAATTTCAGTACTACCGGAAATACCGTTCGACTGACGAATGACGGCACCGGCGCTACTACCAATATTGTGCCTTCCGCGCAGAATACAACGTCGATCACCTTTACGGTTCCGGCCGGACTCCCGGTCGGTCCGTATACCGTCACGGTAGAAAACGCCAACAATTTGACCAGTAACGGAGTGGCGTTTACCATCACGACCGGTGGTGGTGGCAATAATAATAACCAGAACGGTAATAACGGCAATACTAACCAGAATAATGGAAACGGAAACGGCACTTTCACGATCGTCTTGAATCCGACTCAGGGACCGGTCGGAACTCCGGTTACAATCAGTACACCTGGCGGATTCCCCAACGGTTCGACCAGCACAGTTACCTTTACCTGTCCGAACAATACTTCTGCCACGATCCAGGTAACGGCCTCAAACGGCACTCTGGACTTCAATGTTCCGGGAGGTCTGGCACAAGGCACCTGTACGGTAACCGTTACTAACGGTAACGGTACAGGTTCGGGGACGTTCACCATTACGGCCGGCGGAAACGGCAACCAGAACAATGGGAACGGCTCATTGGGAGCAGTTACATTGACAAATATCAATCCGAGTAACACGAACTCCGGCCAAACCATTACGCTGACCGGTACCGGCTTCGGGACGGCTGCCGGACAGACCAATACAGTCGTATTTGTTCCCACCGGTTACTGTCCGGGTCAGACCACGGTAACTTCTGCGGGAAACGCCAGCTCGGCTACCAGTATGACCACCGTCGTACCGAGTTTGCGAGATTGTACCTATAACGTCTTTGTCCAGGTAAGCAACGGAACCCAGACAGTGAACAGCAACACCCTGCCCATTACTATCGGTTCGGGTTCGTCCAACGGGAATGGAAACGGTAACGGCAATCCGAGCAATACCAGTGTCGGCATTACTCGCCTGGATCCGATCCAGGGACCGGTAACCACCGCGCTCGATATCTACGGATTCGGATTCGGTACTACGAACAACAATACGGTCTTCTTTGTCCCCGGCGGAAATTGTCCGGCTTCCCAGACCACCGTGGCGGTCAACAATGTCGATTCTACAGGCACATTCATCGACAACCTGGATATTCCCGATACCCTGGCAGTTTGTACCTACAGCGTCTATCTGTCTACGGGAGGCGTAAACAGCAACCCTGCCAAGTTTAACGTAACGGCCGCCGGAACCAATCCGGTTCAGCCGGCGACTATCAGCAATGTACAACCGAATCCAAGTCCTCAGGGTGGTCCGCTGACCATCACCGGTACGGGTTTCAATCCGGTTAATACAGTTACCATCACCTGCGGCGCTCAGACCGCGACTCTGACCAATGTACTGTCCAACGGCAATGAAATCAGGATCACGTTACCGGCAAATCTGGTCGGATCGTGTACCGTGGTAGTCGATAACGGCAACGGCCCGAGTAACGCTTTCCCGTTTGTCATTACTGCCGGCAACGCTAATCAAAACGGCAATAACAATAACACAAATGGCGGCAACGGAGGCAACAACAACAATAACAACGGCGGTCCCAACGTGCCTCAGAACGTGCGTGCCTTCGGCGATCCCCAGAGCAATCAGGTCATCGTGATCTGGGATCCGGTCACGAATGCTACCGGCTATAATATTTTCCGCATCAATGACGGACAAACGTGTGCTCAAGGACAGCAAGTAGGCAGCGTCGGAGCTCAAAATACGTTTACCTATAACGAAGGGACACCCGGAACATATCGTTACTGTGTTTCGGCAATCGTAGCGGGGACCGAAAGCGGTCGCGGCGGACCTTCCAACGCCGTCACAGTCGGAACAAACATGAACGGTTTCGTCGACGGTGGCATCAATCCCGGCTTCCTGATCCTGCCGTTGAACTCGATTACCGGCATTCCGCTTACCGCCGACAACAATATCCCGGGCAATACGATTACTTGGACATTCCGCGGATTTAACCGCGACGGGACGGTCAATAACGGTCTGGTAACCGTAACTCCGACAACCGGAAGAACCACTACGGTAAAGCCGGTATTCGTTACCGCCAATGAAAACGGAGGTGTGGTGTTCGTCACAGCAACCGGAGATAACGGTACCTTCTCGACTATCCCGGTAATTGTGTGGAGACGCGGCGATACCGACGGAGATTTCGTTACCGGACCTGTCGATCAGAATAACGTGGTACGCGGATGGAATTACTAGACCACCGTACAACATACCGAGAGACTCTTCCTCTTCGCTATCGCTCAGACAGAGTCAGAGTGACAGACCATCCACTCCCCGATCTCCCCACTCCGTTCTCCTTGCTAACCCCTTTAGCCCTATGAAAAAACAATTCGTTGCCGTACTGGCCCTCTCAATGCTGCTAGCCGGCTGCGGTCAGTCCCAGCCTCAACGTCCGCAGACATCCGGAACGCCGGCAACTTCTACAACCAATGAAACCGGGAAGGATGCTGGTCCCAAAGTCAAAAACTCCGATACAGGAAAGTTCCACGCCGTTTTCTCGCTGTCTAACGACAAACCGACCGTACGCGCCGGCGAAGAAATCGAAGTAGTGTTGCGGGTTTCAAACCTGGAAAAGCCGGTCTCTACCGTAACCGCATATCTGATGTTTAATAAAGACGTTTTAAACGCCGAAAGTGTAGACTTTAGCGATTCTGCCTTTCCGGTCGTATTCCGTAATAAAGTCGACAATGAAAGCGGAATGGTAGAAATGTCGAGCAGCAGCCGTACCGGCGTAACCGGCGACCAAAGCTATTTTGCCAAAGTGAAGTTCAAAGCGAAACAGGCGGGAACAAGCGACATTTTGTTCAACGCCGAAAAGCTGGCAGTACTCCTGGAAGACAACACCGACGTGAAACCCGAAACAACCGATCTGCCCAAGTTGTCGGTAACTGTTCAATAAATACGACCTTCTCCCTTTTAGGGAGAGGACAGGCAAGGAGGTACTTCCCTGTCCCTTCCTTAAAAAATAGAACATTGCTGTTCTTAAAGGAAACACATCTTATTCTCAAACAAAAATATATATGAAAAAGAGCTTCCAACTGGTGCTCGCGTCTCTGCTACTGTTGTTCGTCCAGAGTACGCCGGCTTTGGCCGCTCCGGATGCCGTTCTTTCTTTTACCCAAACTCCGGGAACGATTTGCGTGGGCCGGGACACAGCCTTTTCTATCCGGGTAAATACCGGATCGAATAATAATGTCTCAACCGTTACACCGTATTTCGAATATGATCCGGCATTTTTCGCTCTCCAGGGAACTGTTTCGACGAGCGGCGGAGCGTTTCCGGAAGTATACCGGAACAATCCTACCAGCAGCGGATTGGTAGAATTGTCGATGAGCGGGCAGCCCCAATCGGGAAGCAATTTGCTCGTGGCCAGTTTTAGCTTGCGTCCTACGCGTTCCGGTACCACGACGTTACGATTTGACTCAAAAGCGACCGTACTGATCAGTGACAATACCCCGGTGCTGGGATCTGCTCAAACCTTATCAATTACAATAAATCAAAACTGTTCGGGATCATCGTCCGGCGGAGGGTCTTCCGGAGGATCGGGTGGTGGAGGCTCCTCAGGTGGAGGGGGAGGCGGCGGAACGATCAGCCATCTGGCCTGTGTAAATAACCAGTGTACCCGGGTTGCCGGATTGGGCGCCGACGAATGCTCCCGCGTGGGAACCGGCTGCAGCTCTTCCGGTTCGTCTTCCGGCAGCAGCGGCAGCGGAACAGGTACCGGCAGTAGTTCGGGGTCGTCGTCGGGAAGCGGCGGAGTATCGCCCGACGAACTCGATCCGCAGTGCGAACAACCTGTTAACGTACACGCTGCGTCCAATAACGACGGCAGCGTAGAACTGCGCTGGGAGAACAACGATTCGCGCGTCAGTGCGTTCGAAGTACGTTACGGCACAGAAAGCAGCAATTATACAAAAACCGAATTTACCGCCAATATCCGCTCCCTGCTCATTACTGGCCTTGAAAAAGGTCGAACCTATTTTTTCTCCGTAGTAGCCTTCGGAGAATGCAATGCCAGCAACCCCAGCAACGAGGTGAGTGTTCAGGCACAAGCCGGATCGACCGGTATCGGATCCGGGAAACCGGCCGCCGGAACGGGAGCACTCCCCCCTAGAAGTACCTCGGCCGGAGCGGCATTGACCATTCCGGCATTAATCGTGACGGGAATAACCACGTTTCTCGTGAGAAAGAAAAAGAAACCTTCAGCCTGATCTTTTTTTATCCGTTTTGTCGTTTTACTTTTACATCTCACGTATGGACACAAGCCAACCACAAACAAGCGGATCTCACCCCGGAGCACCGGCCGGCGTTAAATTCATTCATCTCGGTACTACACCCGCTTCTCATGCAGAGATGCAAAATCGAGACGATCTGAGAGAGGTTACCCCGAAAGTGAATACACAGAGCGCCGGCGAGAGTATACCACCGATAATACCGTCAGAAGGAAAAGGAACCGGTACCCCTCAACATCCCAAGCGCAAAAAAACCGGATTGGTAGCAGCGGTACTGGCGGGAGGAATTCTGGCGATAGGTGCTTTGTTTTTTACTCAGTCGTCGAACTTCTTTCGAGCCGACATTAACCCGACCGGCGATATTGCGTTTTTTCTCGAAAGCTCGAATCCGACAATCTGCGGAAACGGAGGAGTTTCAGACATTTCGATTGTGGTAACCGGCCAAACGCCGATTTCGACCGCTACAGCTTACTTGAATTATCCGGCAAACCTGGTCCAGGTAACTGCACCGACAGTAACTGTACCGGCCGCCAGTCCATTTAGCGTAGTATTTCGCAACGAAATCGACTCAAACACGGGGCGGATCGAATTCTCGGTCAGTCCTGATGGTCAAGCACCGGCAACGTCGCCGGGGAGCGGCATAACTATTGGTACCTTCACGGTACGATCACTGCAAGAGAGCGGAACAGCCAACATAAGTTTCGATCTGGGAAAATCGGTAGCATTGGAACCGGGCAATATCAACTTGCTGCAGAGCGCCACCGGACTAAGTTTGACACTTGCCGATGCCAACTGTAATACGAACGGGAATCAGAATCAAAACGGGAACGGCAATAACAACGTAAACAATAACGGCAACAGCAATCAAAATGCTAACGCAAACCAAAACGGCAATGGCAATACCAACATGAACGGAGGAAGCTCCTCCGGAGGCGGTTCTTCCGGCGGAGGAAATAATAACAATATCAACCAGAATCAAAACGGGAATACCAATGGCAATATCGACACGAATGGAAATGCAAACGGCAATCAGAATAGCAACGTGAATACCAACACGAACGGAGGAAGCTCCTCCGGAGGCGGTTCTTCCGGCGGAGGAAATAATAACAATATCAACCAGAATCAAAACGGGAATACCAACGGCAATATCGACACGAATGGAAATGGAAACGGCAACCAGAATAGCAACGTGAATACCAACACGAACGGAGGAAGCTCCTCCGGAGGCGGTTCTTCCGGCGGAGGAAATAACAACAATACCAATCAAAATCAGAACACCAATGCCAATAATGGGAATGGCAATACGAACTCGGGCATTACGCTCAATCCGCTGAATCCGTCTTCGGGTCCGGTAGGAACGACAGTAGTAGCCACGGGTACGGGATTTTCCCCCACCGGCAATACGATCACGCTCACCTGCAGCAATAATCAGATTCGTACCATTTCGAATGTTTCCAGTACGAACAACGGGACCCGCCTGGTCTTTGTCATTCCTTCTAATATAACCGTCGGCAGTACCTGCAGTGTTACCGTCACCAATAGCAACGGACAAACCAGTAACGCCCAGCCTTTTACCGTCACGTCTCCGTCTTCCAGCAGTGGTGGCGGTGGTTCGTCGGGCGGAGGCGGCGGGGGTGGTGGTGGAGGTCGCATTACCCACCTGGCGTGTTTTAACAATCAGTGCGTGCTGGCAACCGGTCCCGGTCCGGACGAATGTACCAGAGCCGGAATCGCTTGTACTTCAAGCGGCAGTAGCGGCGGCGGTACCACCAATCGTGCACCGGTATTTACCAATATCCAGCCGGCACCGTTTAGCGTCGGCAATCCCATAAATCCACCGATCCGCTTCGAAA
Organism: Candidatus Altimarinota bacterium; assembly: GCA_039809385.1. Classification (GTDB taxonomy): domain Bacteria; phylum Patescibacteriota; class Gracilibacteria; order JBDHUY01; family JBDHUY01; genus JBDHUY01. The sequence continues at coordinate 103,768 of JBDHUY010000006.1, forward strand.
TAACCGACCCCGACAACGACGACATTGATCGTAACAGCATCCGGCTGGTCATCGACGGAGTCCAAGTAACCCCGACGATTACCGGCACCGATAATAAACGGATTTTCGTTTCGTACCAACCGAACAATTTGACTACCCCGCGACGGGTCTATGTACAGCTACAGGCAGCCGATACTCGTAATCCGGCGGCCGTCGGCACCTACGATTACTGGTTCATTATCGGTAATGACGAAAGCCGCGCTACGCTGTGTCCTACTCCCGGGAATCTGCGGGGAAGTGTTAGCGGCCAGAATATTACTTTAACCTGGGATCCGAGCCCCGATACCAATGTCACGGGCTATACCCTCTATATCGGAGAATCGCAAGATAATCTGAACCGGGTAGAACAATTGGGCGCGATTACAAGTATAACGCTCTCGGGTTTTACCGCCGGGCGCCAGTACTATTTTGTTTTAACTGCGAGTGGCTTGTGCAGCGAAAGCGACTATTCGAATATGATCTCGTTGACTGCCGGGCAAGGACCGGCCAGCGGAACCTACCGGCCGCCTCGTACCAATCCGGCCTATCCGCCGGGGTATACGCCCCCGGTAAAATTTCCCGATTCGCTACCAAAGACCGGCCCGCCTCTGCTCATTTCCGCAGGCATCGGCGCCCTCTACTGGGCAATGCGTCGGAAGAAGAAAAAATAACCGAATCCTTCTCTGCCTCCAATTCAAAAAACGCTCTCTTTCGGCAAAACGATCGAGGGCGTTTTTCAAATCAAAAAACATCATTGAGTTTGTTAACTTATATGTTAACATTATTGTATACAAAATCTGTTACTATATACGTATGAGAACTACAGCAACTGCGAAACGACGGGTACACGTCGTTTTCTCACAAGATCTTATTGACGAGATCGACAAGCTGGTCGGAAAACGGAAACGCAGTGCTTTCATGAGTGAGGCGGCTAGGCGGAAGATGATATCATTGCGGCAATTACGAGCTTTGGACCAAGCTATCGGAGCCTGGAAAGACGAAGATCACCCTGAGTGGCAAAACGGATCGTCGGAATGGATAAGAGCTATGCGTCAAGAAAGCGAAAGCAGGTTCCAAGAACTTGAAAAACGCAGAGATTCCTAACTGCTTTCTGTATAATAATTTCCGCATAGTATGGCGCTTTTTTTGCTCGATAGCAACATCATAATCGATGCTCTAAACAGAAAAAATAACCAGGATAAAACAATACGCACATTGTTATTTCAAGAGCATGTTTTAGCCAGTTGTCCTATCACGATCTCGGAAGTATATGCTGGTATGCGCGATCATGAACGTGGGCGCATCGAAATATTGTTTGACTCCCTGCTCTTTCTGGAAATCACAGAGCAGATCGCCCGTCAGTCCGGATTGCTGAAACGAGAATGGCAGCAAAAAGGGATAACTCTCTCGCTTCCCGATGCAACTTTGGCAGCGGTAGCCATTGAAAACAATGCCATATTCGTAACCCAGAATGTGAAAGATTTTCCCATGCCTGAAATACACCTCTATCGGGATCTGCTTTAAGCAAGTACGCCATAATGAAGCCTAAAAAGAGATTCGGCCAGCATTTCCTGCGCGATGAAACCGTCCTGGACAGGATAGTGCAAGTAATAGATCCCACCCCGCAAGAAAACATCATCGAAGTAGGCTGCGGTACCGGGATTTTAACGAACGAGCTTCTGGCCAAGGGAGCAAACGTGCTGGGTCTTGAATTTGACCGAGACCTGATCCCGGTTTTACAAAAGAAATTCTCTGATCGGCCCAATTTTTCGCTGCTTCAACAGGATGTCTTGGATTTTATCCCCCAAACAGAAACCAGCTATACCCTGGTCGGCAATATTCCGTATAATCTGACGACGAAACTCTTTGAAAAAATCTTATTGTGGCCCCATAAGCCGAGAAGAATCGTTTTTCTGATCCAAAAAGAAGTTGCCCAGAAGGCGGTGAAGCAGGGCAAACACAATTCTCCCCTGGCCGTTTGTGTCGATATGCTGGGACACGCCTCCATCGCTTTTGACGTTCCGCCCTTTGTTTTTGATCCGCCGCCGAAAGTAGACTCGTCGGTGTTGGTTATAGAAGCGCCAGGAAAAAGAACAGACGATCCGTGGAAACTGTACGATTTTGTCCACAAAGTCTTCCGTATGCCCAGAAAAACGCTACTGAATAATTTGAGTGCTATGTGGGGCAAAGACAGAGCAGGGGAAATTCTGCAAAAAGCCAACCTCGATCAAACCAGAAGGCCGGAAAGTTTATCGTTTGAGGAGCTGGATACGCTATTTAAAAAATATTGCAGATCTGACAATTGGAACGAATCAATCGAGAAGATGAATGGGATTTTGAAAAAGATTGATACAAAGAACCTTCCTTCTGCAAGAGAACAATTAGAAAATTTGTAACAGACACTGAAATAATAGCTGAGAATCTCTCTCTAAATCTATACAAAATCCGAGCAGGAAAGTCTTTCCGAAACGCAGCTTCGGTATCATTTCGACCGGACTCTGGAAGCATTATTTCGGGAAATTTTATGAAGCTTTTTGAAAATCTTTTGAAGTTTTACAGCCGATATGGGGGGATCCCACCGGAGTCGAACCGAGTTTTTTGTTTCGGTGTAAACAACAGCAGGTGACGGTTTTTGAAGTACGTTCATGGTCATAGTAAACAAGTCGACTAGTATTGTATCACTCAAAAAGAAAAGCATGAAGAATTGTTACGATTCTACCATTTCCACACTTTCTGCCATAAATCCTTTCCCTTCTCAACCAGGCCGGCAAACGGGTAGGTTCGAGGTGGCGGATCCGGTGAAGGCAATTGTTCGATTTTTTTCTGCAAGTCGGTGCAATGATCGTAAAAAAGCGTATTGATATTTAACAGATCGGCCGGACTTTTGCTGTGAAAGATCGTGCGATGCAACAAGGCCCGGAGGCGGCTGTCCGTCATTTTTTTTGCAGCGAGTATTTCGGGGTGACCGCTTTTCCGGGGCGGAACAAATAGTTCCAACATTTTATAAAAACGATCCATCAGCACGGCTTCGAGTTTGGACCACATAACTTCGCGCAGATACGAAGCTGCATCCGCTTGATTTCCGAGATAGTCGGGAGAAAGCGAGAGATGTAAGAAATGATACAGTTCTTGTGCATCCTTTTCCTGAAGCCAGCAATTTTCGGTAGCTGATCTGCTTTCGAGCACCGCGCCCAGACGCGTCGCAATATCCTGTGCCGTGTCTTTCAGGATCCAGCTGCGCACCACATTACTCTGGAGGTAGAGGTTGATCGTATCGGTACCATCGCGATTTCCCCGCAGGACGGCTTGTTCGAGCTGGGTAAAAAAATCTTTACGATACCGCTCGCGCGCAGAAAGAAAAACAGGAAGAGTGTCCTGATTGTCAGCCTTGGCGCAACTTTCGAACATATCTCCCAGCTGACGTTCAATAGCTCGTTTTACATCTTTATAGAGCCTGTTGCGGAAAGTCATGTCTTCCAAAAAGATGGAAGCGTCCTCCTTCAGATCGGTATGGAGCCATTGTTCAAATCCGCGCGACAGGGTGTTCAGGCATTGCCCCAAACGATGAGCCCTGTTCAGCGAAAGATTTTCGGTGCCGGCAACCGCACGCTCCACCATCCCTGAAGCGAGCTGCGGTAGCGCATCGATATGATAAAGGCAGATATTGGTAAGGTAAAAGCGGTCTACTTGCGCGGTAAAAGATGAAGGCTGCCGAAGTCTGCTAAAAAACCATTCCCGGAAA
>JBDHUY010000007.1:0-97493 GCA_039809385.1 Candidatus Altimarinota bacterium
GTACCTTCCCGTTCTTTACAATACTTCCAGATTGGCAATTCTTGCATTTATCCATAGGATGAATCTCAGGTAATAAATCTCCTTCATCCTATACTAAATCTATCTATATATCAACATTCTCTTACTATGCGGCATTTCCAAACCGTCTATACCTCAAACATTCCGCGTATTTTTTGCATCATGCTTTCGAACGATGGCTCGTTCAGCGTCGGAATTTTTGCATTATATTTGTTTGCTCTGGACTTCAATGTAGGCCATATTGGATTGCTGACATCCATTTACTTAGTGTGTAACGCTGCTGTCCAAATTCCGGCCGGGTTACTGGCCAGCCGGTGGGGTTATAAGCGTACTTTGTTTTTAGGAGGTTTGATCTATCTTATCGGTATGGTTCTATTTGCCACAATTCCAGCCGGATTCTTCTTATGGTCAGGGACCGCATATGCCTTAATGGGAACGGGGGCGGCACTTAAGCAAGGGGTCGATGTCTCCTTGTTATATGAGAATGCACGTCTTGATAAGCGCGCAGATAATTTCCCGATTCTCATTGGACGACTGGATTGGTGGCTCAATGTAGTACTGGTCGTTTGTATTGTGACTGGTGGTCTTTTGTACGGGTTTAATATTCGTTGGCCATTTTATGCCGAAGTGTTTTTGGCACTATTGGCTCTCGGAGTAACTCTCTTTATCAAGACTATGCCGGATAGCGCATTTGCCCCTCTGGAGCGTGAAAAAGGACAACTTTTTTTCTGGGGGGAATTTCGGGACGCTCTGCACTGGATGTTTTCACATACATCATTCTGGAAAATCTCTATTTTTTCAGCTCTGATTGGCAGTGTGGCTCTTTCGGTAATTCAATTTCGCCAGCCCTTCCTGCAAGCAGCAGCATTCCCTGAGTCTTGGTTTGGTTTTATTGGTGCGTTATTTTTCGTGAGCCGCGGTCTGGGAGCTTTGTGGGGCGGACGATTGTTACAGCGGTATTCGTTATCACAATATTTGGTAGTGCACACTGTCTTGTTTTCTCTATCTCTGTTGTTCTTCTTCTTCAGCCCATTTGTATTCTTTGCCGTGCTGATGATTCTGGTATTTTTTTTCCTGAGAGGGGTCTATCAGCCTGCAGTCAGCTCTTTTTTACAGAAGGAATCTCCAGCCGAATGGCGTCCGGTTTTGTTAAAAATAAATACACTGATGTTATCCCTGACCTCAGCTATTACGTTGTTCGTTTCTGGTCTCTTGGGATTAGACAATGCGCTGAATAACCTGGTGCTTTTCTCTGTGGTGGTATCACAAATATTTTTGCTGGGATATGCTATGTCGGTGCGCCGAATTGAGGTCTGATTTTTGAACGATATACCTATCTGCTTTTATTTCATCGGCTTGATGTTCTGGTTCATACGGAAAAGATTTGTAGGATCGTACTTCTGTTTCAGTTCTACCAGGCGGGCATATTTTGCCTCTCCGTAGGCCTCTTTGATGCGGTTGATCCCTTCGGTATCCTCCGAACCCAGGTAATTTACATAGACTCTTGCTTGCAGATACGGGGCCAGTTCCTCCCATAGCGCTTTGAGCCAGCCGATATTTTGCTCGTCCTTTTCCGCTCCATCCCACATCGAAATCGCCATCAGATTAAAGGCGTTGTTGCGGTGTGCATAGGCGGTGGCATTATCGTCGATCCGGTTGACTTCTCCCCCGAAGCGCTCTAAGACGATTCCGCTTAGCGGCGAAGGCGCATCCGCGAAATGCTTCAGGATGATTTCAAAGATAGCCGGATCCAGCGTTTTGACAAAATTCGACCGCCAGTAATTTCGTAGACCCGGACGATAGGTTTCATCAAGCACCGATTGCAAGACAGGGTAGGGAATGATCCCTATATGTTCCATCACCGGACTACCTACCTGAAATAATGGTTCCAGCAGCTCCCTTCCTTTGCTGAGATCTTCTCCGTAGTAACAAACGATAAATCCGAGCGCTTTATGTCCCTCCGGGGAAGTAATCCAGGCAATGTTGATCGCCAGTTCGTCGGGCGCATTTTTCATCAATTCCAAATAGACTGGGATCAGTTGCGCGGCCATAGGCAGGGGATACGCCATAAGTCCGCCATATACGTTGGTAAGGGGGTGTAATTGAAATTCAAATTCGGTCACAATGCCAAAGTTGCCGCCGCCGCCGCGTATTCCCCAAAAGAGGTCCGGATTTTCTTCTTGGGAAACCGTGCGATACTGTCCATCGGCGGTGATCATCTTAACACATATAAGGTTATCCGAAGCCAGCCCGTATTTTCCTATCAGCCAGCCAATTCCGCCTCCCAGCGTTAATCCTGCTACTCCTGTGTCGGATATTACGCCTCCGGTGGTGGCTAACCCAAACTTGTGGGTTTCTGCGTCAAAGTCATGCCAAGTTGCTCCGGCTTGTACCCTGGCTGTCCGGTTTCCTGTATCAACCGTTACCTCTTTCATTAAAGACATATCGATCATTATTCCGCCTTCGCACACGGCATTGCCGGCCACGTTATGTCCTCCGCCCTTGACTGAAATAAGGATTGCGTATTCGCGTGCCAGATCAATACATGCTTTCACGTCTTCATGGTTTTTCGCTTGTACTATACAAGCCGGATGCCGGTCGATCATGCCGTTCCAGACAGTTCGGGCGGTATCGTATCCTTCATCCTGCGAGAGCAAGACTTGACCATGAATCTTGTCTTTGAAGGACTCGAATACTTCATATGCCAGGATACCGTTGCTGCCATCCGAATGCATAATCTTTAAATCTTCCATAAAGAGTTACAGTTATTTATGTAAAGCTTACTATACAAGTATAGCGTACTTTCGTTCAAATACAAATTCTCTCCATTTACTTGTACGAGAAGTTTTATGGTACTTCCTTTAACTTTGCGTTTTCTTCAAAATCGAAGGAATACGAATACTCGATATGGAAACTGATACAAAAAAGACCCGCCGCGGCGGGTCTTTTCATTTTGCCTAGTAAGCTAGTGAGCGCAAGGAAAATTACTGGTCTCCTTCCATCATCATTCCGTCTCCTGTTCCGGAAGAAGGCATCATCGTGCCGGAATCCATCATGCCGGGGGCCATCATTTTGTCATCACCCATCATGCCCGGTTGCGTCATAGATCCGTCCATCATGCCGGGAGCGCCGGCGCCCATCATGCCTCCCAGAGGGAGAGGCTGAGCATCTTTAGGCTCTTCCAAGTTGCCCGGATTTTCGGGATTGACTTCCATTTCTGCTGTAACCGTAACTTTTGCCTGGCTGGCCGGGTCGGTCGTATTCATATTGATCTTCACTTTGTACACATATTTGTCACTCTCACCTACCCACAGTTCCCCATCCAGCGTGACGTTCTTATTTAACGCCTCTTCCAAAGCTTTTACTTCTGTATCGCTGACCGTAGATCCAGTTATCTCTCCGACCTGTTTTGCAAATGTTCCTACATTTTTCGCATTCAGTTTTACGGACAGATGACGTACGTCTTTATTGTTCAGTTTTTCGACTCCGTGGTCTTTGGTTATGTCAAATAGATCGCTCTTCTTTACCAAATCTTTGATTTTAGCTTCCTGATCAGGGGTCAGAGTACCGCTCTGGCCTTCCATTTCAAACGGATTCTGGGGAAGCGGCAGTTTGAACCATTTGCCCGCATAGAGCTGAACGAACGGAGCGATTTGCTGTTCCAGTTGAGGCTGTTCGGGAGATTTTACCGAGAATTCGATCAGTTTGGCATACAGATTGGCAGCGGTCAAAAAGAGCTGGGCTTTTGCATTGCCTTCGCCTGATTGTCCCTGTCCTTTTCCGGAACCAGAAAGAGCCAGATCGAGCCAGACTTTCTCCTGTCCTTTTGTGCCGATATTAAACTTGGTGTCCAAAGCAAAGGTTGCATCGAAGCTTCCTTGTGTACCAGCATCGGCTTTAACTTTTACGTTGCCTTTTACGCTTCCTTCTTTCATGTCGCGATTTTGCAGTTTTTCCTGCACCATGCGCAAGACCTGTTTGGGATCTTCGCTGGAAGGTTTGCCGCCGCTGCTTGTTCCGCCTTGTCCGCCGAACAGGTTACAGCCGCTCAAAACGACGAGGCTCAGGACCAGCAGTCCGGCCAGTGTTTTTCGGGTAGTATACATACCAAAAAATGAATAAAAAAATAAAAAAATGCGCACTGTGACACGCATAAGCATTGTAGGGCGGGGGGACGAAAAATCAAGGGAAATATGGAAAAAAGCCTATGTAAAAGCTGTTTTACGTGGCAACTCTTTCCCACTTCTCCTTCCTTGACAATCCTTGATCCCCGGGAGTATCCTCACAGTACATTCCACATTATGATTGACGCAGCGTTGCCCGGTCATGACGGCTCGGAGTATCTCCCCGATAGTACGAATTTGTTGCGTACGGAACTTTTGTCGTATATTAAAGACTCGAATCGCTTTTCCGCTCAGGAGCAAAATCTGATTCTACAGGCGATGCAACTAGCGTGTCAGCTTCACGCCGCTCAGATTACCCGGGGAGACGGACCCTATAATAATCATTTGCTGCGAGTTGCTTTGAAACTCGTCCGCGATTTTCAAGTGTACGATGCCGAGCTCATTTGCGCGGCTCTCCTGCACGACAGCGTCGAAGATCAGGTACCCGCGCTGGCGGCTAAATTTTCTCCGGAACAGGTCCACAGCCAAAGTACCGACGGATTAACAGATGATACGAAAGCTCTTGCCTTCATACAGAGTTTATTTGGGAAACGTGTGGCACAGGTGGTTGGAGATCTCACGAATCCTAAAGCCAACTTTGTCAGTATGGAACAGAAACATGACATTTATATTGAGCATCTCAAACAAATTATCATTAATGCAGATAATTTTCGAGTGAAACTGGCCGATTTTTTTGACAATGCTCTGCGGCTTGATCATGTGCAAACTACTGCAAGATTGCTAAGAATGGCTCACAAATATGGACCGGCTTATCAAATTATGATTGCACGCTTAGATATTGCCGATCACGGTCTATCCTCCGAAATCGTGATACGCCTAAAACTGCTACTGGCAGAGGGCCATGACAAAGCTATGGCTATTTTGACTGCTGTCCCGGATGATTCTTCCCAGAGTACGGCAGCATCCATTATCGTGCCCAACGTACCTGTTACTGGCATTACATTTACCCCCGTTCCAACGGGGCAATATTGAGCGCCAATTTTTTGATACCGATTTTGGGATCTTTGAAAGCGATGGTTGCCACGTCACCTTTGGTCTGCACGATAATGCCTTCCCCCCAGGTTTTGTGTATCACTTTGTCGCCGTCGTTAAATGCCCGGGCCGATTTCGATTCGGTGATTCTTTCGCGCAGGCTCTGATCGGCACTCTTCTCTTTGTACTGTGCCGTACTTTCCATGTAGGTTTCCGGTATTTCGAAGATGAAACGCGACGGCAGATTGTTTTGATAGTTGCCATACAGCATACGCGAGCGGGCATGCAGTAGAAATAGTTTTTCTTTGGCCCGGGTAATGCCGACATACATCAGGCGCCGTTCTTCTTCCAGCTCGTTTTCTGTCCACTGGCTTTGCGAGTGGGGAAATATTCCTTCCTCTAAACCCGCGATAAATACATATGGAAATTCAAGACCTTTGGCATTATGCAATGTCATTAGGATTACCCCGTCTTCTTTTTTCTCTTCCAGCACGTCCACTTGGGCGATCAACGATACTTCTTCCAGAAAGGTTGAGAGCGAGATAGCCGGTTCGAGTTGGTCGTACTTGGAGGCCACGCTGACCAGTTCCTGCACGTTTTCCCAACGCTCTTCGCCTTCGGAAGTGCCATCCAGCAAAAAGTCTTTGTACTGGCTGGTTTGCAGTATGTATCGCAGCAATGCCGAAACCGGGAACTCGTTCCGTTTGGTCCGGCCGTCCAGTAAGAAATCGTAAAATGCTTTAAGGCTGGTTTTGGCACGTGCTGGCAGTTCTATCATCTCTGTACCCCGGTGAACGGCCTCAAACAGAGGAATATCGTATTTCGTGGCATAGTCAGCCAAAGTACTCACTGTCGAAGGGCCGATGCTACGGGGAGGTGTATTGATGATGCGTAACAGGCTCACCGTATCAGCCGGATTTTGTATAACTTTTAGATAGGCTAGCACGTCTTTAATCTCTTTACGCTGATAGAAGGAAACCCCACCGACAATTTTATACGGAATACCATGGCGCAAAAACGCTTCTTCCATGATACGACTCTGGGCGTTGGTTCGGTAAAGGATGGCGAAATCGGAGAAGGAAAGGGGGGAGTTCAGAGTGCGGAGTTCGGAGTTCGCAGCTTCCTGATCCCGGCTGTCGGCTGTTGGCTGTAAGCTGTTAGCTTTCTCCGCTTGATAGCTGGCCGGTGGTAACTGACCGCTCTGCTTGATTCTCTCCTGAATGATCCCGATGATCCGGTCACCTTCGTCCCGTTCGTCGTACGCTTCGATCAGGACGATTTTTTCATCGCTCACCTTATCGGTCCAGAGCGTTTTGTCGGTCCGTTTGTTATTGCGTTTTATGACATGGTTTGCGGCCTCCACGATCACATTGGTCGAGCGATAGTTCTGTTCCAGTTTTATAACAACCGCTTCAGGGTAGTCTTTCTGAAAATTCAGAATGTTCGTCATATCGGCTCCCCGCCAAGAATAAATGGATTGCCAGTCGTCGCCGATCACGCACATGTTGCGATACTTCTCGGCTAACAGTTGGGCAAACGTATACTGTGCCATATTGGTGTCCTGATACTCGTCGATCGAAATATAGCGAAACTGCTCCTGATATCTATCCAGAATATCCGGAAATTTCTGGAACAGTTCGATCGTTCGGAAAATGAGATCGTCAAAATCGAAAGCCTGACTTTTTTTGAGCTCTTTCTGGTAAATCGGGTAAAGTTTGGCAACTTGCTCTTCGAAATAACTGTTTACATAATTTTGATATTGCTGCTCGTTGATCAGACTATTTTTAGCCCGGCTGATATGCGACAAAACAGTCTTGGGATTATACTGTTTTTCGTCGTACTGGTTTTCTTTCAAGATCTTTTTCATCAACGCCTCGCTGTCCGCCGTATCGTAGATAACGAAATTATTTTCATAGCCCAGGTTCTGGGCTTCGCGGCGCAGCAGTCGCACGCATACCGAATGGAACGTCCCCACGATCGGTTCGACGGCATACGGACCATGTTCCACCAGCAGGGCTTTAATTCGCTCCTTCATTTCGGTAGCGGCTTTATTGGTAAACGTGACCGCCAGAATATTCTTGGCATCCACGCCTTTTTCCCGGATCAAATAAGCGATCCGATAGGTCAGCGCCTTGGTTTTGCCCGAACCGGCCCCGGCAATGATCAGTAAAGGGCCTTCGGTCGTAGTCACCGCCTGTCGCTGGGGCTCGTTCAACTCTTTGAGAAAATCGTGCATAGTGAAAAAAAGCTACGGAAATTACTATAGCGGAAAAAGGGAATGGGGAGCAAAAGAGAAATAGAAAAAACGGTACCTGTTTTCTTTGTTCGTTTGGGGATGAGTCTCTGATCCAGTTAGGAGGGAGCGATTTGATAAGGATACCGTAGATATTCTCTAGTCTGTATCTTCTTGCATGAAAAAATCACATGAGCAAACAAAACATGTGTTTTTTTATAATGGTTCTTTCCTTACGCTTTTACCACCTGTAATTTCAGCACAAGCGTAATATACAACTCACGCAATTTTTCCAAGCTGAGTTTGATTAATTCCACCATCTGTTCGCGCAGTTTACGAATTTTTGCCATCAACTGATTCATCTCATAAGCCGAAAATTTGCGCATAAACCAGCGATTCATAGCTGCGGCTTGGTGGTAGAGCTGGTCTATTTCGTGTTGTATCTCTTTTTCGATACCGCTGCGCAGAGACGTTGTATTCATGGTCTGAACCTGGGCTATCTGTGATTGTATCCGCGCTTTACGCGCTTGCGCCCAAGCGGTTGTCGTGCTGGTTTGTCCGCTCGTTCCGGCGGTAGACTCGGCGACAGCCTTTCTCATTGTTTCGGAAATATTTCCCATAGCCGCTACTACTTCAAAACCGCCTTCGGCTCGCGTAGCAACTACCAATTGCTCGACATCACCCGAAATAAGCGCTTCGGAGTTTACTTGCTTTGTCCCTGTTTCTACCGTTAATTTTCGTTCTACCGTATTTTGCATATCGAAATATATAAAAATCCAACTTCACACTACACGATAAGTAAATATATGTCAAGAATTTTTTCCCGTATTTGTCAATACCAACTGGCGAATCCTCTTTTGAGGTCTTCAGGCTCGGTAAATTCATGTAAATTCGTCAGTTCTTAGATTTTTTTAATCTACCGGACCGTATAGTGCCAAGCGTAGTTATTTTTTTCTTATTTCTTTTCACGAAACAAATCATGCAACAACGCTTCCTATCGTTTTTCCTCTGCCTACTATTTCTGGGAACGATCCAGCCGGTAGACGCGTTTATTCCGCAAAAGCAGCATATCAACGCCGTTCTTCAGATCTTTGGCCAGATAAAGGATCCGGAGAACGGAACATTTACCAGCCGCGTCTCCGGCTCGGGATTTTTCTATGATGTTACCGGCGTTATTGCGACCAACGCCCATGTGGTTATTCGGGATGATGGCAAGCCGTATGACCGGTATCTTGTTTGTTTGCAGCTCGAATCCAACACCGCTCCCGACTGTACATATACTGCGGATCTGCAGTTAGCCGACCTGGATAGCGATCTTGCATTGCTTAGTCCGGGTAGTCAGGATATCGCGGGCAACCCGCATTCGCTCCCCGTTCAGAATCTTCCCTTTGCAGATCTGGCACAAACCCGTATCGGCGATGAAATCAATATTCTGGGCTATCCGGGAGCCGGAGGATCTACTATTACCTATACTGCCGGCGTAATCAGCGGTTTCACCTATGCTTCGTCGGATCCCGAGTTTATGATTTGGATCAAAACGGATGCGAAATTCAACCCCGGCAACTCCGGAGGGCTGGCTCTGGATGCTAACGGCAAGGTATTGGGTATGCCTACTTTTGTTGTCGGAGAAGGGCAGGGAATCGGCTATCTGCGTCCTGTCTCGTTCATTCGGGAGTGGAAAAAAGAATACGCGGATCGTCTTATCAGAAACGCTACGGCCTTGCCTCTCATCGTAAAACTCGTTCCTACTTATGTGGAACACGTTACCATCATTCCCGGAGATACGACCGCTTCGCTCCGCTGGCCTCCGGCTTTTTCCAGCGACGGTATTAAACACTACGAAATTACCTACGATACCAAAGCGATCGATCTTGAAAATTATAATGGGCCGGTGCAGGATTTGCCGAACTATCAGACAACCGTCGAGCCGGAATTAGTGCTCAAGCACCTTCAAAACGATACGACCTATCATCTCTATATCCGTCCCGTTTCTCAGCATGATGTAGTGAGTCACTACTGGAGCGATGCGGTCACATTTATGCCTCAGGCCGAGGTAACCGTTACTCCGGAAGTGCTTTACGGAACTGGGCTCTTTTCGGATGTATCTGCCCGGGATGTGCATGTTCATGCGCTCAGTTACCTGAAAAAACATGCGATTGTCCGCGGATATCCGGACGGTTCTTTTCGACCCGAAACGCTGATCAACCGCGCGGAACTGGTAAAACTGCTTCTCTCCGGACAGGGGATCGACCCCGATGCCGTCCAGTACCGCGATTGTTTTCCCGACGTGACCAATCAGTGGTTTGCTCCACCCGTATGTTATGCCAAAGAGCGGGGCTGGATTCAGGGATATGCGGACGGCCTGTTTCGCCCGGAATCTTCCGTCAATCATGCCGAGGCGGTCAAGATTATTTTAAACGGTTACGGACTTGGTAAAAATCTCGCCTTCGGTGTCGGCAGCTATACCGACATACAGGCGAGCGAATGGTACTACGATTATGTTCTGACCGGAGAAAACGCTCAGATCCTCGAAGAAATGGGACAGTTTCAACCGGCTCGCAGTATGACCCGCGCTCAGGTTGCCGAAAATATTTATCGGCTGGTGCTCATTCGCAAAACCGGTTCTTTCGAGCCCTCCGTTCTGTGGAAGGATCCCGACAATACTCTGGTCGACATGGAGCGCTATTTTCCCGTTGCCGCGGACAGCGTGTGGGAATATACCGCCAAGCTCATCAAAAGCAGTCAGAACGGCAATGCCAACATGCTGTTACCCGAATTAACCACTTCGCTTACCATAGAAAAATCTTGCGCTCTTCCCGAAGGCTCTGAATCGTGTTTTTCTCTGACCGAATCGGTTTTCCAGATGATCGGCGCTGCAACTGGCAGTACCTATGCGGTAGAACGGTTGCCGACTCGCTGGGTTATCCGAAAAAGTCTCGACGGTGCAACCGGAAAATCGGCAAATTACGACTTTCCCGAAACCTTGTTTGCCAATCGAAATCTGGTACAGTACTTTCGCTTTCAACAGCCGCAGAATCTGAATCTTTCGACCCAGAATATGTCTGCGCAGTTGCTCGACGGCGCCCAGTCGTTCCGGTTATTGGGATTTGAACCGACTACCGGCCCCGCCGGTTCTCTCTCCTCGCTCAAAGTCCAGAATATTCGTACCATGCGGCTTCAGACGGTCCAATCTGCCGGAAGCTTGCAGCCGGTTATTGCCGAGTTGCTTTTGAAGCATGATACGGTCTCTTATTATGCTCCCGACGCCGGCATGGTAAAACGAGTCACTACTCTTCAGATCCAGAATGAAGATCAAACTTTCTTCGAACTGGTCACCGAAGAAGTTCGTAACGGTTGGAAATAGGACTTTTTCCTGTTCTCCCAAGTATTGATAAATCTGTGCGATTCGCTAACATGTTTTTAGCAGTTTATTATATGTTCTTTTCTTCTATTCCCATGCGAATCGCTCACAATATTCAAAGCTTGACTCGCTTTATTCGCGAGAATCCCAAGTATATAAAATATCTTAAAAAAACCAAAGAACCCATGTTCTTAACTGTTAAAGGAGAAGCCCGATTGGTCGTGCAGGATGTCGAAGCTTATGAAGAACTAATGCGATTCAAAGACCGAATGGAAACCATAGCCGGAATCAAGCGCGGTTTGGAATCTATGCGGAGGGGAGAAGGTCGGGACGCCGAAGAAGTTTTTGACGAACTTTTTCGAGAATTCAACATCCCTAACGAGTAAACTCAATGAAATATCGGGTGATTATTCAACCGTCAGCACATAAGGAACTTAGGACTTCCATAGCGTGGGGATGTGAGAAATGGGGAGTTGAGCAGGCTCAAAAATGGGCACAGGGAATCCGAAAAGCCATCGCCTCACTTGCTACATTTCCCGAACGTTACGGATTGGCTCCAGAGCAGGAAGAACCAAGCCACGAAGTACGGCAGATGATCTTTCAACGCTACCGGGTACTTTTTCCCATTGGGGAGAAGGCTGTACACGTTTTGCACGTTCGCGGCAGCTACACCGGCGGAGTGAATGATGAAACGGAAGACACTAAGGAGTAAACCGAAAACGTCCGTTTTTGATTAAGAGTTGTTGTTAAATACCCATAAAAAAAGCCCCCGTCAAGAAGACTTAACGGAGGCAGTAAAATCAATCTTTGATCCTTGTCCTATTTGCAGGTCCTGTATTGCCAGCAGAAAAACAGAAAACCGCTACTGCAACAGATTTTGGAGAGTTTGGGACAACACCCTTCCGAGCAATAACAAATGCCGAAGGCTGCGGGCATAATTCGACCTTCTTGGTTTTTGAAAACCGTGGCAGTAGCAGCAAGGCGTGAGTCATTTGGCGAAAATGGTTCAAGTTCCTTGCTCATAACCTGTCGGTTAATCGTATCCAAGTTTTTGTAGGCTTCCGACAGGACAGAAGCGGACAGCTTTTGTGATGCTTCCGGTTTGAGGGAAAGCGTTCCGTTGGCGGTCACGTCAACTAAATCGAAGGCAGTGACCTGGACTTCAACAAGTTTCGGAGTTGGAGTGACAGTGTTGGCCTTTGGAGTGAGCGCAAACACCAGAGTTACGATTGAAAATACGAGCAAGCTGACTAAAAACTTGCTATGTTTCATAGATTGAAACCTCCTTATCTGGAATTTTTTACGTTCTCATCCCATTTTGAGGGGATGTCTGATTTGGAGAAGCCCCCTGATGGTTGTACCCATCAGGGGGGAATATGGACGCACAAGGTGACCATTGGTTTATCACTTACAATCGTCAGAGCCAGACCCCATAGCACCACCGATGAGCGCACCGGCAATCAATCCGATAGGCCCAAAAAGAGCGCCAAGTAAAGTCGCGCCCAATGTTGCCCCGGAGACCACCGCGCCAAAACAAGAGGCTTTGGATTCACACTGACAAACAACCGTCGAACAACCGCACGAATGATTTGCAGACATAATCATTCCTCCATTTGAGATTTTGGTTTGTTGAGTTGTTGAGGGAAACTAAAAACGATGGTGGGAAGGTAGCAGAAAAATCTTATTCCGGCAATAGGTGGCAATAAAAAATAGTTAAATATATGTAGATAAATGTTTTAAAAGGTTATTTTATAAGCTTCGGGGACTTTCAAACCAAACCGTTCTCCATTTTGAGTAAACCGAATGATTTGTGAAGGGGGATGGCTTGGAATATCTTGCTTACATCCGCTTTTGCATTTTTCGTCTTTACATTTCCACCAACCACGATTCTCAAGAGTAAAAGCACCTGCTTTTAGCACCCCCGTGATTGTGGATGAGTCAACGCCTTTACGCTTGAGAAAAGAACGCATTCTTTCAATTTTTCGATCAACATCAGGAATGAACTCCCCGCGAATGGTGCGTGTGCCGTCAGCGCGAACACGGACGTTCCCCTGTTTCTCTGCTGTCGTTGGCGGCGGCGTGTGTAGGCCGGGTTGACTTTGTGGTGATGGCGTTTGGAGGGTACTTTGAACCTGTTGACCCGTGGAAACGGTCAGCCTTTGCACCAAGAGGTCTATGCCTTCCAGGGACAGCTTGGCTCTGGCCTCTTCTTCCAATTTGGCAACCAGTTCAATTTCTTTTCTCAGAAGTGGCTGATTACGAGCTAAATCCTTGTCAACAGGTATCTTAGTGCTTTTTTCTGTAACAGGCAAGTTGACCGGGAAAACTCCAGTCTCATTCCACTCCATTAAAAGTTTGTATTTGTTTTTAAGAACATTCTGATATGGGGTTTTGGATTGAAACAGCAACATTTCGAGTTGGCTTTTAATGCCCAAAACTTTAGCCAGAAATTCAGTACCTTCAACTTTTAATTCAATCTCACAATACAATTGTTTTGCTTTTCCTTCATTTTCAAGCGTAGTGTTATCCACTTTTATTTTTGCAATTATCTTGTCTTTTTTTGAATGTTAAAAACGGATCGTGAAGTATGTTTAACACAAAATTTTGACCTTATCCCAGCTTTCCTTAGTGCTTTATACAGTGTGGTTTCTGATTTTAGAATGCGGGCAATTTTTAACGAATTAAACAACATACTTCTGTCTACAAGATTCGTTAAATCTTCTAAAGAGTTAATTTTATGCTCATACGTTTCCATCATTCCGTATTTTTGGTCATATTCACAATATGAAAGTGTGCGTTCTTTAGTCTGGTTTGGCCGGTAAATTTTTCTCTGGCGTAAGTAGCAATCGCTTTCTCCTATCTCATATTTGGGCGTATCAAATACAAGAAATCAGACCTGCCCTGGTTGCAGCACAAGATCAATGAATCTCTCCATTATTACCACCACGAACGACCCCATTTATCTCTTAACATGCTCACTCCTCATCAATTCGCTATGTCGCATTTGATCTGAAAGAGAATTGTCGCTTTACTGGGAATATTCGATAGTATTATACTGCTTCGAGATAGAATAAAGTATTCAAAGCCCTTAAAATACATTTAAAACGGTACTGTAGAATTGAAATTTACCAAGAGAAAATAAAAAAGCCGATATACTTCTATATCGGCTTTTCTTGATTCTAATAAAATCATGATTACTTCCCGCTGCGTTCCTCGATGATCTTTTGCGCCACGTTGTTGGGGACTTTGGCGTAGTGGCTGAATTCCATGACAGAGCTGGCCCGGCCGGTTGACATGGATCTGAGGTCCGTAACATATCCAAACATGTTAGCCAACGGCACTTTGGCTTCGATCACACGATTAAGCCCACGCTGGGTCATGCTCTCGATTTGTCCTCGCCGACTGTTCAGGTCACCCATCACATTGCCCATGAATTCTTCGGGCGTTACCACTTCGACCTTCATGATCGGTTCCATGATAACCGGAGAAGCGCGTTTTACGCCATCCTGCAGCGCCATACTCCCGGCAATTTTAAACGCGAGTTCCGAGGAGTCTACATCGTGGTATGAACCATCGATCAGTGTTATTTTTACATCAACCAGCGGATATCCGGCGATGACACCTTTGGTCATGGCTTCCTTGATTCCTTTGTCGACCGCCGGGATAAATTCGTTGGGAATGACACCCCCTTTGATCGCATTGATAAACTCATACCCTTTGTTCAGTTCCTGTGGTTCGATTTTGATCACGACATGTCCGTACTGACCATGTCCACCGGTCTGGCGTACGAATTTGGCTTCGGCTTCAGCCGCTTTTTCAATAGTCTCCTTGAAAGCAACCTGAGGTTTTCCAACGTTGGCTTCGACTTTGAATTCCCGTTTCATACGATCGACGAGGATCTCGAGATGCAGCTCGCCCATTCCGGCGATCAATGTCTGACCAGTTTCTTCGTTGGTCGAAATGCGGAACGTCGGGTCTTCTTCGGCCAGGCGGGATAGAGCCAGACCCATCTTTTCCTGATCGGCTTTGGTTTTCGGCTCGATCGCCTGCTGGATCACAGGTTCGGCGAACGTAATCGTAGGCAACATGATCGGTTTATCCTCGTCGGATAGGGTATCTCCCGTTTTCACGTCTTTCAGTCCGACCACGGCCCCGATATGTCCGGCCGGAATTTCGGTAATCTCTTGGCGAGTGTTGGCGTGCATCTGCAGTAATCGCGCGATACGTTCTTTTTTCCCCCGCGTACTGTTGACCACATACGTTCCCGATTTCAGAACTCCGGAATAGACACGTACGAACGTCAATTTCCCGACAAACGGGTCAGCCATCAGCTTGAAAGCCAGCGCGGCCAAGGGCTCGTTGTCGTCTGGCCTTCTCTCCTGAGACTCTTCGCTTTCCGGATGTGTACCGACGATTACACCCCGGTCCAGTGGCGAGGGCAGATAATCCTGTACTCCGTCCAACACGATCTGTACTCCGATATTCATCAAAGCGTCACCGCAGAATACCGGATAAAGTTTTCCTTGGATAACCAAAGACCGTATACCGCGTTTGATCTCTTCGGCTGTCAATTCTTCGCCCATCAGGTATTTCTCGGTCAGCGCATCTTCACCCTCAGCGGCTCTTTCCATCAAAGTATGCCGGTATTTTTGGCATTTTTCCATCATGTCTTCCGGAATCGGAAGCTCTTTCAGGATTTCGCCGTTCTTTCCTTCGAACGTAAAACCTTTCATCTGGACCAGATCGATAACACCTTTGAAATCTTCCGCCATCCCGATGGGTAATTGTACCGCAACCGCGTTCGGGCTTAGCCGCTCGAATATCGAATCGAGACTCATATAAAAATCCGCTCCCAGTTTGCCCATTTTGTTAATATAAGCCAGCCGCGGAACATTGTATTTGTCCGCCTGGCGCCATACCGTTTCCGACTGGGGTTCGACGCCCTGAGAACCGTCGAAAACCGCTACCGCCCCGTCCAAAACACGCAACGATCGTTCTACTTCCGCCGTAAAATCGACGTGGCCGGGCGTGTCGATGATATTGATCTGTACATCTTTCCAGAAGCACGTAGTCGCAGCCGAAGTGATCGTAATACCCCGTTCCCGCTCCTGTGCCATCCAGTCCATGGTGGCTTCGCCCTCGTGAACTTCGCCGATCTTGTAGTTTTTTCCGGTGTAGAACAAAATGCGCTCGGTTGTCGTTGTTTTTCCGGCATCGATATGCGCGATAATACCGATATTTCTAACTTTCTGAAGGGGGTGGTGAGCCATAGGGGACGAGAATTATGAATTATGATGGATGAAGTATCAAAGTAGGAGTATTTTGTAGTTTGGCATGTAGCATACCAACAGACAGAATTGTAGAATCCGGAATCAAGAATGTAGGATTTGCTTTTACACGCTACGAGGATTGGTTTTTCGATTTTTTTCTTAACTGAAATAGTCTGTTGTAATTGCCAATTTTTTTACTCTCCGCATGTTTAAAGACTCCTAAACGAGCGTCCGCTTAGTTAGAAGCGAACCTATCATTCGCAATTATACGAAAAAGCACGGGCGTGTCAATTGTATCAGAGAGGCAAAAACGAGCGGTTTGCTTGCGCAAATCGGAAGCCTATACTAAGATGGCCAAAGCTCGTGTCTTGTTTGTGACACTGTGACGCCTTTTTCCATTATGAATCTGGTATTGTCCTGGGACTTGTTTGTTATCGTCTTCTTTGCCCTTATCATTGCTTACAGCTTTATCGTAGGGCGCAATATAACTCTCAAGATTATTATTGCCACCTACATTGCGATTCTGACCGCCGACGGGATCGGCAATATTTTGGGGAGTTATGTTTCCCCGCGGGTCTTGAATCTCATATTTCCCCGTCTGGACGTTTTTTCCGCCGCGATCGTACTCAAGATTCTCCTGTTTGTTACGGTGATCGTATTTTTGGCTATGCGGGGTGAATTTCAGGTTAATCTGGGCGAAGGATCGTCTCGTTTCTTCAGTATCCTGGTAAACGGTTTTTTTGGTTTTTTGAGTGCCGGACTGATCGTCAGCACCATCCTGTTTTACATCTCGGGCGGATCTTTTTTACAAGTAACGGGAGCGATTACGAGTGAGACGATCCTGAGCCTTAAACGGGATTCGTCGCTGGTACGCAATCTGGTCGATTATTACAATATATGGTTTTCGATCCCCGCAATCGCCTTTGCGGTTTCGAGCTTCGTGAAGAAAGGGGAATAGGGAAAGGTGTCAAAGTATAGGTGTAACCTATTAAAATCTCAAAGTTCATCTGCCGTGGCGGATCAAATATCAAAGGAGGTGCAAAACTCCAGTCTCACAATATTTAGATATTTGAACTTGGGATTTCTTTTGTCATTTGGATTTTTGAACTTTGATATTATTTTCGCCAAATCTTCAAAAAGTAAATTCGTAATGGTAAGTCCGGCAGCCATTTTTAAAGAACCCATACCGAAAAAAACGCTTTCCTTAGCATACTGTTATAAAAAATCAAGATAAAAATCGCATAAAAAAGAGCAAAAAACCCTTGCAAACTTTTTTAGGTGGCATATAATTCTTGACGATTTTTTATTTTTTAATCTATTTCGCTATGACCAAAGGAGATTTGGTAGCTCACGTTGCCTCCAAGGCTGGTGTTACCAAAAAAGCCGCTGCTGATGTCATGGAAGCTCTTTTCGCCGCCATTACCATGGAGCTGAAAAAGGGCGGTACTGTTACCCTGACCGGTTTTGGTACCTTCCGTGTTTCCAAGCGTGCCGCTCGCACGGGTGTCAATCCACGCAATCCTCGCGAGAAGATAAAGATCCCTGCTATGAAGCTCCCTGCTTTCAAAGCCGGAAAATCCCTCAAGGATTCCGTACGATAGTTTTTCTTAGAAAGTTCACAAAAAAACCCGTCGACTCCGTGTCTGCGGGTTTTTTTTGTGGGAAATTTGGCAGATTAAGCAGCTTTTTTCATTTCGATCGGCGTGCTTTCTTTTTTCTCTTTGGTTTTGAGCGGAATGACATTACTTTTGTTGCCGGCTAATTTGTCGTGAATCCCGTCGAGGCGTTTGGTGGCACTGTTGACGCGTTCTTCATACATCCGGTCGTCCGACTCCATGCGTTCTCTTTCCTGCGATATTTCTTCTTCTTTTGCCCGGATGTTCGCTTCGTGCTGTTTCTTCATCTCGATCCGGTCGGACTTTAATTTTTCCACTGCCCGTTCGAGATTGTCCAGCAGACTTTCAACATCGGTGTCGTCTCCTACTCCCATAAGGCTGAAACGGTTTCCTCCGGACACCCCCTGGTAGGTGTTTTCTGCTCTCATCGATGACGGATCAAATGCATAACTCTCTCCGTTTTTCGCGGCAAAAGCTTCGGGTTCAAACGCCGGAATGATCGGTTCTTCTTCCGGACTCTCTTCTTCGCTCATGTGGACACTGAGCGTGGGAGAGTTTCCTTCTTTTTCCTCTCCGCTGGTCAGGTCGAAATGAACTATGGTATCGTCCTGCGTCTGTCCGGTTTTCGTATCGTCCATACATTAATTTTTTAATGGTTTAAATCATTTCATACTACCAAATAATCAAAAAGTGTGCAAACACTTTGTTTGCTTTTCGGGTATTTTTTTTCTATAATATGAAGAATGAGTGTCTTCCTGAAAGATTTTTCAAAACAAATGCAAATGTCTTCCAAATACAAAACTTCTTCGTCCCGTCTTCCGCAGTTCATCGGTCAGTACCTTATATTATTGGTAGGGGTACTGGTTGTTTTCGGTCAGAGCGCGGGGTGGGCTCAGCAGTCGGATGAAAATTCCGAAGCCGGCTCCAATCCGGGCACAAATAATGAACAATTAACCGATCCGAACGCCGGGTACAACCCTAACGGAAATGTATCGGATGAAGATGTGAAAAAAATGCGTCAGCAATTCGAAAGTTATCAACAGCAGATCATGAATAACGACGAGACGCGTATCATTCGCACCCAAGCGCGCCTGATTCAGAAGAAACGTGAATTAGAACGTAAAGAGCAGATTTTTTCCGAGAGCGATATGGCGATTCAGCGCTATACCGATATTCTTAAACCCATCGAACAGCAGGTCCATTCGCTCAACGATCTCTTAGGTCTCCTGGATGAACAGCTCTCTTCCACCAAATATAAAATTACCAGCGTCACCCAGCAAATTGTCGAAAAAGAAGAACAGATTACTGCGTTGATGGAAGAGATCGAAAAAGCTAAAGTAGAGCGTGCTAATCAAGAGAAAGTGGTCATGGAGTATGTGAAGCTGATTTACGATCAGGAACAGTTATACCTGGATCCTCAGAATGACAGCATCAACGAACTGAAGCTGCTTTTTCTGGACCAGCCAATTTCCAAAACCCTGACCAAAACTGAGTATCTGGCGATTATTCAGAAGACGGGTCAGTCGATCCTGCATGAACTGGAGCGCATTTACGAAGATCTGTTCGACAAACAGACCAGTCTGGAAACCAAACAGGAACGTTTACAAACACTCAAGAACGAATTAGAACGTCAAAAACAGAGTTTGCAACAGGAACATTTGGCCAAAGAACATATTTTGGCCGTTACGCAGGGAGATGAGCAGAAATATCGAGATCTGATTGAAGAAACCGAACGACAGAAAGAGCAGGCTTCGCTCGATGCCGTATTGCTAGAAGACAGTATCGATTCGATCCAGCAACAGCTTGAGACGCTGAAAAAGAATGCCAAAACCACGACTTCCGAAACAGCGATCCAAAAGAAAGCCGAGTCTGCGGCCACGATGCTCGAAAATTCACAAACCCTTTCTCCCGCTACGATTGATGTCGGCGAGGGATGTCAGGATGACTATCCGCTGCCTTGGCCGGTAAATCCTACCAGTGGGGTCAGTGCGTACTTTGACGATCCCAATTATATCAAGATCTTTGGCGTCAATCACGGCGCGATCGATATTCCCACCGCTCAGTTGACCGAGATCCACGCCCCGGCGGATGCGTATGTCTATAAGACAGTAGACAATGGTTACGGTTACAGTTACGTGATTCTGGCACACTGTAATATCTTAACGCTCTACGGCCATGTCAATAAAATTCTGGTTTCGGAAGGAGATTTGTTGAAAAAGGGTGAAGTGTTTGCCCTGTCGGGCGGAGCTCCGGGAACTTTGGGAGCGGGTGCCCGTACGACGGGATCGCATCTTCATTTTGAAACCTGGCTCGACGGGGTCAAACAGGATCCGCTCAAGTATCTGAATTTGTGCGACGTTCCCAAGGACAAAATCAACCCGAACAAAATTCCGGATCAGAATTTCGAGTACACCTGTCCGAAGGAGGGGGAGTAAGTTCTTTAGTACACAGTCCAAAGTACTTAGTCCTTAGTCGGGGTCCTTTTCTTTGATAAGTTTTTTTACTCTGACTGCTATCCGCATGGGAAGAACCACTACCTCCGACTTTTGACTAGGCACTATGGACTTAGTACTTAGTCGGGGTCCTTTTCTTTGATAAGTTTTTTTACTCTGACTGCTATCCGCATGGGAAGAACCACTACCTCCGACTTTTGACTAGGCACTATGGACTTAGTACTTAGTCGGGGTCCTTTTCTTTGATAAGTTTTTTTACTCTGGCTGCTATCCGCATGGGAAGAACCACTACCTCCGACTTTTGACTAGGCACTATGGACTTAGTACTTAGCACGGTGTGTTTCCTTTGACAACGTTTCCTTCCTTCTGGTATGATTTTAGCACTCGTACTTTATATGTGCTAATTCTTTTTTATGATTTTGATTCCGACGGTGATCGAAAAGACACATCAGGGAGAGCGGGCCTATGATATTTATTCCCGTTTACTCAAAGACCGGGTTATTTTTATCGGCGGCGTGATCAATGACGAAATGGCGAACAGTATCATTGCCCAGCTATTGTTTCTCGAACGCGAAGACCCCAAGAAAGATATCGTGATGTATGTAAATTCCCCGGGCGGAGCGGTTACGGCTACGCTGGCGATGTACGATACGATGCAGTACGTTTCGTGTGATGTTTCGACCGTGTGTGTCGGACTCGCCGCTAGTGGCGGCTCGGTGCTTCTGATGGGAGGTACCAAAGGAAAGCGTTTTGCTTTGCCACATAGCGAGGTGATGATCCATCAGCCGCTGGGAGGAGTGGAGGGACAAGCTACCGATATCCACATTCACGCTCAGCATATTATTAAAACCAAGGATTTGCTAAACGAAATGATCGCCAAACATACCGGCCAGAAACTGGACAAGGTGCGGGTTGATACGGAACGGGATTACTTTATGACCGCTGAAGATGCGATGAAGTATGGTATCATTGACAAAGTGATCAGCTCTCAGGATCTGGCCAAAGTTGAAAAGAAAATGAAATAGCTTTTTCAAGAAGACGAGTAGTATGGGCAAAATAGTAGCTATTGCCGGAGGAAGTATCGGTTATCGGAGCACTCCCAATACTATTCCGCTTGAACGGGAGATTATTCGTCTCACAGGAAAAAAGCATCCTACATTGCTGCTTATTCCAACTGCGAGCAAGGATTCACCTTCGTACTTTGATGTCGTTCAGAAGCACTTTGGCAAACGCCTGGGATGTCGTACCGATGTTTTGTACCTGCTGGGCAAACGATACGCCAGGTCGGAGTTGGAAAAAAGAATTCTTGGTTCGGATATTATCTATGTAGGAGGAGGGAATACGAAATACATGCTGACGGTCTGGCGAAAAGCGGGACTCGATATTCTTTTGCGAAAGGCCTATCAAAAAGGAATTGTGCTTTCCGGTGTCAGTGCCGGTGCCGGATGTTGGTTTCAGTATTTGAATAGCGACTCCCTGAAAATCGCTACGCATAATAAAAAGGCACCCTTCATTCGCGTCAAGGCTCTTGGTCTCATCCCAGCTTTTTTCTGTCCCCACTATAACGAACCCGGCCGCCGCAGTTCGGTAAAAGCAATGGCACAAAAATATCGTACCCCCATTATTGGATTGGAAAACCGTACCGCACTGGTCGTGGCGGATAATCAATTCAAGATATTGTCTGCTCACAAAGATCATGCTGCCTACCAGCTTTCCTGGCAGAAAGAAAAATACATCAAGGAACAGTTGCCGCTTGATGAATGGTTAACATTTCCGGATCGGTCAAATAAATCTTTGACTTAAGCGGTATTTTATATCGCAGCATCTCAAAAAAAAGCCCTATGAACAATCATAGGAGCCTTTTTTATTTTTTGCGTATTAAGCAGTTTTCAACCCGGCTTTCTTCAAGCGCTTCTCCAATACGGCTGAAGCATTTTTCAGCCATTTGGTTTCGCCTTCTTTTTCAATACGCTTTTTGAGCGTCAGGGATTGTCGAACCATATCGGCTGTTTTGCCGGTCTTTTTTTTGCGTTTGTTTTCGGGGTGGTAAAATGCGCGTGGTTTTTTGGATGAGCTGCCCATAAAAAACGATGAAATAACGGTAAAAATAGAAAAAGCGGTTCACAGGATAACAGGATTCGTCGCTCCTGTAAAGGAAAGCCGCACTTTATCACTCGAGGGCTGGTTTTCTTTTCCCAAATAATAGGCATATCCGCTGTTTTTTGGTATAATAATGAGACAAATACTTCCTAAAAAGCTCAAATGTCATCCGCCGCGGCGGACAAATTTCAAAATAAGCCCAAAATCCAAAGACCAAAGATTCATATTCAGTCTTTTGAACTTTCTAATTTGATATTCTTTTGACATTTGAGTTTTGAAATTTGTTGTTTCCCCGCTTGACTACAGTTTCACAATACAAAAACATATCCCCCATGATCGCCCTCGTCGAAACTCTCATTTTTCTGCTTGTCCGTCTTATCCTGCCGACCGCGATATCTTCCGAGATCGCCGGAAATGTCGTTTCTAACCCGTTCCAGAGCTGGGATACCTTTCTGGTATTTGCCTCCATGTTTGTTCTTTCGTGGCTCGGCTGGGAGGTATGTAAATGGATGGTCTACTACGGACTTGAGGTTCGCCGTACCAAAAAACTGGTATATCTGAAAGTGTTGCTGCCGCGTAACGATTCCAAAATCGATAAAGAACAGCAAACCAAGAAGGATTTCCGCGAAAAGGTCGGCATTATGCATCAGTTGTTCCGTTCGCTGTGGGAAATTAAACAATTGAATCTGAGCAATGCTATCAAATCCTACTTACTCAAATACGACAAGCTGAGTTTCGAGCTAGTGCTTGAGGATCAGGAACTCAATTTCTATGTCATCACACCGCCCTATTTTCAAAGCATTGTCGAAAAGCAGATTACCAGCTATTACCCCGATGCCGACGTTACGCCGGTAAAGGACTATAGAACGTACGAAAAAGGCTTTAATCTTAAAGGCTATTATTTGTATCAGAAACGTCCCGGTTTCTACCCGATCAAAACGTATAAAACGCTCGAAGAAGATCCGCTTAACGGGATTGCCAACGTATTTTCCAAGCTGGAAAAACAGGAACGGGCTGTGTTTCAGGTAGTACTGCGACCGCGTGGAAACCATTGGCGTCAAAAAGCCAAAAAGATTACCGAGGATATTTTCAAAGGCAAAAAGACCGGCAAATTTAAAGGTATTCCAGGATTAGGGTGGCTGGGAGCCATTTTCGAAGCGTTTATCGGCGGTAATGCCGAAGCGCTCAATTCCACGGCTCCCGGAGCGGACCGGGGAGATGCCTATATCCGCATGCTCCAACCTCAGGAGGAGGCTATTAAACGTACCGGTGAGAAAATCGGAGAACCGGGTTTTGACAGCACTTTGCGTATCCTGGCGTTTAGCAAAACCAGCAAACAGCGCGTCGAAGATATTTTAAATAGTATCGTCGTAGCGTTTAATCTTTTTCAGGATAATTATAACAACTGGTTTCAGAACCGCCGTATTTTCTTCTTGGACTTTATCAATACGCCGCTGCTCTATTTTTCGTTTAGAAAACGCCTTCTGGGCTTTTTTCAGAAAAAATGCCTGCTGACTCCCGACGAACTGGCTTCTCTCTATCATTTTCCGGATGCGAATTTTAACAAAGTTCCGGTCATCAAATGGATGCAGTACAAAGTTGTAGCCGCGCCGCTGGAAGTTCCTAAAGATGGCATCATGTTGGGATACAATGTCTATCGTGGGGTCAAGACGCCCATCCACATGCTTAAAAAAGATCGTACCCGTCATCACTACGTTATCGGAAAATCCGGTACGGGTAAATCGGTCTTCCTGGCCTACATGGCCCGTCAGGACGTTCAGAGCGGGGAGGGGCTGTGCGTGATCGATCCGCATGGCGATCTGGTTGAAGATATTTTAATGTATGTTCCCAAAGAGCGTGCAAAAGAGATCGTGGTATTCGATCCGGCCGATTCGGAGCGTCCGATGGCGCTTAATATTCTGGAAGCCCATACGGCAGACGAAATGGACCGCGCTTCTTTGGACGCTACCGAAATTTTTATCAAACTGTACGGCGACGAAATCTTTGGTCCGCGCATCCAGCACTATTTTCGTAATGGTTGTCTCTCTTTGATGGAGGACCAAGAAGATGGCGCCACGCTGATCGATGTGCCGCGACTGTTTGTCGACGATGCTTTCTTGAAATACAAACTTACCAAGATCAAGAATCCGGTGGTGCGTTCCTTTTGGGAACATGAGTATGTCCAGACCGGCGATCGGGAAAAACAGGAGATGATTCCCTATTTCAGCGCCAAATTCGGTCCGTTTATTACGAATACGACTATGCGTAATATTATCGGTCAGGCCAAAAGCGCGTTCAATATTCGCGAGGTCATGGACAGTGGTAAAGTTTTGCTGGTCAATTTATCAAAAGGAAAGATCGGCGGACTTAACGCCCAGTTGTTGGGTCTGATTCTCGTGAACAAAGTCAATATGGCGGCGATGAGCCGGGCCGATATCCCCGAAGAGCAGCGTCGCGATTTTTTCCTGTATGTCGATGAGTTCCAAAATTTTGCCACCGATACGTTTGCCACGATCTTGTCCGAAGCGCGCAAATATCACTTGTCTTTGATCATGGCGCACCAGTATATCGGCCAGCTGGTCAGTAAAAGTGCCGGGAGCAGCCAGCAGTCAACCCAGATCCGCGATGCGGTATTCGGAAACGTCGGAACCATGATGAGCTTCAAAGTCGGTGCCGAAGATGCCGAATACCTGGCCAAGGAGTACGCGCCGGTTTTGTCGGAACAGGATATTATTCAGGTGGCCAATTATAAAGCCTATATTAAACTAAATATCAACAACACGACCTCACGGGTATTCTCGATGGAAACGGTCTATGATACAACCAATCAAAACCAGAAAATTGCCGAAATCGTCAAAAAGTATTCGCGGCTTAAATACGGACGTAAGCGCGAGTTCGTAGATCAGGAGATCGAGGCGAGGTTAGGAATCAGCCTTGCGCCGGCAGCTCCGACTTCCACCGAGGGAGTCACTTCGGATACTGCCTCGATTACCCCGTTGCCGGTGGAAGGAGTAGCAGATCAGACAGATTCTGCTCTGGTTGGTCAATCTGTTTCAACAAAGGATCTCGCAGGAGGCGATGTCAATGCAGGACTTCCATCTTCTTCAAAATCATCATAGTCACATCTCGCATGAAAAAGATCATCATTTATCTGCTCTCGTTCTTTGCGGTACCCCTGATGTATATTTTTCTCGCAGGATTTCTTGCTGCAGCTTCTCTAGTGATACCAAAATCAATATGTCCGCCGAACGCTGACTGTCGTGCATTATCTATCTGGGAAATGGGAACACTTTACTTGAGGGAAGTTCTCCCTATCTCGATCGCTGTTATTGTCATTTTGCTTGTTGGTGGGGCGCTGGTGTTACTATTTTCCCCTCTTGGCAACAGCAAGGCAATAGCTTACTCATAGGGAGTCTTTGTTCTTTTATAGGCTTGCTGGTATTCATCGCTTTGTTGTCCACAACAGAAACCTTTGAATTTGCGATAAATTATTGAATTTCTTGAGAAGTTTTACAGGAACTTCGATATAAGTACACAGAACTTCTCTATTGTAGCGCTTAGACTATGTGTTGCGTAGACAGTGGGGGACCAAGTCTTACTTGGAAACTACAGACAGTTCAAACATAGTTCTCTTGTTTCCTGTGAGATGCCTTTTTTAGTAGCTTTGCCAAACGAACAGACCACCAATTCGCTTCCGACCGAAGCTTCTTCCAAAGTCACAAATTTAATTTGCCCAGTTCTGAATCTGGATAAAACGAGGCGGCAGGTTGTTGAAATCCTGATCGTTGCTCACCAAAATATATCCATATCGTTTGGCAATACAGGCAATCAGCAAGTCAAAATCTTTCATAATGTTTCCCCTATTTTTCATTGCGGCTTTTGTTTTGGCAAAGAGTAGCCAGCAATTTTTATCCGTAATGACGGGATGTACCGTGGCGAGGAATGCTTCGATCCTTTGGTAGGTTCGTCGGGGATTTTTGCTTATTTCAGCACCATAGTACATTTCGCCCGCCACTACGTCGCAGGTATAAGCTGGATCAAGTAATCTTTTGAAAGCTGTTATTGTCTTGATCTCTTGTTGCTTACGATACTCTGCTCTTTTATGCGAGCCATTTATAATATAGGAACAATGGTTTGTGTCGAGAAGATACATACTTAATCAAATTTTACTGTACGGTTTGAAAATGTTCGCGAAGCTTTGATGTGCTTGGCATCAATATCCTCGCTGTCATCTGTCGCATCGTCTTCGAGATCTTTTAACATAGCAAGACGGTCAGTTGTACTCTGTGGGGGCGGTACTGTTGGTTGCAAATCACCCCATTTTGCCTGCCTCTTTTTATGCTCCTCCAAAGCACGAGCATCTACCAACTTTTTGACCTTGATCACGATCTCGTTCTCTTGCCGAATAAACTCTACATAATCGCCGATGTCAGCTCCGATTAAGCGAAAAATCGATTCCGGAATAACCACCTGACGTTTGTGACTGATCTTGCTGAGAACGGGCAATCCCGGTCTGGATCTTCCTTTTATACTCATATGATGTTAGTAAGATAGTAAGAAAATTCTACTATATTACCAGTATAGATATATAACAGTCTGGGAGCAATGCCAAACTTCAGTGTTTGCCGCCGGTTCAGGTTTTCCAGAAAACTGAATTGTCTGTTCTCTTTATCGCACTGAACGTATTGGGGCGTTGGGAAAATACTTTCGAGCTAGTCCGGTCTTTTACGACTATGCTTTTCGTCCTGCTTCCCGCCTCATCTGTTCGAGCACAAACCGGATTTGAGCATAATCTACGTTTTCGCCGCACTTTTGTTTAATTTCGACCGTACTAGCGGGAAGTTCGGCGAAAGTTTTGATCACGGTGCGTATTTCCTGTTCCACCGCAGGCGGCAGAATGCGTCTCAAATCAATATGTTCCCCCCGCTGGAACTCTTCGAAAAGGTGTCCCAAAATCGTCGACGTTTTTAAAAAACGAGCCTGGGCAATCTGGTCTATGTTCATGCCGCGTTGAAACAATTCCAGTGTCTCCCGCGTGCTGGAAACGGCATCGAACCGTCGTACTACGTCCAGGAAATCCTTGCCGAAACGGTCCACCACCCCCTCGGTCATTCCCGAGATCTCCAGGAGTTCCTGGCGGGTTGCCGGCTTTTGCTGCGATATTTCGCGCAGCGTCTCGTCCGATGCGATCATATAGGCTTTTACGCCGCTGTCGTGACTTACGCGTTGCAATCTTTTTTTCAATTTCTGCCATAGTCGGTCTACACCTTGACGAAGACTCCCAAATACCTTTCGCGCATCTCCTTGCCAGGTATAATTGAGGCAAATATCGCAGGTTTTGCAATTGTCCTGGTTTTGCGCTGCCGGATCGGCGAAGTACTCTAACAAAACTTGGCGGCGGCACCGGTTGGTAGAAACATAGTGTTTCATACGCGCCAGCCGCCCGGATTTGATATCAGATTGCAGTTGCGCTGCACCTCGTTCGCTCCCGTTTGCGAGCATCTGATGGTATGACGAACGTATAAAGTATTCATGAAGCGCCTCGTCTTTGTTTGTATGTAATAAAATGCAATAGGCTTTTCGTCCGTCGCGTCCGGCCCGGCCGGCCTCCTGGTAGTACCCTTCCAGCGAAGAAGGCATGTGGGCGTGGATCACGAAACCTACGTCCGGTTTGTCCACGCCCATGCCGAAGGCGATCGTGGCGATAATCACGCGAACCTTATCTTGCATGAAACGTTCCTGGACTTGAGCACGTTGCTTGCTTTCCATCCCGCCATGATAGGCCAGGGTTTTTAGGCCTTTCTCTCCTAGAAACTCGGCTAGATGGGTCGCATCTTCCCGGCGTCCCACATAGACAATCCCGCTGCCGCTGAGAGACTTTATTAAGCGAGCTACTTCCGGGAATCTTTCGCTTTCACGCATGTTTTTGCGTATGAAAAAGAGCAAGTTCGGCCGGTCGAAGCCACGCACGAATATCCTAGGATCGCGAAGTTCCAACCGTTCCACTATATCCGTTTGCACCTCGGGTGTCGCGGTAGCGGTGAATGCGCTCACAATAGGCCGAGGATGGAGAGACCGGATAACCGTCGCGATCTCCAGGTAGTCGGGTCTGAAATCATGTCCCCACTGCGATACGCAGTGCGCTTCGTCGATCGCCACCAGAGAAATTTTAAGTTCCTGCAGAAAGGACACAAAATCGCTCCGGTTCAAGCGTTCCGGTGCGGCATAGACTATTTTTACTTTTCCTCCTCGAATCAAATGT
Source organism: Candidatus Altimarinota bacterium (assembly GCA_039809385.1). Classification (GTDB taxonomy): domain Bacteria; phylum Patescibacteriota; class Gracilibacteria; order JBDHUY01; family JBDHUY01; genus JBDHUY01. The sequence goes on from JBDHUY010000007.1 coordinate 28,470, forward strand.
AGCCGTTCTTCGGTTTCCTGCTTTGACAATGTGCTGTTGAGGTATGTGGCGGCAATTCCTTTAGTACGGAGGCTGTCAACCTGGTCTTTCATTAACGCGATCAGTGGTGATACGACTATTGTGATGCCTCTTAAAAGTAGCGCCGGCAGCTGGAAGCAGATCGATTTTCCTCCGCCCGTGGGCATGAGCGCCAGGGTATCATTTCCCTCGGTGATACTTTCAATGATCTCTGTCTGTCCGGGACGGAAACGATCGTACCCGAAATGCCGCTTGAGTTGGTCAGTAAGGGACATGGGAGAATGTAACATATCAAGGTTTTTGTAACGATTGGAAAAAGAAATACCGTAAAGCTCTGCCATCAAAAGTCTGGCGGAAGTATATCTGCGAGACCGTAAATAACAAGCGGGTTTCTTTAAAAATTCATAAGAAATGGCAAAAAATCTGAAATCTATGGTTTTTACAGCTCTGAATAGGCCATTTAATAATCGTATTATTTTTCCGGATCAGCCTTCTATAGGCGACATAAAAAACTGACAATACATATTGACAAGTTAACCCCTTTGATTACTATCCAGACATCATGAAAATATGATATTCGGCTTGGTTCATTTGCCTTATCAAGTATGGATGCCAGCTCTGACAATATGGTGCCTCAGATGACAGATATGGCTTTATCAGATCCTCAGCAGTGGATCTATGAAATGGGATTGCTGGGTATCTCTATGCATACGCAGCGTATATATGAAAACATACGGCGTATCGTGGATTGTTTTGATTCTGATTATGTGGATACCCGTCCAGCCATGACCGAACTGCTTATCCAGCTGGATACCCAAATCGCGGAAAATCCTGTTTATTGCGACAGCACCGACTCCGAGGTGGATACCTGGCTTGATCTCATGCATCAAAGAAATGCGGTCTCTCGGGATTTGAAAACGCTTGAAACATTAGAGACAAAGCGCGTAACATTAGAACGAGAGCTTACTGTTTCCTATAATTTAGTGACTAAGGCGATTATCTCTCTGGCGCTCAAGCGGCTTAGCTACTTTGAGCGACATCCCGACAGGATGTACGGGCCGCTGGCTTGGCCCCGGATTTTGGCCATGTTCAAAATGACGCTGACGACACTGCAGAATCGTGGCAGCGCTGCGGAACTGGATTTGCTTAAAAGTATAAAAGCCGTTATGAGCCAACGCGCTTTTCCCTCTCATTCACCGGATGCATCTCTGATACCCCTGAAAGATCTGGAAGTTATTACCGAAGCCTTATTGTTCCTTCCTTATGGAGGAAAATCTTCCTCCGTACCCTCGCTGCTCTCCTTGAAAACCTATGATGCTATCAGCGAACTTTTAGCCGCCCAAAATATCCGCTACGGAAATCCGTATGCGGGGTTGGTTTACCAAGATCCTCCGTAGAGACGCATTGCAATGCGTCTCTACGGTCAGCACGAACATCTCATGTTTTTCTGCTGTTTTCAATCGCCTCTAACGTCGGGAAATGCTCGTCCGTGAGAAACGACAGCATCGCGCCGCCGCCGGTTGAAACGTGGGTGAAGTTGGCAAGTCCGAATTTCTTGATGATCACCAGCGTATCGCCGCCCCCCAGCACCCGGAAAGCGTTCTCGTGCTGTTCGACGATTCTACCGACGCTTTTACTGCCTTCGGCTGTTTCGGGCCACTCGTAGACGCCGACCGGACCATTCCACAGAACCGTTTTGGCGTTCTGAATATGCTCTTTGAACAACTCGATCGTCCGGGGGCCGATATCCACGGCTACTTTGCCTTCGGGTATCTCGTTCACCGTTTCCAGCGTTTCGATATATTCGGAGCCGAAGCGATCGATGATTTTATGGTCGACCGGCAGAACGATCTTGTCCGAGGCGGTTTGGAGCATCTCTTGGGCCACGGCTATTTTATCTTCTTCCAGCCGCGAATTGCCGATTGGCAATCCTTTGGCCTTCATGAGTGTATAGGTCATAGCGCCACCAACCAGAATCTTGTCGGCAACCGGGAGCAAGGCTTGCATCAAATCAACCTTTTCGGAAAGTTTAGCACCGCCCAAAATTACCGTATAGGGGTGCTCGGGGCTTTTACAACGTTCCAGTGCACTGATCTCGCGATAAAACAAGGGTCCCAGATACGATGGCAGAAACTGGGCAATATCGGTACAAGAAGCCGATTCGCGGTAATCGGCAAAAGCATCGTTGATGAAGATCTCTCCCAAGCTTGCCAACTCTTTGGCAAACTGTTCCCGCTCAGTCGCATCTTTTGATTCTTCTCCGGCAAAAAAGCGAATATTGTCGATCAAATAGACTCCTGTGTTGTCTTCGCTCTCAAGTTTTGGTTCGGGAACGAGTTTAATAGTAAGCGACGACATCTTTGTCTGAAGCCACTGTTGCACCGTTTTGAACGATTGTTTCTCGTCGTATGCGCCTTTGGGTCTGCCCAAATGACCGATGATCACGACTCGCTCGGCCTGCTCAGCCAGTTCTTGAATGAACGGCAATGCTTCGACCAGTCGGGTATCATCCAGAATCTCACCATTCTCATCTAGGGGCACATTCAAACAGGTCCGCAAGATAACTTTTTTGCCGGTGTAGATCTGGGGCGTGGCGAGGAGGGAAGAGTAGTCCATTAAGCTTTTGGTAAGAGATAGAGCAGAATAAAATAGATTGGTTATTTCTAGTGATCTTTTAAATCCCGATTTCATTCGCGCGGCGAACCAATGACAAAAAATCTTAAATCCGAATAGCGAAATTCTAAACAAATTCGAAATTTCAATTTTTCAAATTACAAACTTTAGGTAGAAGGCGTTTAGAATTTCTAGTTTACAATTTGTTTCGAATTTATGATTTAGTATTTCTAATTTGTATGCCTATATGAACGTATCAGCATAAAAAAAATTGCCCGTAGACGCCATTATTACATCTTACTTACCACAAGGCGGAGCGCATCCGCCAACCGGCAGGAATACCCCCACTCGTTATCATACCAGGAAACCAGTTTGAAGAAGCGGCTGTTGAGCTCGATACCGGCGGTGGCATCGTAGATGCTGGAGCGCGAATCGTGGATGAAGTCGGAAGAAACAACTGCGTCCTCGGTGTACCCGAGGATATCTTTCAGGTAGGTCTCGCTGGCTTTTTTCATAGCAGCATTAATCTCTTTCAAACTGGTCTCTTTGGTCGTTTTAAAAGTCAGGTCTACCACTGATACGTCCGGTGTGGGAACGCGGAAGGCCATCCCGGTCAGTTTTCCTTTGATCTCGGGAATGACCAGACCGACTGCTTTGGCAGCCCCGGTCGAGGCTGGAATAATATTGAGAGCTCCCGCCCGGCCATCGCGGAAGGCTTTGCGGCTGGGGCCATCGATGATCATCTGCGTCGCGGTATAGGAATGAGCGGTGGTCATCAAACCTTCTTCTATGCCAAAACCTTCTTTGAGCAAAACATGGACCAGAGGAGCCAGACAGTTGGTCGTGCAGCTGGCGTTGGAAATCATATCTTCGCCGTTGTAGGAATCGTGATTGACGCCCATGACGATCGTTTTGACCGTCTCGTCGCTGGGAGCCGAAATCAGTACCTTTTTAGCCCCGGCGGTCAAATGTCCGGAGGCATCGGCACTCTTGGTGAATAGTCCGCTACACTCGATCACAACGTCAATATTATGTTCTTTCCAGGGTAGTTCTTCCGGACGTACTTTCATCGCCAGAGTTTTGATGGTTTGATTGCCTACCTGGAGGGTATGTTCATCAATGGCTTTTACCTCAGCCGGAAAACGACCGTGGGTTGAGTCATATTTGAGCAGATAAGCGATATTGTCTGCCGGCACAATGTCATTTACGGCCACAACCTCTACCGCGCCGTCCAGCATATTGTGTTCGTAAATACTGCGAAAAATCAGTCGTCCGATGCGGCCAAAGCCGTTGATAGCAACACGGGTAGCCATAGTGGTGAGAGTGAATTAGAAAGTAAATAGAGAAAGAAAATTTGTAATGAGTTGATGCAAGAACTCTATAAAATTCGAAGCGCTAAATCTTAAATTCTAAACAAATCATAAATGAAGAAATCACAAACTTTAAACTTCTGCTTCTGTTTGGAATTTGAAAATTAAAATTTCGTATTTGTTTCGAATTTAGAGTTTCAAATTTAAAATTTTTTACCCGCTGCAACTCTCCTAGTATACATTGAGAAAGAATCATCTTCAACGCCTATCCTTGCGCACTCTCCTTCACCGCCTCGATAATTTTCAAAAACGAATCGCTTTCCAGACTGGCTCCTCCGACGAGCACGCCGTCGATATCAGGTTGCTCAATATAGGAGGCGGTTGTGTCGGGTTTGACGCTGCCGCCGTAGAGAATTGAAATTTTTGTAGCAGTCGCTTCATCATACAGACGTGTCAGAAGCGAACGAATGAACTGGTGCATCTTCTGAGCGTCGGCAGCGTTGGCCGATTTGCCGGTACCGATAGCCCAGACCGGCTCGTAGGCAATAATAATCTTTTCTACCTTGGCTGCTTCAAGGCCATACAGTGCAATTTTAATCTGGGATCCGACCCGCTCTTCTTCCAGTCCTCGTTCGCGCTCTTCCAATGTTTCGCCGACGCACAAGATCGGAACGAGTCCGCTTTCGAGCGCCCGGGCCACTTTTTTCCCTACCCGGAAATCTTCTTCGGCATAGTAGGTTCTGCGTTCCGAATGGCCCACAATCACATACTTGGCACCGGCATCCAGAATCATTTCGGCGCTGACTTCGCCGGTGTAAGCACCTGACGCGGCTTCTGCACACAGATTTTGCGCCGCTGTATGCACGACCGTATTCTGGCAACGTTGACTGACCGCAGCGACGGCTAAAAACTGCGGGGCGATAACTACATGTACATTCTGTTCGGACTCATCTCCCAAACCTTCGATGATCCCGACGGTCGTATTGACGGAGTCTTGAATCGTCTTGTTCATTTTCCAGTTGGCCACGCAGTAGAGAGGTCGCATAGATTTTCAAGAGTTTAAAAGTAATGAAGCACGAAAATAGCATGGGCTCGTCAGGCATTCCAGATATTTTTCCGCTATTTTCTTGATATGTTCGATAAATAAGTATCTGGCAATACTTCGGTATGGACGATTATTTGCGATTTTGGCCTGCCGAATGCCGATTCCCGTAGTACGTATTTTCTGCCCCGTCGAAGCTCCTTTGTTCCGGTTCTCCTATAAAAAAAGAAAAAACCTCTTGTCTCTTTCTCAAAGTCATTTTATTATTAAGATTCCGCGTCTGCCGTTACTTTTTAATTATACCTAATTCTTATGGATACATCCAAGGTAGAAAAACAGGGTAGAATATTTCTCTTAGCCTATGATCAGGGACTCGAACACGGTCCGGCCGATTTTAACGAATGGAGTGCCGATCCGGCTAACATTATTAAAACTGGTTTGGAAGGTGGAGCTACGTGTATTGCGTTTCAATACGGTATTGCTCGCCGATTCTATACGCCCGATCTCAAAGACAAACTTCCTTTGATTCTCAAAGTAAACGGCAAGAGCAATCTGAATAAGAAAAATTATCTCGGGGCGCTTACCGCTTCGGTAGAGGACGCCGTCAAACTGGGTGCGGTCGGTATCGGTTTCACCATCAACCCCGGCCAGACCGACGAACATATTGCCTATGATCAATTTGTGCACCTGCGTCGCGAAGCCGAGAAGGCCGGTCTCTTTACCGCAGTCTGGTCGTATGCCCGCGGACCTGAAATCGAGAACCAGTTTGATCCGAAAGTCGTAGCATATGCCGTTCGTATTGCCGTGGAACTGGGGGCCGATATGGTCAAGGTCAAATATCCCGGTTCGGCCGAAACTTTTGCGTATGCGGTGCAAAATGCCGCCGGCGCCAAAGTGCTGGCTTCCGGAACCGATAATTTTCAAGGCGATTATATCGAAGCCGTCGCCGAAATGCTGGAATCCGGTGCTCATGGTATCGCGGTGGGGCGCAAGGTCTGGCAGGACGAAAAGGCGGTGGACGTTGCGAAAGGACTTTCAAAAGTACTGTTTGGATAATAAATTCGAAATTCCAAATCTCAAACTGGAAACAGTTATAAGAAATTGGAATTTCTGATTTAGTGCTTGTGGTTTGTTTAGAAAGTAGATATTCGAATTTAGAATTTCATTCATAAATCATAAATAAATCTTCCATGTACAAAGCCATTATCATCGGAGCCGGCCCCTCGGGCTATACCGCTGCTATTCGTATTTCTCAGCTGGGGGGCAAAGCCCTGTTGATCGAACGGGATCTGGTAGGCGGCATTTGTGTCAACTGGGGTTGTACCCCGAGCAAGGCGATGATTACTTCCGCGAAATATGTTAAAGCCGTTCAGAGCGCAGCTCACTATGGGGTACATCCGGGCGATGTAAAAATCGATTTCCCGCGAATTGCCGAACGGCGGGACGAAGTGATCAATCGTAGCCGTCTCGAAATTCGCGATCTGCTGGACCACTGGAACGTCGATGTGGTCGAAGGTAGTGCCCAAGTAGTAGATCCTACTCATGTCAAAGTTGGCGATACCGTCTACGAAGGCGAGCATATTATCTATGCCTCAGGATCCCAGCCGCTGGTTCCGAATTTGTTTGACGAGCAGGATCCGAGTATTTGTAACAGTAATAAACTGATTACGATCAAGGAACTACCAGAACAATTGACCATTATCGGCGGCGGCATTATCGGACTCGAATTTGCTACCATGTTCTGCCATTTCGGTTGCAAAGTGACGATCGTCGAATTTCTCGATCGATGTCTTTTTAGCATGGATCCCGAAATCTCGTTGGCCATTACCGACGAACTTACCAAGATCGGCGTCAAGATTTATACCGGACACAAAGTGCTGAAGGTCGAACAAGGAAAACTTACCATCGAAAACCAGCAAACCAAGGTAATCGAAACCCTCGATTCTCCTTTTAATCTGATTGCTATCGGCCGTAAGGCCGTGATTAACAAAGAAGAGATGGAAAAAATGGGTATCCAGGCTACGGATAAAGGTATCGGCGTGAACGAATACTTACAGACATCTGTCCCGAATATCTATGCGGTAGGGGATGCTACGGGACAGAGTATTTTAGCCCATGTGGCTATCCAACAGGGCATTATCGCAGCGGAACATATCATGCAGCACGGGAACCGGGCGATGAATTACGACGTTATTCCGGCAGTGGTCTATACGTTACCCGAGGTGGCGACTGTCGGAAAGGTTCCGACAGATACCCATGGGGTGAAGATCGTTAAATTCCCCTTTTCTCACAACCTGCGCGCTACGATTGAAGAGCATAGCGCTGGTTTCGTGAAATTATGGATCGACCAGTCCACTCAACAACTTGTGGCAGCTCAAATCATCGGCGACATGGCTGGCGAGATTATTCAGGCCTATGCGAATATTATTCAGCTTAAAACACCGATTGATCAAGTTGCCAATACGATTCATGCCCATCCGACCTATAACGAGATCGTGCGGAATTCACTGGAACACGCATTGGGAAGAGCGATAGAATACTTTTAGTTAGTTATGGAACGCACAAGTTTGAAATACTTCCTTATTTGAAATTCCAAACTCGAATATCGAAATACGAAACAAATCACAAATACGAAACCAGAAATTCCAAACTTTCATTTTCCCGTTTGGAATTTGAAAATTAGAATTTAGAATTTGTTTAGTATTTATGATTTAGAATTTCGTATTTCTTCTCTCTTGCTCAGATAGAACTTCCACCTAAAACGTAATATATTCTAACAAAACAAGTTATGCGAAAGATCGGTATTATCAACGGCGGTGGCGATTGCGCCGGCATCAATGCGGTTATTGCAGCCGCAGTTAAGTCGGGTAAGCCGTACGGTTATACCTATTACGGCTTTGAAAAAGGCTGGGGCGGCGTATTGGATATGAATTACCGGGTATTGGACGAAGAAGCAGTGCGTGGGATTGCACACTTGGGCGGAACTATTTTAAAAACCACGAATAAAGGAAAATTTACCGCTATCGTAGGGGTAGGACAGAAGGCCACATATCCGCCGGAACTGATCCAGGCGGTTTTGACGAATCTGAAAAAACTCGACATCGATACGTTGCTAGTGATCGGCGGCGACGGGACCATGGCCGGTGCGCTGCAATTTGTTCCTCACGGGATCAATATGGTCGGAGTTCCGAAAACAATTGATAACGACCTCAAAAGCACCGATCGTACCTTCGGTTTCAATACCGCCGTCGACGTCGTAGTCGACGCACTGGATCGAATTCATACTACTGCCTACAGCCACGATCGCGTTATTATCGTTGAAACTATGGGGCGCTACACCGGCTGGATCGCCCTCTATGGAGGCCTGGCTGGCGGTGCTGATGTTATTCTCTTGCCGGAATTTCCGTTTAGTACCACGGGGGTGGTAGATTTTTTGCGTAAACGCCGTTCCAACGACCGCAACTATTCGGTCATTGTGATTGCCGAAGGGGCTAAAGTCCAAGCCCAGGAAGTTCATGTACGTAAAGTTGACGATGCTCATGGCGAATCAAAATTGGGAGGGGCAGCGGAACGTTTAATGTACCATATCGAAGAACTTGCTCCCGAAGAATTTGAAATGCGACACGTTGTCCTGGGACATACCCAGCGTGGCGGAACTCCTAATGCGGATGATCGCATCCTGGCACTTTCCTATGGACACGCCGCTACGGAAGCCATTCACAACGAACAATTTGGTCATATGATTGTTTTACATGAGGGACGAATTAAGACAGTTCCACTGGATGGTATGATTGAGGGACTCAAAGGGATAACTCGTCAGAATGACGCCTATCAAACGGCCAAATCGATCGGGATTTATATGGGGGAATGAAGCAAGAATCTAGAATCAAGAATAGAGGCAACGTCAATCAGGTTTCATTAGCCGTTTCAAAGTAGGTTCCTGTTTGCTTCTAATCTCCATCCAAGATTCTTTCTAAAGAAGTATCTTGAAGGTGTCGTTTTGCGGTCAAGCCACAAAATCTATACATTACAAGTCCATCGATTCGTTCTCTATAACCCGGAAATGATATAATAAAACGATATCATCATTTTCCGTATGTCCCAAAATTCGATCTCGCTCGAAAAAGCTCTGGAACTTTTACAGACCTATCAACAAACTCGCCAGTACAAAAAAAGTATTGCGCTGGCCTCTACTATCTTGCGAACTGTTCCGGATAATGTCACCGTGCTGCGCTTCTTTCAGGAAGCCCGGCTTCAGTACGCGCTTAGCAAGAGCCAGATGCTGACCCGAGTATTTCAGGGAATCATGGCCGTTTTGCTCGTGCTGGCCGGGTTGTTTGCCTATCAGTGGTGGGCCGTATTTCCGACGTTTGAAAAAACTACAGCTTCGCACGAGGGAAAGCTGATCAGTTTGATCAAAGAGAACGGTACTTTGCGAGAAAAAAATGACCAACTAACTGGGCAAATTACGCTGTTTCAAAATCAAGTATCGCTGTTGACCACAGGCTTACATGAAGTCTCCGAAAAACTGCTGCGCAAGCGTGAAGAAAATCCGGATGAAAAATTACAACAAATCGCAGCCCTGCAAGTAAAGATAGACGAACAGAACAACCAGATTCAGCAACTGATCAAACTCAGTGTCGAGCAAGAGAAAAAGAAACCGACCGCTTTTACGTATGCGCAGGATATTCGTAATTTCTTGATCGTGGGCGATCATGGCGGTCTGACCGATACAATCATGATCGCCTCGGTCAACCCGTCGCTCAAAACCATTTCGCTTATTTCGGTGCCGCGCGATCTGTATATCGACGGGCGGAAAGTGAATGAAATTTACAAAGCCTACGGCCGCGACACGCTCCAAGTCTACTTGCACGACATTACCGGACTGACGATTCAGCATTATCTGAAAGTCGATCTGGAAGGTTTTGTGAAAGTTATTGACTTAGTGGGAGGTATCGATGTGAATGTTCCGAAAGATATTGCAGACAAACAGTATCCCACCGGCGACGGCAATACCGAAGAACTTTTCATTGCCAAAGGCTGGCAGCATTTTGATGGAACGCAGGCGCTCAAATATGCCAGGACCCGCCACGGTGACAGCGATTTCGAGCGAGCTAAACGACAGCAGCAGGTAATCGAGATTACGCTGGACAAGATCCGCGCCCTGGGAATCGCAGACGTAGCTCAGCAGCTCGAACTGGCCAAGACTATGCTTGCCAGTGTCGAAACCGACGTGAACGTGTTTCAAGCTCTCGGCTTCTATCAGGATTACCAGCAATTTACTATTGAACGCGGGAACGTCATTTCCACGTCCAATTTTTTGTATCCTTCCAAAACCGCGAATAACGACTATATCGCTTTGCCGACTGACACGACGTACGAAGCGATCCAAAAGTATGTGTATGATCTGGTTATGCGTTAGCTTCATTAATCGGTTTTATGGCAAACGAAATCTCCTCTAGCGATACAAACGAGCAGTCACCCGCTTCTCCAGAAAAAGCAAAAAACCTCTTATTGCTGCGCCTAGAGCGTCAAATGCCGTATTTGAGAGAACTGGTTCGCTTGATCGAAGAAAAATCGAATATTGAAATGTCTCCATCCGAAATTGAATTTCAATTTCAGGAATTTTATCGTGATATGGAGCAACGGCTTGCTTCCGGTCAACTGCGGACTGAGCTTGAACTGTATCGTAACCTCTCGTTGGAACGGGTGCGGTTTAATGACAGCATTAAAAACGTTGTCTCCGAAGATCCGGATATTGATATCACAGATCTGTTTGAGGAGGATACCAAATTCGATCAGTTAAGTGACTTTGAGGCAAACCCAAGTATTCTTTTCTTTACAAAGATAGAAAAGATGCTCGCAGTTCTGCTCGAAAAAAACAAACTTGTTTCCTCTCTCTATAGAAATCGCGACAGTCTCCCAGCAAAAATTTACGAACTTGTGCCGACATGGAACGGTATAGATATATCCAGTTTCGAAACACACTTTTCAGCTTTCGGGGTGACATTTATCGTGCCGGAGGATATTTTTCGACGTATTAAACCCGGCTCGGAAGGTACTCATTATCGCAATACGCCGTTTTCATTTGTGAAACAACGTCCCGATCTCGATTCTATGGCAAAAACGCAGAAACACGAAGAGTTGCATAACCTGATGGAAGGAATCTTCCAAAGTTCCGGCTATTCCATAGAGCATTTCAGTCATAAATTACAACATCTGATAATGTTGTATAAAAATTTTGGAAAGAGGATAATGTTTCGGAAAAACTATAAAGAATGTTTACAATATCTTAATCGGTTGCATGAAGAAATGGTAGCCAACCTGCCGGGCTTTTTGTCTGATATCACAGCGTCTGTCCCAGCAGTTCTTTTGGAGTTCTCTACAGCCAAGAATTACTTTGATCAGTCATGCGATATTTTTGACCGTGTTATAAAAGATAATGGACAAAATCAAGATGTAAAAAGATTTTTGGAAGGGGGAAAAAGAACATTTGTGTCAAGATTTAGGCGTATAGAAAATAACGTACGAGCACTCTTTGATCTAATAGGTATACTTCAGAAACTCTCGGCAGGTGATCAACATATTCAAGATATCTCGACCGACATATATATTCTCTTGTTCTATCTTCGGCCGCTCGAATACCATTATATTATTCCTTATCTGCGGCATGCTTATCCGCATATTTTTGTGAGAAGCAGGCCTGTTCCCGATGTGGATTGATGTCGGTTGAAAGTATGTCGTCAAATGCGTTTCGTAATGTGTGACAAACCCTTCGGAACACCACTCTGTAACTTTCTATATCGGAATGCGTTGATGCCATGTTTGCAGTATCTCCGGTTCACATAGTAACGGTACTATCCATTTTCTTTCGACAACTTCCGGATTTTCGTGTACAGTGTCTGGGCTTTAGAAAAAAAGTCCAAAATTAAAAAATGTAAAGTGATACGATCATTTTTCACTTGAGACTTTTTACTTTACATTTCAGATTTCATTTCCTGTCTAACCTTCCTTATGTCATCCCTTCGCAATATCGCTATTATCGCTCACGTCGATCACGGTAAAACTACACTGGTAGACGCACTTCTCCGCCAGTCCAAAACCAACCTCGGTAAACTCGAGGAGTCCAAAGATCTGATCCTGGATAACAACGACTTGGAACGCGAACGCGGGATTACCATATTTTCCAAAAACGCCGCGGTCCGCTACAACGAAGTAAAAGTCAATATCATCGACACTCCCGGACACGCCGATTTCGGTGGCGAAGTAGAGCGTGTCTTAAAGATGGCCGACGGCGCGTTACTCTTGATCGACGCCCAGGAAGGGCCGATGCCCCAGACCCGTTTCGTGCTCAAAAAAGCCCTGGAAAAGGGACTCAAGGTGATCGTTGTTATCAACAAAATCGACAAGCCCAATGCACGTATCGAGTGGGTGTTAGAAAAAACCTACGAACTCTTTATCGATCTGGGCGCTAACGACGAACAGATCAATTTTCCGGTCATTTACGCGGCGGCCAAATTGGGCAAAGCCGACACCCACAAAGATCTGGAAAAAATGCAGGATATTCGCCCTCTCTTTGATACCATCTTGCAGGAAATCCCGGCTCCGGAGCAAAAATTGGAACAGCCGTTCCAGATGCATGTGGTAGCTCTTTCGTACGATAATTTCAAAGGAAAAATTGCCATTGGGCGAATCTATCAGGGGTCCGTAAAACAAGGCCAATCGGTGATGCATATCGACCGTCAAGGCAAACAGGCGGTGCAGAAAATCACGGCGCTGATGACGTTTGAAGGATTGGCCCGCATGGAAACCGAGACGATGGGCGGGGGCGACATTGCGGCTGTCGCCGGTTTTGACAGTGTCAATATCGGCGATACGTTGTGCGACAAAGACAATCCGCAACCCTTGCCGCCGATCGATATCGAACCGCCTACGGTAAAAATGACATTCGGCGTAAATAGCTCCCCGTTTGCCGGTCGGGAAGGCCAGTGGTGCACCTCGCGCAACTTACGCGAACGCTTATATCGCGAATTGGATAAAGACGTAGCTCTGAAAGTCGAAGACGGCAAAAGCGCCGACGAGTTCATCGTTTCGGGCCGCGGCGAACTTCATTTATCGATCCTGATCGAAACGATGCGCCGCGAGGGATATGAACTGCAGGTTTCGCGTCCGGAAGTTATTATGAAAGAGGAAGAAGGCGTCTCAAAAGAACCCTACGAAGAGATCTGGGTGGAAGTTCCCGAAACGTATTCGGGAATGGTGATTGAACAAATGGGCATGCGCAAGGGCGAAATGCTCAACATGCGTTCCGAAGGCGTGACCACCCATTTCCATTTTCTGATCGCGACACGCGGACTGATCGGTTACCGCAATGAATTGCTTGTTTCTACCCGCGGTACTGGCATCCTAAACTCCTTATTTGCCGGCTACAAAGCCTTGGCGGTTGGTATCGGCAGTAACCCGCACGGATCGCTGGTGGCCTTCGAATCTGGCAAGACGAACACCTACGGTCTGTTAAATGCCCAGGAACGCGGTATTCTCTTCGTCGGCCCGGGCGAAGATGTGTATAAAGGTCAGGTGGTCGGCGAAAACGCCAAACCTGAGGATCTGAGTGTCAATGTCTGCAAAACCAAACAGTTGTCGAATATGCGTTCCAAAGGCGACGGGACGAGCGAAGCGCTGACACCTAAACGGCTCGTCAATCTCGAACAAGCGATCGAATATATCGGCGACGACGAGCTGGTTGAGGTCACGCCCAAAAGTATCCGGATGCGGAAAAGGGGATAGATCCTACTAAAGAACACTTTGTAAAAAGTGAGATTTTTTTGAGAATAATTATATTCCCGAATGCCTTCCTCCAAAAAGATGGTTTAAAGTTTGGCGAAGCATAATTTTTTTAGACGCTTTCCCCTTAACAAACCAATAAGTTGAGACGGTATAAAGACACACGTCTCAGTTTTTTTGATACCCCATTGTATCTTTAGAGCTATCTCTTAGGCTTTTGAACTTTATGGATTTAGATCGCATTACCTTGATTTTTAACATAAAGTACTATAGTACTCACATAGTCATTATGATAAATTCGCTTCATATGATAAAAGACTTTAAAGGTAAAAAAATAATTATCTTTGGATTTGCCCGACAAGGGCAGTCTTTGGCATCTTGGCTGCTTGATAAACAAGCCCATGTAACTGTCATAGACGAAAAGAGTATTGATCCCAATATTCAAGCTAAATACCATTCTGTTAAATTCATCGCCGGTTCTTTAGAATTAGAGCAACTATCCGCAATGGATATTGTATTTGTTTCAGCCGGTGTTCCGCTTTCCAATCCTGTTGTAAACGAAGCTCTCAACCGGGGTATCCCGGTTCATAATGATGCTGAACTTTTCTTAGATCGCTGTCCCGCCCCTGTCATTGGTATTACCGGAAGTGCTGGAAAAACTACAACAACTACTCTGGTGGGTGAGATGCTGAAGAGTTCTGGCTTTCAGACATGGGTAGGAGGCAACAATGGGCACGTTCTTCTCAATGACCTTGGATCTGTTGGTCAGAAAGATAGGGTAGTAATCGAGCTATCCAGCTTTCAGTTGGAAATTATGAACAAAAGCCCGCAGATTGCTTGTATTTTGAATATAACTCCGAATCATCTCGATAGGCATATAAGTATGGAGAATTATTCAAGAGCTAAATCCCGGATTTTTTTATTTCCCCAGAGCAGGGAAAACTTGCTTGTATTGAATCTCGACGACGAGGAGAGTTCCAAGCTGGATACAAAGAGTGTCGGCAAAGTGTATTATATAAGCATGCAAAAATCAGTTTCTCAAGGAGCTTTTTTATCTAACGAAGAAATTTTTGTAAATTTGTCCGTAGACAAACCAATTTTCATTTGTAACACTCGCGACATCCGATTACGAGGCCGTCATAATATTTATAATGTAATGGCAGCTACATTGTTGAGTTTATTGGCCGGTGCTAAGGTTGAGCATATAAAATATGTTATTCATAATTTCAGTGGCGTGTCCCATCGACTTGAAGAGGTGAGAAGCATTAATGAAGTTCTATTTATTAATGATAGTATTGCAACGGCACCTGAAAGAGTTGTGGCAGCTATAAATTCTTTCGATGATCCGCTGATTATATTGCTTGGAGGTAAAGATAAAAATCTTCCCTGGAAATATTTGATTGATCTATGTATGAAGAAGGCCAAATATGTTATTGTATTTGGCACGCTATTCGAAAAACTTTCCCCGCTACTTGATACTTATACGGGAGAGTTAAAGACTAAAATACGTCATTGCAAGAATCTTGATCAAGCTACTCAACTAAGTTATGAATTAGCGAGCCCGGGAGATATTGTCCTCCTTTCGCCGGGAGGGACAGCCTTTGATTGCTATAACAACTTTGAAGAGCGCGGAGATCATTTTCGTATACTCGTTCATAACCTCAAATGAATCGAAAAAATCCATACCTGATTTATGTGACGGCCTATGGAGAGGAAGCTTTTTACGGGATGGCAGTTGAGTTCTTTCGTATGATTCGTTTTTTCCATGTTCCTGCAGATCTTTTGTTAATTTGCACAGAATCATTGGATGCATATCCTGCCCTAGCTGAAACAAGTAAGGATCTAGATATTGCAGTTGAGGTCTTGCCAAAAGCGTATTATTACGATGATATTGTTTGCCGATCGATGAGGTTACAATTGTTTGAACAAAAGGCGATACGGAATATTCATTCCTACCAGCGCATTGCTTACTTCGATACCGATATCTTTTTTTATACATCACCTCTAGCACTTTTTGAAAAAAGCCTCAAGAGTGATGCCGTAATATTTACCTCGCATGATCGAGGAGATCAAAGAACGCACCTCTTTTTCTTGTCACACTATGTCGGACACCCTGAATATGAAGAATTTCAAAAGCGTTTTGTTAATTCCGGCTTCTTTATTGGCCCGCCATTAAAACTTAAGATTCTTTTGAAAATATGGAGAAATGAATACCTGAAAAGAATAGATGTGATTAGAGAAATGTGGAGCCTCTATAAAAAAACTGGTCGATTTGAGTATGCAATCTGTAAAGATCAAAACGTTCTTCATTATCTCTTGTGTACTAAGAAAGCTAGGATCGATTTTTTCCCCAGCGATCTCATTGTTTTTCGGGATCGATTCCGTTCGGACTCTTCTGTCGGTTGTCATTTATGTGCCTTAAATAAAGATCCTGGATCAATGCTGCAAGAGATCCGTTTGCGATTCATGTTAGCTCAGAAAATCATAACAAAAGAGTCTTTTGACGCAAAAATATCGATGCTGACTCACGTAATTGATAAATGATAACTGGCTTTTGATACTTCTCTTCCTCATAAAATGAGTGGCTATATTGATGAATGGGATTTACTAGAGCCTATTCATATAAGTATTTCACCCCAAGAATCCGAGCATTTTTCCTCTAGAAATTGGCTTAATCTTATTCAAGCAATTGATGGGAAGATTGACTTGATGAAAAAGCTGAAAAAGCTGCAAACTGGTAACTTGCTCGATGATCCGATGTACACATGGCGTAAAATCCAGTGCGGTTCGGACCATTTTGTAAACCTCACACAGTTTTTTCCATTCAAGACACTAGTCGCTTATACACTCCATAGTAAATTCAAACTCCTTTCAGATCTTGGTGCCATACTTCTTACATTACGAGCAAATCGTCCATTACGCGTTTGGATTGATGGAAAGCTTGTTTTTACTTTACAAGATTCTCATCATCAGGTTTCAGGAAAATATAAATTCCCGTGCTATTTATTAGCTGGATGGCACAGTGTTTTGATTGTAGTAGCAAATATAGCCGAGCGAGAGAACCCGAATAGTATCAGTCTTCGACTGTCTTATCCTGGCGGAGGGGACGATGGTATCGCAGTTTTTCAATCGGAAAGTACCCTGGAATATATAACGTTACAGAGTTTTTATCTGGAGCAAGAGTCTTTTCATCATTTAAGCGACGTGAAGGTTTTCATTCCTCGATCACCCCCCATAGATATAGCTGTTATGCTCCTGGACGGCTTAACAGGGAAGACTTTGGAACATGCCGTAATCAAAAAAAAATCGTCCGGATATTTTACCTTTAAAAGAATTCGACCTTCACGGATCGGGAAGTTTGTTATTGATTTTAGAGTTAAAAGTCATACAAAAACTCATATAGAACGGCTTTCACGCCAAGTAAATTTCTTTGTATATCCGCAGAATTATAAGAATTCGATTCAGGGTTTCAAGACAAGAAAACGTCTGATCCTTGCTCATGCTGCACATACATTGAATGACTCAATCTTCTCTGAGATCGCCAGGCTTGAGTTAGGGACAGAAAGTATTAACCAAAGAAATGTTCTGTCGTGTGCGAGTAACGTATCTTCTCGAAGGGATTGCAGTGATTTTAATCTCGCGGGTCTTTTACGTTTTCAATATCTTCTCTCAAGACAGAAAGAAAACCATTTGTCCTTGAAAACCCAGAAAACAGTACGCAATACGATACTTCAATTTCGGTACTGGGAAACCGAACCTGGGAATGATGCGATGTGTTTTCGGTCCGAGAATCATCAGATCCTGTTTTATAGTAATGAGCTACTTGCCTCACAACTATTCCCAAATGCTGTATTTTCCAATGATCGTCGTCTGTCTAAGCTGCATCGCAATGATGCAAGCGGTCGAATAATGAAATGGTTCTCGAATCGTGAGGGTGGAGCTTTTTATGAATGGTTGTCGAATGTTTATTTTGAACAAGATATTCTTGCATTGATGAATCTCGTCGATTTTTCAGAAAATAAAAGAATCGTAGATCTTGCAATCGATTTTATAGCTCGTATTCTCGAACAGATATCGATATGTTCATTCAAAGGCGTATTCGGAACAACACATGGGAGAACCTATTCGATATATCTAAAAAATCCATCTCTGGAACCGACATCTTTAATATCCTATCTACTTTCAGGGAAAGGTTGCTTTAATGATAATGTAATGGGAGTAACGGCATTACTGACCAGTTCTTCGTTCCCAAAGATATCAGGCAATTCTGCCAACTTATTGGTCGGAGATAAGCAAATATCTTATGCAGGAAAAAATGACTTTATTGGATCCTCTTGGAACAGGAGTATTAAAATTCAAAAAAGATCATCGTATATGTTAAGTTCAATTGAAAATCATAAACCGGGACAACAAGGGCACCATGAGCATGTTTGGCAAGCCACTTTCGATCATGAGACATTTGTTTTTACAAATTCACCTTACTGTATCAGTGAACAAAGATCTCATCGTCCAGGTTATTGGCATGGAAATCTCGTACTACCCAAAGTTGTTCACTATAATAGTACTATTGTTCTAGTATATCCCTCCTCTCTAAACCATTCAGCGGCATTGAATTATACGCATGCCTTTTTCCCTATAAAAAAATTCGATTGTTATTATATGGATACAAATTCTATTTTAGCGAAGAAAGGCAGGGCCGTTATTCACCTATATTCTCACAGACCATTGACCGTAACTATCGAAGGCCCCAACGCTTATCGAGAACTTATTGCGGTTGGAGAATCTAATATTTGGATATGCCAATTGTATGAATTACCCCATGCGGACTCAATAAACAATATTAGTGATTTGATGCATACTCCCCAACTTGTCACAGATTCCGCCTGTATTGAATTCCATAGTATCGAGAACGATTTATTCCAAGTTTCGATGGACAATATATTGATTAATGGTTCCATCCTAAAATAGGAAAGCATATGCACATACTTATTACTTGGTTGGTTACCTCTTATGGTGGAGCAGAAAAGTCCATTGAGTACCTGGCAAATCATATCGTGGAGCATGTTCAAAAAGTGACACTTGTTATATGCGATCTGTCAGAGTTACCCGCTGTCGTAAGTCAGTTAAATCTGGTTCGATCGATAGAAGTCCATTGGACCTATTCTTTAAACGAATACATGAGTGTATTGCAACAAGTGCTTTATGATAAACAAAAAACATTTATTCAAAGAGTAATCACAAATCATAGAACTTATGCAGTCGATATCCCTATTGCGCATAAAAATAATATTCCAACCATCACTGTTTTTCGCGCTATCCTTTTCAAGGATAAAAAAATCAGAACACTTGTTATTAAGGATGATATATTGTGCTTTATAGGTGTAAGACCATCTGATTTTTATTGGGATACCTTGTTGCTCGGTAAGAACTTTTGCGTTGGCGTTAGTGAATGTGTAACAAATTCATTACAGCGATACCTTCGAGAAGGGAGAAATAGTATGTCCATTTATCACGGACTTCCTTTGAAGCTATTTTCTGAAAACGACCGACAGTCATATTCTGGAAAATCAGAGTATTTTAAGGTACTTGTTCTCAGCAGGCTTATTAAATGGAAAAGAGTTGATGTTGCCATAAAAGCCTTAAAAATAGCTGTTCGAGAAATACCTAAAGTGCAATTAACTATCATTGGAGATGGTGAAGAAATGAGAACTCTCCTACAACTAGTGGATAAATACTCGTTAAATAAGTATGTTAAATTCTATGGTTGGCAAAATATAACTTCTCCATGGTTTCTACAGCATGATGTTTACTTTCAAACCTCTCCTATGGAGAGCTTTGGATTTACAGTTGCTGAAGCTGCTGCAGCACGAACTATCATTCTTGCTCCCAATAGTGGAGCAATGCCGGAATTAATTAAGCATGGAAATACTGGGTATTTGTTCAGATCGAATAATTATAAAGATGCGGCTGCTCTTTTGGTCAAAATTAGTCAAATGTCGAGTATAAAAAGACAGAAAATTGTGAACCGTAATTACGATTATTTCTTCAAGTACTTCAATGCAGTATACGAATCTCGGCAATATTTGAAATTGATGAGAACTCTCCCGAGTGAGTTAAAATAAGGAGTGTTGTGAACGACCTGGCGTTGGATTTATCGTGATTAATCTATCCTCCTTATGTATTTCGGTATATTATACGCTCTGTCAGACTAATACTTTTCCTGCTTTTCTTCTTCCTATGGTCAACATGGACAGCGGGTTGCCGCCGGTGCGTCGTTTCAAGCCCACGAAAAAAGACCTGGAGCGACTCAAAAAGGGTGGCAAGGAGGCCCAAAAAATTCACAATATGGCTGAAGAACAGCATCGTAGTCAAGAAATCCCCGAAGCTGAAAAAAACCTTGAAAACGAACTGAAAGAGGTATAAAAGAGAGGGGATATTTTTTTCTTCTCACTGACTTGTATGCCGCTTTCAGAAAATCATGAAACTACAGTTCCAACGGTTAATGCTACTAATCGTAGGCTCTTTCCAGTTGTGCCGGCTCTTACCCTTGCGCTTACGTTTTTTGCTCATGCTACCTTGGCTCATGCTGGTATTATTCAGAACTCACAAGAACCATCCGATCAAAAAGCCCCGCTTGCCGCGGTTGAAAAAAACAAGATATCGGAGTTTGATGAGTTCTTGCATAAAATCGGTCCTCAAGGCAAGTACCTTGTGTATGTCAAACAACGTGTTGATCGTCTCCAAAAAGCTATGCAGGAAATTCAAGATACCCTGCAATATTCGGAGACTGAGAGAAAGTTGCGCTTAAATCCCTATGTTCAGGCACTTGAAGAACAGAAAGCGGTTCTGGAATTGTATAAACAAGCACAGCAATTATTTCAGAACGGTCAAGCAGAGGCTGCCACAAAACGTATACAATCTTTCAATATCGACCAATCAACAAAGGTACCCAAGCCCAAATCGATGAGGAGTAGTGATCGTCGAAAGAATATTCCACCGCATGAAGAGTATCGCGGTCCCTTTCGTGCCGTAAATGCCATCAAGAAGTATCCTTGATCTGTTCATTGTTGTACCTTTGGAGAAACTCATGACTTTTTTCTGCATATCGGTATAATACGACCGATAGTCTTTACTTTTGTACCATTCTTTCCCTATGCGTGTGCGATTTTCCAAATTTTTGGCCCTGTTTCTGGCCTTCTCCCTCTTACTGGCTTCTCTCTCTGTTTCGACGGTGAGGGCCGATTTTCTCGATATCCCGGCCAATAGCGATATATATCCTGCCGCAAATTATTACCAGAAAACCGGTATTATCACCGGAAAGCCAGACGGACTTTTTCACCCCGAACTTCCGGTAACCCGGGCCGAGTTTCTCAAAATTCTGATCGGTAATATCGATGAGGATGAAGACCTTAGTTATATTTCGGTGCTTTTCCCCGATGTCCCCAAGGGATCTTGGTTTGAGCCTTTTGTCAAAGTTGCGCTCAAAAGAGCTATCCTCAAAAGCAGCACCGAAAATTTCAATCCCCAGGGGCCGATTACCTGGCTCGAAGCGGTCCAATATCTGTACCGAACCTATTATCGTGTGCCTCTACCCAAAGTAGTCACCTCGGTATTTCAGTACTCCGATTTTAATAAAAATTTGCAGCCATCCGAGCACGCCAAAGTAGCGCAGGCTCTGGAGGACGGTTTGCTTCTGCCCGTTTCATCCGATCAGCTGGGCCTCTACCGGTCACCCACGCGCGGAGAAACATTGGGATTTCTCTATAAAGCTCGCGGGTTGTATCAATACACGCTCAAGGGCGACGTCGGCGAACTGGAACAAGAACTTTTTAACAAAGTCGATCCCAAGCTAAAACAAATCCTCCTGGACGTCTATGATCTGGTGCATAGCGAATATTTGCGACAAGAGGACATTGATGACGAAGCTCTTATTTATAATGCTATTCGCGGATACGTCGAAGGTCTCGAGGATCCCTACTCCGGTTTCTATCCGCCTGTGGCGGCCGAAGAGTTGCAGAACCATCTTGACGGTGATGACTTCGAAGGTATTGGTGCCACTATCGACACGTATGCCGGTCAAATCCGCGTAATTGCTCCGATCAAAGACTCTCCCGCCGATAAAGCCGGCATGCGCGAGGGGGATGTCATTGTCGCGATCGACGGCGAGGAAACCCTCTATCTCTCCTTGCAAGAAGTAGTCCATAAGATCCGCGGTCCTAAAGGAACGACGGTCAAGATAACCGTGCAACGTATCGGTACTTCCGACCCCATTGAACTTTCGATCGTCCGCGATGTCATTAGCGTGGCACCAGTAGAATTTATGTCTTATCCCGGCAATGTCGCCTATTTCCGGCTGACCCAGTTCGTCCCCGATCTTCCCGACCAATTTAAAAAAGTCTACGACCAGAATATTCAGACGAAACCTGCGGGACTGGTCTTGGATGTTCGCAATAACCCGGGTGGCTCGCTAAATGCCGTGGCACAAATGTGTTCCTTTATTGCTCAAAAGGATGATATTCTCTTATCTCTGCGTGATCATGATGAACGTGAAATCGTACAAGTGCATGAAGACGGATTTCTAGCCGGTATTCCGCTGGTTGTTTTGGTAAATAAAGGCAGCGCTTCTGCTTCTGAGATCTTGGCCGCTTGTGTTCAGGATAATCAGCGTGGAACAATCATTGGAGAAAGAACGTATGGCAAAGGAGTAGTACAGCGAGTATACGATCTCGATAATAACTCGATCCTGAAGCTGACGATCAGCGAATGGCTTACTCCCAAAGGCAACTCGGTCCATAAAAAAGGAGTTATGCCAGATAAGGAAGTCAAAGCCGACCCCAACGACAGAAATAACGATCTGCCCCTTAAGGAAGCTCTACGGACGTTGGGGTACTAACGTATATGGAAAAAATTGAATGATTCTTTAGGCTGACCGTATTTGTTAGTACGTTAAACAATAAACCCGTATCGAGTTTAGATACGGGTTTATTGTTCAGTTTCGTTCCCGAATAATTCTTCCATACGCGCCTGTTTCTTGTTTTCCTTGAAGCGCTCGACAAAGCTGTTACCGACCCGTACCGCAAAATCGGGCTCTATCTGGATCAGCTCGCTAAATAACTTCTGATCGATTACCAATAGGTGACAATCGGTTAGAGCTGTAGCGGTGGCGTTACGCTTTTCGGTATGCAACAGCGCCATCTCTCCGAAAAAATCGTACCGGTCCAGGATCGAAGTCTGAATTCCCTGTTCTTCGTTGATGATTTCTACCTGCCCGCTCAGGATGATATACATGGCATCCACCGGATCGTTTTGACGAAAGATCATGGTGTGTGCCGGGACTGCGTTTTCGCGACTTCTGCTTTGTATCGCATCAAGGGTGGCAGGGGTAAATCCGGCAAATAAGGGAATTTCGGGAAAAGGGATGGCAGTCATGGAAAATGGACGAAGAGATGAATACTTGCTTTATTGTAACAAAATGGCAGGATTTGACAACCATGGGTTTTGACCCCCATTTTCCACATGGGAAAAAAGATTTTGAGACAGCAAAGTATGTCCCTTATACTGCAAACAGGCTTTTCCCTCACTCCCATACTTTATTATGCGCAAACATGTTTTTCTGCTCTTGATAGGGATATCATTGCTTCTTCCTTTTCTTTCCGTACAAGCGGCCGGACCCGAGCGTATCGAAAGCTTTACCAGCGATATAACACTTTCTCCCGATAGCAGCTATGTAGTAGAAGAAACGATCGTGTATAATTTCGGAGTTTTGAGCCGTCACGGTATGTATCGCGATATTCCGGTGTCGTATCGTCGCCCCGAAGGAAACTTCCGGGTTCGTTTGCAAATTCTTGAGGTAAAAAATAAATTTGCGACTCCGTACCCCTACGAAACTTCCAGTGAAGGCGATAGTCTCAGGATTAAAATCGGCGATCCCGACACGACCGTTTCGGGAGAGCAAACGTATGTGATTCGCTATCGTATCGAACGCGGTATAAACTTCTTTGGGGCAACAGATGAACTCTACTGGAATGTTACCGGAAACAAATGGGATATTCCGATCGAACAAGCCAAAGCGGTCATTCACATCCCGGATCGCAGTATGACCGCTTCCTTACAGAAAGCCTGTTTTCTTGGTAGGGAAGGCGACAATGACGATAGTTCTTGCTTATTTGTTCCCATATCCGCAGGATTTGAAGTGTCTGCCAAGCGGCCACTGGGGGCCGGAGAAGGTTTGACCTTTGTCCTGGGACTTCCCAAGGGATTTCTCGTGCAACCACCCTGGTATCAGCATCTTTGGTGGACAATTCAGGATAACTGGATCGTTTTTATTCCCGTACTCGTATTTTTGTTTTTATTCTGGCGTTGGCGGACTACGGGGCGCGATCCCGAAACCCACAAACATATTGCCCCGATGTACGGTCCGCCCGATCAGCTGTCGCCGGCGGAAGTGGGTGTAGTCTACGACGAGACTGCCGATATGACCGATATCTCGGCGGCGCTGATCCACCTGGCAGTAAGGGGGTATATACGGATCGTGCAGCAGGGAAAAGAGGAAAAAAAATCCGATTATCAGTTCATTCGACTCAAGGCGGCTGATCAATCCCTGACATCCTTTGAAAAAAGCCTGTTAGCGGCAATTTTTTCAGGATCGATAAACGATGTAAAGCTTAGCGAACTGAAGAACAAGTTTTACAAACACTTGGCCGCCCTGAAAAACGATTTGTACGATACACTTACCGGTAACGACTATTTCCCTAAAAATCCCGACAAGGTTCGCAGTACGTATATCGTATGGGGCGTGCTCGTACTGATCGCCGCATTCGTGGTTGGCGGTATTGTCGGCGGTTTGGGAATCGCGGCGCTGGCAGTCACAGGTATTCTTATCTGTATTTTCGCACCGCTTATGCCCCGCAAAACGCGTAAAGGGGCCGAAGCCTTTATCCATATTCTGGGGTTACGGTTATACCTGAACCGTGCCGAGAAGAAGCAAATCGATTTTTTGAACGCACCCGAAAAAAATCCCGAGCTCTTCGAAAAACTTCTGCCCTATGCCATGGTACTGGGGGTGGAAACAGCCTGGGCCAATGAATTTAAAGATATTTATACAACTCCGCCGGAATGGTTCTCTACTGGTACCGCAAACAACTTTTCAACCGGGTTTCTGCTAGGAGCATTACATGATTTTTCCACGGCCAGCAACGCCTCTTTTGTCTCGACGCCTGCGAGTAGTAGTGCTGGCAGCGGTGGCAGCGGTTTTTCGGGCGGATTCTCGGGGGGCGGCTTTGGGGGCGGGGGCGGCGGAAGCTGGTAGGGAAGAAGTTTGGAGATTGGAGAGGGGAGTTGGCAGGGGCAGCCTGACAGCCTGTTTGCAGTGGGATCGTCTTCCTTCTTCTTGGCGGGGCTGGTTTCTTAAACCGCCATCCCGCCCATAAAGCGAGCCCATTGAGGCTTGTCCGGAACCTCTTCATTTACCTGGAACTTTGTGAGCGTTTTTTATGATGCTTCACCAATACCAATTCCATTTCAAACTAACATGTTGTATTTTTCGTGTACTACAATGTTTTTGTCACCCTGGCTGGCTTGTTCTGCCAAGGGCGGTGTTCCAGAATCCGTAATATCACTCAGATTTTCGAAATTCGGCGCAATAAACATGTCCGAACGTTTACCGATCCCGGGCGAGCCGGGATGACCATTGATGATTGATGTGTGCCTTTGTAGCAGATTGATTTTGAACTGGTACGGTATCCTGTTAACCACATAGGAGGAATATACAAAAAAACCGCTGTCCGCAGTGACAACGGTTTTTTCATTATATTCGATAACTCTTTACATGAACTAGGGTTGCCCGAAAAGAATTCGTGCTACCAATGTCGCTCCGTGTGCTCGCAAGAGTTTGTCGGCAGGACCAAACTTCCCAGTTGGTTTTCCAGTGCTATCTAGGTACCCGGTGACAAAACCTTTCAGTTGGGCAAAAGCTACATATTTCTCATACCATTGCCCTTTGATCGTATCCGTAAAATCCATACTGCCTCCGATAATCTTGGATGCCAGAAATTTCTTCAGCAGAATCATTTTCAATCCTTCCACACGGATAATCGTTTGATCCGGTTTAAAGGTACCATCGGGATACCCGCTGATGAATCCCAGTCTTTTCGCTTCGGCAATATATCCGGCGGCAAAATGGGTTACCGGTACGTCCGAGAATGGAGGAGTAGCAGGTGTTGATATATCTGTTCCGCCCTCGCAGGCGATCAATATTTTTACTAACTGAGCGCGAGTCATCTCCTGGTTCGGACGAAACTCCCTTGTTCCGTTTATGCCCGGAAACCCCTCGATACAACCTTTTTCTGCCAAGTATTTGATATAACGTTCAGCCCAATGCCCGGCAATATCGGTAAAGTTGGTACCGCTGTTGCCAGTAGTACTATTTGAATTGCCGTTGACGATACCGTTTGTATTCGTGTTGTTGCTACTTCCTCCGCCGCTCCCGCTGCCTCCGCCCGAGGATGAACCACCGGAAGATCCGTTCGAGTTAGACCCGTTCAGGTTCGTATTATTGCCGTTCTGGTTAGCATTCCCATTGTTATTGGTATTCGTGTTCGAATTGGTAACTGGGCTACCGCCACCACCGCCGCCGCCACCACCACCACCGCTGCGGCGTACTGTAAAGCTGGTTGTGGCATAGGCTATATTTCCGGTAAACGAATCGGTACAGCGTACGATGACCGTATGTACCGCTTCCAATACATTATTCATAACGGCCGTATGTGTCGGCGTTCCGTTGCCGTTCATGTTCATATATTGTCCTTTGTCCAGGCTGAACAAACAACTGGCATTGACGTTCGTATTGACGTTCAAGTTTACATTGACGTTATTCCCGTTAATGGGTGTTCCCGAAACCGGAGCGGTAATTGTAACCGCAAACGGATCAGCGCTACAATTGACCACGACCGTGTGAGCCGCGTTGACACTTGCGATCACATAACTTAAGAAAACGTCGGTTCCGTTGGTACTGGCCTGTAGTTGGCTGGTGACATCGGTGCTATTGTCGATAATCGAAGAAACCTGATTTCCGGGCTTAATGAAGATCTGAATAATCGCGTCGCTGTTTAGGTCAACGTCCTGGCTTGCAGGCGAAACCGTACAGCGATTTGTGTCGCTCGATGAAGCCGTAATAGTAAAAGACGGCCCTACCGCCAGAGTAGGAGCGGGAATCATGGTGGCAATCAGAGAAAGCGCCATTACCACTAACAGCGTTTTTCCGATTATCCCAAGTTTTCCCAGAGATCGCTTGAACGATGTCATAAGGGAGGAAAGATAAAAATGTTAAAGTACTTTTACATTCTAATAATTGAGTCCGCGCAGGTCAAGGTTAAACGCGGAGAGGTTTTGGATTTTTTTTGACGAATCAAAATATTCGGTTTGCAAGAAGACGGTTTGATTTTGAGAATGTCCTGTCGCCGCAGCCCCGTTGTCTCTTATTCCTTGAGATTTTTATAGGTATTTACATACAAAGTCTTGTCTTGACTATGTTGTCGTTTTCTTATTGAGACGTCAACTTTACCGGCGGCTTTCGTATATGATTATCCTTGATTTTTTTCGATATGTTCCTGCATCGATTGGTTTTACGTTT
Organism: Candidatus Altimarinota bacterium; assembly: GCA_039809385.1. Classification (GTDB taxonomy): domain Bacteria; phylum Patescibacteriota; class Gracilibacteria; order JBDHUY01; family JBDHUY01; genus JBDHUY01. Next base: position 55,867 of record JBDHUY010000007.1, read on the forward strand.
TGTTCTGTACGATCATTCCGTATTTTCATCGTCCGCAATGTGACGTATGTATGGCAAGTCTTCCTGACCATTATGCTCTAATTTATGAAGAATCCGATTATTAAAACAGTATCTTTTCCAAGTTTCTCCCGTGAATTAGAACTTTTGTCTTGCCAGCTTTTTTTTTGCTCGGTATAATGTCAACGTTACTTTACATACTTTATTTATCTAATCTTCAAGCAAAGTATGTTCTCCATACCTAAAAAGCGCAAAGGAGCACTTATGGCTCTTTTTGCCGCTGTTGCGCTTAGCCTGCTTCCCGCCGGGGCCCTGCAGGTACACGGATCTTCCCACTACGAAGCTCCGCTGACTTCTGGAATCTATCGTCCGTACGATATTTCCGACGTCTATTCTTTCCGCTGCCCGGACAACACCAACAGTATTTGTTTCGTTGTCGACGTTGCTCCGCTCCTCCAGCAGCCAGCCGGCGGACCGAATTTCTATCCGTTTTCCGACGATGCTCTGTACGATATCAAAATCGATAACAACGGAGACGCCGTAGAAGACGTTACTTTCCGGTTTGACTTTAGCCGAAGCTACGCTATTAACAATACATTTCTGTATAACGTCGGACCGATCACGTCGCTGAACGATTCCGATCTGAATTTTCATCAGACCTATAATCTGGATATGATCAAGAATGGCGTAACGACTCGTATTCTTACGGGTGCTCCTGTTCCTCCACACAATATCGGCGATAACCATAACGGACTTGTATCAACTCAAAACTATGGCGCTCTATCGAGTGCCGCCATTCAGAGTGCTAACTTTAATGGAGCTATAGGCAAGGCTTTTGCCGGTCAGCGCGACGACCCCTTCTTCGTCGATCTGGGAGCGACCTTCGACCTTCTTCAGGAGCGTCCGCCTTTTTTCAACGCCAATACCGGCCGCGATGGAGTTGCGGGCTATAACGTAAACGTTTTGGCTCTCCAGGTACCTGCTACTGTCTTGACGAATAACGGAGCTGTTCCCAACGCCAATTCGGGGAACCATATTATCGGTGTCTGGGCTACCACTTCGATTCCGCGCTTGATCGTTTCCAACCAGAATGCCAGCGCTCTGCCGGTAAAAACGCAATACCGCCAGGTTTCCCGTCTGGGACAGCCATTAGTCAACGAGGTCGTTATTCCGATACAGACAAACCTGAATGGTACGCTTATCGGTGTAAAAGACGCTTTTAACAGTCTCGAACCCAAAGACGATCTGGCCACCTTTAGCGCCGTATTCCCCACTCCGGTCAATCATCCAGTCCTCGATCCGGAAGTCGGTAAACTGCTTGCCGGTCTCTACAATATCAATGTTCCTCCGCAGCCAAGCAGAAATTATAACAGTTCGGTCAGTGCCAACGTCAATGTAAACGGTACTGTTTATTGCCAGAATCTGACTAATAATTCCGGTCGTAGCGATTTACTTACGATCTTCCTGACCGGTATTCCCGGTATCAATCAGCCTGCTAGCGTCGCTCCTTCGGAAATGCTGCGTCTGAATATGACTACTCCGGTCAGCAGCGCTTGTCCGATCGACGCTACCACGCATTCCGATCGCTGCCGCGCCGGTCTGCTGGGAGGTTTGGGCTTTGGCGATCTGGAAGGATATCCCAACGGACGCCGTCTCTTTGACGACGTGACCGATATTTCTCTCCAGGCTGTAGCCGGTGCTGCTTACAATGTTATTCTCGGTGGCGGAGTCGCCAGCTGTATTACCCCGGATCCTTTGGCAGGTCAACTGGGAGACGCCGTTCCTCAGAACGATCGTCCGTTCATGGATACTTTCCCGTACGTAGCATTGCCTTTTGACGGTTATAACAGCACCCCGGGTGAGATGATCACCTCCGTGGTACGTACCTTTGCTCTGGAATATCCCGTGCTCTCCGTGGTGGATCAACTGCCATCCGCAATGAGCAAAGTAAGTGATCTGCTGTCTCAGGTAGGCGCTCGCGGATAATTTCGGATTTGACTACGCTTTGAATGAAAAGGCGGTTTCCCTCGGGAATCGCCTTTTTTGTATCTTTTTCACTTCTGCTAACATTAAAAAAAACTAAACTTTGATAAAAAACGTATTGCTCTATTGCTTTTGGTTGTGGCGGTCTTAGAATGAAAATTGAATTTTCGCGTATGACCTTTTTCAAAAGAATATTTCCGGTCTTGTTGTTGCCGATTTTATTGATCTCGTTTTTGGTATATCCTGCGCGTCTTTTACGAGCCTCTACCGCGCGCGTCGTTATTAACGAGATCATGTACAATCCGGTCGGGACCGATACCAATCGCGAGTGGATAGAACTCTATAATACTTCCACCGACTCTGTGGATTTGACCGGCTGGAAATTTCTCGAATCGGGTGTGGCGCACGGCTTGCATGCTGTCCAGGGCGGAACGCTCTTGCCGGCTGAGGGCTATGCCGTGGTAACCGGCAGCGGAGCTTTGTTTTTACAAGAGTACCCCACATTTTCGGGATTGCTTTTTGATACTTCTTTTTCACTGGTCAATACCGGTGAACCCTTGACGATCAAAAACGACGAAGGCGGTGTGAGCGATACCCTTTCCTATACCAATCTTGCAGCTGACGGGAATGGAAAAACATGGGAACGGAACCTTCAAGACGCTTTGACGGAAAGTATTGTCATCGGCGGCACGCCCGGTCAGAGAAACAGCATAGTTCCGGTTCCCGCGGGTAACGCGAACCAGAATATCGATCAAGGTAACGCGAATATGTCCTCTCAAAATACCAACACTAACAGTCCTGAACCTAATACCAACGAGAATGATGGACAGGGGAACCACAACTCTAATGCCAATACTCCCGTTTCCGAGCCAATATTCAATGTGAATAGCAACGATTCTCCCCTTCCTGCGAACCAGAATGTTAATTTTTCTCTTCCCAATGCCAATAGTGATGGGGACACGAATCAAAACTCCCAGGAAAATGCCAATGTTTCTTTTGGGAACGACAATCAAAATTTTGCAAATTCTAATGCAAATATCTCTTCCAACCAGAATGTCTCGATAACCCCTGTACTCACGCGCGGTACATTGCTTATCAACGAAATTCTCATACAACCCGAAAGCGGCGCTAAAGAGTGGATCGAGCTTTATAATACGAGCGGAGAACCGGTCGATCTCGCGCAGGTCACGCTGCGCGATAAGGGCGGTACTGCTAAAGTGCTCTCCGGAATCATCGAGGGAGAATCATACTTTGTTCTCGAACCTGCCCCTGTTTCGCTGAATAATGACGGCGATCAAATCTTTCTCGAAAATAAGATTTCCGGAACTCTCATCGATACGGTAGCGTATGGAAGCGGTACTTCCCTGATGCCTTCGGCTATAGGTAAAAGTCTGGGACGCTATCCGGATCATGCCGATTCGCAAGTGTCGTCAGCAGATTTTCACAGCTTCTCTATCCCTACCAAAGGGATGCCCAATATAGTAAATAATGCTTCTCCCGTGGCCGTTATTACTCTGCAATCGCCTTTCAAAACTAGCGGAGTTGCCCCTTTTTCGCTCAACGCTACCGGAGAGGAAAGTTCCGACCCCGACCAGGATCCCCTTTCGTTTCGCTGGGAATTTGGCGACGGTACCGAAAATAACGAAGAAAATCCCGCTGCCAAGCGTTACGAAACTCCCGGGACGTATACGCTTCGTCTTACGGTTACCGATACCTGGGGAGAGAGCAATACCGCCGAACAGGTGGTAACGGTTTTCAGCAAATCGCCGTCGAATACCGGAAGCAGTACAGGGGCGTCGAGTTCTTCTTCCTCACCGGTCGCTACCGCCTGTACTCCCCGTGACACCAGCGGAAAAATCCGTATAACCGAAGTGCTCCCCAATCCTGTCGGGATCGATACGAATAACGAATTTATCGAAATCGCCAATCTGGATACCCGTTCGATCAATCTGTGCGGATGGCAAGTTGACGATGCCGAAGGAGGTAGTGCTCCGTATTCGATTTCTTACGATCTTGAGCTTGAACCGGGAGAATATCTGGCTTTATACGCGCAGCAGACCAAATTGTCGTTGGGCAATACGTCTGATGCGGTACGACTCTTCACTCCGCAAAAAATCGTAATCGATTCTGTAACCTACACCAATCCGCCCGAAGGCAAAAGCTGGTCTCTAAAAAGAGTACTGGCGCGCCATTCTTCCAGACTCGTGGCTTCCACCAACCTGCTGATCGGCATGGAAACGAACGATAATGGTAACTCGGACTGGGAATGGGTAACTCCCAGTCCGGGACAGCCGACTCCCGTGTCGGTACAAATGTCCGTTTCGGACGGAGTTATCATTTCCGAGCTTTTTACCGACCCCGACGGTGCCGATGAGGAAGCTGAATTTATCGAATTACAGAATATCTCGGAGCATGAAATAGATCTTACCGGTTGGCAGCTCTCCGACGGATCGTCTAGTTATACCTTTCCGGAAGAAACTATTCTCGAGGCTCAGGCTCTGCGTGCTTTTTATCGTCCCGTGACCCACATTTCTCTCAATAATACAACAGATGCCATCGAACTGTTCAACCCCAATCACGAGGTTATCGACAAAATTATGTATGAAAAGTCCGAACCGGCCAAAAGTTTTAGTAGGTTTGTCAATGATCTATCCTATGTCCAAGATTCGGTCTGGGAATGGTCTCTCCCGACTCCGGACCTGCCCAATGTCAGAATCCCTCTCTCGGTAACTCCCGACCCTCCTGCGGGAACATACCGTGAACCGGTACGTGTCTCTTTTTCATCTAATAAAACCGGAACAAAAATATTCTATGCTTTTTCAGGTGATACTACTCCCGACGACTATTTCGAATATACGACTCCTTTCCTGCTCGAAGCCAGTACCGAACTCTGGTTTTTCGGACTCACGAGCGAAAATGACCGTACGGGTTTGGTGATGGCGGAATATCGTATTGATCCGTCTCTTAGTGCAGGGACAGGGTCTCTTATTACCACTTTGGGGGATCTGGCGGTCAGCGAAATCTTTCCAGATCCCGGCGGTAAAGATGCCGGTCGGGAATGGATCGAAGTATATAACCGTTCCGATACTGCGGTTGATCTGAACAATTTTACTTTTACGAATAAAAAGAAACAGCGTTATACGGTTGATGATTCTTTGACTATCGAGCCGGGCCGATATGCTGCGGTTTTTATCGATTCCGAAAGCTTCTCGCTCACCAATACCGAAGATACGATAACCCTGCTGGATGCAGCCGGCGATGAGCTCGACCGCGTTCATTATCGGGACGTCCGTACCGATCGCAGCTTTGTTCGGGGAGAAGATTTTTCTCCCGAACTTTTTCCGAGCGATTTTCCAACTCCCGGTGAATCTAATATCCGGTTTGTTCTGATACCCCTCGAACAGGATCGCGACCGCGATCTCATTAAAGACGATCTGGAGCGGGAGCTGCGAACCGATACGGCACGTTTTGACACCGACGGCGATCATATTGCCGACTTCTTTGAATTTCTAATAGGTTCCGATCCTCTGGTCAGTGATGCCGACGATGCCAAAACTGACCGTTACGAGGAGTATTTGAAAAATTTTGTGACGCTTACCTCTTCCACGACGAAAAGCGGACTTTTTTTACAGGGAAAAAGTTTGCCGAATAGCTCTTTGCTGCTAAAAATCTTTTCCGCGCTTGAGCCGCAGGAAACTTTTACCATCAAGACCAGTGTAAAAAGTGACGGTACCTACAGTGCTAAACTGACACGCGCGTTGCCGTCAGGACTTTTCGATGTACAGGCGATTATTACCGATCCGGAGGGCGTGAAAAGCCACCAAAGTCGGGCGGTTTCGTTTGTGCTGGAAGATGATTATGTTCCTCCTGTTGCCGCTACCAAGACCAAAGCCGCTTCCTCAAAAACGAAGCCTTCAACCGGGAATCAGAATACAAACGTAAACGGTCTTGCTTTAGGGAATGAAAATCAAAACTCGCCCCTGAACGGCAATGAAAACCTGAATACGAATGCTTCCCTCAACTTTTTGGAGGAAACTATGCTTATGGGTACTGATCAGGAAAACGACAATACTAACGCCTCTGTGCAGACGGCGTTGGCGGCGGATCTGAAAACCGATTTACCCGATAGTTCCGGTATTCCCTTGTGGTACTGGATTCTGGGGGGAGTGTTGCTGGCGGGGGGAGTAGGAGCGGTATTCTTCTGGTGGAAACCCGGTAAAGAATCATGAACTTAGAACGATCCGAGGGGGTAACTGCCTTGATCTCATAGGTACATCGTGTATACTATAAGTACTTTATATAACGCTTTTTCATGCCTACGACTACCGCAAAACCTGACTACGAGCGTGCCAAAAAGAAAGCCGAAGAACTTCTGGCGAATTTTAAAATCGAGGAACCGATCGTACCTGTTTTTGAAATTGCCAAGACACTTGGGCTAGAAGTCAAAATTGTAAGAATGCCAGAAAAATTGCTCAGCGTTTCTGGATTTATCGATATACCGCATAAGATTATTTATGTTAACTCGGATGATTCTCCTGCCAGAAGGCTCTTTACTGTTGCGCATGAATTGGGGCATTATTTATTGAACCATAAGCCGGGGGAGATTGAGGTGCTGTTGAGACTCACGACGGTTGAAACGACTCCTATTGAGAAAGAGGCGAACTGTTTTGCGGCCAACCTTCTTGTTCCTGAAAAAAAATTGCTGAATGTCATGAATACCTATCATCTGACACGTAAGGAATCTGAAATTCTGGCAAAACTCTTTGGTGTATCAAATGAGGTCATCATTAATAGATTACATCATCTTTCATGGAAGAGATAACTAGGCAGAGACCCGACCTTCAAGATGCGCTATCTCTTATTGAGAATGTCAAACCTGTGGCAAGCCCTTCTCTGGAAGGGTCGAATCTTGAATTTGATAAAGCAAGAATCGAGCTTTTGATACGAGAAAAAGATGAGATTATCAGAATGCGAAGAATGTGGTCCATAACTATACTTGTAGCCATTATTGGCATTACGGTCTTCGATATTATCGTTATAACTTTGTTGGGTATTGGCCTTATGAGATTTTCCGAAGGTTATATCGTTCCGGCATTTATCGCAGAGAGTTTGCTAAAAACACTCGGTTTGGCTGCGATTGTAGTAAACTTTTTGTTTGATCATAAATCTTTGAGGTAATAGTGTTCATGCTTCGCCTATGAACTCATTTGGCGCCTTTGCGATTATCTTTGACGATGCGGGACGAGTTCTTTTCGCTCGTCGTCGAGACTACGATTTGTGGAACCTGCCGGGCGGAGGCAGCGAAGAAGGCGAGGCGCCCGAGGAAACGGCAGTACGAGAAGTACGAGAGGAAGTCGGTTTAGAAGTGGAGATAGACAGACTCGTCAGTCGCGATTTCCATCGTAAAGAGCATAAACCGGTTTATACTTTTTTGTGTCGCATCATAAGGGGTGTTCCGGTCGAAACCGACGAATCGCGGGAGGTAAGGTATTTTACGTATACAGAAATTCCGCCCAATGCCGCTATTTCGCATGTCTGGCGCGTGCATAAGGTTTTGTCCAATATATCCGTAGCAGAGCCTCCTCCGCGCTCCTTTCCCTCTGCGATTGAACTTCTGCAACAGGGAGAGGCGGTGAACTGGCATCTCTACCTCGATTGAATCTTTGTTTCCCTAAAGTCTTGTCCTATTCATTCTTTTCATAATCTCCTCTGGCTCAGGGACGAATCTTGGTTATAATAGGCACGATTCTTCCCTTTTTGCCCATGCAAAGTCTTTCGGACCTGGTGTTTATCGGTGTCTATTCGATTCTCTCGTGTATTCTGGCGTTTATGCTGGCGCCTGCGTTTATCCGTCTTCTGCTCAAGTACCGGCTGGGTAAACAGCTGAGAGAACACGCGGTGGACGGTAAAGCGGCTACGATCTTTAATCAACTGCATGGCAAGAAGAAAGGGACCCCGACGATGGGCGGAGTGCTGGTGTGGGGGACAACGCTTATGGTAGTGTTGTTATCGCGCATTGCTTCGGCACTTGACTGGATTCCTCAGTCCCTTCTGCAACGAAGTGAGACGTACTTACCGTTGGCAACATTGATCGCTACAGCGGTGCTGGGGTTGATCGACGATTTTTATAATATCCGGGGGGTTGGAAAAGCCAAAGGGATCGATGTGAAACCGAAATTTCTGTGGCTGATTTTATTTTCGGCGATCGGGGCGTGGTGGTTTCATTACAAGCTAGAGTATAGTTCGATTCATATTCCGGCGGTGGGGGATTTTGATATCGGGTTCTGGTATATTCCGCTGTTTATGCTGGTGATTATCTCGACCGCGAATGCGGTAAATATCACCGACGGTTTGGACGGTCTGGCGGGGGGGTTGCTGATGATTGCCTTCGGGGCGTTCGGAATTATCGCGTATGCGCACGGCATGGTTTTTCTGACGGCTCTGTGCGGGGTAATCTGCGGGGCGCTAGCGTCTTTTCTATGGTTTAACATTTCGCCGGCGCGCTTCTATATGGGCGATACGGGTGCGCTCTCGTTGGGGGCGACGCTGGGGGTGATTGCGCTGCTGACGAACTCGATCTTTGTGTTGGTGATTATCGCCGGGGTGTTTGTGATAGAAACGTTATCCGATATTATTCAGATCGCGTCTAAGAAGTTTCGCAAGAAAAAGGTCTTTCTGATCGCGCCGCTGCACCATCATTTCGAAGCGCTGGGCTGGCCTGAGCATACGGTGGTGTTTCGGTTCTGGATCATCGGCGGTTTGCTGGCGGTGATGGGCGTAGTGATCGGGGTGGTGGGAATGGGGGTTGGAGTGTTTTAGGCCAAATTCAAAGCTTAAAAGTCAAATATCAAAATTTTATTGGGTGCTGGAATTGGTGGAAATTAGGAGAAATTTATAGATAAATGCGAAACCCTCCGTCATTGCGAGGAAGTGTGTACTTGCTTTCCAGCAAGTTATTGACCAGACGAAGCAATCTTTGTCCTCTGCCAGCCGGCGCATGAGATTGCTTCGTCTATAGATTTCGTTGCTTTCAAGGGATCTACTTGATTCCTCGCAATGACGAAGCGGATCGTTCTTGAGCCGGAACGACAAAAACAAGGTTGTGGCACATGTGCCTACTACCTTTTGATAAATGACAGTAAAGAAGAAAGTCGACCCGGATTAAAAACCCGGGTCGACATTGTTAGGGGCCCGTTGAAGGCTGTTTTTTTGAGGAGTATGAAACAGAGAATCAAGTTTAATTGTTACGACTTCATGTCGTTTTACCCTCTCAGGATGAGAGGATATTTACGCCGGTTTTCTTTGTCAGCTGTTGTTGTGACGATTTGCCGGGAATTCACGATTGTTGTTTCCAGTATTGGCATTGATTGGAACGCCATTGTAATCGACGAAATCGGTCGCATTGTTTCGATCTTTCATGAGGATATTCTCCTTATTTCTCTCACAGCTGATGATCAAGGAATGAACACTCTGGGATACAGATCGCTCAAAAACTTTCAGGTCTCTGTACAATGTACGAGCCGTATTCATTCTTGAACTAACGAATGTTCATTAATAATAGATGCATGCTTATCGAAGCAAGCAAATTATAAGGTTTGAAACCTTGGCTGCCTTGGTTGGCGTGAGAGTTTTTTTCAATCACTCTCATTTATTACTCTCGTTACCAACAAGAGCAGCGCTCTGCCTGTTTTTATTATCTAACAAGCACAACGCCGCCCTGGTTGGACGATGATACATAGTTCATTCCTTTTGAAAAACATTCCTCCTACAGACTCAAAGATCAAATCCAAAATACGGTTTGAACCGGATCTATCCCGCTAAAGGCGGGAAAACCCGACTACATTAATTCTGAATTTAGATCGTTTTTCTCCTTTGTAATATAAATGTCAACATTTTTTATTGTCATTTTTAAAAAACACTAAGAATATTTACAATAAGCCTTAAAATCTACTTAAAAGGTATATGTCTTTCTTTCGTCGCAGTCATGCCGCGGCTCTTGTTTAGGGCACTTGATGTAGGAAAAGCCCGATGCGAAACAGTTCCACTTCTTTCCCGGAGAATACAAGGAACACCGCCCTCACGTACAATGGGACCAACCGTACCCGGATCCACCCCGGCGGATGACAAATGCTATCTCCTGAAGAACTTTCAGATACTTCTTACGCCGTACTTCTCAGCACTTCGACATAACGCCCCACGAAATACTCAATCCGCGGTCGCGCATACTGCATCACCCAACGCGGATGCGGCAAGGATAGAATATCTTTAAAAAAATGGTGTTCTTCATTCAACTTAGACAAAAAAACATAATTCTTCCCTTCTCCCAAGCAGACCGCCGTCGGACGGTGCAGACCCCAGGTTAGCTGTGCTTTGATCGAATCTACGATATACGAAGTAAGTGTTTTTAGCGTATGGGGATCATCGTAATAATTGTAATTTTTGCCGTGTTTCGTAAACCCCAGCGGGCAGACAGCCGTAATATAGTGCTGCCGAAAGAAGTTTTCCGGTCCACCCAGCTGCCCGATAACCTGATAGACAAACTCCGACGAAAGTTCCGCCTTTTTCTGATAGGGATTTTCTATTCCACACATTGTTTCCAGTCTTACTGGATCAGTAAAACCGATCGCCGTTATTCCTGAACCGAACCGGCCCGGATTGATCCCGAAAATAAAGGTACGTTTGGCCGTATCACTGTAATATTTTTCATAAAATAATGCGGCAGTTGTCCGAACCTCCTCTTTTATCCATGGATTCAGGACAGCAATTTCAGAGGCCAGTCCATTAGGTGCGATCAGTGCATGGTGAAATGCCAAAATGTGTGTTGATAATTTCTGCATAAAAAAACGGATGAAAACACCTTCTAGCATACGGCAAGCGACCTGAACCGACAATACTTGTGTTTTTCTTCGCGAATAGGCACAATAGACCTGTTCATTTATCGTTAACTTTTTTTCTATGCTCCAAAAAGATCAATTTTTGGGTCTGGTACAGCAGGAGTTCAAAATCTTGCGCCACCTGGGCACCAAGGTTACCACTGAATCCGTTGAATACAAGCCAACGGAGAAACAACGCACGACCCGCGAACTAATGGCTTTTTTGACCTTTGGTCCGCATCGGGCAGCTCAGGCAATCGTAACGGGTGATATGAGTTTGTGGAGCGATTTTGAGGCCAAAGAAAAAGAGGCCGAGGCTTCTATGCGCGTCGAAGACTTTGCTTCCAAGTTAGATATGGCAGAGAAAGATATTCTGGAATGGGTCGGTGGTATGACGGATGAACAGTTCCAGGAACTGTATGAGGTTCCATTTATGCCAGGTATGAAAATGCCCAAGGTCTTGTTTTTAATGACACTTTTGCTGGAACAACTGGTCGCCTACCGTATGCAGTTTTTCTTGTATCTAAAGGCTTCCGGACGAACTGAACTGAATACAAACAATTTGTGGCAGGGCGAAGATGGCTCGATGTAGACCGTTCTTCCTATTTTGCCGCAGCGGCCGAAATGGTCTCCTTTTTGGAGGGCTAGTCTTTCGATACATGTATTTCCGCCAAATCTCTACTTTAACCGACTCTCTTTTTTATGCATAAAGAACAACACAAGCAGGGTGAAAACCTGAGCGATATTATTTTGGGCGGACAGGACGGTATCGTCAACACGCTGGGCGTGATCTTGGGTATCGCGACCGCTTCTTCGGATATCCGCATCATTCTGGCAGGAGGCTTGGCAGCGGCGTTGGCCCAATCTATTTCGATGGGGGCCGTGGCTTATACTTCCACGCTGGCCGAAGCCGAGTACTACGAAAGCGAGCGGCAGCGCGAGGATTACGAAATCGAACATTTTCCGGATGCCGAAAAGGAGGAAATTCGCGAGATCTATGCAGCCAAGGGGCTGAAAGGCAAATTACTGGATGATGTGACCGAGGTCGTTGTTTCGGATCGGAAGATGTGGCTGGAAACCATGATGCGGGACGAATTGGGGTTGACGCCGGTTTCCAAAAACGGCGCGTATAAATCGGCAGGCATTGTATTTCTCTCTTCGTTTGTCGGTTCTTTGATTCCACTGATTCCCTTCTTTCTGCCGCTGGATCTGGGTTTGAAAAAGATCCTTTCGATCCTGTTTGCCGCGGCGGTACTTTTTGGCTTTGGCGCGTATAAGGCTCAGGTAACGGTCGGTCACTGGCTGAGAAGTGGTCTACAGTTAATGCTGATTGGGGTGGTGTCGGCCCTGGCGGGCTATCTGGTCGGCGCGGCGTTTAGTTTGTAATAACTTAATCGGAAACTTTCCTACTGCTTCTTGGTCAAGATTGGGAGGCAGTGGATTGAGAGAAACGCATTATAAGCGCATGAATTCTTTCATCTACAAACAGAGGTCCTGAATAACCGATTTCTTTTGCAAATGGATCAGGAAGCGCTGAGGCTTTTCCCACAATATCTACTGTTATAGGACCTTGGATATTATAGTGCTGGCAGTATTCGATACTTTTATCTTTGGAGGAGAATGTAACAGGCTCTCCAGTTTGACGATCCCGGATAAATTGATCTGTTCTTTGATCTATCAGAAATAGTTTTCCTTGATGTTTTTCAAACCAGTCCGGATGTTTTGTACACCAATCTAGCAAGCTCGGATGAATTTCTTGGGTCTCGGAAGTTCTTTCTATCATGCTCATAAAGAAGGAATAAGGTAAGAAATAAAGATTGGTAAAAGACCAAAAGAGTACGACATTCTACTTTCTTATTTTATAATGTCAACAACATTATGTTGTTCTGAGAGGTATTATTTTTTCGAGAGTCCCCTACCAAGTCTCCCGCAATCTCTCGGCCATTTTTTTCCCTACGATTTTTTCCAGTTCTTCCGGCGAGGCCGCCTTGGCCTGTTTGATGCTTCCAAAACGTTCGATCAGTTTTTTGCGGGTAGCTCCGCCAACCCCTTTGATCCGGTCCACTTGTGACACAACCGCTTCTTTGTCGCGCAGGCGCCGGTTAAACGAGTTGGCAAACCGATGCGCTTCGTCACGGATGCGTTCGAACAGGTATTGCGCCTGCGAGGTTTTATCTACGATCAGCGGACGCTCCTGGTGTGGCAGAAAAATATCTTCCTGTTCTTTGGCCAGACCGGCCAAAGCAATTTTGCCGGTCAGTTTCAGCTGTGCAAGCACCTCCACGGCGACACCCAGCTGCCCTTTGCCGCCATCCACGATCAAGAGATCGGGTTTTTCCAGAAACGACTCTTTCTTGTTTTTGGTGAGTTTCCGCAACGTTTTGTTTACCAGATATTTCAAACGACGCTCCAGCGTCTCGCGCATCGAAGCATAGTCGTCGATCTGGTCGCCGATCGTATTCATTTTGAAATGCCGATAGTGGTCTTTGGCCGGTTCGCCGTTTTTCATCACCACCATCGACGCGACGGTAAACTTACCTCCCAAGTGCGAAATATCATAACATTCGATCCGTTTCGGGATCTTTTTCAGTTTGAACAACTCCTTCAGCTCTTCCAATCCGACTTCGGGATGAATGCCCTGACTGGTTGCATCTTTCAGGATCTCTTTATCCGCAAAAGCCTGGGCGTTCTTTTCGCACAGCTCCAGCAAATAGTGCTTCTTGCCTCGTTCGGGCACCAGCAGCTCAACTTTGTTGCCTACAGTCCCCGACAGCCAGCCTTCCAGTAACTCCTTATCTGTCACCAAATGCTGCAGTATGATCTGACGCGGAATGTCGACAGTAGAAGTATAGTACTCTTTGACGATCGTGGCTAGCATCTCTTCGCTGCTGCCCTCGTACGCCGTTGGGACCGAATAGCGAAAGTTTAGTCGTTCCAGCAGTTTACCGTTGCGGATCTTAAACAAGGTTACAAAGATACGGTCTTTGGAAAGAATGTAGGCCAGCACGTCTTGCTGCAGCGTACTGTTGGGATCCGAGACATACTGTTTTTCCAGTACTGCCTTCAGGTTCATTAAGGTATCCCGGGTTTTGGCGGCCCGTTCAAAGTTGCGAGTCCCGGCTTCGCGTTTCATTTTCTCTTCCAGATCGCGTAAAACCTCTTCGGTATCTCCACGTAAAAATCGTGCAATCCTCTGCATGATTGCCCGGTACTCGCTCTGACCGACGGACCCGATACACAGACCGGGGCAGCGCTGGATATGGTAGTTGAAGCACGGAATCGTCCCGACACCGGTTTTAAAGAATTTGAGACATTCGTGCGGAAAGATCTTGTTGATCAGTTCCATTGTTTGCCGGATCGCTCCCGCATTGGTGTACGGGCCGAAATACGTGCTTTTGTGCTCGGTCATGCGGCGAACGAAAAAGATGCGCGGGTACTCGTCGCCGAAGGTTATCTTCACGTATAAAAAATTCGCGTCGTCGCGCAATAAAATGTTGTATTTGGGATGATGCTCCTTGATCAGAGTACTTTCCAGAATCAGTGCCTCGATCTCGTTACCGGTCTCGATACAGGTAATCGTTTCGACCAGGGTGAGCATCTTCTTGTTCTTGGCCGGAGCGTTTTTACTCCCCTGAAAATGCTGGGTTACCCGTTTTTTGATATCTTTGGCTTTGCCGATATAAACGATGCGGCCATCTTTGTCCAAAAATTGGTAAACGCCGGGTTTGGCGGGTAGCTTTTTTATCTGGTCTTTAATCATGGCGGATAGTGAACGTATAAGCAGCATAGCGTAGTATAGCACAATTTTAAAATCTCAAAGTTCATCTGCCGCGGACCAAATATCAAATGAAGCTCAAATGCCCAATAACAAAAGCGGAAGACATACATTGCAATTTCTTATCGCGGCTATTGGAGTTTTGATATGTATCATTCTTTTGGTATTTGAACTTTGTCATTTGAGATGAGAACAAAGAGTCGCGACATTGAAAGGAGCGTATTTTTATGGTATTATAGAAAGAACATGTTCTATTATGAAAGTTTTGTCCGATGTCACCAAACTTCTCGAAGGACGCGTGCACAATGAAGATCTGGAAAAGGCCAAACATCAGCTTTTGGCCGAACTGAAAGGTCTTGCACCCGAGAGTTACGAAAACCGGGGAACACTCTACTACTATCTGTTGCGTATCATGCTGCAGGGAGATGTTCATTTCGAGAGTCCGGTATTGCGGGATTATTTTGAAAAAATGCAGCATAATTTTCGCGAACAAGAATTGCTGTACCGCCAGGAGGTTAAACACCTCAAACGCAAAAAGGATATTGAATATAAGGTGAAGTTGATGCAGTCGAAAGCTTTCTATAAAATCATCGAAAAATACTTCGCTTCGCTGGAACTCTTATACCACAAACACGATTTGCACGAGGCCAAAGAGCGGTCGTACTTGGCGAAAATGTATTTTCGCAAACACTCCTTTCACGTTCGTCGAAAGTATTCCAGCCATTTGGGCTACATCTTACTGGAAAAAACTTCCAATTACGGTACCAGTTTTCTGCGCTGGGGGGCCACGACGGTTCTCTTCATCATGATGTTCGGCTGGATATTTCTGATCGTGGATACGCTTCAAACCGGCGGGCAAATGGCCAGAGGCGGCGGATGGTATGATTATTTCTATTTCAGCGTGGTGGCGTTTACGACCGTCGGATTCGGCGATATTACCCCGGTGACTATCTTACAAAAAGGGCTGGTAGCGGCCGAAGTGTTGTTTGGTTATCTGATGCTGGGAATGTTGATCAATCTGATTCAAAAGAAGCTGTAGAAAATCGTTATTGCTTCTTTTCGACGCAGTCTTCGCAGTTGAGCATGATCTTGCCGTCGGGAGTAATGATGATCTTTTCTTCTTTTTTTAAATCGTTGATCGCGCGGGTGACGGTTTCGCGGGTGAGTCCGGTATATTGGGCCAGTTTTTCGTGGGTGACGCGGGCCATGCGGCTCATGATAGTGCCAACCAGAAACATTTTCATATAGCGATGTTTACGTCCTTCCAAAATTTCCAGATGGTGTAGAATCTTTTCTTTGGCGTCAAAGACCAGGCTTTTGATCTTTTCTTCGTAGTGCCGCAGCCGGTCGTGCAGAAAATTGATCATGGTCAGCATCAGCTCGGGGCTTTGTTTCACCAGCTTCCAGAACTCTTCCGATGATATTTTCCACGCTATGCTGTCCTCGGTCGCAACGGCTTCGTAGCTGGGTTTTGTCTCCTGTTCGTCGAGTTTGCCAAACAGGATGCCGGGCTGAATGGCTTCGATCAGCAAATCTTTAGTGTAGTGTTTATAGGACAATTGGACTTCGCCACTCTTTAACAAATATACAAAATCATTCGAGTGTGCGGGAGAAAACAGGATGGTTCCTTTTTTGACTTCTTCTTCGCGGAAAGCTTCTACCAGTTTTGAACGGATATCCGGCGGAGAGTTACGGAAGACTTCAATTGTTTCGAGGCTAATCATAGAGAAAATAGCATGAAAAGATCAAGGTATAGTACTTGTATTCTAAAGCACGGTGGCTTTTTTTCAATCTTTTAAGCTTGTAAGGATTCGTCAAAAATGCCCAATAGGGTTTCTGGGAACAATTAGAAACTAAGGTGGAAAGGATGCGTTCTCTCCAGGATAGGCTTTATAGCAACCCTGCTCCCATCTCGGGTGGAATCGGCAATTCCATGAGTTGGAGCACTGTCGGAGCTATTGAAGAAAGCCCCTGCCCCTCTTTCAGCTTCATCGAAGTTTTTTCAGGTGTCGCGATCACGCATCGTACCAGATTCAAGGTATGCGACGGATTTTGCGAACCGTCAGGGTTCGTCATATATTCGGCATTTCCATGGTCGGCGGTCATGATCACCGCGTATCCGTTTTCCAGCGCGGCGGTAATCGTTTGTTTTACAGCCCCGTCGATCGTTTCCATCGCCAGCTTGGCCGCCGTATAAACGCCGCTATGGCCCACCAGATCTCCGTTAGCAAAATTAACCAGAATAAAATCGTACGTACCGCTTTTGAGAGCTTCGACCGTACTATCTGCTACTCCTTGGGCATTCATCTGTGGGGCTTCGGCGTATGACGCTACTTTGGGTGAAGGTACCATGACCCGGTCTTCTCCCACTTCCGGAGCTTCTATTTGCGAATTGAAAAAATAGGTTACGTGGGCGTATTTTTCGGTCTCGGCGATCCGGATCTGCTTTTTTCCCAAACCGCTTAACCAGCTACCCAAATTATTCTTCACCTCTTGCGGCGGAAAAGCCACCGGCAGCGTATCCGAATAGGGTCCGGTACAGGCAAAGAAAATGGAGCCGTGAATCAGCTCTTTTTGCCGTTCAAAATGTGTAAAGTCCTCGGGACTGAAGCAACTGCTCAGCTGCCGGGCCCGGTCGGAACGGAAGTTGAAAAATATAACCCCGTCGCCCTCCCGGATGGTTGAGTCTTCGATCAGTCGCGTCGGCGGAAGGTAGTAATCGGTCACTGGGTCTTTTGAAGGTGCGGCATAAAATTCCTCTAGGGCTCGAAAAGGCGACTCGTAAAAACTACCGGCTCCTTGGGTATACAGATCATAGGCCTTTCGGGTGCGGTCGAAATTCGTATCCCGATCCATGGCATAGTAACGTCCGATCAGCGTGGCCAGTCTCCCCGTTCCCAACCTATTCATTGTTTCTAAGATCTGCTCAATATAGGGTGCCGCGCTTTGTTCGGGTACATCCCGGCCGTCGGTGATACCGTGCACCAGCACTTTCTGAATACCAGCGTTTTTAGCTGCCTGCAAAAGCGCCAAAAGATGGTCGATATGGGAATGAACGCCGCCGTCCGAAATCATGCCGATCAGGTGGAGCGTACTATCGTGCTTTTTGATGAAATCAAACGTCTGTTGGTATACCGGGTTGTTTTCAAACCGGCCATGCTGGATGGCCTGATTGATCTCTTCCAGTGGCTGAAATACCACTCTTCCAGCGCCCATGATCAAATGTCCGGGCTCGGATGCGCCCTGTACTCCCTCGGGAACTCCTACCGCGTTACCCGACGCTTTCAAAAGAGTCCACGGATAATTGGCATACAGAGAATCAAAAAAGGGCATGACAGCTTGGGTAACGGCATTTCCCGGATAATCCCGGTATTCGCCGACTCCGTCCAGAACGATCAGCAGCACTTTGTGCGACATGAGACAGTAAAAGGTAAAAAAGTTTAAAGTACTTGAATCAAGAATCTAGAAGTAAGAATCAAGGGAAAGCTGGGGAAAATTATGTTCAAATCACAAAGCTCATTCGCCGCGACGAACAAAATAAGCTAAAATCACAAAGTTCAAACACCAAAAGAATGACAAATATCAAAACTCAAATAACTGCGGTAAGAAATTGTAATGTAGGTTTTCTGCTTTTGTTATTGAACATTTGAACTTCATTTGATATTTGGATTTTGAACTTAGGTATTTCATACTCTTTTATAGGATATCCAAGGCTCTGTCTTGCTGTTGGCTGTAAACTGTGAGCTGTAAGTCCCTTACTCTCCCCGCAACTTCCCACCCACGGTAGCGATACTTTCCAGAATCTTGGCGGTAATCGTCTGAATATCCTTATCGTTGAGCGTCTTTTCGGGATCGAGATAGGTGATGTTGTAGGTGAGGCTGCGTTTGTTTTCGCCGAGTTTCGGATCCTCGAAAATATCGAACAGTTCGACCCGTGCTACTGCCGGATGGGCTTGTCTGATCTTTTCTTCCAAACTTGCGGCGGGGGTAGTTTTATCGACGATAATGGCCAGATCCCGTATCACGGGCGGAAATTTTGGCAGAGGCATATACTCTCGTCCGGTCTGTTTATGATGTAGCAATAAAGTTTGATCCAGCTCAAATGCCGCTACATCGTGTTTCTCAAGGTCGAATTTTGCCGCCAGATCGCTTTTTATTTCGCCTATCCATCCTACGTCCGTTCCTCCGATTCGGATATTGGCCGCAGCTCCAGGTTCCACGAAGCTGTATCCTTCGGAGGATGTATAGGCGCGGGGGGCAACATCCAGATATGTAAAAAATTCCTCCAAAGCCGCTTTGAGGCCAAAAAAGAGGCGGTCTGCCGGATGAGACGAATCGGTGCGGGGACGGACCACAATGCCGGAGATCTTTTTCTGTTCCTGTATCTCTTGAGCTTTTGGGAGGTAAATTCGCCCTAGTTCAAACAGACCGAACGTGTCATGTTCGTGAATATTTTTATGCGCATCCGAGAGCAGGTCGGGCAGCATCGACGTTTTGAGATGGGTGTATTCCTGCGAAATCGGGTTCTGGATGGCCAAGGGATTTTGATCTAGCCCAAATTCTTGCTGGGTTTTCTCGTTTGTAAACGGGTAGTTCATCACTTCATACCACCTCAACCGATGGGAGAGTAGAAAACGGGTCTGGCGTTCGAAATTTTTCTCGTGGCTGATAAGCGGTTCCAACGAACCTTCCGGAACGGTCAATGGGATACGGTGATAGCCGTACACGCGTCCTACTTCTTCAATTAAATCGTCTTCGTTCAACAGATCCTTCGTAGAACGCCAACTTGGGATTTCTACTGTAAAGGTTTTGTCGTCCGATGGAGAGACGGTACATCCCAGGTCGGTCAGGATGCTTTGAATGGTGGCAGTTTCTATCTCGGTTCCCAGCTTTTGACTTACCCTGTTCGATCGTAGAGCTATTTCCGCTCCGGGAATATGGATCTTATACGTATCGTAGATTTTTGACGCAGTGGTTGCCGTAGGACAGAGTTCTTTGAGTAATGCAATGGCGCGATAGACGGCCCATACGCTTTGCTCCGGATCGAGATTTTTCTCGAAGCGGGTCGAGGCTTCGGAACGTAAAGAAAGTCGCTGGGCAGTTTTGCGGATCATAATCGGATCCCAGCTGGCTGCTTCGAATATGACTTCGGTTGTATCGGCATGAATCCCCGAACCTTCGCCACCCATGATCCCGGCAATGCTCGACGGTTTTTCGCCGTCATAGACCACCATATCCTGCGCGGTGAGCCGGTATTTTTTCCCGTCCAACGCGATGATCTCTTCGCCCTCTTTACCCTGCGCAATAACCATTTTCTTCCCGGAAATTTCGCGGGCGTCGAACGCGTGCATGGGATGTCCCAGATCGTACATGACGTAGTTGGTGATATCGACGACATTGTTGATCGGGCGGACTCCCACATTCATCAGTCTGGTTTGGAGCCACTTGGGGGATGGTTCTATCTGTACGTTGGTCATCTTGACCGCGACGAAACGGCGACAGCCGGAAGTCCGGATATCGATATCCAATTCTTCGTTTCCCTGATCAGGCAGTGGTGCAGGATATGGTTTGAGCGTCAAAGGCAGCTCTTTTTGTTGTTTTAGGACTGCGTACAGGTCGCGGGCGAGACCGTAGTGTCCGAAGAGATCCGGGCGGTGGGTGAGCGATTTGTTTTCGATTTCTAAAACAACGTCCCGTATCTTCAGGAGATCGAAAACGTTTTTGTCTAGATCGGCATCCGTGGCATAGTCGGTCAGGTCGGTGATGCCGCCGTCGGGACAGGGGAGCGGCAGTTCGACTTCTTCGCTGGCCAGGATCATGCCGGCGCTTTCGATGCCGCGGATCTTTGCTTTTTCGAGCGTGATCCAGTCGCCTTCGCCGTGCCATTTAGCTTGGATGCCTACTTTACCGAACGCTATGAGCATTCCTTCGCGTAAATTGTTGCCGCCGCAGACGACATGGTGGGTTTCGTCGCCGGTATCGACTTCTACGAGTTTGAGTTTATCGGCGTTAGGGTGTTTTTCCAATTTGACTACTTTGCCTACGACTACGCCTTCCTGGCCTATGTTGCGAATACTTTCCACTTCGGCGATGGAGGTGGTGATGATGGTTTCAAGTTCTGCAGGGGTCAGGGTAGCGGGGAGTTCCAGATAATCTCTGAGCCAGTTGAGCGAAAGGTACATGGGAATGGACGAAAGGTAGTATTTTTTGTCACAGTATGCCCCTGAAGGACACGACAAGCATTCTACCAAACATGGCTGTTTATGCAATAAGAGGATGGAGGGCAGGCTTTTGAGACATCCTTTTGAAGAGAATAATGTGAATCTGTCACAAATTACGGCTTTGACTATTGAAAAGTACAATACCAGAATACTGTTTTAAAAAGCCATAAACTCTGATTTCCTTTACTGCCTCTTCTTTTCAACCAACCCGAAAGGGGGTATGATTTTTGTGAGGATAATTTATCCTTTTTTTATACAGCTATGGGCGAGTCTTCCTTGAAAGAGACGCCTATACCAGCTCCATTTGATGTGGTTGATCGCCAGGATACTCCTCCTGTCCATGCTCCTATTGCAATCAATAAAAAGGATCATCTTTTACCTGTTGAAATATTTTCATCTCCAGAGCAGGCGTCTAAGTTGGCGTTTCTCACAAGGCGGACTGTGGCTTTAATGTTTAACTATATTAAGCGAGCCTCCAATATGGAAGTTCCTACACGTTTACGGTCGGTGCGTTTTTCTGTGAACACTGATACTAGCGAAATTGAAAAGATATCCCGTAGTAAACCTTCTCACAATGCGTCCGAATCAAATCAGTATAAAACTATTGTCATGGATGGAGACTTTTTTTCTAAACGTATTGAGGAATATCAAGGTCTCCTGAAAAAGAAAGGTCAGATCATACTTATGGTACCTTTTGAGGATGACAGATATAAATCAGATTTTCTCGCCGGTCTCCTGCATGCAGAAATAGTCGAGAACATAGTTCTTATTCGAAGTTATTATGTGTCATTTAGCGATGTGGGAAGAAATGTTACCGAGAGTCTCTTGCGTGCTCTTATACAACATCCTGAAGTTGGCAACAAAACCATTATAGGTTATATAACTCAAGGGTTGATTCGGGAGGCAGCTCAAGGTTGTAGTCGTCAGAACTACAGCGAGCGTATGGAGACTTCATTTAAAAAATACGACTTCTATGGAATGGGACCAATTTTAGATATGTCAGAATATAAGTGGGTAGAGCTTATTAATAAAGAAAGGGGCAGCTTTATGCTTCAACTTGAACCGTTCATCCGGTTCGCAGATCCAGAACATCGAAAGATTGCAGAAACCTTTCTACAGAAAAAAATAGAACAGCATTTGCAAGCCTCTCTACAAGAGGTAAAAGTACAAACCTTCAATGCAATAACGGAAAGTAGTGAAATAATTCTTCCAGATCCTGTAAATTCTGAAGATGGTTTACCAGACCTACCTTCCCTCAATCAAGTTGATGAAGTTACTGCTCAGTCTCCCGGCAGCACTGCTTCTACTACAGTAAATTCTTTGAAACATGTGGCTAATCGTATTACAGCTGCTATAAAAAAAATTACTGGCTCTCTTCCCAATCCTTTTACCAATGACGATAGTAATAGTAGTACCTAAATGTGATAGCCTTTACTGACGAGTAATAATTCGCCTGATCCCCGGCTGAATTCGTACCAGTACCTCATACGGAATGGTTTCTTCTTCTTTTGCGAGCCCTACAATCGAATTCTTTTCTTTTGAAAGAGGAGAAATTACTTCAACCAGATCTCCGACTGCTACACGGTCATTCCCCACATCCAAACAGGTCAGATTCATACAGACTCGCCCGACGATGCTTGCCTTGATCTCCTTATCGCCCTGCCGAATCCGCAATATTCCCTTCCCCGAAAGTCGCCGATCCAGCCCTTCCGCATACCCGAACGGAATAACCGCGATCGTTGAGGCTCTCCTCGCGGTAAACGTTTCGTTATAGGAAACGCTTTCTCCCACCTTGAGCTTCTGTATTGCTACCACCCGCGACGTCACCCGTAAAGCCGGTTGCAACTTCCGGGTTTTTGTATACAACGGACTCTGCGCATCGAACGGCGAGTATCCGTAGAAGGCCAGCCCGGTACGAAAGGCGGTAAGACGGCTATCTTTCAGCCAAAACGCCGCTGCAGAATTCCCCAGGTGTACGAAAGGCAGTTCGTACCCCTGTTGTTTCAGCCAGTCGAACGCTTCAAAAAACCGTTCCACTTGTTCCCGGTTCAAATCCGAAACTTGTTCAGCTGAAGCCAGATGAGAACATATCCCGACAATATCGCACCGCCGAAGCAGCGCTTTATTCTCTTGAAAAAAGTAGGCAAGATCCTGAATACCCTCCCGATGCATCCCGGTATTGAGAAAAAGGTGTACTTTCGGTTTGCGGTGAAACGAGAGTAGCGCTTCTAGTGTCATTCGGTTGTACACGCAAAACTGAGTCCGCCACGCGCGGAAAAACTTGTACGATGACAGAGCCGCCTCTCCCAGCACCAGCACGTCTTTTGATCCCCGATCATACACCTTCTGAGCTTCAGGCAAAGAATCCACTACCAGCAGAGGCACGTTACTTTTTTCCAGAATCTCGACGACCGGCTCGATCCCGTGGCCATACGCGTTCGATTTAAGCACCGGCAATATGGCGGCGTGTGGCTGGAGAGACTGAAGATAACGTAGGTTTTCCAGCAACGCAGTCCCGTTGATCTCAACCAGATTAAGCGGCGTATAGCTCAATGTTCTTTTTTGACGAAACCACCGGAATAGTTTCATGGGGCAGAAAAGTTTAATACAAGCGGGCGCCTCGCTCCACGATCTCGGCATTTTCGGGATGAATTAGCACACATTCCCCATCCGATCCGGGAACACCCAGGGTCAACACTTCCGACATATTTTTGCCAATCTGTTTGGGAGGAAAGTTCGTGACGGCCAGAATCTTTTTTCCGATCAACTCTTCCGGCATATAGCGTACCAGCCGGGCGCAAGATTGTTTCGTACCGGTCTCTTCTCCGAAATCGATTTTTAATTTGTGCGTCGAGTATTTTGCATCTTCCAGCAGACTGGCTTCCACGATAATACCGGTACGTATCTCGATTTTTTCAAAATCCGACCAGGTGGCCATAGTTCGTATTTGCTATATAGTAAAATTATTCTTACTTCGGCGTAGGAAAAAGGTGTTTTACGGCTATACTCAGCATAACACTTATTTGTGTTAGTGTTGCGGTGACCAAAATACGAAAATTCCATTCTTCCAACAAAAATCCCCAGAGACGAAACCCCTGGAATGCAGAAAACATGAAAATGATGATAGTTTCGCCAACCAGCAAAAAAAATAATCGATTCAGGGTAGTCTTTTTGAGCTTGATATCTTGCTGTAACGCTTCGTTCTGAAGTCGTCTTCTCTCCGCAATCACGTCCGGAATCCGTAATGGAGCACCGCGTTGAGGAGTCACGTTGGCCGGAGTTGCCTTTTCTACTATACTTCTGAGCTCTGAGATAATATGCTCTTTTTTAGGGTCTTGCATATCGCAGAATTTAGGCAGTTATAAGATTCAATTTTTCTAAGCGTATACTCATGGCAACGATCGATACGTTAAAAATTCGGGCGCATTCTTCCACACTTCGAAATGTCTCCCAAGCTTGCTTTACCAGCTCAGACGGCATAATAAGTTCCGCAGCAAAATTATTCGCTTCGGTTTCAATGCGGGAGTACTCCTGATTGTCCAATCGAAACAGGATCTTGGATTCAAAGTTCGTATCTTTATCGATCAGTGCCTCTTCCTGCTTTATCGTGTCTGCATGCATAAAATAGTGCCCCAATTCATGTGCTATTGTAAAATATTGTCTTGTTCTTGGCTTGGTTTCATCTACCAATATAGAAAAAATATTCGTATTTTTATCAAAAAGAATAGCACCGGAAACTCCTTCAGGTAATTTCAAAACCGATATCTGCAAGTCGGGGCACGCGGATGATATTTTTTCAAATGGAAAGGGTGATAATCTTTCGGAGTTATATTTCTGACGTACTTCCTCGGCTTTGAGAAGAATGTCTGTAAATTGCATAGTTTTTACACGAGGTTAACCAGTATTGTTAATACTACTATATCAATCTTAAAAAAAGATAAAATAGTAAAAATTTACCTGTTTTTCAGCTTCGGAAAGGACTACGATTACCGCTATCGCGGGATGTCGAGTCCCGTGTGTCTGCCAGTTCCACCATGACGGCTTGGGTATCTTCGAGGAAAGTTTGATACTTGATTTTTAACCTGCGATTTCTACCCGGCAATCCAGATCAGGCTGGCTTGCTCGCCCTGATGTCGCTTCTTCTCGCGATAGGACGAGAAAAAATCGTTCGTACATCCGGTGCACGGGGCTTCAAGCTTAATCTTTTCTGGTCTAACTCCGCACTGTTTCAATTGAGTGCGGAGCGCAAACCTGAGATCGAGAAATCCTTCATTTTGTACTTGCGGACCATATCGTTCTACAAATTGGTCGATGCGCTTGTCGGGCGTTTGATCCACCCGGTAGCAGCATTTGTTGATCGAAGGCCCCAGCCGGATCTCGATATCGGCAGGAGCGCTTCCGTATGTCGTCTTGAATACCTCCACCATAGCTACCGGGAGTTCGGCTAACGTACCTTTCCAGCCGCTGTGCGCCAGTCCCACGACGCTTTTTATCGGATCATAGAAAAAAACCGGCAGGCAATCCGCGGTCAGAATAGTTAATACGATCCCGGCTTGATCCGTTATCAGACCGTCTAGCCCGCTCTCATGGAATAATTTCGTAGATCCCAAATAGTTCAAGCACTGGTCTTTTTGCGAGGCTACTTTTATAGTATTTGAATGTGTCTGATTGGCAAAGACTAGATTATTAACTTCAATTCCCAGCCTTGCGCATCCATGTTTACGGTTTTGGATCGCTTCATCCTCCGGGACAAAACGCTCGTCCC
The DNA here is from genome assembly GCA_039809385.1 of Candidatus Altimarinota bacterium. Lineage (GTDB taxonomy): Bacteria > Patescibacteriota > Gracilibacteria > JBDHUY01 > JBDHUY01 > JBDHUY01. The sequence goes on from JBDHUY010000007.1 coordinate 81,481, forward strand.
ACGAACCGTCGGAGTGGTCGGTAAAAGCAATGGCGATATTTCCAAAATTTTGCAGAAACATGACAAAAAGACCGTTTACAGGACGCGAAGCTTATAATCCTCAAATTCATGGTGCCGTCGGAGAGAGTCGAACTCTCATGATATTGCTATCGCGGGATTTTGAGTCCCGTGTGTCTACCAGTTCCACCACGACGGCATACAGTTTCTTGAAGAAAGTCTGTAACTCTCTATTTTCTCCAAGCAGACAAATACTAGTCAAAACTCACAAAATCGTCAAACCGAAAAAAAGTATTTGGATACAAAAAGATCCGCCGCGGCGGATCTTTTTGATAAATAACTTGTTACTCAGGCTTTTTTCTTGGCCGGTGCTTTCTTGGCTTTGGCCGCGGCAGGTTTCTTTTCTTTCTTTGCGGCTGTTACCTCTTCGGACGTCTCGGCCTCGGAGGTATTTTCAGTTTCGATTTCTTCGACAGCAGCCGTTTCCTCAGACAGAACCGAAGACGTTTCTTCTTCTTCGGCTTCGTCGGTCATATGCTTTTTCTTGGCCGATTTTTTCTTCAAAAGTTCGATCTCTTTGGCGATCTCGGTGCGGCGGCGGAAAGAATCCACGCGTCCGGCGCTGTCGATCAGTTTTTGTTTGCCGGTATAGAAAGGATGGCAATTAAAACATACTTCCACCTTGATGGTTTTGTTCATGGTGGAACCAACCGTAAAGTTTTTGCCGCAGGCGCAGGCTACTTCGGTCTGTTGGTAAGAAGGGTGGATACCGTTTTTCATAAAACACGAGAGAAATGAGTAGAAATATACTAGTGCTGCGAGGGGCGGTTGGATTTTTCTTTATACGTCTGGCCGGCCGGGATCAACCGTCCGATAATCACATTTTCCTTCAATCCTTCCAAAAAGTCCACTTTTTTGGTAACAGACGCTTCGACCAGAACCCGGATAGTCTCCTGGAAGGAGGCGGCCGACAGCCAGCTGTCGGTATAGAGAGAAACTTTGGTAATTCCCAGGAGTAATCGTTCGCCGTAAGATTCTTTTTTGCCTTCCTCGCGCATCTGGTGGTTTACTTTTTCATAGCGAACTATATTGGTAATCTCTCCGGGCAGGAAGCTGCTTTCTCCCGGATCGAGAATGCGTATTTTCGAGAGCATTTGTTTCACGATGATTTCAATGTGTTTGTCGTTAATCGTCTGTCCCTGCGAGGCATAAATACTTTGTACCTCGTTGACCACATACGACTGGAGCGAACCTACGCCTTTGATCTGCATCAGCGATTTCAGATCCATATGTCCGATCGTCATCGGATCGCCGGCTTTTACTTTGTCTCCCTCGCGCACGATCAGGGTCATACGAGTAGGAATGCGGTATAAACGCTCCTGTTTCACATCGTGCTTGATGGTGAGAGTCTTTCCCGAAATATCTTCCACCACTCCGCTGTTGGTAGCGCGAATGATCGTATTTTTGTCGCCTTTGGAGCGAATGATCGTTTGTTTGATGCGTACGGTATCTCCGACTTTGACCAGCGGCTGAAGATCTCCGTACAGTACATATTCGTCCCGTCCCAGTTCGTCGCTTTTCAGATAGGCTTCCACCATATCTTTCTTCTTTTTAATAGTGACCGTTCCGTCGATTTCGGCAATGGTCGCCGGAGTTTTGGGAGTGCGGGCTTCGAAGAGTTCTTCGACGCGGGTCAAACCCTGGGTAATGTCGGCCCCTTCGGCGACACCTCCCATGTGGAACGTTCGCATAGTCAGCTGGGTACCGGGTTCGCCGATACTCTGCGCCGCAATGATACCCACCGGCGTACCGATCTCGACCGGATGATTGAAACCGAGATCCAGTCCGTAACATTTCTGGCAAACCCCGTCTTCGGTGAGACAGTCGGCGACCGATGCGATCGACAGTTCGTCGACATTATGATCTTTGAACGCCTTCAGCATAGCGTCGGTAACATATTGGCCCTGATTTGCCAGAATTTCGCCCGTGGCAGGATCGGCTACGTCGGCCATGATCGTTCGTCCGAATACGCGTTGTTCGAATGCGAGTCCTACTCGTTGACTCTCGCTGCGGGAGATGACCACGCCTTTTTCATTCCCGCAATCGTACTCGCGTACGATCACGCGCTGGACCGAGTCTACCAATTTGCGGGTCAGATAACCGGCTTCGGAAGTTTTCAGAGCGGTGTCGGATTTTCCTTTTCGTCCCGAGTGCGTGTTAATGAAATATTCCAGAATCGATAATCCTTCTTTGTAATTGGCTTTTACCGGCAGCTCGATGGTTTTTCCCGAAGGATTGGCTACCAGACCTTTCATTCCCGACAGCTGGGTAACGTTTCCCCAGTCTCCGCGGGCGCCGGAATCCACCATGATAAAAATATGGTTAAACTTTTCGTACGACTTGATCATCAGGTCGGCAATCTTGCGCTTGGCTTCGTTCCAGATACGTACCTGAGCGTTATGGCGTTCGTCGGCGGTGATCCAGCCTTTCCAGTATTTGTTAATGATCTGTTTGACGTTTTCGGATGATTCTTCGATGATCTTTTCTTTTCCTTCCGGCACTACCATATCGTCGTAGCCGATCGAGAGACCCGAAAGCGTGGCGTACTTGTAACCGATCGACTTAATACTGTCCGAGATAAGTACTGTCATTTCTTTCCCGTATTTTTCGAACGTATACGCAATCAGGCGCTTCAGTTCTTTCTTGTTCATGGTTCTATTCACATACCACAGTTCTTTGGGCAGACAATCCCGGTTGAAAATCAGGCGGCCGATAGTGGTTTCCAACAGCTCGCCGTTAAAGCGAACCCGGATCTTTTCCTGAAGACCGACATACTTGTTGCCAAAAGCGCGCATGGCCTCGTCGATATCGGTAAATGACATTTTGGGCTCGGCCGATTCGTCCTTCATGCGGGTCAGATAGTAGGACCCCAACACGATGTCCTGGGCTGCGGTAATGATCGGTTCACCCGAGGAAGGTTTGAGCAGATTGCTGCTGCTCGACATGATGCTTTTCGCTTCTCTTTGAGCTTGTTCAGACAAAGGAATATGAACAGCCATCTGGTCACCGTCGAAGTCCGCGTTATAGGCCGCGCAGACGAGCGGATGAATTTGGATCGCTTTTCCTTCGATCAGTACCGGCTGAAACGCCTGGATACCGAGACGGTGCAGCGTAGGCGCGCGGTTAAGCAGTACATAATGTTCGGCAGTAACATTCTCCAGAATATCCCAGACTTCTTTACGATTGCTGGCGATAACCCGTTCGGCGTTTTTGACGTTATACGCCAGTCCGTCCCGGATCAAATGTCCGATCACGAACGGTTTGAACAATTTCAAAGCCATTTCTTTGGGAATACCGCATTGATGGAGCTGTAAATTCGGTCCTACCACGATGACCGAACGACCGGAATAGTCGACGCGTTTTCCCAGCAGATTCTGGCGGAAACGTCCCTGCTTTCCTTTGAGCATATCCGAGAGACTGCGCAGTTTGCGGCGTTCGTTGACGTTAAACGTAGCTTTGCTGACGCGTGCGTCGCTGTTTAACAGTGTATCGACGGCTTCCTGCAGCATACGTTTTTCGTTACGGCAGATGACTTCGGGGGCTCCGATCTCGATCAGCCGTTTTAAACGGTTGTTCCGGTTGATCACACGACGGTACAGATCATTGAGATCCGAAGCGGCAAACCGTCCTCCGTCCAGCTGTACCATGGGACGAAGATCGGGGGGCAAGACCGGCAGAACGGTTAGTACCATCCAGGCCGGATTGATCGAAGCTTTCAGCAAGCTGCTGGCCAGTTTCAGCCGTTTCATGATCTTTTTCTGTTTTTGCCCCGAAGTTTTTTTCAGGTCTTCTTTGCGCTCTTCGATGAATTTGGCCAAGTCCATATTCGTGATAATCTGACGAATCGCTTCGGAACCGATGCCGGCCTGAAACACATGGCCGAACTGCATCGACAGATCGCGATAGATCACTTCGGAAATGACTTTGCCTACTTCCAGCACTTTGAGTTGGTCCCGTGCTTTGACGAAGCTGTCGTCGAGCGTCTTTACTTTTTCGTTAAAATCCTCTTCTTGCATATCGCTCTCGCCGGATTTCTTGGTCTTTTTGGTGTCGGCGGTATCTTTATCTTTTTGCAGTTTTTGATATTCCATCTGGATCTCCTTCTTCTTCTGCTTATAGGTATTTTCGAGTTCGAGCAAAGCTTCTTCTTTGGCTTTTTCGTCTACGTCGGTAATCACGTAGGCCGCAAAGTAGACTACTTGCTCGATCTGTTTTACCGGTAAATCCAGAATAAGTCCGATACGGCTCGGCGTAGACCTAAGATACCAGGTATGCATGACCGGCACGGCCAGTTTGATATGTCCCATTCGCTCTCTGCGTACGATCGAACGGGTTACTTCGACGCCGCACTTTTCGCAGACTACTCCTTTGTAACGAATACGTTTGTATTTTCCGCAGTAACATTCCCAGTTTTTGGTCGGACCGAAAATGCGTTCGCAGAATAAACCGCCGCGTTCGGGTTTTTGCGTACGATAGTTGATGGTTTCGGGTTTGTTTACTTCCCCGTGCGACCATCCCATGATGTCGTCGGGAGACGCCACAGACACGGCGATCGCTTCAAAGTCCGGTATATTCGTATTTTTTGAGACCTGAGGCATAAAAACAAGGTCAAAGGGTAAAAAACAGTCGAATCAGGAATTAAGAACCTGGAGTCAAGGAAAGAAGGAGTTGAAATGGTATTCCATGCAAAAGAAATTTGTGCTTAAAATCCCAAGTGCCAAACCAAAATCACAAATAAATCTCAAAACTCAAATGTCAAAAATTCAACTCTTACCCCTCAATACATAACGATTCTAAAAGATACTGGCTGGGGGCAATTGGAAGTGATTATTTAGTCTAAAATAGATTGTCCAGATCGTCCGGAGCGCTGTCGTCGGCTCCTTCCATCGGAGCGTGTTCTTCGGTTGCGCCGCCCATATCTTCATCTTTTCCATGAGCCCGTTTGTCCCGATCCAACAAGATTACATCTGTAGCGATAATTTCAGTACGAAAAGATTTTGTCCCGTTTTCGTTATCCCAGCTACGAGTTTTGAGGTATCCTTCGATATAGACCAGTTTGCCTTTGCGTAAGAGTTGTGCGCAGATATCTCCGAGTTTGCCCCAGGCTACGATACTGTGAAATTCGGTCATCGAATTGCGTTCCCCCTGGCTGGTAACCCAATCGCGGTTGGTAGCAACCCCGAAGGTGGTAATCGTCTGACCTCCCGGAGTAGATTTTTTTTCGGGATCGCGGGTCACGTTGCCCACCAGAATCACTTTGTTGATGCTTTTCATAAAGGTGTAAACAATAAATAAATAACGGAATAAAATGTAAAAAAAGAAAGATCTTAGGCATCGTCGTATTCTTTGTCATCCTCGTCGTCCCCTTCTTCGTGGAGAGCAACGGCTTCGGATTCATCGTCATCGCCATCGTGGTCGGAATCCTTGGAGCTGTCAGAAGCATCTCTTTCTTCTTCCAGACCAAATCCTTCCGGTATTGATTCCTCGTCAACGACAACCTCTTTTTTCTTGGGATGATCATGTTCCTCTTCTTCCAGTTCGCCTTCGATGAATCCGGTTAACCCGAAACCTTCGTCCTCAAAGTTGATCGAGGCCAGTTCTTCTTTGTTGAAAAGGTCGACCCTGAGACACAAGCTTTGTAATTCTTTCACCAGCACGTTAAAGCTTTCGGGAATGTTGGGCGATTTGGTCGCTTCGCCTTTGACGATCGATTCGTAAGCGCGCGAACGTCCGCGGACGTCATCGGATTTGATCGTGAGCATCTCCTGCAGCATATTCGAAGCGCCATACGCTTCCAGTGCCCACACTTCCATTTCTCCGAAACGCTGTCCGCCGTGCTGGGCTTTTCCTCCCAGCGGTTGTTGTGTGACCAGGCTGTAGGGGCCGACACTGCGGGCGTGGATTTTGTCTTCGACCAAGTGATGCAGCTTCATCATATAGGTAATTCCCACGGTGGTTTTTTCTTCAAATGCCTCTCCGGTAAATCCGTCAAACAGTTGTACTTTACCATCCTCCGGCATACCCGAAGCGATCACCATTGATTTGATCTGATCGGTATTGATTCCGTTTAGCGCCGGTGTGGCTATTCGAATGCCGAATTTGGAAGCCGCCCAACCCAGATGGGTTTCCAGAATCTGTCCGATATTCATACGGCTGATAACACCGAGCGGATTCAAAATGATATCCACAGGAGTTCCATCTTCCAGATAGGGCATGTTTTCAACTGGCACAATATTGGAAATAATCCCTTTGTTCCCGTGACGTCCGGCCATTTTATCGCCGACTTCGATCTTACGGGTCTGAGCCACATAAACTTTTATCTGTTTTATCACGCCGGTAGGAAGTTCATCGCTGTTCTCCCGTGTCAGAATATTGACATCGACGACTTTACCGCCTTCGCCGCCGGGCAGGCGTAGCGAGGTGTCTTTCACGTCTTTGGCTTTCTCTCCGAAGATAGCCTGAAGCAACCGCTCCTCTGCTGTCAGTTCGGCTTCGCCTTTAGGCGTAATTTTCCCAACGAGAATATCGCCTTCGTTGACCGTGGCGCCGATCCGCACAATACCGTCGGCATCGAGATCTTTTAGCCGATTTTCGCCGACGTTGGGAATATCCCGCGTCACGATTTCCGGCCCCAGTTTGGTGTCGCGGACATCAATCGAGAAATCTTCGATATGGATCGAGCTATACCAGTCGCGCTGGAATACCCGTTCTGAAATGATGATAGCGTCCTCGTAGTTATATCCGTACCAGGGCATGTAGGCTACCAGCAGATTCCTTCCCAGTGCTAATTCTCCCCGGTCGATCGACTGACCGTCGACGAGCGGATCGCCTCGTTTGAACTGTTGTCCTTTATCGACAATTACGCGCTGATGGATGACGGTTCCCTGATTGCTGCGACTGAATACTTCCAGATCATAGCTTACTTTGCGGCCGCTGCGATACATAACCGTCAGCATTTTTGCTTCCGCCCCAACTACTTCTCCGTCGTCTTCTGCTACGACCACATAGCCGGTATTTTCAGCGGCGATCCGTTCCATACCCGTTCCGATGACCGGAGCCTGGGCGTTTAACAGCGGGACTGCCTGGCGTTGCATGTTGGTTCCCATCGAAGCGCGGGTACTGTCGTCGTGTTCGACGAACGGAATCAGCGCTGTGGTGACGCTCAAAATCTGTTTGGGAGAGATATCGATGTGGGTTACGTCGTTGATGTGAGCCAATCCCGGTTCTCCGTCTTTCCGGGCCGAGACGCGCGATGTATTGAAGTTTCCGAACTCATCGAGATCGGAACTGGCTTCGGCGATCACCAGATTCCGCTCGGTCTCCGCATCGAAATACTTTATTTCTTTGGTGATATAGGCGCGTACCGGAATTTCTTTGTCGGTTATTTTTTTGCTGATCTCTTCAGCCTTTTCCTTGGTTATTCTCTCGTTGTCTTCCACAATCACTTTTTTCGTTTTGGGATCGATAACTCCGCCGCTGCGCACGACACGGTTGACCAGGTCTTTTGGTGTATTGGGAGCCGTGTTCCGTACCTGACGATACGGTGTTTCGATAAATCCGTACTTGTTTACTTTTCCGTACGAAGCCAGATGAACGACCAAACCGATGTTGGGTCCTTCCGGCGTGGCGATCGGACAAATGCGTCCGTAGTGGCTGCTGTGCACGTCTCGAACTTCAAACGAAGCCCGCTCCCGCGACAGTCCGCCAGGTCCCATGGCCGAGACGCGACGCTTGTGCTCGAGTTCGGAAAGCGGATTGGTCTGATCCATGAATTGCGACAGCTGGGAGTTCGAGAAAAATTCTTTCAGCGAGGCTGTGATCGGGCGGCTGTTGATCAACTGTGTGGGCGTCACCGATTCCAGATCCATGACCGTCATACGGTCTTTGGCGATACGCTCCATACGCAGCAGTCCGACCCGCATTTTGTTCTGGATCAGCTCTCCGACACAGCGGATGCGGCGATTGGACAAATGATCGATATCGTCGCTGTTGCCTTCTCCGTTATTCAATTTGATTAAATGCCGCAGGATTTTTACCAGATCCTCAACCTGAAAAATCCGGTTCTCTTTGTCAAACGGGGCATTGACCCCGAAGCGCGTATTCAGCTTATAGCGGGCCACATGACCCATATCGTATTTTTTAAAATCGAAAAACATCGAATCGATGAGATTTTTGGCGTTTTCGGGGGTAGCCAGATCGCCGGGACGAATACGCTTGTAGATTTGCTGACAAGCTTCGTCCATATTCTTGGCCGGATCTTTGTCGAGCGTCAGCATCATATAATCCTGTGCCGGTTCGGTGACCAGATCGGCAAAAGGGCTCAAAATGTCTTTATCTTTCTGGAATCCGAATGCGCGCAACAGCGACGTAACCGGAGCTTTGCGTTTGCGATCGATTTTTACCCAGATTATTCCCTTTTTATCCGTCTCTATTTCGAGCCAGGCGCCCCGTTTGGGAATGATTTTTGCATTGAAATAGCCCGGAGCGCTCATATTTTCGGAAAAGAACACACCCGGCGAACGTACGATCTGATTGACCACGACCCGTTCGATTCCGTTGATAATGAAACTGCCCCGCGGTGTCATGAGCGGCATACCGCCGAGGTATACGTCTTGTTCTTTGATTTCCCCGGTTTCTTTGTTGACTAGTTGCACATGTGCTTTGAGCGGAATTTCGTAGTTGAGATTTTTTCGCTTAGCCTCCTGTCCGGTGTATTTTGGCTCGTCAAACGAATGTCCCAGAAAATGCAGTTCGATCTTTTTTCCCGAGAAATCGGTGATCGGCGATATTTCGCTCAACAGCTCGTCGATACCTTCTTCCATAAACCAGCGAAAAGAATCGAGCTGAACTTCGAGCAGATTCGGGATCGGAAAATCTTCGATCTCGGATGTGAAAAAATAGCGGTTACGGTACATTTTGGTCGCTTCGATCGGCAGGTCTTTGCGGTTGATCTGTTCGTACCGGTTCTCGACCGAAACTTCCGGGGTGACCGGTACCAGATTCGGTTTCGAAGCAGAAGTTGCCGCCGGTTTGGCGGAAACGGCTTTGACCGGAACCTTTGCGGTCTTGGGGATCTTTTTAGACGCCTTGGCCGCTGCCGGAGCTTTCTTTGCCGCTTGTTCTTTGGCCGGAGCTTTCTTGGTCGTTTTCTTGGCAATGCCCATAGAAAAAAATCAGGAGAAATAAAGTACCGTAAAAAGAGAGCGAGTCTCTTTTTAAAACAGCGGTGTGTATTTTTCCGTAACGCAATCGTGGTATCGACACCGAAAAAGAATTGTCCCTTTTATTTTACTCTTTCAAAGAGTCGAGTCAATCTTTTTTTGCAGAACGGACGTGATTTTGCCGTTTTATTTTTTCGATAAGCTTCAATACTTGTTGTACTTGGTTCTTGTTCAAGCCGTTTTTGACAAGCTGTTCCTCGATCGATCCGCTTTCGTAGGCGACCTTCGGCTGAGCCAGATCGTGTATGCCGTAGTGTTCCTGTACTTCTTCCAGACGCCACTGGGCCAGTTGTTCCTGAGCCTGGGCTTTGGACATCTGGTAACCGCGCGTCAAAATTCTGAGCAGCGTAGGATCCTTTGCCTGCAGTTTTCCGTTTTCGTAGCTCGACAGATTGCCCGTGCCGTAACCGATCTTGGAGGACAGTTCTTTGAGTGTCAGGTTGTGGTGGCGGCGCAATTTTTTTAGCTGCTCAAAAACGCGCATGCAAATATAAAAAATAGATAAACACCGAATCGCATAAATATAAAAAAATACTATACTGTCTTTTGGAGAGGCAACAAGCAAAAAGCGGTTGCATTTTCTTTATGATGTATATAGCATAGAGAAGAAATTCCGTGACCTTTCTGATATGGACCCACTGGCGGTACAGCAAAAAATGATCCGTTCCCTGCAGACGCTCAAGAACCTGCTCGGGTCTTCGTCCGACGGACTCTTGGGAAGGGCGGATATGATAAGACAGCATGCCGATCGTACAATCGGTCTGATTAATCTCTATTTCTTGCAACATCAGCGGCAGAAGGGCGAGCAACTGGCCATGCACGAGGTTGCGATAACATTCGATATCCGCGATACCTTGACAACGATTATCGGCTATTCCGAATTTTTACTCGAACGCAAAGTCAGCCTGCGGGATCGTAAAAAGATGCTTCAGGGGCTGGTCAGTGCGGCTTGGACGCTGAAAAAACAGCTGGAGTAGAAGGGTAATTTTTTATAAATGAACGTCCAATGCTTTTTGTTGGCATTCTTTTTATGCAGTGGTATGTTTCATTCAGATCATTATTATCTATCTCGCAGTATTTATATGGCTCGGCGTAATCCTCGTAATAATTCTGAAGAATCTTCTGCTCCAGGTCGTAGGAGATGGTTCCGGAACAGGCAGATTTGACTAATGATGAAATCAAGCTTCAGCAGGCTACACTTTTTTTGCAACTTGGTGATACATATTATGAACTGAAAGATTATCCCGAGGCGTTGAATCACTATCAGAAAGCTCTGGAATTGGGTGGTGACCCGTCCGAGGTTCTCTTTAAAATTGGAACCATATATTGTAGGCAAGACTTATACCAGGAAGCTCTTCAATTTTTTGAAAGGGCTATACAACTAGACGCTGATAATGATTGTACCTGGAATAACATTGCCATATGTTACGCCTCCCTTGGGAAATTTCGAGAAGCGGTGGATGCTCAAGATCGCTCCATTTCGATGTTTCCAGAAAGCATATATCTTGTCTGAATTGAAGCAATATGATGAAGCAATTTTAGAATATAGACGTGGGTTGGAGATAATGCCTGATCACACCGGAGCCCGGGATAATTTGATTTCCATACTTATAGGACTTCAATGTTTTGAAGAGGCTCTTGAGATAGTACGCAGAGCTTTTCATAAATCTCCAAATGCGGAAATAAAAGAACTATATTTCTCCCTTTTGGGTCATCTACGACGGTCAAAGGAGCTTTTTTCAGTATTTGGAGTGGTTTCTCTTGTGATCGATCCTAAAAAGACTTGAACCACGCTGCTACCCCACCTGAGTAAAAGAATAAAATTGTCTTTACAGTAAGGATCTACCCATTCCATTATCAAAGCTGGTGTTTATGTGTTTTCTAGATCATGAGGTTTCTGTGGTCTATTCCTTTTCCACCGCCCCAGGTTCGGAATAACCGCGTGAGCCAGTTCTGTTGCTTTCTCGCGGGTAAAATGCAGTTCTTTCATCATATGCTCGATCGAAATTTCGAGCATCTCTTGCAGTGTTCTCTCGGGATCGGTAAAAGCTCCATTCTTATAGCAGAAGCTACAATACGTGGTGTTCTGGGTGCCGTCTTTTTCGGTGCCGTACCATCCTTGGTTCAAGGGCATTCCGCAGCTTTGACAGCGCTTTTTTTCAGGTTCCATGAGGTATGTCCGTTATTGAGATTTCTCCGCCGGTATTATACCGGGTACTAGTCCTTTTTCAATGAAACCGTGCGTATGTCTTTGTCGGGACTGTCTTTTTTGGTCCCGGTTTGATATACTGATACGAAACATATACATATTATGGTACAACTTGCCCGTCTTCAAACCGCGCAGGTCGATCTCGTGGCGTTGATCGAAAATTCTGTCTCGCTTTCTGCCGAACAAAAAGCCTATTGGAAAAACAAGCTTCCTGTGCTGAGTCGCGAGCAGCAGGGTGAACTGGCCCGCATCTTTTTGGACGAAGCAGCCCAGATGGAACAAGCCAAAGGGCAACAAAAGCAATCGCTTGTAACGGCGGTGCAGGACTTTGTCGTGGATGCCGAAACTGCCTACAACCGCGAGAAGCAGCAACTCTGGCATGGCGCCGAAGAAATGGTCAAACACAGCGAAGTCCAAGAACAAGAAGCGTTGCTACATCTTTTACAGCCTTTGTAAATTTTCTTACCAGCTATGCGATTCTTACAGGATATCTCACGATCGTTATTTTTTCTGTCCCGCTGGCGCGGTCCAGCCCAAAATCCGGTCGAAAGTTCTATTTACAGCGCGGCGGAGCTTGAGAATGCCGGACAAAAAACCGGCAAGTCGGTCGATTTTCTGAATGTCAAAACTGCCGAAGGCAAGGAGCTCATGGATGCCGTTACGGCTTTGGGGAGCAAGAGTTCTGAAAACGAGATTGCCAGCGTAGAAGCAGGCGCCCGCACTTTTTTAAACAAAACCGACGCGCTTCTCGCTCGCAACGAGATTCCCAAAATTCAGAATACGCTCAAAAGTACTTCTATCGATCAGGCTGTCCTTACGCGTTTTACCGACGCGCTTACTACTTTTCGCGCCTTTCTCAAAGAACTCTACACGAAACTAGTTGAAAAGATCGCCGGAATACAAAAAACCTTTCAGGAGCGAGTAAGAACGATTCAGACTTCGGTACAAAGCCGGCTGGATATTTTCGATAAGCGGTTGTTTCCATCTCCCGGGCTCGACTCGAAAGAGGCGAAAATTCCCAAAAAATACCTGGAAGAGATTATTGCGTCGCCGGATGTTAAGAACAAACTGCCAGGTTTGGCCGCCGAGTGTGACCCCAAAGCGTTTAAAGGAGGAAACCAGTGGAACGAGGGGGTGCTCAAACTTTTTCCTCCCGATACCAATATTCAGGAGGTGCAGCGGATCGTCGGAACCAAATTGGACGGGAAATTTGGTCCGCATTCTCTGTTATCTTTGCTGCTCTTTGCCGGTTTAGCCAAAGAAGGTCAAGAGTATGCGCACAAAATAGACGCCTGGAAAGCCGGTTTCCGGGCCCGGTTCGACTCGGCCAGCGATGCCGAAGCGGCCTATAAATCAAATGTGTTGAAAGTTGATCCGGGAGTCGATAAAGATAAAAATCCGACTGGGAAACCAGCCTACAAGTTTTTGAAAGAGGCTGTTCACGACCAAATGGCTGCTCAATTTACCGATGCTTCGGCGCCGCTCGTGGGCGATATCCTCCAGCAAGGAGGCTCCTTTATCTTTACGCTGAAGCTGAATAACCGGGTGTTTAAGATCTCCAAAGATATGGATGCGGCTCAGGATGATACAGCCTGTCTGGTCTATGAGGTGTATAGCACTGAAAACCTGCGTACCAAACAGTACTTGGGTTTGCATACCGAGCCGAAAAGTATGGCTGAGGCGCTAAAGAAAGCACCTGAGCCCAGAAGTATTCCCAGCGAGTTGCCAAAACAGTCTGATCCCAAACCCATTTCCAATCCCGACGCTTCAAAGCGTGATCATGTTGAAAAAGGTGAAACGATCGGCGATGCGATTATCGACAGTAATATGACCCGCGAACAAGCTCTGGCTGACGTTTCAAAAAAATGTCCCCGGGAAATTTTAGACAATCAAGCCTTGGTAGATGTTACGTATATAAGCTTTGACGGCAAGTATCACCGCGGACAGCTGGTGGTGGATAAACGTTTACAATCGGACGTTGAAGAGGTGTTTCAGGTTATGCTGGATACGAAGTTTCCCATCCATAAAGTTATTCCTATCACCAAATATGGCTGGAGCGATGACGCTTCTATGAAGGACAACAATACCTCGGGTTTTAATTATCGCACGATTGCCGGGGGTGAAAAACTTTCTAATCACGCGAAAGGCTTTTCCATCGATATAAATCCGCTACAAAATCCGGAAGTACAAAACGGAAAAAATAATCCGCCCACCGGAAAATATGAAAAGAATACTCCGGGTACCCTTACCGCAGACCATCCGGTTGTGCAGAAATTCAAAGAGCTGGGGTGGACCTGGGGTGGGACCTGGGAGAGTAAGCAGGATTATCAGCATTTCGAAAAGCCGCTTAAAAAAACTTCAGGTAAGTAAAAGCGTTGTACCTGAATGCTGAGGTTTATTTGAAGTCAGGGGAATCGGAGGAGATCCAAGAGCTTCTTTAAGCGGCATAGGTGCAAACTCTCGTTCACCATTGTGCTAGCCGACCTTGGACTCTTCGCGTGCGCTCGGTGTGACATAATGGAACTCCCTACTACCCGTACAACTGACTATGCGTCCCAATATCAACAAACTCGACGATATTTTCGTCTCGATACACAAAATGTGCCCGCTAGTCACCTGTAACATTCATACTGATTCTCCCGGCCAAATTTCCTTTTAATGAGTGAATATTGAGGAGAGGATGTCTTTGGTTCAGAGCAAAAAGGTCCAGTCTCTCTGCCAGTTGTTGTTGAACAGGATGGGGAACCTTCTTGAACTTTTTCTTAAACCGCTCTGAAAAATAAATATCCATGCTCCTATTCTGCAATCAAACTTCTCACATAATCACCGGCCTTGCTCGCCTCAACACTCGTGTACCGCCCGGCCTTAAAGTCCTCTTCGGCTTCCAGAAAAGCCCGTTCAGCCTCTGGGGTTAGTTCATATGGCCAAACCGGAAGTTGATCGGTTTTAACGAGTGTTTCCAGGGAAGCGGTAATGAACGAATCAATGGACACTTGTCGTTCTTTCGCTCTGCGGGCAATGGCGCGCTTGAGCTTTGAGTCAATCTCAATGGTAATCGTAGCCATAAGAAATCGGATTAAAAGCTACCCCGACTATATCGTAGGAATACTGAAATGGCAATAGTCAGGCTTCTAGAGATTCGTGAAAATTAACCTCTGCGATGGGCGGAAAGTCAACGGTACGGCTCTTATTTGCCCAAATTGTCGTAATTTGCTATAATAGTCTGAATTTCAAAACATAACCTGACAAGCAGTTTCGTTGCTATGCCTATCTCGAAAAAACAGTCTGTTTCTCTCGATATTCACGCGCTGATCGATGCCTCTCCTTCGCTGGACGATGGAGCGAAAGCCTATTGGCATGAGCGGGTGGAGCAAATGGACGAAGACCACATACGTCAGGTGGCGGATATCTTTTTGCGGGAGCAGGAGCGGTACGGTCAGATTATGCAAGACCGTAATCGCAAGATTCAATCCGCGTATGCGACGTATGTGGAAAGGCTGGATCGGGAAACTACCAGGCAGGTAAAAACGTTATACCGGAAAGCTGAGGTCTATTTGAAGTCCGGGGAATCGGAAGAGATGGCAGCGCTGCTGAACGAGGCATAGATACAAACGCTCGTTCACCATTGTCCTCGCCGACCCTAGACTCTTCCTCTTTGCTCTCGTTCAGAGTCAGAGTGACAATGAATAAGAGAAAATTCCCCAATCTGGTCATGCTGGCCCCGTCCAGCATCCGGGGACGCACGGAACGTATAAATTGCACTCAGTGAGGATCGATTGCATGAAAACCCTTACAGTTCACGATCATTGAATCGGTTAAACGGGACTCTTCCTCTTCGCTCTCGCTCAGAGTCAGAGTGACTATAAACAAACATACACATACCATGAGACTTCTTAAAAACTTTCAACTGACCCTCTTTGCTCGCCCGATCCGAATGGTGGTGTGGGAAGAGGCTAACAATGACTATCAAAAGGCTGCTACTGCGGTGAAGGAGGCTAAGAATACGTTTGAAACGAATAAAAATGAATTATTGACTCTTTCGGATAAAGATAATGGTTTACAAGGGGATGCTCTCATTAATGAAGCTGAAAAAAAGGCTACTCAAGCCTTGAATGAAAAATTATCTGCTATTCAAAAAAATACTGAGAAAGTTCAGGATTTAATGAAAGGCGTAAAAAATGGAAATGCTAGTATCGATAACGATACTATCGCAGCCGGAGCTACCTTAAGAGCGTATCTGGTTATATTAAATAGCGAATTGCAAAAGCTGAAATCTGATACCGATCAACGGATTGCACAAGAAGTTGCTCAACCTCTTTTCGATTCCCTGAATGCTCTGGACACCGTTGAGTTCTCAAACAACCAAAGTACCTTAAAGTTGGATGGAACCAAGATCGTTCGGTCGGTTGAACCTGCACAACTCGGCAACGAGTTTACCATCCTGGGACAAAAGTATGAACTTCAAAGCGGTGTTACCATTGAAAACCTCTTTACCAATGCGCAGGGATTTGAAGTGTTGGTTTTAA
>JBDHUY010000008.1:0-97250 GCA_039809385.1 Candidatus Altimarinota bacterium
CACTATTGTTGGAGAAGGCACTCCAGGTTGCGCTGGTGGCACTCCAGGCGTTGTCGGGACTCCTGGAGAAGGTACTCCAGGAGGTGCGGGTACAGCCGGTGCTGCCGGTCCTCCAGACGTTGGTGTTCTCGGTATCACTATTGTTCGAGGTGGCACTCCAGGTTGCGCTGGTGGCACTCCAGGCGAGGAAGATAGTGACATAGTACTTTGATTATCTTCATCATCTAATTCTGAAGAAGTAGGGGGGGGGGTCTGATACTCATCCTCCTGCTCCACCCTCCCATACCCCAAATGATTCATCTTATCCGCCACGATCACGGGGGGCACTAAATGAACATCAACATCTTGTCCCGAAATTTGTTTCAGATCATATAACGGTACACCACCCGTACCAGAAGTGAGCGGAGGAGTCCCTCCCCCGGTCCCACCCGTTGTCCCGGGCGTAACACTCGAAGTCGTCATAGACGAAGAGATACTCCCCGGAGTCAGAGACCCATCTCCCTTCACCGACGCCAAAACCTGAAACTTTCCCGAACCGTCCACAAATCCGACCGCCATATCGTTCGCCTTCAATCCGGGAAGAACAGCCCCTCCGCGAGGAACCGCGCCGGCCTTGGCAGGATCGAGCCAGCCATTATCCAGACCGATACTCCCGTCTTTTTCAAAAGGAAAAAACGCCTCATACGACGATCCGCCCGACCGTACATGCATACGGACCTGAAGATTGGTAGGATCGGTAGGCATCGAAACCCCGCTCGGGAGCTTGGAATGCTTCAAAACCGGATCCAGCATACTCTTTACCGTAAAATGAAATTTCCCGTCTGTCCCTACTTCCGGCTTGCCGTTCCATAACAAACGCAGCTCATCCAGAATATGCCGTCCGGGCGCATGCGGCTGGTTATCGTTAAAATGCAACAGTGTTTTTGCCGGAGACAAACCAGCCGGGAGGCTGGAAGGCGGAGTCGAGACACCAGTAGAGGAAGTCGCCACGGTCACCGGAGGAGTAGCGGGAGCACCGGGAATAACCGTTCCGGCGGTCGCCGCCCCTGGAGTAGCCGGAGCTGCAATCGAAGTCAGCGATAATCCTTTGGTATGAAGGTAGGCAGCCGCGCCCGGACGCAAAGCACCGGAAGGATCGAAAATCTGGGCATCGATATCCGCTTTGGGAACTCCGTGTGACGTCAAAATTGTTTCGAGATTTGCCCGCGGCACCGGAGCGGGAGTGAGGGATGTCGAGGTAATCGTAGATGCCTTGGTAGTCCAGAAATAACCGATTGCCGAGGAGATCGCTCCGCCAAGCAGCGCACCCATTCCAAACGCTTTGTAATTTTCAAAACGTTTCAGTTTCCGGAAAGCTTTTTCGTTTTTAGAAATAGTAGCCAAAATAGCTTTGCGAGCCTGACTAATATCTTCTTCCAATAGACTGTCAGGATCATGAACATTGTTGGTACGGGCAAGTTCACGGAATTTTATTTTCCCTTCAGATATGGAACGCATCAAAGTCACGCGCTGACGCTCAATACTATGCTGCGTATCAAATTTGATCAAATCCAGACGGACTTTCCCCTGATCCCCCAGCGCTGTTCCAAGCTCTGACATCTCATTGCGAACGATAGCTTCCGCCAGAGTTTTTCGAAGATCTTCAATATTTCCTGTAAGTGCTGCATTGTTAATATCACCTTGTAGATCGGAAGCATTTTTCTTATCGTACAAGACATCCTTTTTTTCAAGCTTCTCTTCAAATCTGGTTTTCTTATCGGGAACAAAGGACATCGCATCGCGACGTTCCTTCTGCGCTTTATGATATAATGTTTCTTTATTTTTACGAAAGATAGATAAAGTCCCACCGGTAAGAACGCCGGTCGCTACCGCCACGACTGCCGGCGACAGGATTCCGGCAAAAGGGAGCATGGTAGGTGCCAAAAGTCCTACGGCAGTAGCAGTAGCAATCGCAGCACTGGTATACGCCAGACGCCCAGTCAGCATCTGCGCGGTAATATTCGACAAACCAAACCCGATGATCGCCACGGTAGCGGGAGAGAGAAATCGCCCAAGAACTCGGTTGCGCTGCAAACCTTCGACAAGTTTCCGAGAATACTTGTCAAAAACGTTCAGATCTTTTACTTGCGTTTTCACGTCAACATTTTTGGCCTTACCCAGTCTTAGATTGACCTTCAAATTATCCAGATCCAGCATGATTAACCCGCGTTTATGAGCGCGTAATTTATCAAGAAGTCCACCTTTTTCGATATGTTCCAGTCGCTGCTCAGGAGGCAGGTTCTGCTGCTGTTGATGATCATGAAGCGTCGATTCCAAAAAGGCGAACAATTCGGATCTATCTGTCGAACCACCAATCTTATCAAGAATTTTTGCACGCACCTGTTTGCGAAATCCTTCATCGTCCAGCGTACCATTTACATAATCTTTACATAAATCCCTGATTTGTTTTTGTAGCTCGACGTTTTCCGGCAAATCACGAAAAGATTCTTTTTCTTCAGCCAAAAGATACGAATCATCGTCTTTTTTATCCCAGGATAATGAAAAACGTTCGGCAATGGCATTTAATTCCTGATCCAGAGAAACCCGCTTTCCCGCATCGGGAATTGCCTGATTTTTATCGGCCCGGGTTACTGCGCCATCTAAACCCATCAATTCGGTACGAAACTTAGGTTGTTTGAGACGTTTTTTATATTCGTCTATATATTTGGTACGATACCCCTCCAAGGCATTGCGCATCCAGTACTTTTTGGCAAATTTCCAGCCCGCCGGTAATACGAGCAGGTAGTCTTTCCAGCCGCTGGGCCCTTTTTCTTTCAGCTCCTGATCCAGACGTTCGTCCGCCAGCCGCTCGGCAATACGCT
Organism: Candidatus Altimarinota bacterium; assembly: GCA_039809385.1. GTDB lineage: Bacteria > Patescibacteriota > Gracilibacteria > JBDHUY01 > JBDHUY01 > JBDHUY01. Next base: position 2,862 of record JBDHUY010000008.1, read on the forward strand.
GTAATTTTTCGTCGATATCCACGATCGCCACGTTGATCTCTTTGATCACTTTGGGCCCCTGATGGTGAACGATGATTGGGATTTTACGATTATCCTCCAAATTATATTTACTATGCTTGTATGCTCCGGCGATCTTTTCAGGCCACAACGGGATATTATTCATCATTCTTCTGAAATTCTCGATATCCTGATCATGCAACCTTGGATATTCGGCTCGAATCTTATCTATTTTTGCTTGGTCATTTAAAACAATAGCACTCCGTAACAGCTCAAAAATCGGCGCTATTTTTTGGATCCAAATATTAAACGCTCCCTTCTTCATATCCAGCTTGGTACGCAGCTCGTCATACATGCTGGCATCGATACAGAAGTCCTCCAGAACACCAGGACCGGTCTTTTTGATACTGGCAATTTGCCAGCCTTTTCCGTCGTTTAACAGATCATATACAAAAGGCGGATCGTGCTTGAGAGACCAGAGCATCGCCAAAATCTCTTTCTCATGAATATGCTGATCCTTGACCATGAGCAACGTAACGTACATCTCTTCTGCTCGCTTTTGAGAAAGGGGTGGCGTATCAGGAAAATTAATCGCTTTTTTCCCTTTGGTTTTGATCACTTCTACCACCTGATTTCGGAATTTTTCCATATCCTGCCCGTTCCCAAACAGATGGTATAATCGGTGAAAGGCCTGAAGCGCTTTTTCCGGAAAATCTTCACCGTGATTTTCCAGCATTTCCGAAAGTGGGAGGAACTCTTCCCGCCCCTGAGCGTCTTTTTTGATCGTGTAGACTTCCAAACCAACTCGATTAGATGGCACCAGATTGATTTTGATCAAATTGATCACTTTATCGAAGGCACCTTCCTCACTTTTGGCATGAAGCATATTGTAAATCAACAGCTTTTCAGCCTCGCTTTTACCATTGATCAACGTCTCAAAGATTTTTGTAGCCTCACGTTCGACCTCTTCATCGAGCTGAATATTCAACAAGCCTTTACTATGTATAGTCTGAGAAGCCGGAATGACATCTTTTCGCAACGACTCTAAAAAGCCATTTTCTTTTGCCAGAAAATCCAGATACTCTCCATATCGTTGCTTCTCATGATCGGTAAGCTTGTATTTTTTCTCACGAAGAGCGGGATCGATATCCTGTTCTTTCCAGCGAACATAGAGCTCGGTTTCGCCGGGAGCGGGTTTTCTGCGCCGACGATTGACGACACTTTCCACAGCATCGCGGATTGCCTCAACCTGGTCAATAGAGGTAATCTGGTCAAGCGGGATATCCGGGAATTCGCGACGTTCTACTTTAGATAGTGCTTCTTGACGATCTTTTATTTTTTGAACAAGGGTATCCCGAGCCTTGGCCAGATCTTGATTATTCTCGCATTTCAATTCAACCAGCAACAAGGCTTGCTCGCTCTTTGACAAAGGACTAAGGGGGCCGATCAACCGGTTAATGATCTCTTCGGCTTTTTGCTGAAGTTCTTGATCGTTGGAAATTGGAACTGCCGAGATCTCTTGATCCAGCATGTTTTTAACAGTAGCTCCACCATCGGTTACCAGCTTCAGAAATTTCTTATACTCGTCCAGCTTATCCGGCTTCAGACTTATCTTGCTATCAGACCAGCGCAGATCGGTATCTTTTTTGTCGCGCAAAGCCGGATTCCCAAAGGTATCCTCGACTCGCTCCCACTCTTGCTGATGTCGTTTGAACTCTTCGACGGTTTTGATATCGTCGACCTTGCATAATTCTTTCGCTTTCTCGCTCGCCTCGGATTCTTCCTTCTGCTTTATGATCTTCTGAGTGTCACGAATACGATTCACCAAAGTATCCCGAGCCTTGGCCAGATCTTGATTATTCTCGCATTTCAATATAACCAGCAACAGAACTTTTCCTAGCTCGTTCAGAGAACTCGCATCAGAAGTCAATCGTGTAATGATTTCTTCAGCTTTTTGTTTCAATTCTTGGTCATTACCAGGCACAACTCCATCGATTTCTATTTGAAGTGTATCATCCACATGAGCTTGTCCTTCAGTAATAAGTTTTAGAAATTTCTTATACTCATCCAGCTTATCCGGCTTCAGACTTATCTTGCTATCAGACCAGCGCAGATCGGTATCTTTTTTGTCGCGCAAAGCCGGATTCCCAAAGGTATCCTCGACTCGCTCCCACTCTTGCTGATGTCGTTTGAACTCTTCGACGGTTTTGATATCGTCGACCTTGCATAATTCTTTCGCTTTCTCTTCTTCCTTTTGTTTTTTCGCATTCTGAGAGGACCGAATCAATTCCATCAATTTATCACGAACTGGCTGGAGGTTTGTATTAGTCTGACAATCTAGCTCCGCCAAAAAGAGCTGCCGTTCATTCTCGGCTAAAGGGCTGGAGGGGCCGGATAGATAGATAATGATCTCTTCGGCTCTTTGCTGCAGCTCCCGATCGTTGCTAAAAGACACAGCATCGATGGCTTTTTTCCTCTCTTTCTCGACATTAACTTTTCCGTGACCTATAAGCAGGAGGAACTTCTTGTATTCAACAAGCTCCGTCTGAGTCAGGGGGGTTTTGGTCTGCTGCCAGCGCAGATCGGTATCTTTTTTATTGTCGAGAGCATTATTCCCGAATTGATCTTCAACGAGAGACCATTTATTTTTATGCTGCAGAAAATCTTCCACCGAACGAATATCATCCACAGAAGGCAAAACCATCGTCTCAGGATGATTATTCGCGAAATTCTGGGCTTTGAGCGTAATAGCGTTCTCGAGATTCCGATGCAAATCGGCCTTTTTTACCGAAGAATCAGTGTCAAACGGCACAGCGACTCCTAAAGCCTCGGCTACATAAATTTCTTTGTCGAGAGATGATGGTAGCGGGTCCAGTTTCGCCTTAAGCTGATTGAGTTTGGCCTGGAGTTGAGGATTTACAGCGGTAAATGTATGCGTTCCCACCAGAAAATTGACAAAATCGCTGGGAGTTATGCGATGAAGCACTGCCTCATCCAGAACAGTATCGACTTCTCCCTTGAGCAGATTTCGTGCCTCGATCTGTTTTTTGACTATTTCGGCCCGAGCCTTGATCGCATCAATTCTCTTCTGAAGAAACTGAGCAAGCGGCTGATTTGGATTTAAAACAGATGTCAGATAAGCATACATCCCATTCTGATCAGTCGGATCATTTCCTGATATGGACAATCCTAACGTTCTTTCAAAATCTGCAAATGTAGGAAACACTTTTGTATCGTTAGATAGCTGCAATAAATCAGCACTAAGTTCGGAAGCATTCGGAACATGGGCACGTCCATTTTGTAGGTATACGTCCTCAATAACAGCCACAGCAGTTATGGCCTGTAATTGTCCTATTATACGATCTTTACTCCCTAGAAAAAGGTTATATGGGTTAACTGGCGTTCCATTATTAAATTCTTGAAGGATTTTGGGAATTCTTTCCTGTAAAACTTTCCTGACCGTTTGATTGGCGATACGGTCTATCTCGATACGACGCGCATCCATAGCCTTTTTTTCGTTTTCGTTCAGTCCTGCTCCCAGATTCTCAAATTCGCGCTTCAAGCGTTCGAAACAATTGATAAAACTGGCATCCGGATTCGAGGCGCTTTTCAAAGTTTGCAGTACGGCATTTTTTACCTCAGGCAAATTGTCAAAATCCTGACCGAGCTTTTCTTGAAGCTCCGTAGCTTTTGTCTGGTCTACCTGACCATCCGGCTGTATGAGATTTTTGAGTAGATCGGCCATGTATTTTTACTTTTTTTGAATTTTAGATTTTTGGAAGAAACAGCAAGCTGAAACTTAGAGATATTTTTGTATGTCGGGAAAGAGGGCCAGAAGTTTAGGCAGATCCATATCTTTGGCGGCGCTCGCCTTAGCTACTTTGGCAGCCAGCAAGGGATCTTTTTGCAAAAGTTTCTGTACCAAAGCGGCAATATCGAGATCGAAACCGGTCTTGGCCTCCCCTGCCTTTTTTTTGACAAAATCGGCCAGCACGGGGAAAGAATCGGCAAAGGCGGCAAGAAAAAACTCGAGCTCCCGCACATTTTCAGTAAAACTCAATAAATAGAGAATCGCCATCAGCTGTTCACTTTTCAGTTGACCTCGTTCAAAAAAATCAGACAAGTGCCATTTCACTCTGTTCTGCAGATCAAGGTACTTTCTGTCAGGAACAGCTTGTGTATTGACATATTTTGTATTCATTTTATTATAATTTTTATTGAGACGTGTAGATGTGGATATCGGATAATTCTAGCACAAATAGTGAAAATTATGCAAACACCACCCAACGCAACAGGACAATTGTTCATGCGTAAGAATTATTTTTATCATAATCCATGTTTTTCTCGGCATATTTTAGCCCTTCTCTCTGCATTGCTCTATCGAAGAGCTACCAATCAAGCGATACAAAGCATTTGCTCATTTTTTATAATTTTTTAAAGTTCGTCCATTGCAGAACAACAAACGTTTTGCTAGCATGCCTTCCGTAACCAGACCCGTACCTATGAGTGGAGCAAACTTTGAAAGACTCGTTCTGAAAAAGTTGACTGATCTGTCAACGGAAATTAAGCAAGTACGCATAGACCTCAGTGCCGATATTCAGCAAGTGCGCACCAACCTTGATACCAAGACCCAAGACCTCCGTGAAGACATACAGTTACAGCTGCGAGTCATAAAAGCAGATATAAATGCTATAAACGAAGTTTTAGACGAAGTTCGCACGGAAATGAAGGACGGATTTTTCCGTTTGGAAGAAAAGATAGACGCCAATATGACGATCATCGAAACCATGTTTGATTCGATTATTCTTATATTCGAAGATACGAAAAGAATTATGCACCTGGAAAAAATAGTACCAGCGCTAGCAAAAGCATAGACGCAACTCTACCCGAAACAGGAAGGTGCAAAACTTTTTGCCCGCTCCTTTAAGTTCCTGTACAATACGAAAAGCAGCTTTATTTTTTGTCGTGAAACACACCATGCACATCGACATCAAACCTCTCGAAAAATCGCGCGTCCAGCTCATCATTGAAATTCCATCCGAAACGGTCGGACAATGGAGAATCAAAGCGGTCAAAAAAATATCCCAGGAAGCTACTGTTCCGGGTTTTCGCAAAGGGCATATTCCTGAACAGATCTTAATTAATCATTACGGCGAAAAAATCATTCTGGACGAAACGATCGATCTGGTCATCCAGAACACCTATGCCAAGGCAGTTCAGGAAAAAGAAGTAAAAGTGGTTGCCAAGCCCGAAAAGGTAGAACTGACCTCCTACGATCCATTCAAATACGAAGTGGTCGTAGCCGTGATGCCGGAAGTGAAGCTGAAAGATTATAAAAAGATCAAAGTAAAAAGCGAGAAGGTCGAGGTAAAAGACGACGAGATCGATACCGTGATCAAAGACGTACAGAAACGTTTCGCCACCTACAGTGAAGTCGAACGCGAGATCCAAAAAGGCGACAAAGTCTATGTGGATTTTGAAGGGAAAGACGACCAGGGTGTAGTGCTGGACGGGACGACAAGCAAGGATCACCCTTTGATCGTGGGAGAAAATTACTTTGTGGATGGCTTCGAAGATCATCTGATCGGCATGAAAAAAGACGGGGAAAAAACCTTTACCGTCACTTTTCCGGAGACCTACCACGCCGCGCATCTGAAAAACAAACCCGTCATGTTTAACGTGCGTATAAAGAAAGTGGAAGAAACGAAATTTCCCGAAGTCGATGAAGCGTTTATCGAAAAACTGCGCGGAACAGCCATGTCACCTGCCGATTTTCGGGAATCGATCCGCAAAGACATGATGGAAGCGAAAAAGACCGACGCCCGCGGCAAAGCCGAAGAACACTTATTTGAAAAATTGCTTGAGGTAGCGGAGATCGAACTTCCCGAAGCGATGGTCGAAGAAGAAGTTGCGTCGATGATCGACGATTACGCCAACCGGCTGGGACAGCAGGGTTTGAGCTTGGAACATGTGCTGACATACCAGAAAAAACATTTGGACGATCTGAAAAACGAATGGAAAAAGAACGCGCATGACCGGGTGGCGGTGCGCCTGATCATGCAAGAGATCATCAAAGCAGAGAAACCGGAAGTTACAGAAGATGAAATACAGAACGAGATAGACAAGGTTGTGACCCGATATCCCGAAGAAACCCGGGAAAAGGCTCGCGACATGTATAGAAAAGGCGGCGTTCTGTGGCAGAATCTGGAAGACGGGGTCAGGGCCAAAAAAGTCGTAGACCGGTTTATCGAGGAACCCGGCAGCTAGCGGTCAATTGAGAGAATGTACCAGCCACTCTGACTCTGAGCGTAGCGAAGAGGAAGAGTCTCGTCCCCACTCCATGCACACAAAGTAAGGAAACCGGATCACCCCTGTTTTTTGCCCGTTTTTATGATTTCACAAAGCATATCATTATGCTATGATAGCAGCATAAAAGACACTCTTCTTGGCCAAAAATCGTTGTTCTGGGACGTAGATCCATCCACACTGGATTTCACGGAACATAAACGCTTTATCAGCGGATATGTATGTTCGGTGATATTGAGGATGTCACATGGATGTTCCATAGCTATTTGGAAACCGACATACAAACAGCCGTGATCCAAAACTATTATCGACTGGATCCCAGATCACGAAACTTTTGGCTCCTTTTTTTTCATATTACCGAAGCAGAATGTATCCGGAAACAACCATTCCAGAGGCAATCCGTGTTCTGGAACAGATTAGCTCCATCAAAGACATAAAACCATTTTATTTGGCTGGCGGGACAGCTCTGGCTCTCCGTTAGGACACCGCATGTCCGAGGATTTAAATTGATTTTGCCTGGAACCTTTTTCAACGTCGACGCTTAGACGCGAGCTGTCAGTAATCCCTGGGTTTTCTATCAAGAACGAAGAACATCAAACGCTTCATTGCATGATCGATACAATAACAATGAGCTATTTTCAATACCCGTACTCACTTTTATTTGATCCAGTTCCTTTTCAAAAAATCTATCTGGCAGATCAGCGCGATATTGCAGCCATGAAACTCGACACAATTGCCAGCCGGGGTAGTCGAAAAGACTTTATCGACCTCTATGAGTTCTTAAAAACATATAGTATACAGGAGATATTGAACTTCTTTGAGAAAAAATACGCCAACCTGAACTACAACAAGTTCCATCTTCTAAAAAGCTTGACCTATTTTAACGACGCCGAAACAGATCCGATGCCTGTGATGCTCAAGCAAGTTGATTGGCCAGAGGTAAAAAATACTATCCGGAAAAAAGTGACTACCTATTTGAAAGAGGCTACAAACAATGAGCCGTGATAACAGAATTCTGTCAAGCCTTCCTTTGTCGCATATCATAATAGAATATGCTATACTTATAAGAATTCTTTAATCGGGATTCTATTTTTTTACTTATTTGGAAACCATCTTGTTTAGTAACGCCTTTTCTTCATGAGCTCCCGCATTTCAAAAATCTGCATGCGCCTGGCGGCAAAAATATTATTCTTGTCACTCTTGCTCTCACTCCTCCCCCAGCAATCTCCGCATTCTCTGTTTAAAGAAGACGGAGTACCGAAAACACAGGCCGCATATATAAATAAAGAAGGAATCGAACTGGTCTTTGTTAAAAAACAAAACGATACGTGGGAACATATATCAGATTGGAATACCGCTGATTTTTCATTTGATTCGCTCAGCGCAATCTGGGAAGGAAAAGGATCGGACATCCGGATCTCTGTTCGTACACGTCATGGTCCTGTGATCTCCGACTGGCAAGAACTGGAAGCAGATTACGACCTCATGGATCGACAGAGTCTTGTTTTTTCCGAACTGCTATTCGTAAAACAGGCTGAAGCGTTTCAATATAAGGTAGAGATAGGAAGTGATATCCATACGCATGAGGAAACGGGAGAAACCGGCAGATTGCTCAGTATTTCAGCCAGAGATCGGCTCCTAAGCAGCAATGGTATAAAAATAACAAAAGTTGAACAATTCTTTTGTTCTAGAAACGAGTGGGTTTGTCGTTCAAACCGCCCCGGAGATATTTTAAAGCACCTGCAGATCAGTTATCTCGCCTCACAGAGCAGGCAGAAAAATGTAGACGTGGTCCATGCGGAAGACGCTCCGCGCATCATTTCCAGAGCCGAATGGGGCGCCGACGAATCGTTGCAACTGAAAGACAACTGGCAAAAAGCCCGGGACGAATACTGTTCCCATAGTCCCTGGGCTTGCAAACCTCTGAGCGACAAAGCCCAGCAGGAGTTCAACCAGAAACGCCAGGAAATTCTGACCAATTTCCCGGACGAGGTAAAAACGGTTCGTACGATCAGTCAGGAAAACGGTCAGGAACTGGCCTGGCCCCGGGATTACATGGCTAAAGTATATAAAATAGTACTTCACCATACCGCCGACAATCTGGCCAGTCCGGGTAGCGAAAACGACAACGACAATAAAAACGAGAGCGCGACGGTCAAGCCCGATCAGATCTCGATGCAGGAATACCAAGCCAAATTGCGTTCTACCTATTACTATCATACCGTAACGCGGGGCTGGGGGGATATCGGGTATAACTATATTGTCGACGGACTGGGTAATATCTATGAAGGACGCGCCGGGGGGGACTTCGTTGTCGGAGCGCACGTCGCCTGGCACAATGAAGGCTCGATCGGGATTGCGCTGATGGGAAACTATCAAGAGATATCCCCTTCCAGTGGCAGTATCCAGTCTTTAGTACGAGCACTAACCTATATAACCAAGAAATATAATGTGGATCCTCGCGGCAGCGGGTCGTTTCGCGGGAAGTATCTGCCCAATATTATCGGACATCGCGATCTAGCCAGCACGGCCTGTCCGGGCGAACAATTTTACAAACAGATCGAGCGGATCAGAACGCTAATCCAGGAAAGCGACTTGGCGCGAGATTTGAAGGTGACGACACTGGGTGAATCCAATCAGGCGAACAACAGCTATAGCGGACAATATATATCGGACGAGATAACCGATGTGAGTCTGATGCCGGGAAAGAGCCGTACTGTGAACTTTCGGTTTACTAATACAGGCACAGCCGCCTGGGACGCCGCGACCTACTTGGCCAGCAACCCGGTGTTCGGTCCTCTACTGGACGTGGAAGCTCCCGAGAATCTGAAAAAAAACGGCGGGATCGCCTTTATGAAAGGAGGTCGTACCGAACCCGGACAAATAGCCGAATTTCCGGTTACGCTCAGCGCAGGCTATGCCGAGCAAGTGGTATTGCTCGATATTGCTCCGGTCGTGAATGGCGAAGTGAAAGTACAATCGGTGCTTATGCCTGTGAGCGTGACCAGCCCGGACCCGGGGTACGAATTCGTATCATCCCGATATCCGGCCAACAATCTTTTTTGGGGAGAACAAACACAGGGAGAGGTTATTTTAAAAAATACCGGGAATTTTACCTGGCATAACAACGGCGACAACGCGATCGTACTCAAACCCGACCATCCCGGCTGGCGGGCCACGCTCTTTCACCCGGAAAACAGCGATATTCTGGCATATTTACGGGAGAGTTCGGTTGAACCGGGAGAAACCGGCCATTTTATCTTTGACCTGACCGCCCCAAACCAGTCGGGCAGCTTCGAAGAACATTTCACCCCGTATATCAAACAGATCGGATATTTTAAGGACGGAGGGATGTTTTTCCGTTTTGAAGTCAAAGATCCGGGCCAAAGCAGCGGTTATCGCTTTGCGCAGGAACCTCTTGTCGTCAGCGGGATGTCGGGCGAAAAGGTTCGTGCACATCTCACTGTTACGAATACCGACAAACGTTCCATCCGCAACCTGACAAACGATACATTCGTTCCTTTGATCTACGGACTGGAAGGCGGTTCGGTCGACAACCTGGAATTTGATACAAGCACGCTGCGTAGCGGCGAAACTACGCAACTGTCGTTTGATGTGACGTTACCCCTCAAAGCCGGACGTTATGACGGGAAATTGATCTTGCGTCAGGACAACACGACGCTACTGGAGGGACCGGTTATTTTTGCCCTCTACGTCAAAGCCGGCTTGGCGAGCGCCCAACGCATGGAGCAATCCTACGATCTGTTTCCTTTGGCAGGAACAAAAAACAAAATAACGCTGAAATTTAAAAATAACGGCAACATTGTCTGGAAAAAAGACGACGTCAATGTGGGCAAATATTATAAACGCGATCAGGAAAGTCTGTTACTCGACGAGAGCTGGGTGACTCCCCTGCGTCCGGCTACGATGATGGAAAACACGGTTTATCCCGGAGAAACGGGGACTTTCGAGTTTTATATCACGCCCCACCGGGGCGGTCTGATCGAGGACACCTTTAAACTGGGAATGACCGGCTACGGCTGGCTCGATATGGATCCGTTCGTGGTAGGAGTGTACGCCCGGGATGTAGACGGCAGCTTTATCGGTGGTATGCTTTCGGGATCCGAAGAAAGCACCGTTACGCCTCCAGCCGCTCCGGCAGATACAATAAACGATACAACCTCGGCAGCCTCCTATCGCAAAAATATCAAGGTAAAACTCGGTTACTCTACGGACCAGAATACAATGATTGTTTCGTCGGCTTCGGGAAAACTCACTATTCAGGGCAACGGCGAAAATCTTCAGGTCGATGAAAACAGCCTGGTGACAGTAACCCTGGAAAACGGCAAAGTACAAGTCACTCACGGTAACCATATTCTTGCCGCCGATCAGATTCGATTCGTTCCAAACGGCGATACGCCGCTGATCCGTATCGACAGCTGGGAACACTATGCGGCATGGGATACGAATAAACGCTATAACGATAATACCTTCCGAGGAGACCTGACCGTAATGATCGAAAACAATAGTCTGGTGAGCATCAACGAACTGGGCTTGGAAGACTATCTGAAAGGCGTGGCCGAAACCGCGCCGGACACACATCCTGAAAAGCGAAAAGTGATGAGTATCATTGCCCGCACGTATGCACTTTTTTATCTGTTACCTGAAAACCGTAAATTCAAAAACGCGTATTACGATGCTTCGGATGATCCGAACATTTTTCAAAAATATCTTGGCTATGGCTACGAGCAGCGCTACGGCGAATGGGTCGATGCGGTGACCGCCACAAAAGGAACGATTGTCCTCTACGAAGGCAAACTGGTAAAAACGCCTTATTTTACGCAAAGCGACGGCCGTACGCGCTCCGCCGAGGAAGTATGGGGCTGGAAAGACACCCCTTATCTGGTCAGCGTTTTGGATCCTCTGTGCCCGGAAAAGGTCCAGAAAGGTCACGGCGTGGGACTCTCGGGCTGCGGCGCCGAACAGGCAGCCAGGAACGGCAAAAGCTATGACGAAATCATCAAATACTATTACCGGGGGGTGGATATCGGGAAGGTCGAATAAGCAGTACTAAGCAAGACAATCTTACATGAAACCAGAGGAATAAAAACTCAAATGCCAAAATCCAAATATCAAAATAATGTCAAATCTCATACTACTTCCAATCAAAACGATACCAATCTCTGATACTTCTGAAGCTTGGGATAAAGCTTACTTTAAACGATATACCATGAAATGCTTCCTGCTACGCTAAAGCTTCGCAGGACAGGTCGTAGTCCCGCCAGGGAAGGGATAGTATCAGATTGAAAGCGACGGAGTATCAAAAGGCAAAAATACTGAAGACACGTATAATTAGATGACAACCAATTTCTATCCAATCAGTCAGTTTCGTCATTCCGGCTTGCCCGTTTGCCCCGCCTGGGCGTGGGGAATCCGGGTACAGCTGCTGCTATGGTGAATGAGCGTAGTGTTCATTCCATTATCACGTAAAAGTCTATAGAGCTACATATTATGCCTAGTTCAGGTTTTCAGAAACCTGCCCCCCGTTTTCCAGATCGAAAGATATCTCCAGCAGTCAAGAAAATAAAAGGAGCATGTTTTGAAAATATGCTCCCGCAGAGGTCCCGAGAGGAAACAGTGTACAGTAAAAATGAAAAGTTCTTCAAACTGTTAACCACTTTTTACTTTACATTTTGCACTTTGAACTTTTATGCATAATATTCCTGCACAAACTCCTTGATTCGTTTGAGGTGTTCGAGGACTTTATCCTCATGTCCCTCTCCCAAATCATGACCGGAGACACGCACGGAAAGAGCTCCCTGATAATTGTCTTTTTTCAGCTTGGTCAACAAGCTTTCCAGAGGCAGGGAACCGTCCATCGGCAAAACGTGGTCGCGGCCGCCGCGGACATTGGAGAGGAAAATATGCACGATCTCGTCCTTGAGCTTTTCGTAAAAACGAATCAGATCTTCTTTCAGACTAAAAACATTGGACGTATCGAGGCAAACCTGGCGAAACTTTTTGAGATCGTTGGGACTGTTGAGCGCATGCTGGGGCAGAAAACCGAACATGCGACCGGGAACGGCATTCATCAGGGCAATATTGATCTTTTCGCGTTTGCGGATACCCGGCAGTTCGTTTTTGAGCCACTGAGTCAATTCGAAGTCAAACAGCCGGGGCGGATTGGTAATCAGCACGCTGGCCCCAATTGTCTTGGCCAGAGACAGATATTTCAAAAAAGCCTCCTTTTTGGCAATCATCGGAGGTACCAGAAGCGCCACGACCGGGATGCCCGTTTCTTGTACCAAATCGGCAATATACTCGGCGTCTTGGGTATCACACATTTTCGAGATTTCAATATCGACCCCATCATAGCCCGCGGCATGCGCAAAGCGAAAGATACGATGAAGGCCGTAACGGGGAAGCGATCCGGAACTTAAAACCAGCATACAAACAGGAAATTCAAAATAAAAGACATACAGAATCTATTGTATGGTCATTACGCGTTTCTATCAAGAGGGAAGAACCGGAAAATCTATTTTTTTCTGCTGCGAGACGATTTTCCGGGAACACGCTTCACATACTTTTTTTGCTTATCTGTATCTGCAATATCGGTGATATGGATCGTCACCGTCGTCCCTTTGCCGGGTTGAGAAGTCAAACTTATCGCTCCCTGGTGAGCTTCCACAACCGCCTTGCAATAAGACAATCCGAGACCGGGTCCGTTTTCCACCGGACGGCTGGCATCGACTTTATATAATTTTTCAAATACGATAGTTACTTTATTGTCTTCTATTCCGATTCCGTTATCCTTAATACTTACCGAGATACCGTCACTCAAACGTTTAGCCGTGATCATGATCTTGATCGCATTGGCAGTGGTATCATGAAAGATAAGCGAATTATGAAAAACGTGCGTAAAAACGTTAGTCATACGATCAACGTCGACGTATACATCCGATTCGAGAATATCTTTATTACGCAAAACCACGACGGCTTTCTTTTCCCTTATAAGATCGTCGAGCCGCGACAAAGCATTTTGTACCAGAAAATGGAGCGGGATAGTAGAAAATAACAAACGTGTCTTACCTTGCTCTATCGCCAGAATATCCGAGAAATCGGCCAAGATCTTGGAAGACTTCTGGATATGCGAGGTAGCTTGCGCAATATAGCCTTCCCGTTCCTGACTGTCTGCGGTCCAATTTAGGGCCTCAACCGACGATTGAGCTATTGTTAGCGGAGTACGGACTTCATGGAACAATCCGGTCATAAACTCTTTTTGTACGAAATCGGAGTTTTTCAGGTTGTTTTGAAGTCCCAGATATTGCTGGGCATTATAAATATAAAAATTCATGTGGTCTAAAAACATTTTAGTCTCCCGGATCTCTTCGGTGGAAAAAAACTGTTTTTGTACTTTTTCGTTTAGCAGTAAAACCGCGATCAGTCTCTTCTGATCGTCGACGATAGGAATGGCGGCGGCGATATACATCTGCTGCATCTCTTGCTGTAATTGTTTCAGGAGACTGTCCTGGCCTGAAACGCGATCATGGGAGAATTCCAGATCGTACGCGATCTCTTCGCGAACCACGGCGTCTCTGTGATCCTGTTTAAACCACTCGACCAGAGAGCTGTTCTGCGAGAGCTGTTCTGCATTTCCGGGATCTATAGATTGATAATTTCCGGTTCCCGACGATGCAAATACCAAACGGGCATCCTGAATTCCGAGTGCGTTTTTGATAGTCTCCCCCATATGTGAGACCGCCTCGAAGATTCCCAGACTGCTGGAGCTGATACTATTGGAAGCTTCCCGTAAGATATCACGGTAATTGCTGGTACGACGAAAAATAAGCAGATTGAAAAATGGAGAAAAAACTCTCGTCAAACCCGAATACGCTACCAGGGCTGTCAAGATTGTAATTGTATCTATAAGCAGTGCGCTGGCGCGGGATATGGCAGGGTTTGTAAATATGGTGAGAGCCATGGCAGTCACGATCCCACCCGCCGACACGTAGGTCAGAGCCCGCTGAAGATTCAGACGAAGATCGAGAAACCGATAATTGTTGCTGGCATATACCATACCAAGCACAATGATCAGCGAGAACACCGGGCCTAGGGCGTTGAAACTGAATATTCCGAAGAAAACCGGCAGCACCCAATTTAAGCCTACCGCACCGAGCAAAAAGACCAGATAACTCCAGAAAAGAATGCGAAACTGGGTCTTGATAATGGAATGATGTGCTTTTCTCCAGTTGAAAAGGAGCGTAACCAGCGGCCAGAAGAAATGAAACAACATCAGGATCGAATAATAACCGGTAAACGATCCGAGCTGCAAAAGCGAATAACCGTCAGGCTGTACGGCAATCTCGCCAAACAAGGTATTATCGAAAAACGAAACCACAAATAACGGAATTTCGATCAAGAACGGCCAGAAATCAAACCAGCGCAGCTGTTTCTTGCCACTGGGGAAAAAGCGAAAAAACCAGAGTTGTGCCGACAACCAGATCACCCCGCCGGCGAAAATCAGTTTTTCAAACAAATACCCCAACGATCCGGGCTGGTAGACCCATTGCCCGGTGAAATCGGGCAGAGTCATGTTCAGAAAAATAAAAAAAGTCCAGATCAATACCCCCAGGATATGCAGGAAAAGAATTTGATACAACAGTCCGCGATGCAATTTCTTCGCAGCGGCAAAGAGCAGAATTACTGTTATCAAGACGGTCACAAACAGGATAACACGTGTCGCTGCGATGATCATAAGGAGTGAATAAAAGAGTAAAGACCAAAAAGAGCCTCACGTCGTTACGACCGAATACCGTGATGTATAAAAAAAGGGGATGGCTTTTTCTCAATAAAAATACCGAGTAAAAAACCGTCCCCAATTGTAATCATCTTTCTCAAATGTTGCAATAAAGCAACATAAGAAAAAGATAATATTTTTCGACCTTTTTTACCTCAGCATGGAAAAACCGTTTAAGCGGCTGCAGTTTGGTGAAAAACTTCAGACAAAGTCGGCTGATAGGTTACCAGGTTGGGGTAATAGGTCTTCAAGAAACGTTGGGCAGCTTGTGCAGTCTTTCCAGAAGGTCCGCCGAAACAGATCGGTTCCTTCTGAAAATATGCCATCCAAGCTTGTTCTTGTTCGGGCGTATATCCGCCCTTGGAAATATCTGCGTTACCCAACACAATCACAGGCATCCCCATAGTGCTTACGTGCCTGATAGAAGCTCGGCTGAGCGTGAAACACAGGTAGCGGATTCCAGATGCGGCTGCGTACGAAAAGATCGTCCCGATTAACCAGGGCACGACGACCTTTCTATATTCGGGGATCACGTTCAATCCGCCAATTTCAGCTAACTGTGAACGATCAACACATGTTCCGTCAGACAACTCTTCAAGAACATTTCTCCCATCGAGATATCGTTCACACTGAAGCGGACTGGTAATATCTCCGGTTACAAGCGACATACTACCGACAACCTGATCATCGACCAGAGCACAAATTGAAACGGGGTAGGGTTTTTGGAGTTCCACACCGAGCTCTTGTGCATAGATTTCCCTACACAAAAACCAGGTTCTACTATGCAATTCCCCACCGATGGAGCAAACATCAAGCGAGAATGGAAAGGGCGATGGCGCAACGGCTTGTGACATTGTTACTCTCCTTTTTTTTGAGCCATGATTAAGATATTTTGGTTCGCATAGCTCTGGTCACGTAACCAGATTTTGAAACCATTCCGTTCCAGCAGGGAAGCCAATTCAGAACATTCGGGAAAATACGCTCCCGTATTCCTGATATGGACATTCACTGCCAGAATAAAGAGAAACGCCGGCAAGTTCTTGCGGATAAACCTGTCTGACCACGAGAGTAAGAAAAAAAGCTTACTTAATGGCCAGAATTTATTAGGAACAGACCAGCGGGGATGATCGCTTTCCTTGGCGTGAGCTTGCAAAATACGTGCCATGGAGAAAGTCGATCGAGGATTGGAAATAAGCAAATAGCCTTGCGGCCGCAAAACTCGAAATACTTCTGCGAGAACATTCTCTGGTTTTTGACAAGTATAAAGAGTATTGGCCATGATAACCTGATCGAGCGAGCGGTCTTCAAAGGGCAACCGGGAAGCCATGTCGGCCTGAATCATAGCCATATTCTTCATACTTTTGAGTTTTCCCTTGGTGCGATCGAGCATTGTGGGAGAAGAATCCAGAAGAATAATCCGAACCCCTTCTGTGAGCGATGGATCTGCGGTAGCCCAGATATTTCCTGTACCGCATCCAAGCTCAAGAATATTGGTAGCAGTCGGGCTGATATATTCATGAATATCTGCCAAATACTGCCTATAGGGAGTTAGTCCGAGTAGGCGGTCGTATGCATGCGCATACGCCGACCAGAAAAAGACCGAAAAGAACGATACTTGTTGCATCGTAGCATCTCCTCATTTAGTTGAAGTTCCCGAGGCCTAGAGCCTTACGGTTTTTTTGTCAGAAGAAGACACGAATGGGTTCTCGTGAGTGTCGGATCAGTAAACAGCCATCATATCTTCTTCAGAACTCATGCTGAATTGGTAATGAGCAGCCAACAATCATTACGACGAAGCAAGATTGCCAGCATGGCATGACTGTTTCACAAAGCAGGTGAGACGAAATACACAAAAATCTAAAGTTTTCCTAAAAGAATTCGAACGGGTTTGACACACTAGGTCAATCAACTATAATAAGATTTGTTCATATTGAAGGGATCGCCGCAATTAACGAAACGTTTCGCCATGAAGGTTCTTGTCATTGAAGATCATCAAGACATCGCCGCTTTTATCGTCAAAGGATTGCAGTACGAGCGTTTTTTGGTAGACCAGGCCGGGGACGGGGAAGAAGCGATCAAAAAGATAGAAGGGAACATCTATGATCTCGTCATTCTGGATCTTTTGCTGCCAAAAAAAGACGGTATGGAAGTCCTGAAATATATCCGAGAACGAGGCAACAACTCCCCCGTTCTGGTTTTGACCGCCATTCCACGATCAAGAGACAAAAGTACGCTTACTCAACCTGGGTGCGGACGACTATCTGGAGAAACCGTTCTCGTTCCGGGAATTGCTGGCCCGTATCCAGGCGATTTTGAGACGAAGCAACAATATCCCCAAAAAGAGTCTTTTGGAGATAGGAGATCTGCAACTGAACGCAATTACTCGCGAAGTTATTCGCAGCGGGAAAAGAATTCCGCTGCGCAATAAAGAATTCACACTTCTGGAATTCCTGATGAACCATCCGGGAGAAGTCATCAACCGCACTACGTTGCTGGAAAAAGTATGGGATTTTAACGCGACTATTTCCTCAAATACGATCGAAACGCACATTGCCCTGCTCAGGAAAAAAGTGGACGGAGGATTTCCAAACAAGCTGATAAAGACCTACCACGGAGCCGGATATTCCATCAGCCTCGAAGCATGAAAGACCTTTCGCAGTTGGACATGCAGCTGCATGATTTAAAAAACGTACTTTCGCTTCTGTTAGGAAACCTTGAGCTCTTTTGCCACCCCAACGCCACTTCCGCCGACCGGGAAAAAACAGGAAAAGATCTGTTGATTCTGATTCCGCAAATCTGTCCCATGGCAGAATTGCTTTTTGAAGCTACGCAAAAACAAAAGAAACGGAATGTCGGTATGAGCAAATTACTGATAAAAAGTCTCGATCTTTGGAAGAAACTGGGACAATATAAAAACTTGCGCTGGAATGTAAGGATTGAAAAAGATTTGTCAGTCTCATCTACACCGGGGACCATTTCCATTCTCAGTAACAACATTTTCGGAAACGCGGTCAGACACGCCGCTTCCGGAGGAGCCATAACTGTCACCGTCGCAAAAGAAAAAGAGACGATTATCTGGGAAACACACAATGATACGGATGATACGGACGAAGACAGCGATATTTCACTGTATGAACAAGATGTTTCTCTGGGGTTACGGATAATAAGAAAACTGGTTCGGGAGATGCACGGATCGGTAAAAGTAACAAAAGCCAACAAACAATTCCGGATAGCTATTCGTCTAAAAAGTTTAAAAAAAGTTTAAAAATCTTTTTTGATTTTTTAAGGAATATCTAAACTTTCGTTCATGCAATAAGTGTACTGTTCAGGCAGCCTACACTTATTTTTTTATATTTCGGTATGGTCGAATCTATTTCTGTTGTCGGTCAGAGAAAATTAAAAGCGACTCCCAATCCGCAGCGTGTGTTCTTTAATTTACAGAATATGTCGAAAACACTGCCGACGTTTCGCAAAACGATCGATACGAATTTCAAATCGGTTCATTTCTACAAGCGCTTGGTAGACGTGGTGAGAAGCGAGCTTGAGACTTCCCAGGAAGATATGCTGGAACTGAACGAGCTCCAGGATCATTTGATGATTCTATGCGGCTATCTGGAGATATTGAAAAAACAACAAACCTCTCTGCCCGGTTACGAAAAAAAAGAACTCAAAAAAAGGATTCGTGCTGTCTATCGGCAATTGCTAAACAAATAAAGGGAAGAAATAAAATTTATCCTTCTCATTCCTCCGCCTATGCACCAGCAACCTGATTACACTGGTAGAGAAACAGTAGAATCCTACGTTCACTCGATCGCAGCAGACGTAGCATTGAATAACACAGACGATTTATCATCATTAACCGGTGAAAAAGAAAGATCAGCAGATTTTTACCTTTTGCCCAAAATTATTGATGGCAGAAAAGTCATTGTAGATAAATTAAGAGAGCTGGGTATTTCAGACTATCAGTTGCCTGCAATATTAGATCAACTGGACAAGGGAATTGAAGAACTAACCGATATCACAGCTCAACATGCACGAGAAGCCCGGTTAGTGCCATATTACAAGGAGCGGACTACAGAACTGGAAGGAACTGTCAATGAACTCAGGCAAGGCATAGCCGCCAAAGTACTAGAAAATACGCGTTTGAGCGAACGAGTTCAGGCGCTGGAAAGCACGATTCAACGCCTGAATATCCGCATCTCCGGAGTATTGCACGATATTACAAATATCGTTACTACGCTCAAAACGCGTATCGATCTTTTATCAATGTCCGAAAACAAGGATGGCGATAAGTTGTCGATTATTACCAGAATCGCATCAAGACTGCAGCAAATGATACGGCCCAGTTGGGACTTTGTAACCTCGCACCAAAGAAATTATGAGATTGGAACTGACTGGATTGATATGACTTCATTTATCAACGATATCATTCTTGGGTTCAAAGATGCCCACGGTCAAGATGTCATAGAATTTGTATATACCGATCTGGATACTCAGATCAAAAGCTCAAGACATTATTTGTTTGCAATTTTACGAAACCTCATCGATAACGCACTGAAACACGGAGAGCCACAAGACGGGAAACCGAAAGTAGGTATATTCATAACGAAAACTGAAAACGATAGCATCGTAATACGTATACGTGACAATGGCAGAGGAATAGCCTCTGAGGATCAAACCAAGATCTTTTCCCTCCATGAAACAACATCGACGGGAAGATCTGCGAGGAGATACCATGGAGTAGGTCTGGCGATGGTCAGGGAACTGGTGAATACCTTAGGTGGAGATATAACGGTAGAAAGCAAGACAACTGCTGTACCAAATGGTAGTGTTTTTAGTTTAAGATTGCCCGCGGGATCTCCGGAAACCGGACCACAGGAGATAAAAAATGACCTTGAATTTAAGCTTCGGCTCCTTTTTCGTTACAAAACAGTGACCGATGAGCGGCAAAAAAAATTCCGTCTTCAGCACTGGGATCAGTCGAGATTTCCAAATGTGCACGTAGGCGAACTTTTTAATACGCTAAATAATATAGCTTATTGCTTCGATGCGAAGGAATTCCAATGGGATGAAGCATTTATTACCATGTGCAGCGAATACCTGGATCTCATGAACAAATATATGGACATATTCGACGAAGGAGGAAGCGTAGCCGAGGAGGAAATACGAACCGGACATCCGGAAAAACGAAAAGAATTATTAAACAAAGGAGGAGAGAGTCATAAAAATTATATCCTTTGGCTTTATGACGAACATAGAAAGAATATAAGACACCCTGATGATTCCCAGGCGATACAGACTAGTAGTAATATTGAATCGGTCTGGGCCAAAACCCATAATTATAATTTACCAGGTTTGAAAGCCGTCTCCGCTTATTCTTAACGGATACAACACACTACTCTATGCCTGATAGAATTCCAATAGTCCGTTCTGATAGATACGAGCAACAACCAATAACCGATGATAACACGACGACCAACGGTGATCACCTATTACCTGAGATCAATACTTCCGCAGAACTGTTTATCCCTGCAGAACTTTTACTATTGCGTACGACAATCGAAAATCTGTTGAGGCAAGGCGGAATAGATGAAAAACTAGTACAAGATCTGAGTGATGAGTACAGAACCAGAATTATGGAGCTGGCAGCGCATACGGCGAAGCTTTCCCGAGAGAATGTGGCGTACCGTGTTAGGGACCGCGAAAGGCAAACCAGCACGCAAGAATTGAAAAAAAAGAACAATGATTTGCAGCAATTGACAGAATCTCTCTCCGCAAGAGTCCGGATGCTCGAAATGTTTATTGCTGGCGTAGTCCACGACGTACGCAACATGCTTGTCAGTATATTCACGGTATTTGATTTGGAAAGAGCCCGGCTGTCCCCGGCACGCGTGGCTGTCTTTGACAGTAACAGGGGAAATATCCTACGATCGCTCGAATTCATGATGGAAGTAATACGCACCGGCGTCGTGGGAAACCTCAAAGCATCGTCGGTCACTGTTGAAGAAACTGTGAATACGATCCTCCAGACCTTACAAACCAAAATAGAAAATTCCTCTGTACCGAAAAAGATCAAGTTCTGGCGAGATCCCGCCATCGATTTCGGACATGATATTGTCTTGACCCCGGATACCTTCCTGTTTCATATTCTATACAACATACTATCCAACGCCCTTGCGATCCAGGAGGTAAAGACCATTCATATTTATACGGAAATGCATGGTGAACAAATTGAAATACATATTGTTGACGACGGCCCGGGCATCCCTCCGAAAAACATCCAGCGAATTTTTACATTGTTTGAACGAGAAGATACCTCTCCGTCCGATCAAACCAAACATTTCGGCGTAGGGCTCGCTTTTGCAAAATACTTAGTCACGATGAGCGGCGGATCGCTGGAAGTAACGAGCGAAGAAACGTTTCAGGGACAACAGACAGAATTCGTTATAACCCTGCCGTCCGGGCCGGTTGGTCAGGAAAAAGCAGTTGCAAGCTCTCACACATGATACGCATTACCAACGGCTGGAACTCATTTCTGTCCTAAAATTCCGTCGCGAGCCGCTTTTTGGACACCGTCTGCCACTTGGGCCGCTACTTCTTTTTCGAGCGGTGAGGGCAGGATCCGGTCAATGCTGGGGTCTTTGACAAATTCGGCCAGCGCATGGACGGCGGCGAGCTTCATGGCTGGCGTAATCCGTGTGGCTTTCGCGTCTATAGCGCCACGGAATATCCCCGGAAAGGCCAGCACGTTATTGATCTGGTTCGGGAAATCGCTGCGGCCCGTACCGACGATAAAAGCACCGGCTTCCCTGGCCACATCGGGCATGATCTCGGGGACGGGGTTGGCCATGGCAAAGATGATCGGTTTTTCGTTCATACTTTTGACCATGTCGGGTGTCACCGCGTTGGCGACGCTCACCCCGACGAATACGTCGGCTCCGACCAATGCATCGCTCAGCAAGCCGGTTTTTCCGCTTTTGTTGGTGAACATGGCGAGTTCATTTTTGAAACGGTTCTCTTTTACATCCTCTCGTTCAGAGTGAATGATGCCCTTGGTGTCGCAGACGATGACGTCTTTGACCGGAATGCAGGCGGGCGAATCGTTTTCATAGCATCTGAGCAGCTTGGTAATGGCGGTCCCGGCGGCTCCGGCGCCGTTGATGACGACGGTCATCTGGGACAAGCTTTTGCCGGCTAGTTTGGCAGCATTCATGAGGGCGGCTACGAGGACGATGGCAGTGCCGTGCTGGTCGTCGTGAAAGACCGGTATGCCGATGTCCTGGAGGGCGGCTTCGATCTCAAAGCAGCGGGGTGCGGCGATATCTTCCAGGTTGATGCCGGCAAAGACGGGTGCGAGATTTTTGACGATGGATATGATCTCGGCGGTGTTTTGGGTATCGAGGCAGATGGGAAAGGCGTCGACGCCGGCGTATTGTTTGAATAGGACGGCTTTGCCTTCCATGACCGGAATGGCGCCCAGGGGGCCGATATTGCCGAGTCCCAGTACGGCGGAGCCGTCGGAGACAACTGCCACGGTGTTTTTCTTTAACGTCAGCTCATACGCTTTACTCGGATCGGCGGCGATCTCGCGGCACACCTGCGCCACGCCCGGCGTGTAGGCGAGTGACAGGTCATGCCGGTCTTTTATTTCGATCTTTGAAACGGTTTCGAGCTTGCCGCCGAGTTTTTTGTGGAGAGAGACGGATTCGGTGTAGATGTCGGGCATAGGAATATATTGTATAATAATATTAAGCTACCCATCATTAGTCCGTAACAAACCTCAATCATTAGAAAAATAAGTGTTCATATATTCAATTAACAATGCATAAAAAAATACAGAATGTGAAACTACTCCGTTTTTACTAAGATTTGTGTTATCTGTTGTAATACCTGTTACCTGGTCAGAACCATACGTAATTTGGTACGCTGACCATTTGATAACATTCGTTGAATCTTTAACTAATCCTAAAGCCTCTAACAGACAAAAAGAATATGCTCCATAGTACTGAGTTATCTTAGTATCTGAGAATCGAAAGTCTCTTTCACATTTGTTTTTTATTCCAGTTAAAGTATCTATTAGATTAGATTCTATTCCACCAAAAATAGAAATAAGAACTTGGAGTGCAATATGTATAGAGCTTATTATATCATTTTGATCATCAAAATCTTGTTTATTAAAATGAAAAAGTGGAAATTTAGTTGGTGTTAACAATTGTCTCAGGTTAAGTTTTTGTTCATTTGTTAAATCAATACTCTTCACAATAATATCCTCAAGTAGAAGCCTCACAAACCCTTTATCCTTTAGAGCATTCCCAATACCATCTTCATCTTTAACAATAAAATGTGAAAAAAAGTCATCTAAAGTAACTTTTACACCTTTTTCATTCTTATATTCAAATACTCCATGACTATAAAATTTATCAAGGTAACCGTTACTGTCAGTGTTTAATCCATATCTATGATGAAAAATACTTTTTAGATTATTAATATCTGCAACCAAAATTATCTTATCAAAACCGAATTTGTTTAGGTGAGCTTTATTCCTAGTATCAAAGTGAGCCGAGAAAATATTAAGTATTCTAAAAATATGTTCGGGATCAATTCTATCAAGGTCATCCAGTATAAGAATGCTTTCTTTTTTATTTTTTGTTTTATTTATTTTTTCCTGTAACAAATGGCTCATATAATCTGATTCTTCAATATTCTTTTCTTTTATCATTTTTAAAAAAGAATCGATTCTTCCTTTATCACCTGCAGTAATTCCCTTTTTAAAATCTAAAAACTTTTCGAAGAGATTAATAGTTTCTTGTAACGGTCGACCCAATTCTTGTATATATGAAAAAGAAGTTTTTACTACGTCTTGAATCTTATTAGTACCCCAAAAGCAGAGCATTCGTTGATAATCAATGATACCTTTGAAATCGTTCTCTTGAAAAATATCCGAATCTTTCCTTAATAATTCAACGAGAATATCATATTTCAGAAGTTCAATAATGTCTTCATTAGAGCTTATTTGATAATTCACTGGAAAAAGATGATATACATCATATTCATTTTTTTTGCTGTTAAAAAACTCATTGAGAAAATATGTCTTGCCTATACCAAACTTAGCAGAAACAAGAATTCTAGTGTTATTTGATGGAGAGAGATGTTGCTCAAATTCTTCAGAAACCTTATTGAGTGGGATTTTAAAGTCCTTTTTATCATCACTATCTTGATTCATACGTACAATTTTAATACTTAAATTGATTCTATTTTCTCTCTATTTCTCAAAACATGCAAAACCAATTTCTCCTCTGACAAAAAAACTTATCTTTTGTTGCAATCCATCATCTAGTCTACAAGACCAGGTTTTTCAAAACCTGCAAAAAAGGCTTGATGGGAATCGACCGACCGATTAAGATCACCCAAAAAAAGACAAGGACACCTGTCACCCCAAAAAAAGGGAGCACCGTGAGACAAAAAAGACAAAAAAAATTATCCGGTTTTTAAGATAATTTAAGTTTCTCATAATTCAACAAGCCTATCATACGGTTGGTCATTGTAATACTCAATAACCAACCTCTATGACAAACGAACTCGGCAGTGTACAAATAACAGAAGGACAGCAGGGGGAAACGCCGGTCGTAGATGTGGAAACGCAACGAGTTAAAAGAATCGCTGCACAGAACCCAAACATGTACCAAACCACCGCGTTCGTCGCGCACACCATTGCAGAACAAGCGCGGGAAGCAGTCAAGGGCACCATGAACGAGGAAAAAGCACGGGCAGCCGGTTTGAATACCGGAGAGTTTTCTGTAGTAGCCGGACCACTCGCCGATATAATCAAGCAACTAGATGAAAAAGAATCGGAAATAAAAAGGCTCTTAGCAGAAAATGAACGACTAAAAGGAAAAACTGAAAATATTGAACAACAGGAACTGACGCTCCTCGAATTGCAAACGATCAAAACAAAAGCCGATATTTTCCTCGAAGCGTATGCCGGCGGTACAATTAAAGGAACTTCCACCGGATTTGGCGATATATTTGGAAACAAATATTCGTTTTTGAATTACTTATTCGAATCGTGTATCACGGAAACGGATCTACAGTCCGAACTACAATCATTTTCTACTCCAAAAAACAACTGTCAGGAGATTCTGCGGATATTTGCACAATATATAAACGTTCTGGAAACACACCCAATCATCCGGTTTCACGAAATGACAGATAAGGGAGGCAAAGCTCACGGTTTTCAGTCAATTTGGGATATCTACTGGGGAAAACCCGAAGTAGACTGCTATTTCTGCTATATGCGCGACATCGTCCTGCTCAGTCAAAATCCCGAACGCTTGGCCAAACTCGCCGCGGAAGAAAATATCCGTTTAGCAGCGTATATAAAAGAGAAAAGTTCCTTAGGATTTTCTAACGATTTATATTTTCGAACCAGCTCCGGTTCGGACTAACAGCTCTTTTTGGTTCTTACGCCAGCGTTTGACCAAGGCCTCTCTCCGGCGGGCCTCAGAGGCCGTGGGAAAACTTTCGAAATAGACGATTCGTACCGGCAAACGCGAGCGCGTGTAACGAGCACCGTTCCCCTCGTTATGTTTTTGCTCGCGCGCCGCAATATCATGACAAAAACCCGCATACAGCGAGTTATCCGCACAACGGGCCAGATAGAAATAGTATTCCATGACAAGACGAATAAGCCTTACTTCGCAAGGATTATAGCCAAAACCCGACCGAACTCAAATTCGTCCCTCAAACTGATTTTTTGGTGGAGATGGCGGGAGTCGAACCCGCGTCTTAGGAAGTCTGCGTACCCGGTATTACTGTACATAGGTTGTTTTTTGGGTACGGGCATGAGCTTTGAAAACAAACAAAACAGGATTCATGCGAGAATCATTGAAGAGATTCGGAAAGTTATCCAACGATCAAAATAATTTCCTATCCGATCTTTGACGCCTTCTATCCGTATCGGAGTCAGAACAGTAAGACGTGTCCCGAACAAAGCGGGACAGGTGCTGGTGTGATCTTAAGCAAAAGCCGGTACCAAGCTGGGCTTAGCAACAGACAGTTTCTCAGCCACACGAGCGAGTGCAACACGAAGGTTTGCATCTAGAATGCTTCCGGACGGATCACGGGAGACGGAAGCGATCCCGGTACAGCCAGCAGTACATAGACGATTTCCCAATCGAAACCAAGTACATCCCCACAAAGTCAAAGAACGATGCCTCACATATCTCATAAAGGCAATTTCACTATACCATAGTTGCGGAGATTTCAAAGAAAAATGTTGTAAAAATATAAAATCTCAAAGTTCAAATATCAAATGAAGTTCAAAATCCAAATTTTAAGAAAGCTCCTACTCGGTAATAAGAGTTCCCACGCTTTTCCCTCTAACCAGATCGAGCAATGCGTCGGGCCGGAACAGCTCGAACACAACCATGGGCATACGATTCTCCTTGGCTAAAACCAAAGCGGTCTGGTCCATTACCTGCAGATTTTGCGCCAAAGCGTCCTGATATGAAATAGTTTCGTACCGCTGAGCATGCGGATCTTTCTTCGGATCGGCCGAGTAGACGCCGTCGACTTTGGTGGCCTTTAGGACGACATCCGCATCCAGCTCCAATCCACGCAGTACAGCCGCCGTATCGGTCGTGAAAAACGGATTGCCTGTGCCACCCGCAAAAATAATCGTATACCCCTGGGCGATATATTTTAAAGCTTTGTCGCGGTGGTAATTATCCACAATCTTATTCTCGCCCAGCAAAGAGAGCACCATCGCCTTTATGCCGATAAAACTCAGCGCTTCTTTGACGACCAGCGCGTTGATGGTCGTCGCTTCCATACCGATAAAATCGCCCTGGATCGGATCGATGGCAAACTCGGTACTCTCCATCCCCCGAAAAATATTTCCCGCACCGACCACAAGCCCTACTTCTACACCAATGTCGCGTATCTTCTTCACCTCGCGCGAAATAAATGCGAGCATTTTGGGATCGAGACCGATTCCGTTTGCGCCACCCAAAGCTTCGCCGGAAAGCTTGAGCAACACTCGCCGGTAATGAATATCCATGCTATAGAAAAAAAAGATAGACATTGAGAGTGTAGCATCTGATAAAGATCTCACAAGAGCGAATAAAAGACAAGGATTATCGTTGCAACTTTAGTATTTTTTTACTATGCTGTTGCCTGATTTTTCATAATAATAAAAGAATATGCTGCAATTTTTGCAAAAAAAAAACCGGGATTCGTTTCTCTCCAACCAGATAATCCCGGTCTCCTTAACCGTCGTGGTATTCTTTTTCCTGGTTTTGCTCCTGTGGCTGCAAATTCTCGGGCTCAACTATTTTACCGAAACGGATATCCAGATTCGGATCGACTGGGTCGACGTTTTGGTGGGCATGACGATTTACCTGAAAACATCGATCGACTTTGCCATCTATATCGGCAACCTGATGAGTCGCAATCCGGGCTGGAAAAGCCGGGTAGCCATCGAGATAGGAACAGCCGCTGGAAACGCGGCCGGCACTATGGCCATCTTGCTTTTATGGGATTTTTTCCGCGAAGTACGGTGGCTGCTTTTCATAATGATCTTGCTGGCAGCCCTGGTCTTGTTTAAACTCGCCGAGGAAGGACTGGAACATGCCAAAACGGAAGACAAAAAATTTCCACGCTGGTTTACCAAGACAGTCGATATGCTTGAGCATTGGCTTTCTCTCCTAAACAAAGCGATTGCGCCGGTATTGCGCTTCGTTATTCCAAACGTTAGTATGAAAAGCGGAACACATTTACGTTTCTGGCCGCTCTTTTTGCTGGCATTCACCGTCCCCTTTATCCTCGGATTAGACGATTTTGCCGGATATGTACCGCTTTTCAGCGTTGTAAACGTGTTCGGATTTGCCATCGGCGTTTTTCTCGGCCATATGATCCTGAACGTGCTACTCTACATTTCCCCGGAACGAACCATCAAGATCGTCAAAAATCCGATTATTTCCCTGCTTGGCAGTATCGCGTTTGTTTTGCTGGGAATCTGGGGGCTGTACGAAGCGGTAAAGCTGATCGGGCACTAGGGGGAGAGGTATTAAGTATCTAGTATAGGATCTGACTACTGATCGCTGATTGCTGATTGCTGATTGCTGATCGCTGATTGCTGATTGCTGATCGCTGATTGCTGATTGCTGATCGCTGATTGCTGATCGCTGATCGCTGATTGCTGATCGCTGATCGCTGATTCCTGATTGCTAACCGCTCGTCCCATGTGGAAGAATATCTATCTTTTTGCCGGCGATCCCTATCTGGTCCAAAAAAAAGTAAAAACCTGGACCGCATCCTTCGAAAAGAAGCACGGGGGAAACCTGAATATCGCCAAAGTCAGTTTGGACAAGGAAGAAGATATGGCAACGATCACCCAGGAGATCGCTTCCATGCCCTTTTTGACACCGTTTAAATTGATTTTCGTTTACAATGTTCTGGATAATCGCGGGAGCGGAACGGATGAAGAAGAGAGTGGCAGCAAACATAAAAATATATACGATCGGTTTCTGGTTACCTGTGAGGAAGCGCCCGAAAGTTCGATCGTGGTCTTTGTTTCGCCAAAGGCAGATAAACGGCGCAATCTTTACAAAAACATCCCCGCAACCAACCGTAAAGAATTTAAGATCGGCCCCGATGGAACAGTAGAGGGGTATGACGAAAAAAATAGTCATCTGACGCTGTCCGAATTTTTCTTTGACGAATTTGATCGCAAAATTCCGCATGAAACGATCCGCTATTTGATCCAAACGCTGACCAGCGAGAAAAAAAGAGAGGAATTGGATCTTTTTGAAATAGAAAACCTGCTGGTCAGAATCAACCTGTTTGCCGACCAGCGCCCCGCCACTCCCGCCGATGTCGACACGGTAGCCGTCCGTCCGGTTTCGCATCATATTTTCGACCTCAGCAATGCCCTTCTGGAAAAAGATATGTCGCGTACCATCACTATTCTGGATACGTTACTTCACTCGGGAGAAGATATCTATATGCTCTGGGGGTTCATCATTGCCCACCTGTCGCGACTCATCCGCATAAAAGCCATGTTGCAGGAAAAGGCTCCGATAACAAATATCAGAAGTTTTCTGGGAGCGCAGCAGTTCAAAACCGATAGCTATGTCGCACTGCTTTCCAAAACGCCGATCTCCGCTCTAAAACAGATCTATGCCATGTTTCTGGAGATAGACATCAAACTGAAAACCGGCGGATTAACCATCTCTACGACGGATGTGTCTGCTTTTCAGCGTGCGATCGAGCAAGCCTTGTATCATTTTTCTTTATCACGAAACTGAAAAGCAGCGCGCTGGTAACGGCCACGATCAGCAGCGAGAACATCTGTTCGATCCGCATACTCCCAAGCATAATCGTCGGTTCGCCCAAGAGGTATGCCAGAAAATAATCAAAGATACCCAGCAAAAAACCGGACAGAAACGTAATAAGACCAGGAGTCTTTATTTTCCAGTATGCCAAAAACAGCCCCACCAGGCACAGCAGCGCAAAGAGAGACTGGTACAGCTGGGTGGGATGGATCGGCACACTGTAGGGGACCGGGGAAAGAATATTGTCGAACGTTACGCCCCACGGCAAATCGGTAGGAATGCCAAAGTTCGTACCGTCCAAGAAATGGCCCAGAGAAGCAAAGATGAGCCAGCCGAAAAACGAGATCGAAAAAACGTCGGTCCAGGCCAGCAGATTTTCGCGATCGCGTTTGGTATGGATATAGAGCAAAACAAGAAAAAAACAAATACCGCCGTAAAACGAAAATCCGTCCGGAAGCAGAATTTCGGAGGGTGTTTCGAGAAAACGTTCGCTATGAAGCAGCACATACCCGATTCTGGCGCCGATTACCGTAACCACGACCAGCGAGATAATATGATTGCTCCAGAATTTGATATTAAGTTTTTTGAAACCCGAAAATTGAAAGACCAGCATATTAAACACAATAAACCCCAGCACATAGCATACGCCCAAGGCATAAACAAATGTCTCGCCGATATTAAACAGAACTGGGTACATAGGGAAAGCCGTAAAGTTCCTAAAGTTATAAAGTTCGTAAAGTACTCGGCAACCAGCGGTCAGCGGTTTTCAATATGAGTATTTTATATCCCAGCGCCTCTTCTTCAACGGTTCATTCGCAATTTTTCAATCCTGTGCTGCTGTACGCTGTCGGCTGTTAGATCCCTGCCTGTCACTCTGAGCGAAGAGAAAAGCCCTTCTGACATGTAAGACCATTATAGTAGTTTTTCAGACCTTGCAAATAATTTTTGGAATCCGAGCTTTCAAGCAAATGCATAAAAAAACGTGCATGAAACGTATTTGTATGATATACAGTGAATAACTTATCAGGCAACGCGATGCATATAGAGAACCGGGAGAAACTTGATCAAACAACTGATGTAGTGCCGGAAGAACACCGCGCGAATCCTTTTGTTATACCATTTTCTTATATAAAAGTTATCGGAGCGACCCTTGCGTTACTTTTGCTGCCGGCGGTGGAGATATCGGCGCGCCAAGAGAGACCTGATTCGAAACAGATACTCCAAATCGAGCTCGCTGATAGGGGGAGGGAAAAGCAACCGACTTTTGAAATAAAAACTATCGAAGATATCCCAGAGAGAAGTGGAAGTCAGCGGTATACTTTTGAGGTAAACAACGATCGGAAGATCTCCCTGACTCCCCAGCGGATACAAAAATGGACTAGCATTTCACATGATTTTTTAAGACAACATTTCCCAAATCTTGGAAATAGTTCGATGATCGAACGAATGTACTGGTATGTCGATGAAAAAAATAAAACGCCTATGCTCGTCATTGAGACTACTGATGAACAAAAGAAAGACCGCCCGGCCAACGTTGGAAAATCCGGGAGGTCTTTTTTTAAGAAAGGGATTCAATAGAAAATTCCGTACCGACATATATTATTCCGGTACGGAATGCTTTCTATTTACATTCCGGAGCCATTATCTACTACTGGTGGCATAAAGAAGTTTTTGTTTTAAAAACTGTAAAAATAGGTTTTGTGCGCACATAGTTATAATACACCATAAATATAATGTGTCAACAGATGATTCGTTTTTTACAGACAGAAAATAATGCTATATAATACACGTTGTTTGATGCTCGGATAACTTATTTATTTTTCTTTACGTTTTATGACACTCGAAGCCGATCTGCAAAAGATAGTAGAATTTTTAAAAACCGAGCTTTCACGCCTGCAAACCGGCCGGGCCAGCGCGTCACTGGTGGAATATGTGGAGGCCGAAGTATACGGAGTACGACAGCCGTTGAAAAATATTGCCAACATCAGTATTCCGGATGCCAAACAGATCGCCATTCAGCCGTGGGACAAAAGCACTCTCCAGGCTATTGAAAAAGGGATTCAGGAAGCAAACCTGGGCTTCAATCCCAACAACGACGGCACGTTTATCCGGATCAACCTGCCACCCATGACCGAAGAACGTCGCAAAGATCTGATCAAGCTGGTCTGGAAACTGGCTGAAGAAGCCAAAATTTCGGTACGCAACGTGCGCCAAGAACATATGAAAACTGCTAAAGCCCAGGAAAAAGATATCGGCGAAGACGCGGTCAAGCACCAGGAAAAACAGATCCAGGACCAGGTCGACAAAGCCAATCAGGAGATCGAGACAGCTGCCAAGAAGAAAGAAGAGGAAGTGAAAACGGTGTAGGGGCAGACTCACATTTCTGCCCGGATAATAGCGACAGATCAACCTATGATAGATTATATAAATAGTTATAAAGTTTATAAAGTTCTTAAAGTTATAAAGCATGAAAATTGTGTCTTTTGAGGATATTATTGCTTGGCAAAAAGCACGTGAGTTAGTAAGATTGATTTACGGCCAGTTCAAAGAGAATCGAGATTTTAGTTTTAGGGATCAAATACAACGAGCGACTTTATCAGTAAATGAATAATATTGCAGAAGGCTTTGAAAGGGGTACAAACAAAGAATTAAAACACTTCCTGTTTATCGCGAAAAGTTCCTGTAGCGAAGTGCGCTCAATGCTCTATGTGGCACTGGATTTACAATATTTGACTAAAGAAAAATTCGATTTGGATTTTCAGCTAGCAAAAGAGATTTCCAGAATATTATCAGGTTTTATAAAAACACTTTGATCCTTGTACGCTTTACAACTTTATAACTTTATAAACTTTACGAACTGATGCTCGACATCCTCCTCTACATCCTGGCCTTTATCGTCATTTTTTCCATTCTGATTCTGGTCCACGAATTCGGGCATTTTATTACGGCCAAAAAAAGCGGGGTAAAGGTCGAAGAATTTGGTATGGGCTTGCCGCCGCGCGCGGTAACGCTGTATACCGACAAAGCCGGGACGATCTATTCGCTCAACTGGATTCCCTTCGGCGGGTTCGTGCGCATGCAGGGAGAAGACGCTCCCGAAATACGGGCGGAAAAAGACAAAACATTATCGGATGAAGAGCGTGAAGAGATCGATGACAACAAGAGAATACTGGCCGATCCGCAAAGTTTCGTGAATAAAGTCTTGTGGAAACGGATGCTCATCGTAACCGCCGGGGTCATCATGAACTTTCTGCTGGCGATCGTCCTGCTGAGTATTGTGTTTACGGTCGGTTTTTATCCTCTGTCTCTGGTAGAAAAAGAGAAAATACCGCTGAATTCCTACATCTTTCCAAATATTGAATTTGCTCAGGAACAGAAGATTATCGAACGGAAAGATCCCCAACAAGAGAGCGTCTCGGTTGAAAACGTGGAAGAAAATTCTATAGCAGCGCAAGCGGGCTTTCAATCGAACGATATAGTACTGAAAGCAAACGATCAAAAAATGGATATCTCCTTAAAACTAATCAATACAATTCGGAGTAGCGCCGGAAAAGAGATGACCTTTCTGGTTCAACGGGGAGAGAGCACAGAGACCATTACACTCACACCGGTCAAAAATAAAACCATTGGATTGAGACTGGAAGAGGATTTTATGATTAGCCCTGTACGATTCGATTTTCCTACAGCCGTAGTACGTGCTACCCAGGAAGTGGCCTCGCAAAGCTACATTACATTGATCCTGGCGAAAGATGTGGTGTTAAATATTTTCCAAAAAGCCCAAATTCCCGAGGGGGTGGCTGGCCCGGTCGGGATCGCCAGCATGACCGGAACTTTTGTAAAAATGGGACTTATTCCGGTGCTGATCTTTATCGCCATGCTCTCGATCAGCCTGGGAGTCATGAATATTCTGCCCATCCCGGCGCTGGATGGCGGACGGTTCTTATTTATGGTGGTAGAACTGATTACCCGCAAAAAACCCAGCGCACGGTTGGAAACGGCAGTGCATGGGATCGGATATGTTTTACTGCTCTTGCTCATCCTGGTCATTACCGGCAACGATATTCTCAAATTGTGGATGGGATAGGGGCAGGAAAGTTTATAAAGTCCTTAAAGCCCCAAAGGGGTCCCGTTGGGATCTATAAAATTATAAAGCCAATAAACTTCTCATGAGAGGCTTGTTATTTTTTCTGTTGGCTACTAAGCTCCTGCCTTTTCTGGATGCTCCAAATGGGCCCCGGGGCGGTCAGGTGTGAGTTGTAAGCAATTTTCCACTCTGTCCTCCAGTCTCCTCACTCCCAACTCCTACCTGCCTATTTGGGAGTGCGTTTTTACAAAGGGTCGATTGGACATACAACTATTCCTGAAAGCCATTTTTTCTAGCCCAGACCAGTAATTTATCTAGTACCTCATCCCGTTGTTCAACTTGAGAACGCAAATCAAGGACTATTCTTTCCAACTCCTGAAGTCTGGCTGACCGACGGATTTCATGTAATTCCCGCTCTTGTTTAATATAATCTTCTATAGCCTGTTGTAAGGAATCTGTTGAAATTCCCCCCGCAGTATCGAAAGAATTAATCAACAACCGTTCAAGTTGCCCGGGAATGATGCCCGTATGCGGTTTCTGGTCCTTTTCATCGTCAAATGCCTGCAGATTAATTACGGCAATGGTTTTAGCTATATATTGATAGTTCAATGGATATTTTTCTCTGATTTGGGAGAACGGGAGTCTGCCAGTACAGGAATTTCTTCGCGCATCTATTTTTCCCAAAAGAGTCAGTAGCATCTCTGTGATACTTTCTTCATAGGTTTCATATGGTACTAAAATCTTTTCGCCGATACGGTGTGCATTTAACAAAGATGGACGAATCAAGGAAATATCTTCTGTATCTACAATGATCCAGGCATGCGGACACTTTTTTATTTTTTCCAGTTCAGTGTTGAGCACCATCTCAATCTGACCACGTACTATAGGGTTTTTCCCAAGCAATAGTTCCAAATCTTGGATTTGTAAAACTCCCCCATTGATTTGGAGATAATAAAATAAATCTTTGAGCGCATTAAGATTATTGTTCAAAAGTTCGGAGGTCGCTTCGGTAGGTTTTAAGACAAAAACCGGAATACCAGACTTTACAAGGCTATCGCATACAGCATTGCTCATGGAAGTTTTGCCTTTGCCCGTAGATCCATAGAGAAGTACCAAAGCAGGTTTGTTATCAGACTTTCCCTGTAAGGAAAGGAAGACATTGGCAGCTGTCTTTTCTAAGCTCTGTTTCAATGCATGCTGCCCTCCTAAATCGTTAAAAGAATTAGGGGCATTGATCATGCTATATAAAAGTTTATTATCTCTCAAAAAATTTGTTAGAGGTTGATCCGGTGTTTGTATTTTAATTTTCTTGTCGGCAGGTCGGGAAATGCAACTGTCTTGATAAAACCAGCTCAACACGCGATTAGCCAAAGAGAGCTGCTTCTCAAAAGCAGGAGCAAATTTTTCATAATCTTGTTCGACAGACGTATTGGGATTTGCTGCAGAAAAAACAATCTGAATATCAGCTTTCCCTTCTTGCGATAGAACAGTAGAAAAAGTAAGGTGGTATATCTCGTTCGGTACCGTATCGGTAATAAGTACTTTTATAGAATGATCACGTGAACTGCCTGAGCCAACAATTTCACCAACAAATTGATCTCCTAAAACAGTTGGCAACGCCTGCAAAAAATCTATGAGCTTAAAATGTATGAGCTCGATCATGGTTTTTTGATATCCAGGGCTTTCCGATATTGGCAAGGGTCCGATCATCCTATCAAGAGCACATACTCTATCGAAACTATCCGTATTATTACCAAATCTTCGGTAGAGTCTGTCTGAAAAATACGTTGATTGATATTTTTTTTGTACTTGAGGGTCATTGTAATGAAGCGCTTCAAAAGCTGTTTTCCATCGCTGTTCTTCGAGGTTCGGTGCTTGTTTAAGAGCCATTCGATTGATTTCCGATGGGCGTAACACAAATCCCAATCTATATTTATCTCCTGTCTGGTCGAGTACACAGGTTATTTTTCCGGGAATCATTGGCAGGGTCTCATCATTAGCAATGATCAATGTTCGATTCGAGTCATTATAGAGCAACGCACGATGGATTTTTTGTAGTACCTGAGTATCAACTGTAACAAGGCCTTCTTCATGTGACTCACGTCGTAAGGCAGGAGAAACATGAAGGCCAAAGAAGTGTTGCAAGGTTAAGAGGTGTCGTTGTATGAGAAAAAGAGACTCTGCGTCAATAGCCGAGCCAAGCTGTGTTCTCATCTCAGCAAAAACCTGATTCATGACATTGATAGCAAAAGGATCAATCCCTTTTGCATGGTGAATAGCAGGATCTTTCATCGTTGATTCAATGGTATCCAGGAAAGACAATAAATGCTCTTGTAAAGACTCATTCTGTTGTTCTATTCCAGAAGGCGAAATTTCGGTCATAGGTTGATAATTAAAAAACTTGGTTTATGTCAAAATGAACGATATTTTATCTTTCTTGAAACAAGCAAAAAAGCAAAAACAAGTGAAGGAACCAGAAATATTAATACTTCGGGACCGCTTCTCGTCGAACGGGAACCGCTGATCGGAGCTCCTTGGTGTAAGGCAGCTTTTTGTCCTTGTGCTTGAGTTTCCAGATCCTGTAAAAAAGGTTGGCGACCGGAACCCGTTGAAACAGTCGAAGGACTCGTAGAAGCCGCAGCATGCACAAATACATATTTGGAATTGCTATTGGGATTGGTATGTTGATTGGTATTACCGTTCTGGGCCCCCACCCCGTCGGTTCGAGCCGGCGTAATGGGCGTATCGGTAAGATCCGTCAGCAACGAAGAATTGCTGTTCGTCCCGGCGTTCGTATTCGAATTTGCCGAAGCGAGGACAGGTAAATCGGTACCGGGTAGAGTCTCGTCGCCCGGAACAACCATCGCGGTATTAGGAACCAACTGTGCGCTGAACTGGCTGGAAGGGCCGGAAAACGAAAAATATAAAGCCCCCACTCCTACCGCCAGCAAAAAAGCGGCCAGTACAACTTTACGTTTTTTGAAAAAACGTAAAGCCGGATGTTCTTCCGCAACGTGAATACGTATTTCGGGAGCCTGATCGGGAAGAGAAACGGTTTTTTGTCCGGTGAGGGGGTCCATAGAGGAGTTATAAAAAGATGAAAGTAGAGAAAATATTTTTTATAAAGAAGAAAGTTTTCCGGATTTGACAGATAATTGTACCATGCGATAGGTTGGATAGACCAGAGCGCACAGAGCCAGGATCAACAGCAGATCTTCGGCCGGGCCCGAGCTGGCAGTTTGAGATAATTGATTGAGAGAAGCGATCGCTTCGGGATCGAGCGTCGAGGAAACATTGATCGAACCGTTCTGCCCTACCGTGATCGATACTTCGGAGGAGTAGCCGCTTTCAAACCCGTTCTGATCGGCAGACGTCAAAACAAAGTAGTAGCGATCCCCCTGGGTAAGTCCGCCAAAGGTATAAGAAGTGCCGCTGACTTTTTTGCGGTGCAGATATTGATTCTTATGCTTGGTATAGTAAATGTAGTAGCTACTTACCCGTGGATCCTGAACCGGATCCCACGTAAGGGTCACGGAAGAGTCAAAGGTGGAAGCTCTGACATTTTGAGGGATCGGAAGATTCGAAGCGGATGGGTATAGTGTGCCGGTTCCGGTATTTGACCCGGATGGAGCAGAACCGGAACCTGAGGACGATCCGGAAGAAGACCCGGCACCGGACGAAGAACCGCTACCATTGCCTGGATTGACCGAAACGGCAGGAGGTGTTCCGTTGAGTACGAGAGTTACCGGCTTGGGAGGGGTAGCGGACAGTACGTTGAACGGCAGTCCGCCCGAAATGACATTCGCATTGGTATGTCCCAGTTCGTTCGGCTGAAAATCGTTAAAACGGATCTCGGTGGTATCGCCTTTTTGTCCCGAGACAACCTTAAAGACGACCCGGACAACACTAACGGAAGGTTTGTCGACGCCACCGGTAGTATTCCCGCGACCGATGCGAACCAGCGACTGTTCGGGAGCAAATTCGTTTTCGCCCGGAGTGATTAGATCAAAATCGGAACCGGTACTATCAAGTTTTACCCCGGTCAGTTTTTTGGAATCGTAATTAAGCCAGGTCTCGGCCGAAATGATCTTTTGAGAAGACGGATTAAGTAACGCAATATCGACTGCCAGTTCGTCATTCTGTTTGACAAAATATTTGCCACCTACCGGCTTGATCTCTTCGTTGCTGCCACTGAGAGCACTGTTGGTATTACCGTTTTGAACTGCCCCGGAAGACAGACGTTTCACTTTGACATCGATCGTCACGTCTTTATTGGGAACCGCTGTGGTCAAAGAGATCGGCAACACAAAAAAGAGGGTGGAAAAGAGCAGACCGGCGATGAATTGACGCAGACGGGTATTCATACGAATTTAAGGTTCCAGAGTAAGAAGCAGACCCGGGGAAACAGGTTTTTCCAGTATCGGATAAATAGTATTGCCCAGAACGCGTGTGGCCGTAGTGTGGGCTTCCGCATGTTCCTGGAAATCGAAAAAGTCGATGGTGCTGGAAGAAAGCGCGGCAACCGGTTTGACCTTCAACTGGATACGTTCGACCAGAACAGGAGAAGTGTGCTGCGGACGCAGCAGTGATTTGCCGATCCGCACTACCCCTTGTTCATTATCAAAGTCATGTTCCTGCGGGGCGCTTAGTTCAAAGTCGTTCTTACTATCATCCGGATGAAAGCCCACGACTTCGAGTTTGCTCGCATCGAACGAAAGCCAGCTACGTACCGAATCCACAGTCCCATTTTCAGGCAAAGTAAGTTCTACGTTGACCCAGAAGGTCTGATTGCTTTTCAGTTTTTGAGTATCCGTATTAAGCGATAAAGAGGCTTTCCGGTTCTTGGCCTGTTCTGCTTTGATCATCTGGGGTAAAGCGCTCCTGTGGATGCTTTCCGAAGAAGTCCCTTCAATCCCAGGCTGGCCGGAAGGTGTACATCCGGTAATGAGGAGCAAACCGATGATGAGAGATACAAGCTTTTTCATGAGAGGAAACACGGGGAAGTAGAAAGTATCTGGTATTTAGTATCTAGTATCTGAATTCTGACTGCTGACCGCCGGCAGACAGACACAGAGGGCTGCTTCTGCTAACCGCTAACCCCTGATTGCCGACCATCGCTGACCGTCCTTAGCTGTTCCGGTTGGCGTTCAAGATCGGATTGCTATTCGTATTATTCTGATTGGAACCCGCGCTATTTACATTTTTATTTTCTTGAGGAGGTGCGCCCTTACAATCGCTGTAGCCGCGGAAACAGCCGTAATCGAACGAGAAGATGGTAAAATCGGCAAAATCGACGCGGCCGTTTTTATCCAGATCGGAGCGCAGGGCATTGATAAATCCTTTGAAGAAGACCTCAATCCCCAAAGCTCCCACGGGCGTGCCGCTACAGCTTTGCACATTTTTGATAGTAATTCCGTAGTTAAGGCCCGAAGTCTGTTCTTCAGTCTTCAGTACAATCGTATTTTCATTCTTAAATCCGCTGCTGATAACTTCCAGTTCACGTCTCGAATTGGCTACGTCGAAGACTCTGAAATCCGAGCCGTCGGGTGACACCGACGAGGATTTGACACAACGCCAGAATTCCAATTCGACCGTCGTGGAATTAGGAGTATCTGTCAGTTTTACCTCGGGCGCGCGGCTATCAAATTTGAAGCCGCGAAAGTTCGACTGGTCGCCAAACCCGCTACGGAGAGAATTGCCGTTTTGGTCTTTGATGCGGGTATCGACTTTAACAGTATAGGCCTTGTCTGCTTCCTGTGTGGCGGTTGTCA
Organism: Candidatus Altimarinota bacterium; assembly: GCA_039809385.1. Classification (GTDB taxonomy): domain Bacteria; phylum Patescibacteriota; class Gracilibacteria; order JBDHUY01; family JBDHUY01; genus JBDHUY01. Next base: position 42,150 of record JBDHUY010000008.1, read on the forward strand.
ATACGACGATATAACTGCTAGTCGTCAATGTTGCCCCTGAAACCAGGAGCCGGCGACTGATATCGCCCCGATCAAAGATTTGAAAGTTAGCGCCCGACGTCTGGACCGTATCGGCATTGAGAGGCGCACTGAAACGTACTTCCAATTTATCCGCAGCAATCGCGGTAGCGGCTTCTATGGCAGGCGCGGTAACGCCGCTGGGGTTCGTGTCGACAACCCGCAACAAGATTTTACCCGCAGCTACGGCTCCCGATTTGTCCGTTGCGGTAATAAGTAACTCGTAGGGAGCAGAAGAAGGAGCGACTAATGGCGGAATATTGCCGCAAAACTTGAACCACTTCCCTTTGCCCTCGGTACGATCTTCTTCCATTTTATTGACCGGACTATTGCCCAACTCGCGCAGATCCAGATTCGCCTGAACGATATCGGCCGGACCGTCGGGATCGGTAATAAAGGCATATGAGCAGACTTGCGTCTTACCATCGTTGGCAACGGTAGCCGGACTGCTATACGAACGGTTTGAATCGACCAGGGGCGCGTTTTTAACAAGATCAGGAGAGACAACCTCGATTTCGAGGTCACGTTCACCGGTATTACTCTGTTTGTCGGTAACGGTGAGCGTAATACGATATTTTCCTTGTCCGGTGGTAGTAGGAACTTTTATATCTTTGAGTTCGTACCAGCTGCCCCGGCCTGCTGCGGCGCCTTTGCTGAGCTCTTTGGGAGCTATCCCGAGCTGGCCGAACGAAGCGGTTACTTTGCCGATATCGTCATCGCCGTCCTGATCTTCTACGAGCGCAAAGACGGAGAAAGTAGTGGTATTGTCCGGCGGAACGCGATTTGGCGAAACATAAGATTCGGATAAAATCCGGGGGGCGTTGACATCGTTGGAAACCCGGATCGACACTGTGCCATTGGCAGTTTCTCCGGTAACATTGCTGGCGGTAATCGTGGCAATATAGGAGCCTTCGGCAATCTGGGGATTGACAGTGGCGCCTTCGGCTTTGAACCAGAACCCGTTGCCCACGGCCTCGCCGTCTTTGGTCATGGTTTTAACCGAATCTCCGACAACCGAAAGATCGGCAACTACTTTGCCAATCTTATCGGCTCCGTCGTCGTTGGTAACATAGGTGTATAACGTAAAGGTGGTTTTACCGTTATTGGGTACGGCGGGAGAAATGGTATATCCCTGACGTACCAGCGGCAAAACGCCGGTCTGTACGTCGTTTACCACAATAATATTGATTTTTCCGGCGGCGACTTTGCCGATCCGGTTGGTTGCCGTGACAGTTACCTGGTACGGGGTGCTGCTGGTAGCAACGGTATTAGGAATTTTTATATCCGGGAGAACAAACCACTGACTTTTATCGACGATCCGATTCGCCGTCATACGATTGCTGGCAGCCCCGCCGATCGGCGCGAGGTTGGCGTCTACGTATTCCAGATCCTCGACACCCCGCAGATCATCTATCTTTACCCACAGGGTCGTGGTCATCGTATTGTCGTTTTTGACGCGCGCCGGGCTAAAATACGAAGCTTTTTCGTCGACGCTGAGACCTTCGGCCTGATCCAGAATGGTAAAAGCACCTTCTTTGTCAATACGTTGACCATTGCTTCCCAAGACCGAAATGCTACAAATACCGGACGGGGCGGTCGCGGGAACGCGTCCGCTGATTTCACTGCTATTGACGGTGACTGCAGTAAGAGCGGTGTTACAAACCCGCACTTCCTGAACTGAGGAGGGTAAATTGCGTCCCTTTATGACGATACTGGTTTCCTGACCTTTGAGAGCAAAATCGGGCGTGATACTTTGGATAAAGGCGTCACTGCCGGGCAGAGATCCGCCCGAAACGGTAATTTTGCCGTTTTGCGAAGTTACCGGCAAGGTCGTACCGTTTTGATCGGCAATCGTCGTGGTAGCAATCGTAAGAGGGATCTGGCTTCCGGAAGTAACGCTTGATTTCACTTCGACATTCAGTTTCAGCACGGTAGTATTGGGAGCGATATCGATTCCGGTAGCCTGGGCCATGGCTATCTGGATCCGCCCGGGATCGTTGGTATTTTTTACGATCAAAAAGCCGGAAGTGGCTAAACCGGTATTAGAAGCGTCAAAGATCGAGATCTGATCCGCCGGATAGCTCACTACCAGCTGAATTCCAGCCACTTTGGCGAGTGATTTTCCGATTTTTACTTCGACTTCGCCGGTTTGGCCGGAGCTGGCCTGATAGTTTTGCGGAATATACAGATCGGCGGTTTGAGACGTACCCGTATTCGTCGGAAAGAGGCTCGTAAAAAGATACGGACTGGATCCAAAGAGCAGCGTCAGTACCAATACAGCTGCGAAAACGATCAATCCAGTTATTTTTTTAGACAGCCGCGGGGTGTTTTGCATGTTAGTTTGGGTATGTGGTTTTTTACCAGAAAATCAAGAAAGTATATCAAAAAAACATGGTTTTTGTAAGATTCCGGCATACGAATAGGCTTTACAGATTATTTTTTAGTATCTAATAGCATTCCTCTTGATCGGGCAGGGAGTTGTGCTATAGTACCTCCCAACTTTTGACGTTTTTCCCTAAACCTATGATCCAAAATTTAGAGAGCTTTAAAACGGATTCTCTTCTGTTACAGCGGACGCTTGAGATCTTCAGCGATATAACCGATATTCCGCGCCCGTCCAAAGGGGAAGGAAAAATCCAAAAATTCCTATACGAATTCGCTGAAAAACAAGGATGGCAAGTATTCAAAGACACAACCGGCAATCTGGTTGTCCATGTCCCGCCTACTCCCGGACAAGCAAAGAAGAAAAGGATAGTCTTGCAGGGACACATGGACATGGTCAATATGGGAGGCAACGAGTCCAAAGCAACCGATGCCCATATCCAGAACGAGACGATCGAGATGGATAGCGGAGAGACAGAACACCCGTTTTTAAAGACCATACAGAATGAAACGACCCTCGGAGCAGACAACGCCTTATTCGGGATTGCTGCACCGTTAGCCTTTTTGTCGGATACGACGGTTCAGCACGGTCCAATAACGCTTATCTTTACCGTGGACGAAGAAGATGGCATGAGTGGGGCGAGAAATCTGGATAAAAATCTACTGCCTCAGGATGCTGCGATGATCTTTAATCTGGATGCCGAAAACCGCGGCATGGTCTTTGCCGGTGCAGCCGGGAATCGGAGTGTAGATGCTTCGATGAAAATTAGCGAACGAACGGATATTCTGGAAACACACAACGTGTACACCTTGACTCTCAGGTTACCAGGGTTGGATAACCGCCATTCGGGAAGCGGACTGGGCTGGAAAAACGGGAATATCAGCGCAACCGAAATTTTGATGAACCATTTGCAACCTCTTCTAAAAAAATATCCGGAAGATATACAGTTCATTGCCTTTGACGGTGGAGACGCCCCCAATGCCATCCCCGAGACCTTTTCGGTCCAGCTGGCAATTCCACCCCATATTATTAATGAATTGATGCTGCTGACCCGACCCGCGACTCCGTTTCCGTTTGAGGGCAAGCTCGTCATACAAGAGAACCTTCAACCGGAACTCAAAGCACTCCGTCATGAAATTGCGCAAAAGGTGCTAAGCGTTCTCACAGAGTCTCCCAAAGGGCCTACGATTCGATCTGAAGATGCTCCGTTCGTACTGGTTTCGAACAATATCGGACAGATTACTACCGATGAAAAATCGATTAGCCTCCGCAGTCTGGCTCGAGCAGCCACAAAAGAGGGATTGGATGAAATTGTCGATCAAATGACAACTATTCTGGGAAAAAATGACTTTCAGATCTCTTTGGGAGAATACAATCCGCCCTGGGAAAATGAAGAGCCTTTGCCCGCAGTCCAGCTGGTCAGAGAAGCTATGCAAGCAGTCTTAGGAATAGAGCCACGGATCGTGCAGATTCACGCATCGGTGGAGACAGGCCTCGTACGCGACAAATTTGATTCGCAAGACATTTCGGCAGCCTCGTTCGGCGTCGCTATCCACGGAGCTCATTCCAAAAAAGAGAGAGCCGATCTGGTCTCTCTGGAGGAATCGCTGAACGTACTCCGATATATCCTGGAACACAGTCCCTAATTGCGTTTATAGCGAAATATCAGCTTTCACAGGCGGGAGAAGTTGCGTACGAAATTCATCGTCAAATACCTGAATCTCACCCAGAGACAGGACCGTGGCAGACTTTTTCAAGATCAGGAAATGAAAGGTAAGAAATTTTTGATCCTGCGGATCGGCCTCTTTGGCCGAGGCGAGCGCAAAAGAAACGGTATTTTTTTCGGTATTGGTCGTAAGCAGAAAATCATCGAGCACTTTATGCTTTTCCACCGAGAGGAATTGCAGGGTTTCGGGATCAAAGGCGAGGCTTGCCGAAAGACCGCTCATCTTACGGAGTTCCTGCCCCTGCAGTACTATCTCAAGACGGCTGCCCTGAATCGTGGGATTCAGAAACCGGAGCGTTTGCTCGGGAGCGCTGCTGTGCTGGGACTCAGTAGGTGGAAGAGTCGGGCTGGAAGGAGCATTGCTAAAAGAGCAGGCTGTGCACAACAACAGGATTCCCGAAAAGACAAAAGTGAGAGGACGAAAGCGCATAGATAGTTTTTATACTACTTCGCTCATCAGATGATTACCATTACCCAATACTACGAAGCTTGAAATAAGCTTGCTATAGGGCAATTATCATGAAATGCTTCGTAGTATCATTAATATAAGATTGAAAGCGAAGGAGTATTATTTTTTTTGACGGGCTTCGATTGCAGTGAGAAAATCGAGAACACGGTCCAGTACGGCTTCTTCTTCTTTTTGCTCGCGGATTGCTAGAACAAGCGCTTTTCCCAACATATCGATCTCGGCTGTAGTAAGATCCGAAACGCGGCGTAAAAGGTCTTCTTTTACATCGGACGACAGGAGATTAGAAGCCTGAATCAATTCGCGTAACGCTGCTAGTTTATTCATAGTTTTTTTAAGAAAAGGCATCCAATGCTGCTGGGGACACACCAGGAGATCTGAGCGCATCCCGAATCTTGCGCCAACCTAATATCACCCGTGGAAGGTCGGCTTTTCCCTGTAAAAATGTTTCAACCAGATGGGTAGGAAGAATTCCTGCCAAAAGAGCATCAGGGATTTCCGGTATAAGCGCCCAGCCTACTGCCACATCAGGGGTAGGATCTATGGGAACATTTACTTTGAACCAGGCTAGGAAGGTTTTTACAATTTTTGCGCCATCCGCTCCCCACGACAGAGCTTCACCACCAAAAAGAATTGGCACTACGTCCGACACGGATATACCCAAGTTAATTACTAATCGGTACAAAGCCTCGACCGCCACCGCAACATCCGGATCTTCAGCAAGATACTGTAGGGTATCGGGAGTCATATTTTTCCTCCTCCCGGTGAGGGTTGCCACCGTTTGAATCAGAGCATATCGGCCAGGTCCGTCCAGCACTTGACGCACCTTTTCGCCGACACCTTTCTGAACCTTGTCTGAAAATCGCGCAAATTCCGGAGATCCAGGTTTTCCTTTTCTTTCTATACTTACTGAAGGTTGTCGAGATGAATTTTCACGTAATGGCATATGATGGAAGATGAGAATAAATTTATCCCATTGTAATTAAACGGATAGCGTTAGCAACGTATTTGTTATTAAGGATTTTACCTCCTAAGATCGGGGTGATTTGGCAGTCCTAATAAAACGTTTCATTTCTTTTTTTACCCAAGGCAGACACGTGGGGCTGCCCCTACGCTACTCGCTTCTACCGGGTCAACTCCCTAAGCGCGCAGATCGCTTCGGGCACGCCGATCCGTCCGTCACCGTTGATATCTGCGAAAATATTGATAAACGGATCAGTCTGCTTCTTCGTTCCGACCGCCGCCTGCAGCGCAAAGATCGGATCCAGAATATCAAACTGGCCGTTCCCATTCACGTCACACTTATTCACTTCCGACACCACCCGCAGGGGCACTGTCAGGCGCCGATCGATCTTGTTATCGGCACAACTGGTCGCCTGCACCCGGATCGGGTACGTACCGTTTTGTACGGTAAATGGTACTCTAAATTCGAGATAGTACCAGCGCCCCCGGCCTTCGGACTCGGCAGGTTGCAAACGCCATTGACTGTTACAATCCCCGATCTGCGATCCGCTGCCGGTACACACGGGAGCAATATTAAGCTGCGAAAGATCGGCAGAAACTACACAGATATCATCCCTGTTGCCGCTATCGCTTTCGACAAACACCCAGAAACGCGTACTGTAGCCACGAGCGACCGGGTTAGGATTGAAATGAGGTTCGTACCCAGCCGGATTGACCTCTGGAAAGGTCGGATTCACGGCTATGGTAATCGCATTGCTGGTCAAACTGTTAAACGTCCCCGAAATGCGGGTCGTACCAGTTTTTTTGGCAGCGAAGAGTCCTAGCGAATCAACCGCACCGATATCGGCATTACTGCTTGACCAGCTGAGCGCGGAAGTCACATCGACAAATTTGGTTTGGCCTGTCGCGGGATCTTTGTATTCGGCCAGCGCCTTGAGCGGAATAGTACCACCGATATCGGCCCCGAGTGAAATATTCAGCGGGAACGTCCCCTGCTCCTGTACCAGATTGGTAGTCGTAATATCAAAGGTCGGCTGGGAACCGCTGTAACGGACCGTAACGAGCGCATAGGCTTTATTTTGACCACTGCTCAGAGTCAGTACATCTTGGCCGCTGATAGAACCGGCGGTGTAGGTAACGGACTCGCCGGCTGTCCGGTCAAGAGAACCGCCTGCATTTCCGCGTAACGACCAAGTGACCGCGTTACTGCTGCTGAGACGCGAAACTGCGCGGAACGAGACAGTATTGTTCGTCACTTGGTAACCGATCATCAGATCGTTAAACGGATTGGTAACGATATAGAGGTTTTGAAGCTGTAATTTACAGGTATCATCCGAAACGCACTGACGCTGGCCGCTGCCCGGAACTTTTTTACACACGTTAGTGCCGGCTTCGCAGACCGCATCGAAACAACTATCGTCCGAGGAACATTGCTTCTGTCCGGTACCGGGAATCGTGGCACACTGCAGATTCTGGCAGATCCGGTCGCTACAGCGGTCGGAGTTGGGCGTGGTGGTAAACGTACACTGGCCGTTAGTACATTGCCAGTCGGTGGTTTCGGTCGTCCCATTACACATCTGACTGGGGCGGCACTCGTCTTTGACGTTACAGGTTTTGAGCGCAATGTTAAACGTATTGCTACCGCGATTGATGGTTAAAGCGGTAGTTACAGCCGGGTCGTCTTTACACGGAGAAGCCACGTTCGTAACGCCTACGGTATAACCGACATTCGAAGGAATAGCTTCAATGATATAATTACCATCACTCCCGGTGGTAACGGGTCCGAGCGTAACACCTTTGGAAATGCTCACCCGGGCACCCGACACGGGATTATTGTTACACGTAACTTTTCCGGTCAAAGTACCGTTATTATTGCCATTGCCGTTTTGATTCTGACCGCCTCCCCCGCCATTAGTATTGAAATTCTGCCCACTGTTATTGTTGAGGTTACCGTTCTGTCCGCTGCCGTTATTCTGATTTTGATTGAGAACGCCATTCTGGTTCCCGTTTTGCGAACCGTTCTGATTCCCGTTGGAAGAAGAAGCTGCGCACACAAATATATAGCTGTGATTTTCGATGATATTCGATACGGTGAAAGTAAGTGTATTTCCGTTCACATTACTCATATTGCTTTGAATATTGGAAAGAGGCGTACCATTATCCTTGATCGCATTCAACTGAAAACCCGACTGAATCGTGACATCAATAGAGGCCGTACTGCCGGAAGATATCTGCTGACTGGCAGGACGAACCGAGCAGCCCGCACCTTCGGTTGCAGCAGTAACAGTAAAGGGACCGGAGCCGCCACCGCTACCCGGAACCAGCCGGAAGTTGCCACCGCTCAATGCATGCAGACCGTTATTTCCATCAGAAATATCGACTGAGAAGCGAATTCCTGTTTCGGCTACGCTTTGCCCTGCTTTGGGTTTAAAACGGATGGTAAACAATCCGATCGGAACGCTGGAAGGAGTAAGCGCCGTCCCCGACGTCGCCTGAACATTATAAATGCCGCTGCCGATCTGCTCGGAACCGGTTGCCGTCAAAGCTCCGCCCGGATAGGTCGAGGTAAGCGTAATCGCATTTTTATTCGGCTCAAGGTAGGCAGGTAAGTTTTCGAAGCGAAAGGTATAGCCGCGCACACTAGGCGTAGTACTGCTACCGGCCGGTTTATCGAGCGAAACTTTAATCTCTTCGGTGCCGTCCTCATTGACCCGGTAGCTCTCTTTATCCAGACAGACGCGAGCAAAATTATCCGAGATGCATACCGGATTGGCGGCCGCATTACTATTGCCATTGCCGCTACTGCTGCCCGTCGTTAAACGAAATTTACCACCGGTAAGAGAATGTAATGTATTTTGCTGATCCGACAGATCGGCTAAAAAATTTATATCGGTTGGGGTAACGGTAACACCGGCGATCGGACGAAAGCGGATCGAAAATAACGGAGTAGGCACGCTGGAAGGTGTAACGGCACTCCCCGAAGTCGCTTGGACGCGGTACTCGCCATTTTGAATCTGGTCGGCCCCGCTCGCCGTAAGGCCATTCAGCAAGGAGGTGACCGTAATATTGTTTTTAGCCGGCTGCAGATAGCCCGGCAGATTTTTAAACGTAACCGTGTAGCCACGTAAGGCCGGAGTCGCACTGCTGTTGGGAGATTTCTGCAAACTCACTCGAATTTCCTCTGTCCCGTCGCTGTTGACTTGATAGGATTCTTTGTCCACGCAAATACTGGCAAAATTATCGGAAATACAGGTAATACCCGGCGATCCTCCGCCGCCCGAGCCGGTAAGCTGAATCGCGGAAGCAGAGGACATGCTGTGCTTACCCCCGACATTGTCGGCTACCTCGGCTTTAAATTGGATGGACGAAGCAGCTACGGTTTGACCCGCGCGTACCTTAAACGTGATACGAAACGCTTCGGAAGTTCCGGTAATATCTTTGGGAGAACCGGTGCTCAACACGACGTTAAACGTCCGATCATTCAGGATTGCGCTGCTGGGCACGAGCGTGGCACCGGCGAAATCGCTGCCGAGCGTTACTTCGGGTGTATCAAGAAAAGATGGTAATTGAGCAAACTGAACACTGAGTGCCCCTACCCGCGGGTTTTGCGAAGCGTTAGCCGGTTTCTGAACGCGAAAACTGATCGTTTCGAAACGGTCGCCCGAAACGGCGTAGCTGTCTTTATCCGTACTGAAAACGATATAGTTGTCGCTTGAAGAAACCAGCGCGGTCTTCAACTGGCTTCCAAGGCCGTTTACTATCAATACCAAAACTGTCAAGATGAGGAACGCCAGACCAGAGAAGAACACGCGAGGATGGATTTTTTGGAAAAGTTTGTTTTTCACGACAAGGAATGGGGATCTAGTATAAAGTATCTGGTATTACGTATTTGGTATGGGACATCGGTTTTTATGGATTTTCGACTTTTTATGATTTTTTCGATTTAGTCCTTCTCTTTGCTGTCAGCTGTCAACTGTAAGCTTGTTGTCGCTCCTAACTCCCAACTCCAATCTCCCGACTCTCCGCACATGGGTCTGCACCTACGAGCACGTCTGCCCGTTGGGCCAGCTATTATTGAGCAGGAAAAAGGCCATGAACTGAATGTCGGTAATATCGATTTTGGTTTGGTCGCGATTGGCGGTATTGCAATTTAACTGAGGCGGATTCGCATCGTTTTTCACATCCCCGTTTTTGATATTGGTCGCATTGGCCGGGACAGTTTTGTCGGCCAGAAATTGCATGACCGTCGTAAGATCGTTAATTTTAAAGCCGTTCTGGCAGTCGACATCGCCTAATGTGGGACAACTGCTGCCGCCGTCTGTGGTAATCGAAAAAGTTGTATCGCTACGATCAGTCGGGGTACAGTTTTTGACGCCGGTTCCGTCCGCTTCGCAGTTTTCTACTTGAACCTTATACACATTCCCGGAAGTTTCGGCTGCCGGGAATGTAACACTTTTTTCTCGCACATCAACGTTACTGACCAGCCGATCGAAGATGGCTAAGGGAGTCGAAACAGCAACATCATTTTTCAATAACACGACACGTATTTTGGGCTTTGTCAGATGTGCCGGATTCCAGGCAATCGTGGTCGTATCACCCGATTTAAAGGACTCTCCCCCATCGGGGCGTAATACGGTTATGGCTACGGGGAAAGCGCCCGAACTGGCAATGGTAAACGGGGTTGTTTCGGAGATCACACCGGACTGAAAATCACAGAATCCCTGCGCGGGATCGTTTTGACACAAGCCGATCACGATTTTATAGTTCTGCCCGGTCAGTTCGGGCATGGTAATAACTTCCTTTTTGGCACCGTTGCTCGTATCGCTCACGGTTCGTAAAGGAGTACTACGTGTATTCCCGCTAAAGAGTTGAATCTGGAGTTTTTTGCCTTGGGGAGTATTCTGCTGGGTCCAGGAAAGGGTATAGCTGTTCCCATTCTTGAGGATACGGGATGCGGCTCCTTCCAGTTCGACGATTTTAGCGGATGTCACGCTGGGGGTAGCTCCGCCTGACCCGCTTGTAATTTCAAATGAGGCGCTGGTAACCGAAACGCCGGTAATGGCGCACGGATCGACCTGACTGTCGACCTGGCACAAGGCCACCCGAATCAAATAGCCGGGTCCGGGCGTTACGTTGGGAATAACGCGATCAACTGTACGCTCGCTGTTTTGTACGTTCGTGTCGTAAGCCCCCAACCGTTGAGCAGCCTGACCGTTTTTGAAGAGAAGAATCACAATGCGGCTATTGGCCGGAATATTAGCTTGCGTCCATTTGATATTGAGAGAGGCTCCCTGGGCAATCTTGTCCTGATTCAAACCCGTAAGAACCAGATTCGTAATGCTTGGCGTGCTGCTGCCGGTAGTGATCTCAAAGGACGCGCTTGTAACCGAAACTCCCGTAATATTGCAGGGGTCTTGGTTATCGTTCTCGCAGAGCGCTACGCGGATCAGATAACCTGGTCCGACCGAAACATTCGGAATTGTTCGAACCACTGAACGCTCTCCGTTTTGGGTATTGGTTTCAAAAACGCCCAACTTTTGAGGTTGTTGTCCGGTTTTAAAGAGACTAATCTGAATCCGGCTGTTGGCTGGAATATTAGCTTGTGTCCATTTAATAGTCAGATTGGCGCCTTGGGAAATTTTGTCCTGATTCAACCCTTCCAAAAACAGATTGGTAATACTGGCCTGGGCGCCACCACCGGCGGTAACGGTCACAGAAACCGGATTGGTTGCGCGAAACTGCGGATTGTCACCCCACTTCGCCTGAAAAATAGTTGAATAATTCCCCTGGCTGCTATAGCGATGCTTGAAGGTATAACAATTGTCGTTTTTTTTACAAGTTACAGTTTCGTCTCCCGGCGTCTGAGCAGAAAACTGCCCCTGAGTATCGCCGAAATTAGCGGTAAATTGAGGGTCTCCCGCACAAGTGGCATTGCCGGTTTTGTCCAGATCGAGCGAAAAGGTGATATCCTCGTTGGTTGTCGCACTCGTTTTGTCGGCACCAAAAGATTGTATCGTAAAATTGCACAAAGGCGACTGCGCAGGCACAACCGGCGTGACGGGATCGGAAACACCCAGAATACTGTCGGGATGGTCGGCGCCGGTATTATCTATGATTTTTAATATTGCGGTAATCTGTTTCCCGGCCGGCAATCCTGTTACGACGCATGTACGAAGGGATTTATCCTTCATGCTCTTATTACTGTCGGGACAAACATATGCGGGGCCTGTCGATTGTTCACAGGTTTCAGCTTGGGAAAGAGTATCGCCATAGCAAACCTTGTAATGATTAAATGTCGACGGGACGGTCGACACCCCCGGATCGCCCCAATTAAATTTGACAGCGCCTCCCTGCTGCAACTGCAGATCGGGAGAAAATCCCAGATGGCGGGTGGTTCTAAAAATTTGCCGATCCGATTTTGTGTTATTCCCGTCAAAGCGTTTAGCGGTAACCAAAACGCAATATTCTGTATCGGGATTGAGAAGCGCGGTACCGTCTTTGTTAAACACAAACGACCGCAAGCGGGCATCCAGCTCTATCGTTTTATTCGGCCAGCCCTCGTCACCATAGGTACAGCGGGTTTCAGCCGTTCCGCTGCTGCTGAGCGGTCGTCCCCATTTGACCGTGTAGCTGGAGATCTGATCCTGGCGATTGAAGAACCAACCGACTTCGAGGCTGTTACTGGAGCTAAAGAGCTGTTGAATAGAGCCGTCAACCAGGGGACTATTGCTGTTATTTTGATTGGTATTGGCAGCTAGAACGTCAATTCTACGAGGTTCGGTCGGGAGATCACTCTGACAAGCGCCACCCCAGTTGACCGAAAAGAGCGGACGATAGGTTCCGGGGGTAACGTAGGTATGCGAAGGGCTGGAACGGGTTGAGGTATTGCCATCGCGGAAATCCCAGGTATAGACAGGTGTTCCGAAGCATTTGTCGTTCGTTGCTTGTACATTGCTGTCAAATTGGACAAAAAAGTTTGGAGCTGTTTGACCGGCGGCAAAGGTAGCGGTGGGAGCAACGCTGAATTGACACTCGGCGCTGGGCAAGCATATGGGACCGGCGTTGAGGTTGTCGTTTATCGGGTCGCCGCAACCGGCTCCAACGGTTATGCCAAAGAACGTAAAACAGGGAGACGGCCCTTCCAAAGAACCGGAAGAGATCGAGGTTTGTATAGTACGGCCGCTTTGACCTACCCAAAGGGACATGGCCGTGGCAAACCCGACGACGAGGATTCCGAAAAAAAGCGGCCACCTGCGTTGGCGCAGAAAGAGCAAGAATTTGTTTAGGGACCGACCTTTGGTTTTGGGCATAAGGGGCAAATGAAAAAGCAATGTGGGAGATTCTTGGCGTTTTAAAAACAAGAATTCTTATCATAATAACAAAAAAATCGATTTTGTTCAACGAGGGTATTTTCGTTTTTGGCAAAAGTGTTGACGGCTGCCCGGAGGATTACTATACTTTGCAACCTGACATATTTACCTGTCAGGTATCATTCTCTATAAAAAGGTGACAAACACACAATACAAATAAAAAAGATAACAATGATCTTTGACACATAGAAAAAGCAGGTAGTCTTCTGAATACGAACCGATTGTTCGAAGGTGTGGCAACCGTGCCACTGCCCCAGTCCACGGTGCTCGTGTTCAGAAAACCTGCCTGCTTGCTAGTCCATTAGTCAAACAGGCGAATCTTAAGGAGAAGATCAATGAAAAAGATTTTTTTGATAGTGTTATTAATGCTCTCTCTTGTGACAAGTATCAACGCACAAGATAAAAAGAATTCAAACCTCAGCAATCCTCTGGGCACCAAAGTCCAAAAGCTAAAGCAAGCCATTCTCTCCAACCAATTAACTTTGATAGAAGGTGATTTTTCACAAATATTAAAAGAAATCGAACCTTCAGAATCAGAAGATGAAGACGAAAGGTTAATAGTTGAAAGAAAGAAATTTGGCAATATATATGAAGTTTCTCTATCTACAATAAAAAGGTCAGAAGGTGGGTTGACTATAGAGGTTGATACTCAAAGAAATACACTCACCATCACCGCTGGTAATAAAGACGAAAATATTATTTTTGTCGATAAGAAGATGGATGGGGTCATTGATGAATTAACGCTGAATCTAAAAGAACCAAAATTAGAAATTCCAGAAGACGCAACCCCAGACCAATCACAAAGAATCAAAGAGACTTTTGAGAAAGAAATGAAAGAGTACGATACATCGAAAACTTTACTCGAAGCAAACAAACAAAAGTCTTACAAGATTCTTATTAAGTTACTTCTCATACTATTTGATATTGATTAGCAAAAATATGCAGGTCTCCACGGCCGGGTTGAAACACACCCGGCCTTTTCCATGTAAAAAAGGATATAGTGATTTCAATGAAACCGAGATGACAGTCAGATACGCTCTTGCAAAAGCTCCGCTATTTCCGCACGAATAACCTTAATTGCCAGCTCTTGGGAAAAATCGGTTAAAGGATTTTCGGGACCCAGCGCTTCTTCATACTCCTTTACAGTACGTTCAATAAGCTCGTCCAAAGAGAGTCTTTTTCTGTCTTCGGGAGAAAGCTTTGCAATGTGATCCAAAACGGGATCAAGCACCGAATCTAAATAATTCACTTTAGCATTCGTACCAGTATCGGGCATAGCAAAGGGATAAATAGAAAACTCTCTCAGAGGCTGTCTGAAAAGTATACATCGTTCCTTTTTGCTTGTCATGCTCCGTCATTGCGAGGAAGCTCGTATAATGCTTTCCAGCAAGTTATTAACCAGACGAAGCAATCTTTGTCCCCTGCCAGGAGTGCATGAGATTGCTTCGTCGAGTTTGTCTTTTGCGTTAAAGATATCTATTACCTCCTCGCAAGGACGGAATCGGGCTTTCCTTGAAGTACAAGTGGATTTCGTAACTCAAGTTAACATAGATTTGGTACTTCAAGCGATACCTCTTAACGCACCGACAATCCCAGTTTTTTGAGCAAACGCGCCAATTGAGTCTGTTCGGCAGCATTCAGTCCCGATACCGCGGACACAATCGTGGCAGCATGCGCGGGAAAGATCCGCTGAAAAAGCTTTTGTCCTTTTTCGGTCAGCTCCACATAGTGAGAACGACGATCGGTCGGACAGGCAATACGACGAACCAGTCCGCTTTTGGTCAGATTATCCACCACCACCGTCATATTACCGCCAGAAACCAGAACTTTTTCGCAGATTTTACCCAAAGACAACGTTCCCAAATGTCCCAAACACTCGATCACCGCAAACTGCGGCGGCGTCAGACCGGACTGTCTGATATTTTCAGCGCTTTTCTGAGCCACCACCGCATAGCAGCGGGCCAGTTTGACCCACAGATCGAGCGCGCGGATTGTCTTAGGATCGTAAGATTTTTTTTTCATGCGTACGATATGAACAAGATACGCCTCACATCAGATACATCATACCGATGTAGATTGTCATTTCCAGTTTTTAGCCAGCCACTGAGGAAAGTCCATCAAACCGGGATGAATTTGACGTAATTCTTCAATATCGGCCTCATACCCGTGATCGATAAACCACTGGAACATGACCGCGCCTTCTTCACTCTGCTGACGGGCAACATCTATGGGTACTACCTGAAAGTCGGTTTTCATGCCCGAAACAGCGGTAATTGCCTCGGACATCTGGGGTCCCGTCAGCTCGTCGCCGGCCAGTTCGATATTTGTTCCGATAAAGCGGTCCGGCTGATCGAAAGCCAAGGCAGCAAAATAACCGATATCGTCTACCGCAATCATTTGAAGTTTAGTGTCTGCCAGAATCGGCAAAAAAAGAGTCATCGAACCGTCCTCATTTTTCTGTGGTGGCGAAAAGTTTAAAAAATTATCCATAAAAAAGACTGGCCGAAAAACCGTTGTCGGGATTCCCAAAGATTGGATATACTCCTCAACCAGCCATTTAGAATCAAAGTGCGGAATGCCGGTGTTACGTTCGGCACCTCCGACCGATGAATAGACTAAATGAGAGATATTGGCTTCTTTAGCCATATCGGCGACCAGTTTCCCCTGGCGCACTTCCTCGTCGAATCCGATCTGCCAGAAATTCTGCACACTGTAGACTCCGTCCACTCCCTGCATGAGGGAACGCAAGGACTCAGCGTTTCCGATATCCCCCTCGACGACTTGCATGCCCTGTTCTTGTAACGCCTGAGCCGCCGGTTTGCTCATATCGCGCGTTACCGCCCGCACCGTATGTCCCAGTTTAGCCAAATGCCGGGCCACGGCTCCTCCCTGCTGTCCGGTTGCTCCGATCACCAGTATGGTTTTTGCCATAAGAAAATGAATAAGAAAAATAAATTCAGAATACTTTAAATTCAAAATATTCTAATTTGAAGTATAGAGAAAGTACAAGAAAAGTCAATGATTGGCAAAAAGTCGCACATACAGAATCACCGAGATACATGAAAAGGAGAGATCTCTGAGAGCATATCTGAAAAGTATACATAAAAAATATTTGAAGGCATTCCGGCTTGTCCGGAATCCAGGTGGTAGTGATAATGAACAGGTATTAGATCCTCTGTATTACCGGTTAGGGAAATGGATTAGGCTCTAAGTTACTCCTCATTGAGCCCTTTAAACAAGCTCCGTCCGTGTACGGATGCTGGGCGGGGCCAGCATGACGACAAAGTAGGAACGATATATACTTTATCAGAAAGGCTCTTACGCCCATACCCGCTGTTTATTTTTTTCCTCCTTGGCGCGGAAGGCGGTTTCCAGATCGACTCCGACCTGATTGGCGACCGAACAGAGAACAAGCATAATATCGGCGAGTTCTTCCTCGACCGTACCGATTTTGGAAGAAGCGTCTATTTTCAGTCCTTCGCGTTTGCGGATAGCCTTCATCAGCTCGCCGATCTCCTCGGTCAACAGCAGACACCGCGATTGCAGCGTCTGGTCCTGGAATCCGCGCTCCTCACCCATTTGCTGAACATATTTCTGGATGTCCGACAGGGTTGGATTTTCTTTGAGGAAAGGCATAGATGCAAATTATTATTAAAAAAATAAGATCTACAGTAGAGAGAACTGAGAGATTCTATTAGCTTAAAACAAGGTCAAATAAGTAATTTAAGAACATTTTTAAAATAGCTACTCCATGAAAACTCAAATATGGAAAATCTAAAATCGTTTAATCCTGTAAGCGCTTTAAGCTTAGGTGACAGTTTAATCAACAGCTCATTCCAAAGGCTACCAAGTTTATTAACTTCTTTTATATAAAAACTTATCTGATCATATGTGAGAACTTTTCGAGCAGGAGTAATTTCAGAAGCTCCGTTTGAGTTAGACCATGTAGCAATTTTATGACCGTGTAGAAAGTCATTACGTATATCACTAATTTTTTTAAAGACTTTCTTAATAAAATCAATTGGTTCTTTAATCTGATCTGATACTGAAGAAAAAAATATCTTAACAAAGTGGTCTAATTCCTGATGAATATATCGACGATCATTCTTAATCCAGCTTTTATAAATATCTTCATTTGTATGTTTAAACTCAAGCTCAATTATTTTTCTCATTCTTTGGTGTAAAAAACACTCTATATATATTTGTAAAAAGATATATGAAAAAATTAAATCAGTTTCTGACCCATCTTTTTTATAACTTTTAAAATATTTTTCAAACTCATTGCGATATATTAAAGCATCAATTTCAGCTTCTATTTCATAAGAATCAACTAAAGAGATTTTTTCATTAAGTTCTACATTATAATGTGTCATTTTTTTGAAGAATTATGCAATATTAAACTAGACTTAATTCTATACTATCACGATTCTAAAAAAAGATTGATTCAAGTCCATTAAGATAAAGTTGCCATATCCATGAAGACAAGAAACGTCACCAGCCCTGCCTTTGTTCCCATACGTAATACCTAATACTTTATACCAAATACTCCTGCTTACCCCACCCCGATTACGGGAGCATAGACCACACCGGGCGGGGCAAAATTATCCAGACGGTGTAGAACTTCGGGATCGAGACTCGCAATGCGAAAAACTTTGGTCGTGCCCACCACGCTAAAAGTCGACAGCAGATCCCCCAGAATCTTGTAACTATACACCCCCCGTGTCCACGCCGCTCCCTGCAGCGTATCGGTCAGCATCTGAATAAACAGCGGATTGGGCGCCGAACCCGGGTTAAAAACGGTACAACGCTTTGGTTCGCGATGTTTCGCTACCAAATAACAGATCGTCCCTCCCAAGGAATGACCGCAAATGCGCTTCGTATACGCCGGATAGCGTTCCCGCACAGCGTCGTACAATACCAGCGACTGTTCGATACGCGGATCCAGTCCCGAGACCCCCAGCAGCAGCTCGACGTCACTGGCCAGATCGTGAAAATTCCCGATATCGGTGCCTCGATAGCCAATGAGGCAATCGCGCCTTATCTCGTTCACATACAAACATACCTGTCCGACATTCGAAAAATCGGCATCCAGCCGGTAACCGCTCACTGCCAAGGGACGCCTGGTAATCGGATAATACGCATACGTAGCCACCTGATGCGCCAGAATATCTTCCTCCTGCAAACGGATCACCGGATCGGCTACTTGGTCAAACAACGCCGAGAACCGACGCTTGATCCAGCGACTCGTAAAACGGATAGCGTGTTTTTCGCGCATTCGCGCGATCAGGTTAATCAGCATGAGCGGAAGAAAAAACGTGCAAAAAAGTGTCCGAATGCAGATATGCCAGGGTATCGATCAGACGCCCCGGAGTTACATTGGGAGTTTTCTCCAGATCTTCGGGCAGTTCTTGGGAAAGATACAAATATTTTTCCAGAAAGATCGCACGAGCTATCCCCAGATCCGACAGAGGCGCGAGAACTTCGATCGAAGCTCGCGATAAAGCCGCCAAATCGTTGGGATCAGTATATACTACCTCCATACCGGCAATCCAGTCGCGTTTGTTCCGCACCATGCCGGTAAGAAAGCGCCGGAACATCCGCGCGTAAAAAAATCCCACGATCAAAAAAGCAACCATGTTGAGCACAACCAAGATAGTACGAATAAAAGACGGAGCAAACAGAACCAGCAGATTGTAAAGCAGGAGCGAAATAAAGGGAACCGCCTTGAGGAGATTCGGCACGGTCCACCACGAGAGCGGTGACGCAGATAGCATATCAACGCGTACCAATTCGTGAAGAGGTTTAGCCAGAACCGGCAGACGGTATACCAGAAAATTGCGGTTCTCCATATTATCATTTGTAAATGTGCGTACGATCGCTCCTTCGATCGGAGTAGTTCCGGGCAGCCAAAAAGAGCGGCGAATAAACAGGTCGGTATCAAGCTCTCCCGCAAAGCCAAGTGTTCGCAAAACACTACGATAGGGAAAATAGCGGTGGGAATCGGCCCACACCAGTCGGGATAAAAAATGGGAGAACGAATCGTTCATGAAAGAACGGCAAAGAACATATCAAACTATAATACCATTTGTAAGGCTTGGACTCAATAAAAATGACCGGGGACTTTCCGGCTGAATGGTACTAATTCCACAATAAATTAATGCTATAACCTACTGTAACGAAGCTAGAATCACTCTATCCTGCTGCCGATCCGCCGCGGAGGAGAATGACCGATACATGATTTTAAAATTTTTCAGATACTCCGTTTGAGACCGGATTAAAAATTCGTCGCCGGTTTGGTAAAAGAAAAATCGAGCGGCAGGGTAATAGTAATACGATTCCATACCGGCTCGTCGGGTTTTCTGTCATTGTAGTTAGACGAAACCGTACAACTTCCCCGCAACGTCTCGTCCCCGTGTTTCTCTACCAATAACTGCAAGGCGGAGAAATCGACGCCGAGGTTTTTATTATCACCCGAAGGAGGGCGGTACGGATCAAAAATCGTCGCCAGGCGTTCTCTAGAAAATCCCATGCCGGCATATTGGATTGTTAAAACAGCACATTCTTTCACCTTGTCTGAATTTGCAACTGGTAGCTCTTTGGTTGAAAGATGGATAGAAATTTTTTCCTGAGACGCCATATCCTCTTTTTTTTGTAAAATATCTTCCAATGTAATAACCATGATTCGTCGTAGTACGCTCATCATTTTTCCTTTATCGACTAAGATATTTTTCTCGGCTATCGTATCGTCATGATGCATTTCAAAAAGTACCTGTTTCCCAGCAGTCTCTTTCTTGAGGGGCTCGATTTTCTTACTGTCGTTATTGTGAGGCACTGCAATCTCGAAAGACAAAGATGCAAAAACTGTCTTCAATTTCTGAATCCCAGCGATCATATCCGCGGGAATGAGTTCATGAAGAAAACGTTGCAATACCAGCTTCATCGGATGAATTGAGTAGGTAGCGACATCCATGTACAAACGAAATTGATTGAGCAACTCATTACAGTTTTGAATATCTTCTTCTAAGTTTATCAAGTATTTACTGATCTGTTGGGCTTGTTTTTTAGATTCTCCGATAATGTCAGTCAGCTTCGCAGATTCATGATACAGTTCGGGATACGAAGAAAGATCCATCGAATGTTCCAGTTCTTTTTGGAGCGTATTTAGATTGAGGACCAACTTATTAAAGTAATCATCTTGAATACCTTCAAAAATTTCCTCTAGTTGCGCAAAATATGCGGTATCGCACTGCATCATTTTGTGTATACGAGAAACCTCTTTATGAGAAAGTTGGCCATGTCTGTTCAATAACTCGTAATACGTGGCGCGCTCTGGATCAGAAAGCTTATCAAGTTTTTCTGAGGGTATAAAGCCAGAAAAAGAACGATTTGCTATATTTTTCAATATTCTCGCTCTCTTGGAAAAAAGATGACATGCATCCTCTAGGACTCCGTGAAGTTGCTTGAAGTAAACTTCATACTTGCTTTGAGCATTTGAGATATTTTGAACAATCGTACCGATTCTTTCCTGGGTGGACTGAGACAGATTTTCTAGCTCGGGAGCAGCAATAGGCTGCTGCTGTTTTTTATTGTTAATGTATTCATGAAGAGACTTCAGTTTTATTTTAAAAGCTTTAAAAGATTCGACTTCGGCATACATATAACTATGTAATATGTTACGGTTAGTCCCCTCTTGAATATCTGCAAAATTATTATTCTGAATCGATAAAAGAGATTTAGTGAGCGCAAACGTATGAAGCAAGTTAATAAAAATTTCACTGTCATTGGATCTTGGAGCCAAATGCTGAACGATTTCTGTATGAACAAGTTTAGAAGTATTACGAGGAATCGTAATTGGTCGAGGGATATCAGGGTATGTTCGAGATAAAAGGTTCCGCAGGAAAAGAATGATCATGGTAAAATACTGCAATACCTCAGGTGGGAAAAATGTTTTTTGAAATTTTTCCGATTTTTCAAATGCCTCTTGCTGCTTCTTAATCAATGTATCGCACTTACTACAAAGCATTTCGGCATCTCCCTGGATACGGGCAATCAGATTTCCTACCAAATTGGTCACCGTCTCAGCAAGTTTGATACGATCCAGCGCTATTTTCTGTTCAGCCTTCATCCGTTCATTCGCAAGACCCAGCTCTTTTGCAACCTCCTCTGCCGTCTCGTTGGTAATAAAAGAAACCACGACCACTACATTTCCATCTTTGTCCGTATACGCAGGATTGATACGACTTTTCAGAATTTCGCGCCCGGCGAGTGTTTTTAGAGCTTTAGGATTCGTGGAAATAACTTTTTCGGTTCGGTCGGTAGGCCCCTTTGTCTCCCGAACGATCTGGACGCGTTTAGCAAAAGTTCGCGCATTGGGCAAGGAACCGACAACCGTCAGCACCTTGCTTGCCAATAAATTGGGAGGAGTATGCTCCTGGTCTTTCCACAAAACCAGCTGTACGGACAAGTAATCAATCGCAGATTGAATTTCGGTGACTTCCTCTTCTTTTTCTTCTTCGGTAAGCTGACGAAGAACAGGGTCAGTCTGCCCGTCCGGCGTTATTTCGGTAGGAATAAGTTGTTTTAACGCTTCGCGCCGTAATTGAAAGACTTTCTCCCGCATTTCGATAAGAGTCGCCCGGTCGAACGATATATCGTTCTGACCGTTATACCCAGATTCGGGAAGATTACCGCGCAGAATATTTGACAGGGCATCGATATGGAGAGAAAGATCGGATCCCTCAAGAGAGAACGAAGCCAGCAAACTTTTTAAAAAATGTTCTTCGGCATTCCGTTGTTTGTCGAGCGCCCCTTTCAACTTCATCTTGATATAGAACAACCCCATCGGATTTACATAAATAATCTTCTCGTTTCCCTCGGAACATTGAATATCGGTCAGAACGACCATACTTTGTGAATCTTTGAAAGCCAACCGGAAACCGGCCAAAAGGGCGTTGATGCCGTCCGGCATCCGCGGAACATGCGTATAATCCAGATGAAATCCGGGCGGATCGCTCGGATTGGACAAAGAAGGAGGAGAAGCAAAGGCGATTTGCGTGTGTACAGGAGCCGGTGGGCGTTCCCTAAGTACATCATGTATACGTCTTTGAGTCCAGGGCAGAACAAGATGAACGGGACCGGAAAGAGCGTTAGGAAAAAACGACAAAGAAACCGATGTATCGGAGACGTTCGTATGTCCGCCAACTGTAACTGCGGGATGATCTTTTGCGTCAAACGTATCTTCCGCGGAAGAATGACGTCCGTATCCCACAGAAAAAGTGACCGTATTGTTCATAACACCTGGTAAATGCTAAAGATAAAAAAATGATCAACTTTTTCCTCCTTTCTGTAACAAGACTGATTGTCATTTTACGACTTTTTTGAAACAGAAAAAGACGTACCGCTTCTTTAAGCTTGATACGTCGTCCTTTTAGGATAGAACAGCTATTTTAAAATCCCGCACAGAGTACAGATAACAGAATGAACGTCAATCTTTCATGACAAAACTATCTGGACCGAGAACCGGTACGGTCACGGGAATGTCCGGCGCGGTTCGATGAAAAGCGGGAACGTCGCGATCGATCATATCCGGGCTTGCGGCGGAAAGGACGTTTGGAAGCTACGGATTCGTGGGCGGGACGGGCAGGTTCGATAAACTGCTGTTGGATACTTTCGAGTTCCGGAGGAACTGCCAGTATTTCAAGCGACTTCCGAATCAGTTTTTCGATCGAACGTACTGAGGAACGCTCATCGGGACAGGCAAACGTCAGAGCCTTGCCCGTACTTCCGGCGCGACCGGTCCGGCCGATGCGATGTACATAATCTTCCGGATTATCCGGCAGATCGTAGTTGATCACCAGCGCGATATTATTGACATGCAGTCCGCGGGCAGCGATATCGGTAGCGACGAGAATACGATATTTTCCCGATTTAAAGCCGGACAAAGCCTCTTTTCGTTGTCCCAAAGAGCAGTTGGAATGAATTTCGGCAGCGGTATGGCCGGCGTGCCTCAGCATCTGCGTCATTTTCTTGGCGCCGTGTTTGGTGCGCATAAATACCAAAATCGAGCCGGGTTCCTGCTCCAGCAATTTAGTCAGCAGAGTTGGTTTGTGGCTCCGCGAGATCACGATCAAGCCCTGCTCTATATGAGATGCGGGCGTTCCGGCCGCCGCTACTTCGACGCGTAACGGTTGTTTCATATGCTGCGCGGCAATTTCGGCAATATCGGTCGGCATGGTCGCCGAAAAAAGTAACGTTTGGCGATCGACCGGCGCGGCAGAAAGGATTTGACGAATCTGCGGCAGAAAACCGATATCGAGCATCCGGTCAGCCTCGTCCAGCACGATCGTATTCAGACGTTTCAGCGAATAGGTTTTTTGCTGAAGATGGTCCATCAGACGCCCAGGCGTGGCAATAACGATGTGGGGGTCGGTGCGGAGCATTTTTATTTGACGAAATATGGGCATACCGCCAATCAGAACCGCGGTTCTTAAACGCATACTTTTTCCCAGCTTCTGCAACATCTCTTCGACCTGTAAAGCCAGCTCGCGAGTCGGCAGGAGCACTAGAGCCTGCCCTCCTTGCGAAAATATTTTTTGAAACAATGGAATTCCGAAAGCCAGCGTCTTGCCGGTTCCGGTCTGGGCGATCCCGATAACATCCTGATTTTTGAGTGCCGGCGGAATAACCTGATGCTGGATCGGGGTAGCCTGCGTAAAATAGTGTTCTACGATAGAGAGAAGATCGGGATTGATACCTAATTCCCGAAAAGTGCCGGCAAAGGCGGGTGCTTGTGTCATGAAAAACAAAAAGATATGGCCCGTACATCCTGTCCGGCCATAACGTCCATGACACAAGAAGGAAACCAGAAGCCCGGGTCTCTCTTTATAGAAACTATGAAAGAGTACCCACGATATATAAAGATAGGTTTATCCTAGCAGATTTTTACGAAAGGTCAATTATTATGCCCGGCGCGCGCAAAAAAAAATGTTTTTTACGAATGAGGGGAACTATATCGTACCGCAAACATGCCTTTTTTGCCGCAACCAGCGCACCTCGTCCATACCCGTTTTCCTTTGGAAACTGCGCCAAAACGAAGTCCTCCGAGCTCCCAGCAAGAAATTGTATTTCCGCAAGAGTCACAGACAATCTGCCATGCTTTTGACTCGCGTTCGATTGCTTCAAACGCTTTGCGCGGAAGAATAAATTTGAAGATATGCTGTAGGAGACTCATAAGCAAGTTTAAGAAATAAATGATTGACTTGTCCCGACTTGCGCTCATCGGGATACAATAGAATGGCTTATTCTTTGTTTTTCAAATCACTATTGCACCTTAGAAGCGGCTGTCGAAAAGAATATCGCCGGAGAAAACGTATCCGATTTTTGATAAGTTTATACATTACTACGGGACTTATGATAAGTCCGAAAAAGAGCGGGCTGGCTATGAATGGAAAAACTGCCCATCCGGACGGGTTGGCAAAAAAAACAAACCCGAAAAAAACACTGAGACAGAAAGCCCACAAGCAAAATCCTATCGTGAAAATAATGGCTGCTATTCTTAACCAGTAAAACCGGTATATACCGTAGCCAAGTAGTGCGAACATGAGAAGTCCTATAGCTCCCGATACGGTTTCACGCATACTGACAGTGTTACGGATCAATCGCAGACTAACACGTGAAGGGCAAAGACTCAAGCGGTACCTTTAGAAAAGTAGACCAGATAGAAAAGCGAGTTTCTGAATCAAAAGAGAAGCGGGTAAATCAATTCCGTGCCTGCCAGGCACAATGTTCCAGATATTTTTTAAGAGCATTCGCAGGCAAACCTTTATAGACGCCGCTTTCAACCGATTGATCGAGACCGGGAAACGAGATCTCGAACACGCCCAGCAATTCTCGTATTACGGGAAGAGTATAATCGATGCCGCCGCTAATGTTGGTGACATCGACTCCATTTCGCCCCATCAGTGCAATAACCTTATCTACGAGTTTAGTGAGATCAATCAGCGCTACACTAGCCAGATTTTCTTCGAGAGAATGGGATTTACCGTTCTGCTCTTCCTCGGATGCGATATGACGCTCTACTATATCACACAGAGTTTGGAATTCCAGTCGCGCATCTTCGGAAAAATCGACAAGTTCTGTGGTATGGGGTAGCCGTAGCACGCCAGCGGTTTTTACTTGTATCGTACGAGGCAGGTGACCGAATTTTCTCAACGGCAACTGCGAAGATATAAGGATTTCGGGCACGCCTGCCTTTTTGAACTTGCGCGTCAGTTCGAGGAAACGAATATGTCCGATCATGACGCTTTTAAACGTTTCTTCTATCATGGCGGCAGCATCGGCATGGTCCTTTGGTTTGGCCAGCTGTACGGCATATCAAAGTTTTTCGCGCACGTCCCAACCGGCATGCGGTTCGTTATAACGGAAGCGCATCGGCATGGTATCGAACGCACATACCAGCGCATCGGGTGGGATATCCTGCGTTTCCAAAATATACTGAACTTTGGCATATGCCACGGCAACCGCGCCGTCGGTTTTGCGTGAATCGAAAAAAGTTCCAAACGGCCTTTTTTCCCACCAGGCGTGCACATGATGTTCGGTCGGGTCTGGTACCGACAGGGCCGTCACATGCTTAAATCCCATATCGATCAATTGCTGACGCCGGTAAGACGATCCAGAAGCTAGCACGACAGGTCCGTTATACCAGCGTTCAAGGGTATCTTGTACTTCCGGCGAAACTTCAGGATTCAAATATTCAGACATAGGGAAAGAAGAAATCCTTTTATTATACCATAGCTGGAACTGCTTTCCATGAAAGTAGAAGAAAAATTCTTGGATTTTTGAATCAAATTTCCTATAAGACGCCTTATCGGTAAAGAAAAGCTCTTCCACCTGGGCCTCACGATCTCCAATATACAATCTTACGGATATTTTTCCTTCTACAAATCCTCAAAGGGGCCCATTACGGACACTCTTTCTCGCCTTTCCTAATCCAGTATCTCATGATCGCTTCATCTGGCAGATACGGAGAGTCCAGTGGATTAAGAGCTTCCCCATAATGACGGAATGTAGGAGAATTATCTTAAATCCGATACACGATCTTTACGATTTTTATATACCAGCTGAGCGGGAGAACTTTGCGTAAAAACATCAGCAGCGGCGCGGGGGCACCGACGGTATAGCGTAAACGATTATTCCGGTCAGTCGCAGCTTTGTAAATGACCGCCGCCACTTTTTTGGGATCCTCGCCACCCTTGGCAAAATCCAGCGTAATTTTTTCCGATTGTGTCACGAACTTGTCATACGCATCGGTCTTTTCGGGTTTCACGAAATGACGGCTGCGCCCGGTAAACTCGGTCTTGATATTGCCAGGTTCGACGATTTTTATGTTGATATTCAAATGCAGCAGCTCGTAGTGCAGCGACTCGCTAAATCCTTCTACCGCCCATTTGGTACTGTGATAAATACTGTAAAGCGGGAAAGCCAGCCGTCCGCCCATCGAAGCAATCTGGACAATATGCCCACCTCCCTGTTTGCGCATCAGTTTGATAGATTCGCGGGTGATCCGCATCAAACCAAATACATTCGTATCGAACTGTTTCTGGATCACGTCGTCGCTCATTTCTTCAAATACCCCGTCCACACCGTACCCTGCATTATTGACCACTACATCGATCTTGCCAAAATCCTGCTGTACTTGCTGAAAGGCATTCTGGATACTTTCCGGACTCGTGACATCCAGGGCGTAGAGCGTAACATTGGGAAAGGTTTTAAAATCAGTCTCTTTATCCGGGCTGCGCATCGTAGCGGCTACGCCCCAGCCTTTTTGCGCGAAATAGAGAGCGGCGGCTTTGCCAATCCCCGAGGAGGTTCCGGTAATTAAGACGGTTTTAGGCATACAAGCAAAAGAAAGAACAAAATAAACAGCCGCAGTATATCATACTTGTACCATCTTACCCCCTACTTCTATCTGTAAGAATTATGTCTAATGAAAGCGTACCTGTTTTTGTGCCGCATTGAGGCAAATAAATTTCTTACTTCTGTTGCCGAACAAATGACGAATCACTTCTTAACTATTGCGGCTACGGGATCTTTTTTTGAAACAACGCCACGAACGTATCGATCGTAAATCCCGAAGGCGAGATTAATTTAACCTTTTTACGAGAAACAAGATCAAACGAAGAGAAAATGGTCTTGATTTCGGATACCGTAAAATGACGCGAAATACGTGAAACCGCCCCTTGTTCAATCGCATCGCGCAATTGCCCTTTGGTCGAAATGGTGCGCGCTGCGTCTTTGTCCTTGAACACAAACAGCGCATGTTCGTCGTCCGAGACTTCACGCGCAAGGCGGTAACGTTCAGTATACGATGGTGAAACCAGAGGCTCGACCAGCCAGACGTATCCGCGTGCTGCAGTCAGGCGATCTACTTCCCGAGCAAGAGCATCCCATTCGTCTCGATGGATATTGCAGAGCGTGAATCGAAAACACAGCAGGTCGAAAAAACTATCCTGAAAAACAGTGCCTACGGCAATATCCTGTACTTGGTAATCGACGGAGGTCTCTCTGTGCCGAGTTGCTTCTATTTCATGCGTATTGATATCGATCCCTACTACATCAAATCCTTGACGGCTCAACCACTCGGCCAACCGTCCGTCACCGGTGCCAACATCAAGCACGCGTGCTTGGGGCGGGAAACGCGCCAACACCGCGCGGGTCGGTTTCACATCTATAGAAGTAGTCTCTCCGGCCGGAGAATTTTGCCAGTAGTGCTTATTCAGCTGACTGAGATGCATAGAAAAGATAACAAGAGAATAAGAAGACCTCCTTAGATCTTCCCGGTGGCCCGGTATAGTTTCACACATTCAGTACGCATAAATCCAGGAATAATTTCAATCATAGAACCTCCTTTTTTATTCAGATATGCTGAGGAAAGTTCGATCTCCCGGCTGACATTGGTAGCATCGTGCAAGTGTGCCCCATAGACGAGGTATTTGATATTGGCCCACCAGCAGGCAGTGAAGCACATGGGACAGGGTTCGCAGGTGCTATAGAGGGTAGCGCCCGCTAAATCCCATGTTCCCTTTGTTCGGCAAGCAACGCGAATCGCATTTACCTCCGCATGCGCAGTCGGATCGTGGCCGGCATTGACGGTATTATGACCGATACCGATGACCTCTCCGTCCAGGACAACCACGCTTCCAAATGCCATGCCCTCGCCTTCACTCAAAGCTTTTTTCGCTTCGTCAATCGCCAGATCCATGTATTCTTTTTGGGGAGAGAGCATAAGTTATAGAATTGAGAAATTCACAAACCTGATCCTTACATAATAATACCATCAACTTTTTGAGAAGGTTTATAGTTTCTTAGTTCTTTTTGATAAAGGTTTTTTCTTTCAAATAATGCATCTTGCTCCCAGGTAAAAGGATTATTCACAATGTAATTCCGAATCTTTTGAAATGACATGTCGCTTCGAATAATATGCTCATACTAGTTTTTTTGCCAGATGGGCATACCAAAAGTATGCCTTAATTCGTTGATCTGTTTGGTGACTGTAGCCTTATAGCTGCGAATAATGGTGGGAACGTGGGTCTGGCGAATTGCTCCCATGTAGGGGCACGATGCCTCTACACATGCGAATTAGATAATACACACAAACTTTAAAGAGAGAATTGCATAGAAACAAGTAAAAAAACCGCAATTATATGGAGATTTTAGAAATATTTTATCTATTGTGCGATTCTTGTTTTAATACTTCAACCGCGGATACCAGTCCTCTCCCCGGCCCTCGGGCGTCAGATCAAACAGGTTCCACAACGGCCAGATCATATCCACATGCCGGTTATCCTGGCCTTTCTCGGATGAAGCATAGAGCATTTCGGAACCATAGAAATGGAATATTTTCTTCCCCTTCTTCTGAAACACATTTAGCATCGGCATTTGGTTCCCTTCTTCATCCTCGGCCAGGTAATCGGCGTTATAGGTATTATGCAACGATGACAGAAGACGAATATTGTTCCAATCTCGTTTATCGGCCCATTTGCGAAGTTTTTTGATTGGCGCCTTGCCGACGACGACCAGATTGACCCGGTCGTTCACATGCATCGACTGACCGTTCAGCCCGTCCACGATCGAATTACACATGACACAGGGCGCTTTGTGATCGGGATGAAACATCATGCCATACACAATCAACGTATTTCTGCCTTTGGCGAAGAGTTCCGAAAGTTCAGTTTGAACTACTTTCCCATTGCGATCCAACTCCTCAAAAACATAATCTTGCGCCACTTCCCCGCCCCGCGGCAAGGTTCTTCTGAGAGCCGCAACCTCTTCGATCTGGTTTCTAAGTTTTATTTCGGCTTTTAACAGCGTATTGCGAGCCAAACGATAACCTTTGCTCTCGCCGGGAAAATGAATACTCATAGCAAAGATGTTAAAGAATAAATTGCGACAGACTTATTTTTTCGGTTTCAACGTTTTTACATATTCGAAACTAAGATCAAAATACTTTTTCAGTTCTCCGGTGTTCTCTAACAGTTCCCCGGGCACCGTGACATATTCCTTCAAAACCGTCCCGTGCGTTTCAAAAAGAGTCGTATGATATTTTTTCAAAAAGGCCTCACGCTCATCTTTGGGTAGACGTATGCCAACGAATCCACTCTGAGCCAGAAACGAGAACATATTGCCATTGAGCGATGTATACGGCATGGTTTTCCCCTTGCGCTGAATCGCCGGATTGGTTGCCACCAGAGCTTCATATAATTCGAGTTTTCCCGCCGGAGGCAAATTGGTCGTTTTGGAAGACTGGGGCATAAAAGATTGAAAAACGATACAGAGAACTAAGGTTATTGTAATGAATGAAAAAGCTGGAATACAATTATTTCAATCGTCGTGATAAAGCCAGATTTTGCAGAAAATCAAGTACCTATATTATACTTAATTCAAGACATTACCAAAAAGTTTCTTTCCTGATTGACATGACCGAACACTCTCCCGCACTGCACGAGACGACCGAAACCCAAGAAAATCTGGACAAGATCACCTATCAAAAGATTCTCGGGATGATCCTGAAGAATCAGCACGTTACCTTTATCGTGTTTGGCATTGGTAATATTACCGGCATCACAAACGGCGATACGATGGGACGGAAAGCTTACCGATGGAATCAAGATACTAATGAACTCGAAGCCACCGATCTCTATATCGGCAGCCTGGATCGCACCGTTACAAAGCAGGATAATACGCCAGTTCCTCTCTTCAAAAAAGAGCAGATTTTTCAAAAATTCTCCAAATCTATTCTCATGGGATTTGCCCAAAATATCCGGGGGAAAAAGGATTCACAATTTTGTAGCGATACACGCGGAGGGAACAGATTTTTTGCCGGATTTTCGGCTGCGATCACCACGTCCCAGCAAGGGATATACACAACCGAAGAACTGAATGCGTTAAAAAATATCGCCAGAATTCAAAAAGACCGGCCCGCTGTATTTATCCAGATGATGGAAGCTCTGTGCATAAAATTTCTCCCCGCGTACTACCGGGAGCTAGAGAATATCAAGCAAAGTTATGGTTGATGAATCGTCTAGCTATAGGAGAGTAAATAAAGGGGAAATTACAGAGTCACATTCATTCCGCTTAGAATAACCTCGAAATGCTGCTGCGAAATCCTATGGAAACATCCGTTCCACCGCCTCCTTCACACTCCTCACCACCATTCCATTCTCCACCTTGCCCTTCATGGGCGCTAGAATAATTTCCTCAATACCGAGCTTGCGGGCTTCTTTCAGACGCTTTTCGATCTGAAAGACCGGCCGGATACTGCCCGTCAGCCCAATCTCGCCCAGGGCCAGGGTCTGGGCCGGGATATTTTTTTGTAACCGGCTAGAGGCGATCGCCAGAGCCACCGCCAGATCGACCGCCGGATCACGGGCCGTAATGCCGCCCACGGTGCTCACATATACATCGTAGCTGTCCAGATTCACACTCGTATACTTGCTTAACACCGCCAGAATAATATTCAGACGATTGAGATCGATCCCGCTCGTCGTGCGCTTTGGATAACCGAATTTGGTATACGTCACCAGCGCCTGGACTTCGATAAAGAACGGACGCGAGCCTTCCAGCACACAGGTTAAAATAGACCCCACACGCCCCTCCCCTTCTTCGGTAAAAAACAGATTCGGATTCTTGACCTCCACCAGCCCCTTTTCCTCCATTTCCAGAACCCCCACCTCGTCGGTCGGACCGAAGCGGTTTTTAAAGGTCTTTAAAAGACGCAGATTCTGATAACGCTCGCCTTCCAGATACAAAACACAGTCCACCAAATGTTCCAGGACGCGCGGTCCCGCCAGCGTCCCGTCCTTGGTCACGTGACCGATCAGCAGAACCGTGATTCCCGCGCCCTTAGCCAATTCCATCAGTTTTTCGGCCGCAAAGCGAACTTGATTGACACTGCCGGGAACGCCTGTAATCGCATTCGAATAGACCACCTGGATCGAATCCACGATCAGAAGATCGGGCTGCTCGTGCTTAGCCGTTTCGATAATATCCTCAAGAACCGTATCGTTCACCACTGCCAGATTCATCGCCACACCCAGCCGTTTGGCTCGGTGAGCGATTTGTGCGGCAGATTCCTCGCCGGCAGCATACAGAACCGTCTTGTCCTGGCGTAAAAAAGCATCGCAGATCTGTAACGTCAAGGTAGATTTGCCGATACCGGGTTCTCCGCTCAGGAGCGCGATCGAGCCCTGCACGATCCCGCCGCCAAACACCAGATCGACCTCGCCAATGCGGGTAAGGATCCTCTGGAAAGCTGTCTCCTGCTCCTGCAGGCGGCCGGAACTAAGCACTTTGCCGGCCGGCACGTCCCGTTTATTGGGAACAATTACCGTCTGCTCCTCGAACGTGCTCCATTCGCCGCAGTTCGGACATTTCCCCAGCCATTTGGGAGATTCGTAATGGCAGTTGGTACAGGTGAATTTGGTTTTGTCTTTCATGAGGTAAATGAAACTATAAGATATAAAAACCTGCCTTCAGAGTACTGCATGCCATCAGATTCGCGCTTATGCGGGAATGACATTCATCAACAAAGAACCCGGTGGAAGAAAACAATCATAAATTCCATTAACGTAATGCAGGGATACCTGCTACAAGCGTATCCTATCTCAAGGTTTTCCATACTTCAACTTCTTAATTTCCTGGATCCCCATGTTTGTCATCCCAGAGAAATCGGGGATCTTCCTGCAAGATTTCCGCTTATAGGAGAATGACATAGAATAAAGCCTCAAGACAAGATATCCTAAATAAATCCTTCCAAACAGGATTAAATTTGGAAATCAATTCTTCTTTCCATTTCCTGTTCCATTTTTTCATTTTTTTTCACGTCCGATAGCAGCCGAAATATCGGAAGTCATTTCATAATATATCAAATATGTAAGATTATACCTTTTCGTAAAGCCAGTAAGCGGCCTTCACGACGCTCCATAGCCCGTCGGATCAGGTTATTTGTGACACCAATATAAAGTGTTGTTCTTTGAAAGTTTGCCATCATATAAACAAAATACGACCTGTCCATCTCGCCTGGTTAGAGAATAAACAGGACATATCATACATAACCAAACCTTAAAAATTCCTAAAAATACGCAAAAATTGAAACTCTTCCTGTTCGATACTGCTGCAAGTCGCATCGGCATAGGCACGGGAACCGCCGGGGCAGGGTTTGTCGCGGTTGGCCGACCACATGGAGAGCAATCCGAGCCCGCGGGTCGAAGCGTAATCCAGCAGTTTTTGCGCATCGGACAAAGTAAATACTTCGGATGCCACATCATTCACTCCGAGCATGGGAGTAACGCCGATCATATTCCAGAATTCCATATCCGATTTGACAATGCCGCGGTCCGCATAGAGGGATTTTAGTTGTTGAAAAAGACTCTCGGCCGCCCGGATCGCATAATCCCCCATCTTGCCGGTCGGATCGGGTGCGGCACCGTCGCCATAGTCCATAGCCATGATATTGACCCCGTCAATACGAACATCGTGATCCAGTGCGGAAGTCAGAACTGCCAGGCCCTCGGGCGTCAGACCGGTGGGCAAAACCGGCAGCGTGTACCAAACCTCAAGAGCCGGTTTTCTGTTTTGTAACATAGCGATCGCCTGCGAGCGTCGCTCGATCGAAGCCGTATCGGCAATCCAGGCGCCTTCGATATCGAAATCGATCCGTGTCAGGCGATAGGTATCGATGACTCGCTGATATTCATCAACCAGATTTTGGACCTGCGGGCAAGCAACAGCCAACTCGGTATTGGCCGCTCCTCCAAAGGACACCATGACATCTCCGCCCATCGATTGAAGAGTCTGTATATCCTGAGAGAGATAGTCGCCAATTGGATAATAGGTTCCCCACGAAGCGCTACAGTTCCCCGTTCCCTGGGCCACCACAAAGCCGAGCGTATAATATTGTACCTGCGTAGCGGTAGCGGTTTGACTCAATGAGAAAGCCGGATAGGACGTAGCATCTACGTAGGGGGCAAATACCGTTCGGGGCCAGCTTCCTTCTTCGTCTGACGGCGGAGGGACGTTCTGATTTTGGTTCTCGTTATCACCAAAAACTTGTGGCGACGACACGACACCGGGCCGGGACGCTTCGAAGACCGCGGAATCAGCTACAGATTGAGGAGGAACAGATGTCCCGGCTGGAACAGGAAGAGTAGGTTCAGCCGGGGGAATTGGCGGAGGAACAGCTGCTATCGGCAACGGTGGTATGAATGGCGGCACACTAGGATGGGAAGATTCGGAGGACTTAATCTCCGGAAAAGCAGGCACCCTTTTTCGACCAGCTTTATCTTGAGATTGTTCAAGCACCGTTTGAGAAGAATCGGCATGCACGAAAATATACTGCGGAATTTCAGCGACGGGAGACCGGCGAATCTTCGGATAAGTCGTAGTCCGCCCGAACGTTGGAATAAATCGTTGAAAAAAGAACGAATCGATATTTGATTCGACTGCGGAAGAAGGAGAGACAACCAGCGAAATCAGGAACAGCGGAAAAACGAAGAGCAGCAACAGCAGGAAAATAAATGTCGTTTTGCGCAAAAATGATTTCATACCGAAAAAAGAGTACCAAAAGACACTCCGACTATAGCAGTTTTGCGTCGTGGGCGACAAGACAATAAAGAAGTCTCGGGAAGAAAGGTCTGTCATTTCCTACCGGCAGAGATTCCCACTTTCGTGGGAATGACAAAAGAGAGCTTTACAGATCGCTACAGTCCTCTTTGGCCTGCTTTAAGAACTTTACAGATCCCAACGGGCCCCCTTCAGGGCATTATGGACTTTTGACTTCGTACTTTGGACTATGTACTCACCCCTCCTGTCCATGGCATTTCTTATATTTTTTCCCGCTGCCGCAAGGACAGAGATCGTTCCGTCCGACTTTCGGTTCGGACTGGACCGGCCCGGACACTTTGACCGTTTTGGGAGCAGGAGAATTCTCATCGGCAATCTCATTGCCCAGGTTTCCTTCGATCTGAGCGGCATTTGTCACGATTTTGCGAGGCGCTTCGCCCATACTGAGAGCTTGCTCGCCCCTCTGATCGAGTTGCAATTTGAATAAGGTTTGCACGGTCAGGCGATTAACGTTTCCAAGCAGTTTCTGAAAAGCCTGAAATCCTTCTTTTTTATACTCCACCAGCGGATCTTTTTGGGCATAACCGCTCATCGACACAGCGTCACGTAAGCCCTGCATATGATCGAGATGATCCATCCACAACATATCGATCGAACGTAAATAAACGCCCCGTTCGACATTACGCATCATGGTAGAGTCAGAGAATTTGCGCTCTTTTTCGACATACAAATTCCTAAAGCTATCAAAAAGATACTGCCGGATCCCCTCGGGCGATTGAAAGTTCTCAAAAGCTTTCACACCGAAGAGACTCTCGTCGGCATGCAGCGCTTTTACTTCGTTGGACAAGCCTTCCAGATCCCATTCGCTCTCCGAACGACTGCCAACGTGAAAGAACACCAGTTGGGTAACATAGTCGGCAATGAGTTCCTGGATATCGGACTTGACCGAAGGTTTGTGTAAGATCTTGCGACGGCGGCTATAAATGATTTCGCGATGACGATTCATCACGTCGTCGTATTCGACCACGTGCTTACGGACATCGAAGTGGTACCCTTCGACACGTTTCTGGGCACTTTCCAGCGCCGAAGAGATCATCTTGTTCTCGATCGGTACTTCTTCGGGGATTTTGAGGAACTCCATCATTTTACGAATGCGGTCGCCACCGAAGATCCGCATAAGATTATCCTCCAGCGATACAAAAAATTGCGATTCGCCCGGGTCGCCCTGACGTCCGGCCCGCCCGCGCAGCTGATTATCGATACGCCTCGATTCGTGACGCTCGGTCCCCATAATTACCAACCCGCCGACCTCTTTTACTTCGGGAGCCAGTTTAATGTCGGTACCGCGTCCGGCCATGTTCGTCGCAATAGTTACCGCGCCTTTTTGACCGGCGTTCGCAATGATTTCGGCCTCTTTTTCATGTTGTTTGGCATTCAGTACGTGGTGCTGAACACCAGCTCTGCGTAGCAGTTCGCTTAGAAACTCGGATTTTTCAATAGCGATCGTACCTACCAGAACCGGCTGCCCTTTTTCCTGTTTCTCTTTGATTCGCTCGACCACTGCCTGAAATTTAGCCAGCTCGGTTTTATAGATCGTATCGGGTTTATCCTGACGCACCATATCACGATTCGTGGGAATCTCCATGACCTCGAGCTTATAGATCTTGGCAAACTCTTCGGCTTCGGTAAGAGCGGTACCGGTCATACCGGAGAGTTTGAAAAAAAGACGGAAATAATTCTGAAAAGTAATCGTCGCCAGCGTACGGCTTTCGCGTTTGACCTCGACGTTTTCTTTGGCTTCGATCGACTGATGCAATCCGTCGCTATAGCGCCGCCCGGGTAGGATACGTCCGGTAAATTCGTCGACAATCAAAACCTCGCCGTCACGGACGATATAATCGATATCGCGCTGAAAAACGGCCCGTGCTTTCAGAGCTTGTTCGATATGATGGACCTCTCCGAAACCGGCTTCGGTATAGATATTGTCGACCCCAAGCAATTCTTCCATACGCTTGATACCGGCCTCGGTAAGCGTCGCGGTTTTCATTTTCTCATCGATGACATAATGATCGTCTTTCATCAAAGACTGTACGAGCGCAGCATATTTGGTATATTTGCTCGTAGACTCTTCGGCCGGCGCCGAAATGATCAAAGGCGTACGGGCCTCGTCGATCAGAATGGAATCTACTTCGTCAACGATGGCGTAATAAAGCTCGCGCTGTACTTCGGCCTCAGGAGAAACCGACATATTGTCACGCAAATAGTCGAACCCGAATTCGTTGTTGGTGCCATACGTAATATCGGCAGCATACGCTTTTTTCTTCTGGTCTGCGCCCATACCGGTAAGCACTACGCCGACGCTTAGGCCAAGGTATTGGAACAAAAAGCCCATCCATTCGGCATCGCGCTGGGCCAGATATTCGTTGACCGTAACAAGATGGACTCCTCGTCCGACCAGAGAATTGAGATACAGCGGCAAAGTAGCCACGAGCGTCTTTCCTTCACCGGTTTTCATTTCGGCGATCTTCCCTTCGTGCAGAATCATGCCGCCGATCAGCTGGACATCGAACGGAATCATATCCCATACGATCTCTTTTCCGCGCAGCATGAATTTCTGGCCAACCAGGCGGCGGCAGGCGTTTTTATGCACGGCGAAAGCCTCGGGTAATATCTCCCGCAAGATTCCCTGTTCCTGATCGAACAGCTCTTTTTTCTTGTGATTAAGCGCAACCTGTAAATCTTTTTTGCGTTCCAGATCGTCGGATTCGTCAACTTGATCAAGCAGCTGCTGGGCTTCTTCAACTTCCTTTCTGGCAGAAGCGGTATAAATGCCAATCCGCTCTTTAAGTTGAGCAGTTTTTCCTTTCAATTGTTCCTCGGATAATTGCTGATATTCCTCTTCAAACGAATTGATAGTAGAGACGATCGAGCGTAATCGTTTCAGTTCTTTCTCCTGAGCGGCATTGGCAAAGCGTTGAAATATTTTCTGAAGCATGAGTAATAACGATGGATAATGACTAAGATAGTGAAAAAACGTACTGGTACAGTATAGAGAGATAGCAGCCCGGATTCAACTCAAATCATCGACACACAACCATACGCTGACTTCCTGCAAGGAATCAGGAGATTTTCCGCTTCGCTCAAAATAAATTTCCTGTTGAATTTTTTGCGCGACATGCGTAAAATCGTACTGTTTTCACGGATTATGCGCGGGTGTAGCTCAATTGGCTAGAGCGCGTCCTTGCCAAGGACGAGGTTACGGGTTCAAGCCCCGTTACCCGCTCCATTACAGAATAAGACATCTCTTCAAACGATTCTTAATTAGAACCGTTCTTCTTTAGAGAATGTATCTAATAACACTCGTTGAATGGCCGTGCGGACATGCCCAGCATCCGTAGACGCACAGAGCTTGTTTAATAGGACCTCCATACAGCAAACCGTTTGCCTGACAAGACACAACGAACACCTCTTTCATTCATCATTGTATGAACCGTACCCGGATTCCCCACGCCACGGCGGGACAGGCGGACAAGCCGGAATGACAAGTGACTTTTAACACTTTTGCTCGACTAAAAATCCAAGGTTTTGATTTTTAACACCTTCGCTTCACTCAGTACAAGTCTTTACGCTTTGACCTACCCAATCGTATATACCTCCGGATGGACTGCTACGTATTCCTTGGCATAGTTCAAGCGGATTGAGCTGTTGGAATAGATGCGAAACAAGATATCGCCGGGTTTTACCGCGTCGCCGACGTGTTTGTAAATGAAGACCCCGGCCTGGACATCGACCGGAGCGCCGGCCATCTTGGCAGATTTTACGATAGTTTTGTTATCAATAGATGCAATCACTCCTTCGGTTTGTGCCGTATAGTCGTAGAACGTTTCCGACAAATGGGGCAAATCGCGGCTCCCCTGAAAGGTACGGATCTCCTCGAATTTGTTTTTGGCATCGCCGGAAAAAAGCAACTGCGACGCAAACGAATACCCCTCTCCGGCTGGAACTTTACCCACAAATTCAAATAGCTCTCCGGCCAGTTTTATGGATTTTTCACGCAAATCCTGGGGCGCATCCGGTTTATTTTCAAGAACACTAAGAACGTCGAACATCTCAAGCAACGGACCAATCCCATGCCCGATCGGCTGAGAGCCGTCGGTAATCAAAACTTTGAGCTTCAAACCCAGTTTAGTCGCAATGGTTTCAAAACGTTTTTTCAGATGATCGGCGTGTTCGGATGTTTTGACTTTGGCCGCCGGTCCCATCGGAATATCCAGCAGACAATGGGTATTCCCTGCGGCGATTTTTTTAGCCAGAATCGAAGCGATCATCTGGCTTTCGGAGTCGATATTCAGCGGATGTTCTACCCGGATGATAATATCGTCGGCGGGAGCCATATCGATCGCGCCACCCCACACCAGACACCCCTTCACTTTTTCGACCATGCGCTGCATCTGGGACAGAGACAGATCAACTTTCAAATAGGTTTCAAGAGTATCGGCCGTCCCGGCAGGTGAAGTAATCGAGCGGGTAAACGTATTGGGAATCGGAATACCGGCGGCAGCTACCATAGCCACTACGATCGGAGTCGTGCGGTTTCCCGGAATCCCTCCGATACAATGTTTATCAGCCACGATGCTATCGTTGAAACGCAATACCTGGCCAGTTTCGACCATGGCCGTCGTGAGCGCAGCCGTTTCGTCGTCATCCAAATCGCGGCTCGCACACGCCAGGAGAAAATAGGTGATCAGGGATTCGGGATAACGATTCTGTACGATATCGCGGATGATCGGGGTAATGGTTTCTACCGTGAATTTTTTACCCGTTTCAAATTTTTCTTTGGCTGCTTCGAACGATTCGGGACGAGGAATAGGTTTCACTTCGACCCGCTCACCCTCTTTCAACCCGGTTTTATCAAAGGCACTCGAATAGAGTCCCAGTTCTCCCTGAGCCAATTCGACTTCGCCGTCGATACTTTCGGCGGCACTCTTTTCCAGAATGTCGAGGACACAGATAACCGCGCGCAAGGGGGCGTCGGCTGGATAGACTTCAACCCGTTCACCCGAATGGACTTCCAGTTTTTCGGCATCGCGTTTATTCAAGATAGCTACCGGAATATCGGACGTATCGATATCGATCTTTTTGAGAGAAAACATAACAGGAAATGAATTATGAAGTATGAATGCTGAATTATGAATTAGGGGCACAGGAATAGTCCAAATTCATTCAAATAGTCTAAACAGTCAAAGAAATCGAAAATAATGAAATTGTTTTGTTCCCCACTATCCACTGATCGCTAGCCGCCCCGAAGGGGCCCCTTTGGGGCTGACTACTTGCTCTCCTCCCTACTCCGATCTCCTAACGAGAACAGCCTTTCGGCTTTAGTATTGTATACGGAACCTGGTTGTTCGCTGTAAACTGACAACTGTAAGCTCTCCTCACGAATTCTTCTCTACCAGCTCGGCTTTGACTATCAAACGGTTTATGTCGGTACCGACAGGATCGCAGGTCATCAGGGTTGCCATCGAGTGACCAAAATCCTGCTGAAGAACACTAGTATCGCTGGGCGGAACGATTTTTTTCTCGAAGATACGGTAGCGATAGCGTTTTTGATTGTAATATACGATAAATTCGTCGCCGACATCGAGTTCGCCCAAAAGAGCGAATACATCCTTATATTTACTGTGTTCCCAAAAATAGTAGGAACTATGCCCGGTGATAAAAAAATTGCCTTTTTCGCCTGGAGCGGCGGTGCCGGGATAGTGAACCACACCGTTTTTCAGTGCATGCTGGATATCTTTTTCCAGATCTTCCCAGCGCTGGGCGATGAGGTTATCTTTGGGGGCTTCGACAATAGGCGCATTTTGGCCGATTTTGGGAATAAAGATAAAGTTGCTGTCGGGGGTTACCCGGAAATTGAGAGACGAGAGGGCGGCAGGGGTACCGGCTTTGGGCAAATATGGAACACCCCCGGGTGAATTAATAGCGAGTAATTCGGGCTGGGTACCGTTATCCTGTGCCACAAAATTCTGAATATTTCTGGCTTGAATACTTTCGCGTCCTTGCCATTTGCCGATCCAATACTGGGACAATTGGTAGTAGGCCGAGAAATTCATGACCACGAGCACGACGGCAAACGAGACGGCCGAGACCAGCCCGAAACGAAATATTTCGCGGAATAGACTTCCAAATCCGCTTTTGGAGGGAGTAACCCGTTTTTCTTGCACATTTCTGCTCTCTAGAGAAATATCACCGGAAGATTGAAAATCCAGCGATTCGGGATAAGCAGCTTCCACAAAGGCGGATGGAGCAAGGTGCGAAGTTTTTTTCTGCTCAAATTCAGCAGACAAAGACGGCTGGATAGGATAAAGAGAGGCAGGAGTAAGCGCTGAAGAGGAACTGGTAGGTAATTGTAGTCGTCCTCCTTCATAATCGATATGTGTAAGATCTCGAAACGTGAAACGTACCCGCACGGCAGAGCTGTTCGGAATTTTCTTCTTGAGAACGGAATTCTTTTTAACTCCGTAGAAGTTTTTATACAAGAAGCCTGGATTGGAATGAGTAGAGGTGTCTGGCATACTTAACTTCCTAAATCTTGGGGAATAAAACATATTGATCTAGTATATCATCGAATACTCTTTTTAAGCAAAAATACGCAATTATATTGGTGGAAGTAGATTATTAATGCCTGCTTTGGTAGATTCGATCACTCCGTTGGGAGATTGCTTTTTAAAATCGGCAGCATAGGCATCGGCTTCATTAATGAGGGTTTTGATCGACCCGCGGATATTGATATCAAAGTTACTCCAGGAATGGCCGTAACGTTTCTCAGGATCTCCTGGTCCTTCCTGTATATGTTGATGGAAAGCAGGTGAAACACTACTGCGGATTGACTCAATTTTTTCTGCTGAGAATTTAAACTCTTTGATTATTTCTTCATTGTCAGTGTAAGGAACATTGTCTTCTCCTAAAAATTTTGCAATCTCGCGGAATCCCGGAGCTGCATCGTGGTTATTCCAGTACCATAAAGCTGCATTTTTATTACCACGTATCTCCTGATTATAGGCCTCGGCAAAGTTAGCGGCAAAGAGTCGTTTTGCATCATCACTATCTTTAAGTTTTGAAAAATTGCCCTTAAGATTTTTCAACCAAGGGGCCGTATAGTCCAAATGCTTGGGTTTTCCAGTAGAGTCTGTATCTAAAGCCCATTCAAGCCAGGCCGGATAGATACAACTACCAACTCCGTAGGTATCGGCAAATCCATAGTTATCCAGTTCTTTGCCAGAACCATATTGCGTAAGAAACTTGCCTTTTAATTCGTCCTGCAACGAATAAACGAGTCCATAAGCCTTATGATAGAGATAGCGGAAAGCGATAAAATCTTTTTCTTTAAGCGTGGCTTTGAGGTCACCTTCTACTTCACCAAAGCGTCCCATCATGATCATTCCCATGACACGTTCAGCCTTACTATTTACAGTGAAAGCATCTTTTCCTCCTGTAGCACGAGTCATATAAACATCCAACATAGCACGGATCAACGTTATACCGTAGGGTTTTAGATATAATCCTCCAAAAGGCGCCATATTCAGTAAATTACCACCAAAAGTACGCAACATTACTTCAGTAAAGCCATTCAGTACAGATGGATCTGCGGTGTTTTGAACATATTTAAATAAATACAAAAAAGCGATCCCCAACTCTTCCGTAGTACAACCGACTTTCAATAAGGCCTGGATACCGCCTAATATTTTGCCACGTTTAAAAGGATCTTGGGCATAGCCACGAATGACATTCAACATATCCGCAGATGTGGCAAAAGCATTCGTTTCTTTGAATCCCCCTTCAATCTCCCCTTCCAGACCGGCACTGACCGTTTCAGTCAGCACCGACTCATATTTTTTCGGGAGCTTTCCCGGTCCTTCGCAAAAATAGCCCACAACGGCTTTACTAAAATCGGCATGAGATATACGTTCCCGTCCAAGTTTATTTCTACTAAGCTTCACAGCAAGTTCCTCTTTCGATAAACCTTTCTTCGCCATTGCGATACAGAGAGCAGCCTGCTCGATAAGCTTAAACCGGTTAAAGTTTTTCCAGCGATCTTTCAACTCCCCAGCCGACAAATCCTTATAACTATCTGCCAATTTATTGATAGCACCCAGAATTTCGCTACTATAGGCAGCATCGGCGATATCGGGTAAGTCTTTGAATGCTCCGAAGGTCATACCTGAAACAAATCGGGCGCCGTAAGTTGCAAACTCGGCAGCTTTAATACTGCTATTCCGTTCACTTTGCGTTTTCATGGCACTCAAAACCTGTTTTCCTCCTTTAAAGATTGCCTCCAGAGAGATCATACGCGACGGCGGGCGCACTCCAGGATCACCTGTAAGCGGGCTCTTCCCAAAGATCGCCTCTACACCACCTTTGGTACCACTATAAATCAGGCGCTTTTCATTCCAGTATTCAAAAAAGTCCTGAAACGAAATACTGGAAGTTCGAATCTCTTTTTCGAGCTTCTCATTAACACCTTTCTCTTCAATATGAATACGCGAACCATCCACTTTGACAATATCGACCGTGGCACCGCCTTTTTGTGATTTCAGATGAATATATCCATCTTCACCGCCTGGCTTAGGACGGAGTGTTTGACGCTTCGTCGGATCTTTATTATCGACATCTAGGCCTATTGCCCGCTCCAAATCCTCAAATGTCTTGATAGCCGGCTGGTACTCGCATTGAATTTTCGCATCTTTTGGATCAGTATGTTGAATACCATACCCTGACAACAACAAAAAGATAAGATATAACCGATCTGGCCCCATCCATTCGCCATTTACCAGCATTTGTTGCCCCCGGATTTTTTGAATCTTGCAACGCTTCCCACCAAAAATAAAATGAGAACCCACCGTAAGACGAATTTTCTTTCTTGGATTACCCAAATCTTCGTTGATTTTGTTCTCAAGCGCCGTACGTGTATCCGGGATCGCTTTCTCATCCAATGATCCATAAGCTTCCAAAAAATTATTCAACGCCATGATTTGATCGAGCTCCTGTATTTTGCCTTTTGATCGTTGATCAAGAAAACTGTATCCTACAAAAGGCAACGTAGCATATTCTGCTGGAAGGCTGGAAAAATCTTCCTGCAATTTTTGATATCCTGCTCGCAGATTCTTCCACTGTGGCATGATCTGACCGATAGTCTGACGATTTTCATAAAAATCCGTAGTCAGCGCATGACTTTTCGCAAACAACTCGCGCATCGTATCCCCGCTCGTTCCAATCTTGACTAAGG
Organism: Candidatus Altimarinota bacterium; assembly: GCA_039809385.1. Lineage (GTDB taxonomy): Bacteria > Patescibacteriota > Gracilibacteria > JBDHUY01 > JBDHUY01 > JBDHUY01. The sequence continues at coordinate 85,518 of JBDHUY010000008.1, forward strand.
CGTCCAAGTGAGATTGAAAGAGGTTCTTTTGCTCACCATCCAGATTTTTGAAAGTACCGTCGTTTTCAACATCTTTTTTAAGCCGTTCAGCCTTTACCAGAATCGATGGCAGCGATTTTTGAAAGTATCTTCCCATCAACCGTGTCTGATCCAAAATCTCCTGTCGCACCGGAATAATCTTTTGAGCTACCGCCAGCTCGCTTTCCAGTTTTTCAATCTCTTCTTTTGAAAAAGCACCACTCTCTCGAACTCGCTTGAGATGTTGTTCGGACGATTCCAAATTGAGCGCCTTGATACTCTCATGAAACTGAGTAGCCAGACTGCGATTCTGGATTTTATTCGTAAATTCCGTAAGCTCCTGCGGAGTAGCCTGCTCCGTCCGACGCAAAACTCCCATCAGATTTTCGGCCTGAGTAACCTCACCCTGGGTTATTTTCTGATCAATGGCATCCCGCAATTTGGGAGCGATCTTCCGGCTGAGCTCTTTTTTTTCAGACTCCAGGGTATCCGGATGATCCAGCAAGCGTACATAGCTGCGCGATGCATCGGAAATATCATTGGCATCAAAGGCTTTTTGAAATTCGGCTTTCAACGCTTCCTGTGTTTTTCCCGCAGCCTTGGGAGACTCATCGCTTTCAGTAGTTTCCGGTTTTTTGGCCATATACACAAACCGGGATACTAACGGGCCGCTATGAAGATAGAGACAGCGCATAATAAAGATATTCTTATAAGTATACCAGTCTTTGTTTCCGCCCGTCAAAAATATCCCGGCGTATAAAACTTTTCGGTTTTATGCGGGGCCCGGAAGCGAATGGCAGGCACAACAATGTTTTAGTACCCTCCGTGGTCTGTCATACAAAAGACATGAAACAGGAGAAGAATAATAGTACTCCTTCCAATACGATTGTCCAGTTTTTTGCCGATTTTTTCAATATCCTAAATGGAACTTATAAAAACTACTCCGGGATCGAAGATAGAGAAGAATCAGGAGAAATAGGCAGATCGAACGAGAAGCAATTACGGGCATGTCGCTGTAAATCCCCCTCGACCAACGTACTGCTCACTTGTAACTCAATGCCATGCGCCCGCAGAAAACCTTTCACAATACTAAGCCCTAACCCGGTAGATTTCTTAGGTTTGGGGGTTTGTGTGGTAACTCTTTTACCAATCACCCCCAAAAGAGGAATCATGTCATCCGGAATATGATCGCCTATGTTCATAACGCTGATACGTACCCGGGCCGGATCAGTCAGCACCTCGGCCGATACCTCCACCGGAAAAGGAGTTTTGTCCTCATCCCGGCCGGTATAATCGATTGCGTTCCCGATCAAATTATCCAGAATCCGTTCGAGTTTTTTGTTATCTGCCAAGACGTGTGGAAGCGTCGAAGGGAATTTCTGTACCATTGTGCCATTTTCAGGTAGCTGCAACTCGGCTTTCCGAATAACATCATTGAGTAATGAGCCAATATCCAATTCCGCTAATGCAGCTATATGATTTGATTCAGGATTTACCGCCCCACTTGCGAGATCATGCGCCAAATTTGCAATCGCCTGACAATTGGCTTTGGCTTTTCGTATCATTGGAAGAAGTAAAGAATCTGATGGAAGAGACATTTCCAGAAGTTCGAGAGCAACAGAAAGCGGCGTGATCTTATTTTTGATATCGTGCGAGAGATTTCCCAACACCTCATGTATTGCTTGTAAGAATTCTTTCTGTTCCCGCAAATCCATGCCCAAGAGGTGCAACCGTTCTACCCGTCCGGATACAATTTCCGGTAAGATCGTAAATCGTACCGGATATCGGACTTGTTTGTTAAGAAGGGAAACTTCGCATTGGATCGGTTTTTTATCCTTGACTGCCTGAATACACGCATCAGAAAATATCCTTCGATCTTTTTCGGTTGCCAACATCGAGGATACTTCAAATAGATCTTGCGAATCTTCGGGAGAAGCTATATGAAGATCAAACCAGGAATTCTTTTCTATAACAGTAAAGGGAGATTCGGATACAATCGTCATAATCAAATCAAGACTGTTGTTTTCCAGTGTGAGAAGAAAATTTTGAACATTACGATATTCCTCTTCGATGCGCTCCTGGTGGAGCCGATCTCGAAAATGTCGCAAAAAATAATTAATATAGACCATTTCTTCGCCAGTAAATTCTTTTGCCCGGTCAAAAAAGAAATTGACATGTCCCAGCGATTCCCCTGCCGAACCTCCTCCCAAAGGACTGTCTTCGGGAACATACAATGCGATAGCGAGACAATCACGAGATTGCGCATGTACAGGATTCTGTGCAAAATTTTGCGAAAAGTATTGGGCTCCTTGCACTAAGGAACAATGATACAAATTATCACTCCTTCGAGCTTCATCACTATATGCTCCCCGGCATGGTGTAATAGCCGTTGGATAACCGTTCGGATAATCGGACGCAGTTTTAAATTTTTCAAAAGTTTTATTCCAGAATAGGATCGGATAAAGCGTTTTGGACATAACGTCCTTGGGACTGTGACAACGATTGACCACAATTTCGGTTAGCGTAGGAGCAAGCAGATCCACCAGAGCCAGTACCGATTCGGTAAAGAAAGCGTCTCCGGGTATGTCGCATGCCTCCATCAGACGCCGGATTTGAGCTTGTTTTGTGGCATCCTGAACGTGAACACCCACAAAATCGACGGAAAGCGCATCATGCGGGGTAAGTGTAGCCTGAAGTTGTCGCGTCCCGGATTCATGAGGAAACCGGATATTTATTTTCGGATCTTGGTACCGCTCAAGAGGATTACCGGACAACAGGCTTCTAACATAGTCTATTACCGTTTGGAGAACCGTTGCTGGATCGATATCCGTTTCGAGTAATAAGGGAGAAGTCTGCTTTCCCGGTCTATGCTCGGGAAACAACGTCGAATCGACTATGGTTAGAAGGTCAAAAACAAGTTCTCGATAGGTTCCTAAAGTTTTTTGTACATCGACACTCCCCCTCAGGATAGTCTGCGAACCGGATAAAAGCGACAAAAGTTGTCGTAATGATTCTCTATAATTGCGTTCGATCAAATCGTCGATAGGGCGGGGATCTTCTAAAGATTGCAGACTCATACAAAGTGAAAATAATACGAAGCAGTCTAAAAATACTTATAAAACCTTATATGTCAACTACATTCTGTTGTAGGTATATTAGCCCCGAAATGCCTCCGGGAAGGCAATTGGGATTTTTTATAAAAATATGATATACTGTCAGGATATTTATCTATGGTTTCCATTTAAACTTTGTTTTCCATGGCCGCTCAAGAAAAACGTTCCCAAGATTTCGGACAAGTCATTCTCTCCTGGCAGATGCCCGAATACGCTCATCATACCAAAGACAAACGCTGGTATATGATCGCAGGTACTATTTTGCTGGCGATTCTGGTATACGGACTCCTGGCGGGGGAATATATCATGGTATTGGCTTTCGCACTGTTAGGAGCGGTTTATTATATTCTGCACAACGAGCCGCCCCGCGATATCACCTTTGCGGTCACGTCGCTGGGGATGATCGTGGACCGGGATTTTTACCAGTTCAGCGATATGGAAAGTTTCTGGATCGTGTATAACCCGCCGGCAGTCAGAGTCCTGTATCTGAGACCTGCGCGTCGACTGACAACGGACATACGTATCGAATTGATGGAACAGAATCCGATGATCATCCGGCAGCTTCTGCAGACCCAAATCAAAGAGATCGCGGGCGAGGGCGAAAGTCTGATCGACCGAATGACACGCCTTCTCCGGTTATAAAAAAAATCGACTCCCTACAAAAATACAAAAAACAATGCTATGGCAGCAACTCCGACAACAGATCTTCTCCAATCGTCATTCCCGAATATATCGAGAGACCATCTGATATATGAGGTGATCAATGCTTCCTCCAATCAGCTGTTTTGGTCGTACTATTATATTCTCAAGAAAAATGCGGCTACCACGACAGATCCGGTCAGGAAAAGCGCTCAGGCCAACCGCATAACAGAGTATACGAATTTTCTCAAAGAGAATATTTCGATATTTTTGAAACACGAAAGGATTGGTCAAAAAGAGAGCGATGAGATAATCGAAAATACCTTCAGCGTTTTGAATCATCCCAAAATCGAGTACGCAATCGTTACAGCCCCTTTCAGAAAAGCCGGAACGAACGATCAGGCAAATAGTGGCAGTATGATTGCCCGCAAGTTATTTGATACGGCTCTATCCGCTGTCAAGTCGCAAGATACTCTAACACAAGAGATTGCTCCGATCTCTTCGACCAAAGTTTCCTCAGCCCCGGCCAGAGAAGTAAAAAGTCAAGTACCCATACCGGAAATCACCGCGTCAGTCATAGAACCGGAGAATACGGCTGATAGCGAATCCGAACCCCAATTACAATTGCAACAATCAGAGACCGCCGCGCTGGAAAAAGTATATTCGACCGGTCTTGCCCGCCAAACGAACTTTCTGGGACAACTTCTGGAGGTTCGGGAATCAGATGAAACTTCAAAACCGGCAATTTTCGACAAAAGACTTTGGTCGGAATTGGTCGGTGCACCGACCAATTCCGTTATATCCGTCGAAGCAAAGAAGACTGGCGAGATAGCGGCAATACCAGCCGCTCTGCTATTAGACCCGCGCGGAGACGAAGCTCCCAAAAAACTGGCTCTGGGAAAAGTCTTCATCACGGCATTGGAAAAACAAAAAGAGCTCCCTACGACAATCACCACCGTCGTCAAAGATATCCCAACTATTGATCCGCTCAAAGGAACAACCGTCCCGATACCGCAAAGCGGCATAGTTCCCGATCGGTACCCCATTGAGACAATCGAAACCGACCGTCTTACCGAACTCGCCACGATACTGGTTGAAAAAGTCGACGACTCGATTTCCGCTACGCTACAAAGTCCTGCCGCAGCCGACGTAGCCGAAAGCTTGTCATTGCCACTTCGTCAAGAAGAAGTAAGGATCGAAAGCGCAAAGCCCGAACAACATCGCGATGTAACCGGTTTTGGAGAGCAGTTACAAGAACAACTCGCGATTGAAAGATTATTGGAAACCAAGCCTGTTTTTTCAGAACTTCCGAAAAATACCCAACAATTGCTCATTTCCGCGGATCTGCAAAAACTCTACGAAAACGATCCCGGCGCTGCATTATTTTTGCTTCGGGATAAATATCTGGCGGCAGGTTATGGCATCGGGTTAGGAGGAATGTTAAACCCACGCGAACTGATTCAGGCGGTGAAACAACAGGTGCTTCCGAGCGAGCCGTTCCGGGAACAATTGCGCGATCGGCTGGCTAACCGGCGTTTGGCGGCGTTGAATGCGGTCCGCTCACATCAAACCGATAGGCAAGCGATACCTGAAGGCGAACAGGACGCTTTCAAGAAAGCCGAACCGCCTCCTCCACCGCCAGCTGCTGCACAAGTTCAAACACCCGATTCTTCGTATCAATACCGGACGCAGCGCCCGGTTGAAACAGGCTCTGCAGGACGTGCCGCTTCGAGTTTTATGACCAAAACCGTTCGCCGGATCGTACTGGCAACGGCCGGAGTGGGTGCGGCAGCGGTGGGAAGTGCCGTCGCGGCGACCATCGCCGGCCAGACGATTCTGGAAAAAGAAAGCCAGACACGTGTCGTAAGCAGTATTTTAATAGGAATGATTCACAAACTTTTTATCAGCTAAAACGAACTATGCGCTCCACATTGATAAAAGTCAGTCTTCTGGGAATTGCACTGGGGATATCTCTGCTATCGGCATTTTTGACCAACTTCAAATACGATAGAGACACACAAAGTTTCACTCCAACAGTTTTAGCTCAAGACACGAATCCTGACCCAAAATTTCCCGATAGCCCGGGAACGTCAACTCCTTCGAATAATAATGCTACAGCCGATCCAAAATTTGGTAATACGGCACAACAAACTCCCGCCGGAACAAAAAACTCTCCGTTGCTCGAAGAAGTGACAAAATTACTGGAAATGGTGTTAACAACAGGGATGAGTCTGAATCTGCCAATCGTGATGATCATCGGAAAACTGATCAGTAACGACTGGGTCTATCTGGAAGCCAACGTAGGCGGCGTTTTGAATACCATGTGGATCCTGGTACGCAATCTGGTGAATATCTCGTTTGTCGTCATTTTGATCATTGCGGCCTTTATGGCTGTGGTGGGTGCCGGGGGGGATAAGAGCAATTTCGCCATAAAATCGCTCCTGCCGCGTTTTGTGTTTGCCCTGCTGTTTGTTAATTTTTCGTTCTTAGTAGGAAAACTTCTACTGGATGCCGGAAATCTAGCCACGACAGCCACATTTTCCATGGTCAACGAAGTCGGACCGGCTATTACGCAGTCTCCCGGGACAGGCCTGAAAGTCGGACACCTGATGTGCTGGGCGCCTTCCAAGATAAAAGATATAAACGGAAACGACATAGCGAATGAATTAACATTAGAGAAAGGAGCTTATTGCGATCCGGAAAAATACCCGAACCGATGTAAATGCTTAACCGGAAAATTTTTGCTTGGATTTGGAAAAGAGGCATATAAGGACCTGGATGAGAGGTACCAATTCGATCAAAACAAAGATAACGATTTGCTGACGACGAGCAAAGCTAAAGACTACGTATATGGATTTGTTCAGGATACGGAATCTCAAATAAAATACGATGACCCGATTTCCAGCATTGTTTTCAACGCCCGTAATGCCATGTTTATTTATTCATACAATATCTTCCGGCTGGCGGAGCTGCGCGATGCGGTTGACTCGAAGAATCTGTCGGCACAAGTAAGTTCGGAAGGAGGACTCGCCATTAACACACTGATCAGTCTGGCCATGGCGCTGATGTTGCTGATTTTGAACGCGGCCATGCTGATCGCGTTTGCCGTACGGATGGTACTGATATGGCTGCTGCTAGTATTCTCCCCAGTCGTGGCACTGGAAATCATTTTTCCCGACAAGGTGAAAGGCAAAATCCCGTTACTCAAAAACGGCTTCGTTCAGACCTTTGCCGGTCTGGCTTTTATGCCAGCGATCTGTGGGTTCATCCTGAGCCTAGGGTTCATCATGTTTCAGGTATTAAAATCCCAACCTATCTTGAATCTGGGATCTATTTCTATCGGCGTATTTACCATCGTCACCAAAGGCGTCCCGATTCCAGGCTTCGGATCGCTGCAAGAATTGATATTGGCCTTCGTTATCATGATCATCGTCTGGATGTCGATCTTCGCCGCACTGAAAACAAATGACTACGTCGGGAAGGCGGTCAAAGGGATTGAAGATTTTGGTTCGGGGCTGGCAAAAATCGGAAAAGATGCCATCAAAAACGTTCCCATTATTCCTACCCCGTTTGGCAAACTGGCTTCGGCTGAAAGCCTTCGCCGGGTACCTAGCCTGATTCAAAGTCAGATCAATAAACAATCCGATGAAGATCTGAAGAAATTATTGAAAGATACGCCGCTGGAAGGGTTGCTGAATTTAAAAATTCCCTCAGAGTTCGAACAGACGCTCAATCAGCTCTCCAGTAGCGTGAAAGACGGTAAAATAGCTCTGGAGGGTGATGTCAGGAAAAAGGCAATTGAATTCTTTGCAGCGCTGCCGAGTTTTGCGGGAAACTTATCGAGCGAGCAACGGGATAATCTGGTAAAAGTAACGAATGCCCTTGGCATACGAGAAGACCTGGTTACAGATTTGATTACAAATCCGGCGGATCCCGATGCTCGTAAGAAATTTATCGACGCTATCAAGAAAAAAGATCAAAAATTAGGCACTGATATTGAACAAGCTTTGCAATCAAAAGCTGTATCCAGTTCACAAGATGCAACGCAACAGGCTAATTTTGAGAAGACAGACTATAAAATCAATAATGACGACTCAGGGGGCATCGTTACGTTCACAGCTAAACAAACCGGGAGCGATAAGAAAGAACGCACGGCCAAAGATGTCACGATCAGGATAAAGAAAGGAGAAAAGACAAAAGATGAAGTACGAGCGCAAATTGTGGAAGAACTTAAGAAAAAGGAGATTGTAGTCACACCGGAAGATAATCAAGTTACTGCAATCATTGATAAGATTTCACCTTCTCATTTCAAACCTGAACCAACAACACCCACCACCACACAAACTCCCCCTCCCTCGACTACCGGCAGTAATCCCGGCGCTACACCACCTCCAGCTCCGACCGCGCCCTAGATTTTTCGCTCCCGCTACGCGGGGCTCAGAATGACATACAGTCCCCTGTCATTCTGAGCGAAGCGAAGAATCCGGTACTCCCAGTACACCACTCTCTCTCAGGAAAAGCACCCAGTCCACCGGACGCAAAGGACTCACCTGCCGTACCCCTCCATCCAACCATCTCGAAGAACTCCTGCCCTCTTTCTCTTGAGACAAAAACCCCGTTTGTCTCTTTTTTTATAATTCCATCATACAAAACAGTTACCCTGACCCCAGTCATTCTGAGCAAAGCGAAGAATCCCGTACTCCCAGTAAATCACTCCCACCCAGGAAAACCACCGAGTCCCCCAGACACACAGAGTACCCCCCACAGCTCCGCTTCAAGCCATCCACGTGACTCTTCACTCCGTTCAGAGTGACAGACAGTCCCCCGTCATTCTGAGCCCCGCTCCTTTCTCCGTCCCCGTCATTCTGAGCGAAGCGAAGAATCCCGTACTCCCAGTACACCACTCTCTCTCAGGAAAAGCACCCAGTCCACCGGACGCGTTGCTCAGAACGAGGAACAGACACGATTATGAATCGACAGAAACATGAAACACCAACGCCACTATTATGTCTATATCCTCACAAACAAAATAGATACTGTCCTATACACAGGTGTTACAAACAACATATACCGACGTCTCCATGAACACCAATCAAAAAGAAATCCAACCAGCTTCACCGCCCGATACAATGTGCATAAACTAGTCTACATCGAAACCACCAACAGCATTCTCACTGCTATTGCTCGTGAAAAACAAATCAAAGGCTGGCTACGCGAAAAAAAAGAAGAACTGATCCGATCCACAAACCCCGCGTGGAAGGATCTGATAGAGGATTCGAGAGAATACCGTGACTCTTCACTCCGTTCAGAGTGACAGGCAACCCAGCTCCGAGCGCCGCCTCCTAAAAGTCATTCTGAGCGAGAGCGAAGAATCTGCCCTTTTGCTGCAGCGAGAGTGAAGGATCCCGTACTCCCAGGAAACCGCTCCCATTCAGGAAAAGCGCACACTACGAGAAAGACAATCCTCCCCTACTTTCCGATCGTAAAGACGCGCACCTCGTCCATTGCCCCCTCTTTCAGCTCTTTTTCAACCGACACAAACACTAATTTATCCCCTTTCTGTAAACGATAATTCTTCATTAAAAATGGTACAGTGTGCGTAAATTTTTTCTCAAACGTCTTCAAGATATGTACGTCATTCATCCCATAAACCAGGGATAACTGCTGCTTCACTTTTTGGGAAAGTGTGAAAACAATCATGGGAATAGCAGGACGGAAACGTGCTACCTGAAGTGCCGTGAAACCGCCGATCGTAAAGACTACTATAAATTTTGCTTTGATATCTTTGGCCAACTGCATTCCATGAAATCCAACTGCCGTAGTGGAAAAATCGGATTGACTTAGATAAGTATCCGCCCAAGTAAAACCGCCCAAATGTGCATGTTTTTCAACCTCCAGGGCCGTCGCATGCATCGCCTGAACCGCTTTGACCGGGTAACTCCCCATAGCGGTCTCTTCGGATAACATGACCGCATCGGTCCGGTCGAAGATTGCGTTCGCCACATCACTGATCTCAGCCCGAGTCGGAACAGGCGAAGAGACCATGCTCGACAACATCTGCGTAGCTACAATAACCGGCTTACCATAGAGATTGCACAAATGGATCAGTTTTTTCTGAACCAGCGGAACCTGTTCAAACGGAATTTCAACCCCCATATCGCCACGGGCGACCATGATCGAATCGACTTCTTGAACTATCTCCTCCAAATTCGGAATAGCCGCTTTTCTTTCCACTTTTACCATAGTTCTCACGGTTTTCTTACTCGCGGCAATAAGTTTTTTCAATTCAACAACGGCTTTGGCGTCGGAAACAAATGAGATAGCCACATAATCGATATCCTGAGCAAGGCCAAAATCAAGATCCCGCTTATCCTTTTCGGTAATCGGACTGGCTTTGATCTCACTATCGGGAATATTGACCCCTTTAAAATTGATCACTTCTCCGCCATTAATTACTTTCAATTTGACCCTCGGGCCTTTTTTGGACAGGACTTTCAGCTCCATTTTTCCATCCGCAACCAGTACCCTTTCACCGGGTTTTACACACTCTGAAAAAGGTTTCCACTGGACCGGAATCTCATTTTCGGTATAGTCGTCCGCGGTAGTAAAAACGACCTCCTGTCCGGTTTTGATAACAAAGGGAACTTTTTTCAGCTTGCCTGTACGGACCTTGGGACCGCACAGATCCTGTACTATCGTGATATTTTTACCAAGTTTTTTCGCTATAGTGCGAATTGTTTTGATGAGTTTCGCATATTTCGTATACTGATCGGGAGTTACATGGGAAAAGTTGAGACGCACGACATTCATCCCGGCCTTCATCAATTTTTCCAGCATTTCCGGACTATCCGAGGCAGGCCCGATAGTACAGACGATTTTGGTTTTGCGGTCAGACATAGAGTGGTATTAAGTATAAAGTATCTAGTATTAAGTATCTGGTATGGGGCATGCTTTAAAACTTTAAGAACTTTAGAGACTTTTAACTTTTTAGACCATTGCTACTTCTTCGTCTTATGACTTATTCCCAACGCCAGAAGAGTATAGAAAAAGTCAGGCACGATTACAATAAAATCGCAACACACTATAGCCAGACCAGACGAAAACAAAATATCATCGAACTGTCTCTGCAACGAGTTCTTCCATTTCTAAAGCCAAGAATACATATATTGGATTTAGGCTGCGGTTCGGGAAAGATGTATGCGTTTTTACAAAAACATTGCGCACAATTTTCTTATATCGGTCTAGATATATCGGAGAATTTGATTAAAGAAGCATGCAAAGATTTTCCCTCCGAACTGTTTATGGTCGGAGATATGACCAAAGCTCAAACGAAAAATACATACGACCTGGTGTGCATGGTTGCCAGTTTCCATCATCTACCGGATAGACAAAGCCGGTTGGATTGTCTTTCAAGCAGTTACCAAAGTCTGAAACCGGGCGGAATCGTTTTCATGACCAACTGGAATCTATGGCAGTTTCGTTTTTGGAACTATATTCCCGGCAATCTCTTACGTTTTCTGTTTCATCCGCGCACTGAGAACCCGCAAGATTTTTTTATTCCGTGGGGAAAGGCCGCAGAAGCCGAAAAGATCGAACGTTATTATCATGCGTTCCTTCTCGGCGAGTTAGCCAATTTGGCCAAAAAGACAGGCTTTGAAATTTTAGAAAACACCTATACAAAAGGCAATAAACCTGCTAGGATTTTTGACGCGGAAAACATTGTCACAGTTTTGAGAAAACCTTGTTAAAAGGAGAGATCGCATAGTGGTCGAGTGCGCTCGCTTGGAAAGCGAGTAGGCTAGCAATGGTCTCGGGGGTTCGAATCCCCCTCTCTCCGCCAGTTAGGAAATGTCTTTGTTGGCTCGCCCTCTGCGAGGGCTCGCCAGCCGATTTTAAGCGCAAATTGGAATTTTTTATCTTTCAAAATGAAGTTCGAGCCGATATTTTTTAGGAATGCTCGGAT
>JBDHUY010000009.1:0-96346 GCA_039809385.1 Candidatus Altimarinota bacterium
TTGTTTCAAAGAGCGAAGAAATGATTCATATATCTATCAAACTCTGGCTAGCTCTTACCACCCAAGAGATATTCAAAGCATATCAATCAAAATTCCTATCTATCCTTATGTGAACACTCTCTAATATTTTTTTCAGCATGGTACCGGCATGGGCCCTCGTTCCCATGATTATTTTGGCCACGATGGCCACGATCATCGCTTCCCAGGCTTTGATATCGGGAGTATTTTCGCTCACATCGCAAGCTATTGCTCTGGGAGTCTTTCCTCGCCTGCGAATAAAATATACCCACCAAGACCATGTCGGTCAGATATATCTGAGCTTTATCAACTGGTCGCTCTATATCGGCTGTGTTCTTTTGGTAATCGCATTCGGATCCAGCACCCGGCTCGCCTCGGCTTACGGACTGGCAGTCGCAGCAGATATGCTGGTCACTTCAAGCGCGATGTTCGCGGTCTCACAGCTAATCTGGAAATGGCCGTTACTCAAGTCGTTATTGCTGTTCGGGTTCTTCGGTTTGATCGATATCTCTTTTTTAACCGCCAATTCTCTTAAATTCCTCGAAGGAGGTTATGTGCCACTATCGATCGGAATCGTACTTTTCATGATTATGTACACTTGGCGCTGGGGACGTAAAGCGACATTTAAAGCATACAGCGATAAGACCACCATGTCTCTTGGCGAACTTATCAGAAAAAGAAAAGAACTACCGTTTCTGCTAGACCGGACAATGTTGTTTTTGGTCCCTAAAACTCTCTCCTCTTTGGATAACAATACCCCGGCGCTTGTCGAATATTTTTTGAACCGCTATGGTACATTTCCCAAGAATATGTTGTTTGTCAGCGTTTTTACGCTAAAGATTCCCCATATTCATAAGGAAAAAGATCGTTATAAAATAACAATATTTCAGAACGAAAAAGGTTTCGGCAGCGTAGCAAGCGTTAGCATCAATTTCGGTTTCATGGAAGATCCGAATGTGGAAGAAGTACTGGAAAATCTGGTCCGTCACGATGAAATAGCGTTACCCGACGATCCTCAGCACTGGAGTATTCTTGCCTCTCAAGAGCGTTTGCTACAAAAGAAAACCAGAAATATCTGGAAGATATTCAGGTACCGTCTTTTTCAATTATTGCGACACAATTCCTCGCCATTCTACTATTATTACGGCATGGGACAGAATATGAATATCAATGTGGACATTGTACCGGTAAAGATCAATTAAAGATTTCCCCGCACCGGGAATCATGCAAGAGCGGATAGAATAATGGAAGATACGATGAAAAAAAGAACTGTTTTTAAAACTTCAGGGCGATTGTACTGTCGTGAAATACGCTCTTAACGACTCGATCCTTCCTTGGGAGACTCTAGAGCCCAAACTGACTCAAATGATGATTGAAATGCTTATACATCAAATAGCCCCATTGCTTTCGCGATAATGCCCCAAACGACGGATGTATGGAAAAAGAAAATGAGCTGTCGCTTTGAACAAACCGGTTAAGTGCATCTAGAAGAGATTTCATACCTTCCTCAAACGCTAGCGGAGGGGTAGTCAGTTTTTTGGCATCGAACTCGGGAGCAGTAGGCGGACTTTTCGGCCAGGGAAAGACATAAATTAGTAAATTTTTCCCTAACCAGGAAGACAAAAATGACTTGGCAGATTTAGCAGGATATTCCCCCAGGGCATTTAAGAGCAGATCACGCAGGTGCCTTAGTGTTTCCTCAGGGGTCATACTCCCCCATTTTTGCTTTGCATCGGGTGTAAATCGAGATAGCCGAACCAGGATACTTTGACGGGCCTGTTCATCGAATACAGTTTTTTTCATAGGATAAAGAAGAAAATAAGAACCTTTGATTTAGCACCACCGCCATTCTATACTACCTTCATACTAACGCATAGTAATCTTGGATGTTTTCGCTTCACTCAGCAGAAGCTTTTGACTTTTTAGACTTTTAGACTCCTTTAGCCCTGCTGTAGCCAGTAAGCTGCGAACTTGTCAGCTGCACCCTAACCTGTAGGAGAAACACCTGATCCCGCTGTACGCTGTTAACTGCCAGCTGTAAGCCTGTCTCCTCTCCCAACTCCGCTCTCCCGACTTCCCCTAACTCTCTCCTCATGCCCGCCGCTCCTTCCGGACTCTACCTCATTGACGGAAATTCCCTGATGTACCGCGCCTTTTTCGCCGTACCGCCGTTTAAAACCAGCAAAGGACTTCCCACTAATGCGATTTTCGGATTTATCAAAATGATCTTCAAATTGCTCAAGAATCAAAACCCCGATTACCTCGGAGTCGTCTTTGATCCGCCGGGGCCGACCTTCAGAAGCGATTTATTTGAACAATACAAAGCGCATCGTCCCAAAGTTCCGGACGATCTGAGCATCCAGAGAAGTTACCTGCGTCAGGTCGTAGAAGCCATGCGATTACCCGTGCTGGAACAACCCGGTTTCGAAGCAGACGACGTAATCGGCAGCATGGTAGAAAAATACAAAACACACTGCGGGGTGATCATTGTCTCGGGAGACAAAGACCTCATGCAGTTCGTCGAAAACGGCAAAGTCTGGCTCTACGACAGCATGAAAGAGGTTTTTTACCAACGGGAAGAAGTAAAGGCCAAAATGGGGGTCTACCCCGAACAGATCATCGACCTGCTTTCTTTAATGGGCGACACGTCAGACAATATTCCGGGGGTAAAGGGCGTGGGACCAAAAACAGCTGAAAAACTGCTGGACGAGTACGGATCTTTACGGGGTGTATATGAACATCTGGATCAGATTACCGGGTCAGTCCAAGCAAAATTAAAGAGTGAAGAAGAACTGGCTTTTTTGAGCTATAAACTGGCCACTATCAAGACTGATCTGACAATCGACAAACATATCGATGATCTCAAGATTCAGGGATTTGATATTCCTGCCCTGATAGAGCTGTTCACCGAACTGGAATTCTCCTCGCTGAAAAAAGAACTGGAAGGATTCGGTACGTTCGAAGCCAGCCTGTACGAAAAACCGAAAAAAATTTATGAAAAGCGGTATACTACGATCATCGATCAAGACGGATTGGAAAAAGTTTTACAGGAAGCGCGTGAGCAGAAGATGCTGGCCATCGATACCGAAACCACTTCAACCGACGCGCTGAACGCCGATTTAGTAGGCGTGTCGCTGTCATGTCATCAGAATATCGGGTACTACATACCGATCGCACATGCCGAATACGATGCCAATCTGGATAAAGCGTATGTTCTGGAAAAGTTGTTCGAGCTGATCGACGACGATCAGATTCTGAAAGTCGGTCACAATATAAAATACGATCTGACCGTTCTGGAACAGGAACGAAACCGGTTAAAAACCGGGGCAACGATTCCAAAGAAAAAAGGGATTACCGATCAGATGAATCTACTCTAATGCTACGACAAATTAATTCTATAACCTACCGTAATGACGACAGAAATCCTAAATTTGAATATCCAAATCCCAAATAAATTCGAAATACCAATACGCAAACTGCAAACATTGCTCTCAATTTAATGTTTCTGGTTTGGTATTTGTGATTTGTTTCGTCCGCCGCAGCGGATAGAGTTTCGGATTTAGGATTTAGCACTAATGTATGTGGACGAATTACATTGCACTGATACTAGTTGTATGAAGTTTCTAGAAGAACTAAAAAAAACAATTCGGGCTCCGCAAGCGCGGATCGTTTTTGCCGAAAGCGACGACGAGCGTATTTTGGAAGCGGTTGTACAAATACGCCGCGAAGGTTTTGCTATACCCGTCTTGCTGGGAGAATCCGACAGAATTCACGCAAAAGCAAAAGAGCAAGAACTGGATCTGGGCAATATAGAAGTAACTCCGATATCAAACGCATCTCAGCAGGACGAGCTGGCCGCACTCCTGTATGAACGGCGCCGGCATAAAGGCATGACACCGGAAAAAAGTCTGGAGCTTGTAAAGAATCCGCTCTATTTCGGAGGACTGTTGGTAGAATCCGGGAAAGTCGATGCCATGATCGCCGGCGCAAGCAATACGACAGCCGATATACTCAAAACAGCGCTTCACACAGTCGGTACAGGACAACAGGAAGGACGGGTTTCGAGCGTTTTTTTGCTGGAAAAAGAAGATACTCTGCTCTTTTTTGCCGACTGTGCCGTTAACATAGAGCCGAGTGCCGAAGAGCTTGCCCACATCACTCTATCTACTGCCGAAACAGTCGAGAAACTCGGTATTGAACCGAGAATCGCGCTGCTATCTTTTTCAACCCACGGTTCGGCAACCCATCCGCTTGTGACCAAGGTACAAACTGCGTTACAAATCAGTAAAAGTAGTCGTCCGGATCTCATGATTGACGGAGAACTACAGTTCGATGCGGCCTTTATTCCCGAGATCCGAGCACGAAAGGCACCCGGCAGTTTACTTACAGGAGCGGCCAACGTCTTTATTTTTCCAGACCTCAATAGTGCCAATATCGGTTATAAAATCGCCGAGCGTTTGGGCGGATTCACAACGGTCGGTCCCCTCCTGCAGGGCCTCAAGAAACCGATTCACGATCTTTCCCGCGGGTGTAAAACGGAGGATATCGTGAATATGGCCATTATTACGGCGCATCAGATATAGCGTGTGAGCTTGCTCCTCGTAATTCGGAAAGGATACGATGCAAATGTTGATTTAATACACGTATACTTAGATTCTCAGTAGTGCTCTTGGAATAAATGGTGATTGGTACAAGCACCTGCGCAAGCTGCACCACTAAAATAATCATCCGAAAACCGCCGCTTTTTCCCTTGTGAAGCGATTTGGTTGTCAGTCAGATTTTATAAGGTTTTTACCGAGATGAATGCTCCTGGTAGGCTGAAACTTCTCGAGTGTTTTAATAATGCTTTCTTTTAGTTCCGGATACTTTTTGGACAGCTTTTTGAGAGTTTTTTTGAAATGTGGCAGTAATACAATTTGGTACATCTTTTTCCTTTCAAGTACTACAAATTGTCCAGTTGTTCTCTTATAGAAGGCTGTCTTTTCCCGGTGAATTTACAGGTAGTTACTTCGCTTATATTGTCGACGAGATTACTAAATTTTATCCATTCCGGATTGGTCTTCAGCAATTTTTGAGCAATATCCCAATCGGGATCTCCAGTCAATACCTCTTCAATGATTACTTCCTCGTGATCCAGTTCTGCTTTTTTGCTATCGTTTTGCAGCTCTTTCTCGACCACTTTTTTGACAAATGTGCTCATATTTTTCAACCGTCTTCGCTTTGTGGCCCTTTCCAATAAAAATGCCTGTTTTTCATTCAGTGAAATAGTGATTTGTACCATAAAGTTTGTAGAAGAAATAGAGCCCGAGTATAGTATTAAATATGATTTTGATCAATAGCTTTGATTCCGTATGCTCTGGAAAACTCCGCCCCGTATAAAGGTCTACGAAGCGCTCGGATGTATTGCCGACGAGCGGATTACATATGATGAAGATACGGCTCGGGTACGCTCCTCAAGCGGAAACAAAACCTACTACGTGGCATTTAACGAAGAGAAACAGGCGATCATGTGTAACGATAACGGCTCGTACTGGCAGGGATACTTCGGCTACCCGGCCATTGCTTTTCTGATGATACGGGGAATAATTCCCTATACATCTGCCTTTGCCGATAATTTAGCTGGTATCGCGTGGAAAGATATTATTTTCTTATCATTATTGCTCCGATGAGATTTCAAATTTCTCCCTTGAGGAAAACTGTATTCCTCCTTTGTGTCCGCCTGATTTTGGCTGAATGCGCGACACTTCTGTTATTCTTTGGCACTAAGGGAATTTTGAGTTTTGGGACTATTGGATTAAATTTAGATTTCAATGAAAGCATAGCGATTATATTAGCCGAAAGTACTCTAAGCATCGCCCAGCTGATTGTGATTTTATTGATTGTACTCCAATGGTCACACGAGAGCTATCAACTGATCGGAAATGAGATTGTCTACCAGAAGGGAATATTCCGACGCAAAGAGCGCCGATACTCTTTGACAAATGTTGAATCCATTGAGCTAGTACAACATATCAACGGAAGAATCTTTGGTTTTGGTACGTTAATTATCTACAGCCCGACACTCAAACAAGAGTTGATTATTCGGGATATACCAGCACCAGAAATGTTCACGGATCAAATCTTTGAAGTCCTCTCGCCGGAAACAAAATCAAAAGTATATGTCCAGCGAAGTAATAGGCGTTAATACAGTTCCTAGTCACTCCAGCTTATTGTAAGTATATGGGCAATTATGCCAGAATAGCCCGGGATACGATGTACTATTGAGCTAGCTAAACTGAGGGAAAAAGACTCTTCCTCCCAGCGGGTACTAAAGCACCCCGATCTGTGGTATACTGATACGATACTTTTTTCCATGCGCACCACCCTTGTCGTAAATCTCGGATCATCTTCGGTCAAATACAAGCTTTTTAAAGGCAGAAACGAGCAGGCGGTTTCGTCTGGTGTGATCGACCGGATCAGTACAGCTCCGCAAGCACGTTTAGACAATACGATCATGGAGCTTCCGATTCATAACCACGCTGAGGCCTTGGAATGGCTGAAAGCTTATTTTTTGAATAAAAGAATTATACAAAATGAACAAGAGGTAGACACAACCATTCATCGAGTTGTGCACGGAGGTGAATATTTCCAGGAACCCGTTCTGGTTGACAACAAGATTTTACAAAAGATCAGGAAACTTTTCCCGCTTTCGCCTTTGCATAATCCGATCAACTATGCCGGGATACGCACCGTCCAAAAATTGTTCCCCGAGAGCCGTCATGCGGCAGTATTCGATACCGCTTTTTACGACTCGATTCCAAAAAAAGCCTACCTCTACGGCATACCGTACAAGTACTATCAGCGCTATGGAATAAGGAAATACGGCTTTCACGGGATCAGTCATCGCTATATGGGAACCGAAGTGGCCCGGATAATGAAGCAAAAACAGTTACGACATATTTCGTGCCATCTGGGAAACGGCTCATCGATTACAGCGATAAAGAACGGGAAAGCCATCGATACGACCATGGGGTTTACACCTTTGCAAGGGCTGATCATGGGTACCCGCTCGGGCAGTATCGATCCGGCGATCATCCCTTTTTTGGAAAAAAAAGAAAAACTGTCTGCTACCCGCATCAATACGATTTTGAACGAACAATCGGGTATATTGGGTTTTTCGGGCATCAGCAGCGACGTGCGAGATATCTATACCTTCGTCAAACAGGGAGACGTCCGCGCAAAACTGACCCTGGATATCCTGTCCTATCAGATTACTCAGTTTATCGGACAAATGATCGGCATCTTGGGAGGTGTCGATGTCATTTCGTTTACGGGGGGCGTCGGACAAAACGCTTTTTATATCCGTTCTGCGGCGCTAAAACCTTTGAACCATATGGGAATAATCTTGGACGAATCCAAGAACCGGGCAAATAAAAGCGTTATTTCTGCAAGCGGCTCCTCCACCCGGGTCATGGTATTGGCAACCGACGAAGAACTTGAAATGTTTCGGGAATCTCGTGATCTGCTCTAAAAAAGCAAGAAGTCTCCATTTGAAGCAATTTCCCTTGAAAAGCAAAAGCGAGCTGCTATAGTGGGAGAGCGTTAAAATTCCCAAGGGGTGGTAGTTCAGCTGGTTAGAACGCCGCACTGTCACTGCGGAGGTCGCGGGTTCGAGTCCCGTCCATCCCGCCATTATCGGCCGATTTGAATCTATACGAGCAAGATTCTAGTGTTTTTAATAGTGTCTGCAAAGAGACTCGAAGCCGACCCGAGCGCCGAACCGGTGAGGAAAAAAGCGAGGGCGGCCGGCTGCGGAGGAGCCGCAAGGCGGGGGAGCAGGAGTCCCGTCCATCCCGCCACGTCGTTCATGAATGACGTGGCACGCCATCCTTTCATTGCAATTTTTACAGGTTGCTTTTTTTCTCTATAATTTAAGCCTATACTAAGCCTGATCACGTTTAGTTATTTTTTAGAGTTATTCTTCTCATGCATATCACCAAATTCGGACATTCGTGCCTATTCATCGAAGAGCAGGGCTGTCATATTCTGTTAGACCCGGGTGTGTATTCTGTACTCCCTGAAACGTTGCCGAGCATCGACGTACTCCTGATTACGCACGAACATCAGGATCATCTGGATCTTACAAGCATTAAACGCATTGTTACCGAAAATCCTCAGATTCGGATATACAGTAATGAAACGGTCGTTGAAGTGCTGAAAAAAGAAACCATCGAGGCTCGCGCGCTCCAGCACGGGGAAACCGTTACGGAAAAAAATATACCTATCGAAGCATTCGGGCAACAACATGCGCTGATTCACAGTTCGATCCCACTCATTCAAAACCGCGGCTTTCTGATTGCCGACCGGCTGTTTTACCCCGGAGACGCGCTTGTACTCCCGAACCGTCCCATCGAGCTCTTGGCCTGGCCGAGCTTCGCGCCCTGGATGAGAATCCATGAGGCTTTGGACTATGCGGTGGCGGTAAAGCCGAAAACCTGTTTTCCGGTACATGACGGCATGTTGAAAAATCCCGCATTTCTGCATCCGCTGATTGGAAAAATCCTGTCCGAAAACGACATTGAGTTCAAACCGCTCGTTCCGGCAGAAAGAACCGAAATGTAATCCGTTATGCGTTTTACCCCTTTTTAGTTATGAGAATACGAGTTTTTAAAGAACAGAAGAAGATCCGGATCGCTAAGAGCGATTCGACGGTCAAAGCAGGTTTTCCCTCACCCGCGGGAGACTTCAGTGAAGGCAGTATCGATCTAAACGAGCATCTGATCAAAAATTCTCCGGCGACATTTATCGTCCAGACCGAAGGAGATTCGATGATCAACGCCGGCATCCTGCCGGGAGACTACCTGATCGTCGACCGGTCGCTGCAGGCGGGAAATAACGACATTGTCATCGCCCTGATCGATAATGAATTTACCGTCAAACGCTACAAACACGATGAAACGGGAACCCTCTTAGTCCCGGAAAATGACAACTATGCGCCGCTTGACCTCCACCAGGCCGGCCAGGTCGAAATCTGGGGTGTGGTGACGGGAGTGGTGCGGAAGATGAAATAGGGGAACAAGTATTACGTATGAAGTATTAGGTATAAAGTATGGGGAAAATGGATAGGTAGTTTATTTAATTCATCATTCGTAATTCATAAGCCTGTACCTCGTGCCTTGCTGTAAGCTGTCGACTGCCAGCTGTCAGCTCATTGCCCCCCCTTGTACCGTCACTCTGACTCTGAACGATAGCGAAGAGGAAGAGCCGTTCTCCCCACTCCCAACTCCCCTCTCATGTCTTCCTCCCTGATCGCTTTGCTGGACTGTAATAATTTTTATGCTTCGTGTGAGCGCGTTTTTGATCCGGCTTTGCGAAACAAACCGGTAATCGTCTTATCCAACAACGATGGCTGCGTGATCGCACGTTCTAATGAAGCCAAGAAGCTCGGTATCCCGATGGGAGCGCCGGTGTTTCAGTACCGGGATGTAATACATGCCCATAAAGTAATAATGCGCTCCAGCAATTTCACACTCTACGGAGACATGTCCAACCGGGTGATGAAAACAATCTACGTGTTTTGCGACAATATCGAGATCTATTCGATCGACGAAGCTTTTATTTCGTTGGAAGGATACGATACAGCGACAGCGGTGGAGCGGATGAAAGCGCTCAAAAAAACGATCGAACAGTGGACCGGTATCCCGGTTTCGGTCGGGATAAGCCAGACCAAGACACTCGCCAAAATTGCCAGCCACAAAGCCAAAAAAGACCCCGATACCGGCGGGGTCTGTCTGTTAGACGCAGAGGATAAAGAAAAACTCAAAAGTCTGCTAGCCGAGCTTCCCGTAAAAGAGGTCTGGGGAATCGGCTATCGCACGACCCGTTTTCTGGAAAACCGTTATATTCGAACGGCTCTCGATCTAGTTGAGAAACCGGACGAGTGGATTCGCAAAAATATGACTATCGCCGGACTCAAGACGGTCTGGGAACTGCGGGGAAAAGCCTGCTTGAGCTCGCATAACGAGGATACTCATAAATCGATCCTGTGTTCGCGCTCGTTCTCCAAGGCCATTATGAACAAAGCTGAACTTTTCAGTGCCTTGGCTCAATATCTGGCGCGGGCGTGCGAAAAACTCAGAGACCAGCATTCGGTGGCTCACACAGCGACTATTTTTATTGCCAGCAGTCGTTTTTTAGACGCGCAAGAAAGATACAGCAACAGCTATACCATCAGCCTCTCGGGAGGTTCGAATGCCCCGCCTGATTTTCTGCTCCCAATGCGGGAAGCCCTGGATCAGATCTATAAAAGCGGTTACGGTTACAAGAGAGCCGGCGTGGTGCTGAGCGGCATGGTTCCTGAAAAAGGGCGCCAGATGAGCCTCGTCGACAATGCCGTGGCGCTCGAGAAAAAAAGAGAAGTTTTGGCCAGTTATGACCGTATAAATCGAAAATTCGGCCGCGGCACACTCCAGTTTGCCTCGCTACTGGGCAAAAACAAACTCACCCACCGGGATCCGGAATATACTTCCCCTCGTTACACCACGAAGCTGGAAGAAGTGCTCAAGGTTCGATAGATTAAGGGAAAGAAGCACGAATCACGAAGAATGAATCATGGGCTTGCTTTCAAGGCTTATAGATCTTTGATGCTCTTACTTTTGATTCTGAACGAAAATCAATGACCAACCTGGAAAGTCCCCCCTTGGAGCCTATCGTTGGCCGATATTCTTAACTTTAAACTTCTCATTTCTCCCCGCCTCCATTCATATCATAATTTATCCTTTATAATTCATAATTCTTTACCCTATGTCCTATTTTCTGGCCAAAACCGACCCCGAGACCTATTCTATCACCCAGCTGGAAAAAGAACGCGAAACCAATTGGGACGGAGTACATAATCCCCAGGCAGTCGCCGCGATCAAAGCATGGCAAGTCAACGACCTAGTGCTGGTCTATCATTCGGGAAAAGAGACCAAACTCATGGGAGTCATGGAAGTCACCGGACCGGCGGTTCCAGATCCCAGGGACAGCACGAAGCGCAGCTGGTATGCTCCGGTAAAGTTTGTACGAAAGTTTACCGAAAAGGAACAAATATCGCTCTCCGACATAAAGAACAGCGGATTGTTTCAGGATTTCGCGCTGGTACGACAAGGAAGACTCTCGACCATGGCCTGTCCGGAAAATTTCATTATGTGGCTACGGGCGCAGGGAGTAAATCTGCCATAAAGATCGATTATCTCAAGACATGATGATTTTTAAAGAGATACGCTATTTCCATTTGCTATTTATTATCACGCCCGCGAGATTTTCTCCGACATGAAAGATTTCTTACGATATTTGATTCGGTTCGGTGCGCCCCATAAAGTGCGCATTCTTGTCAGTCTGGCAATCCTGATACTCATAACCCTACTAACCCTGGTAGAGCCCTATCTTTACCAGGTTCTGGTCGATACGTTGATCCGGATATCGGTTCGGGGAAGCGATGAAATTCATCAGTTAATCCATATTCTTGCCATATGGGGATTAATAACGATTATATCATCGGGATTATTTGCTTTGTACCGGTATTCAGTCGAGATGGTTTTTCTGGATGTGTATCGTGATTTTTTTCTTTACTCGTATCAAAGCATTATAGCACTTGACCTCAATAAGCATCTCGAGCAAAAAACCGGAGAAGCAATGAAAAAAATCCATGACGCCATAGAAAGCATGTTTTCTCTGCCTTTCAACTTGCTCATCAATCATATTCCCGCTTGGTTTCTGGGATTGGCGATCATTCTTACGTCATTTGTTGTTCATTGGCCCATGGCGATAATAAGCATATCGCTGGTGCCGTTATACCTGGGAATCTTTCTGTTCGGAGTTTTCAAAACCAATCCTAAGCAGGAACAGGCGGTTGATCATTATTATAAGGCTATCGGACGCGGCTCGGATGCGATTATGAATATTGCGGTAGTAAAAAGCTTTGCGCGGGAAGGTTTTGAACATGACCTCTTTCGGCAAAAAATGGATTATGCTACCTCTTTTCAGCGTTCCATCAGTCGTTTTTGGGTACTGCTAAGCACGTCGGAATTCATGCTGCGCATTCTGACCCGTTTCATGATCTTCGCGGGAGGAATTTTCTTCGTACTACAAGGAGATATATCAATTGGTGTCGTAGTCATGTTTCTAGCTTTTTCAAGCTACATATATGGTCCCCTGCAGTCACTCGGTCTAACGATACGCGATATTCAGCAACAACTGGTACGGTTTGGGAAGGGACGAGAATTGCTCGAAGCGATACCGCTCATCCGTGACATTCCTAACCCTAAAATATTAAACGTCCGCACAGGAAAAATCTGTTTTGCGGATGTTTCATTTTCTTATCATTCACACAAACCGGTATTACGCAATGTTAGTTGCGTCTTTCCAGCCGGGAAAGTAACCGCATTGGTGGGTCATTCGGGAGCAGGAAAATCGACCATAATCTCACTGATGAACCGTTTTTATACCCCAAAGTCAGGCATGATAACGATCGACGAGCAAAATATCGCAGAAGTATCCCAGGAATCGTTACGAGAAAGTATCGGTATGGTCATGCAAGACAATACGATGTTCAATGACACTATTTTTAATAATATTCGCTACGGGAACCTTTCCAGTGCCAAAGAAGCAGTTATCGAAGCATCCCGTCAAGCAAATATCCATGACTTCATCATGTCACTCCCGGATCGGTATGAAACGATTGTCGGAGAGCGCGGGCTCAAACTCTCGGGCGGCGAGAAACAACGGGTAGCCATTGCACGAGCCATTTTGAAAGATCCGCCTATTTTAGTGCTGGATGAAGCGACCTCGGCACTCGACAGTAAGACCGAACGTAGTATTCAAGAGGCTCTCGAACATCTTATGAAAGATCGTACAACTATTATGATTGCACACCGCCTCTCCACGATTCGCAAAGCCGATCAGATCATCGTACTCGATCAAGGCAAGATTGCCGAATGCGGCACACATCAGGAATTAATGGACAAAAAGGGGATATACAAGAACTTGGTGGATTTACAAATAAGATTATGAAATAGGAAACGGTCGTAATGCAGAAATCAGTACCCCGTACCACAAAGGGAAGTAGTTGAGACAGTTATGGGCGCAAAACGGGGAGATAGAGAAGGGAAGGACGCAAACTATATCATTAATTGGTGCGAGTTACTCTTTTTCCAGAGACGGTTATTTTGATAGTCGAGAAACACGACAGATAAATCATCTGATTCAGACAAATCGGAAGTCAAAATGAATTCATAATAGCCGACAGGACTCGTATTTGATTTAAGAGAAGCATTCATAGCTGTTTTATAAACTTCCATTCCTTCATGAAATAAGTCTCCTGCCATATTGTTGATAACATTCGGATGATGGTCTCTTATCTGCATACCTCTATTTATATGTAAAAGGCTGGGACTTCGGACAGATCCTCGCACAACTTGTTGATGGTTACCTGGTGCCATTTCGATCAAGAATTTGCCAGTTTTCTCATTATCATCATAGATAAACATATTGCCGCTATAATCATTATTAAACATCTCAACAACAACGATATCGTAAGCGTTATACTGTCTTGCGGACATCTGACTTGCAACTCTATTGGCTATTGTATATGGCTCATCGATTGGAAGATCGAGCAATGAGGGAGGACGAATTACCCGGTGTTGTTTCGGGACAAATGTAATACAAACTTTTTTATGCTTCACACGACCGAGATATTTTTGAGGTTTTTCTATAAAATTGCTTAAAGTTGTTTGTACCGCCATGGGAGCAGGAAGTCCTCTAGAATCCAGACGCATATAACGATCAGGGGTGCAAGCAACTATTTCACGTAAATCTTCTCCAATTGTTTGTAGAATCCCGTTTCTACATTTGATCGTAAAGTTTAGCCAGTTATTCATACTGGCATCAACTTTATTTGTAGCTTTCGGAACCTCGCTTGATACGCTTTGAATTTCTTGTTTCTCGATTTTATTCATAAAATAATCCACAGGTGACAGCTATTATTGTCACTACAATAACACAAACCTAGCGTCAAACAAGTATACTTTTGATTTGTAATAAATTTTATTCTTTTGATCAAAAAAATAGAAACATTAAGCCCTTTTTACTTGAAAGAGAATATTTCCAACCGGAAAGCTTCGGTCTGTCATAGGCACATACAAACAAAAACGCTTCGTTTTCTTAGGAAGCGTTTTTGAAAACAGACTATGTATGGCCGGTCGGTGATACTACACTTTATCCGTCACCACCTGAAGCGACGGCCCCATGGTAGTAGTGACAAAAATGCTCTTAAGATAGGTGCCTTTAATCGAAGCAGGTTTGGCATCCGTAACAGCACGCAAAAGTGCTTGAGCATTCTCCAGCAGTTTTTCTTTACCGAACGAGACTTTGCCAAACGAGCTGTGGACGATTCCTTGTTTGTCGCTTTTAAATTCGATCTTGCCCTTTTTCATTTCTTCGACGGTTTTACCGACTTCGGTAGTAACAGTTCCGGCTTTAACATTCGGCATCAATCCTTTGGGACCCAAGATCTTGGCTACCTTGGCCAGAGCCTTCATCGTATCCGGAGTCGCCACGGCCACATCGAAACCGACAAAGCCCTTACTGACCTCTTCCATCAGATCTTCCAAGCCAGCTTTCATCGCTCCGGCAGCCAAGGCTTCTTTGACCTTCCCCTCGTCGACAAATGCCACGACACGCACCTCTTTTCCGATACCGTGGGGTAGAGAAACCGTGGTACGAATCATCTGGTCGGACTGTTTGGGATCAATACCGAGATTAACATGGACTTCGCACGAAGCATCAAACTTGGTAACGGATGTTGCCAAAAGAAGATCCAGTGCTTCGGACAGAGTATAACGTTTGGTTCGGTCGATTTGTTCGGCCGCTTTGCGGTATTTTTTACCGTGAAGGTACTTCATAAAAAAACAGGTTAGTGGTGGTAGCGTCCCGAGTAGAGGACTCCCACGAGATAAAAGTATTAAGTATCTAGTATTAAGTATTTGGTATGGGGGCCCCTGGCTTTTGACTTTTTAGGACTCCTTCAACTCATTAGTCATTCTGGACTGCTCGTTACTCACTGACAACCTCCCCGTCTGCTTTATAGACTTTATAAACTTTATGGACTTTTGACTATCCCATTTCCTCTTCTTTGCGTTTGCGGATAATGCCCCAATGATAGAGCCACAGAGGACCTCCGACCACCAGTCCGGCAATCCCGGAAGCCAGTTCGCGTTTTATATCGTTGTTTTGTTGTTTCTCCACACGTTCAAGTTCTCGTTTTTCACAATTCTCGCGTTCCTGGTCGGACATGACCGGAGATGAGATCCCCTTATCTAGCGGAGCAGGTCCAGGATTGCAGATATCGGGCGCATAGTAATACGAAAGAGTATCGGCTTGGAAAATATAATGACGAAACACCAGATTAACGATATTGACCGACGACACTACTGTAATCACGATACCGACAAACGAGATCAGATAGAGATAGATCAGTTGCAGCACGTGCTGTTTGGAGTAGGGCTTAAGCGGTACGGGTGAAGCAGGTTTTTTAAGCGGTGGCATAGGGACAACAAGAAAAATAAACGACTACCCCTCGATCTTTACGCCCATATTGCGGGCGGTACCGGCAATAATATGCTTGGCGGCATCGACGTCGAGCGCATTGAGATCGGGTAATTTGGTCTTGGCAATTTCGGTCAGCTGCGCGTCAGTCAAAGAGCCGACTTTGGCTTTATTAGGGGTACCGGAACCTTTTTCAATTCCCAAAGCTTTTTTGATCAAGTCGGCGGCGGGCGGCGTTTTTAGAATAAAGGTAAAGGTGCGGTCTTCAAAAATAGTGATTTCTGCGGGAATGACAGTATCCTTGCCTTTGGTCTGATCGTTAAATTTAGTACAAAATTCCTGAATATTGATACCGTGCGGTCCAAGAGCCGTACCTACGGGTGGCGCAGGTGTAGCTTTGCCGGCCTGAATCTGCAGTTTTACGACTGTCTTGATTTTTTTAGCCATTGCGGTGTGGAATAAGAGATTAAAAGCGAGAATTGTGATCATCTCCCCATGAGAAGCCCGAAAACGGCATGCGGGAGAATGTTGGTAAACACATTGTTACACTAGTACATATTTTTCAGCTGTTCGAAAATAGACAAAAATGTAGGGTGGTTGGTCTTGGGATATTCGAATCCGATAACAACAGTATTGAAACGTATAAGAAGGAAAGTCGTATCGGGGCGGTTGGTATTGTTAACATAGAGGGATTGGGAACCAAAGGTATTGCTCTCGTTCATGCTCCAGACCGGACTGTTAAGGATAGCGGACTGGATCGCATTTTTGAGATCGTCGTAGGAGTTTGACTGATCCGATTCGTAGAGGATACCGAGCGGGAAGTCGTCCTGCCGCAGATACCGTTTTACGAGAGGCCCTTTGAGCGTATCGACTTTGAGCGAGAATATCTCTTTCCCGACTTTGGCATCTTCGGCGATCGCATTGGACAGACCCGCATTTTGCAACACGGCGGAAGTGACAATCCCTACCGTATTGGGGGCGCTATTGACGTTTGTTGGGAGCTCTGTGGCATTCGTATTGTCATTCCGGACGGTGGTAAGGGTTATATCCGGCTGATTTATATCACTGGGAACCGATTCGTCCGTTTGGTTGCCGTATAAAGCGGGGTTAAAACGGACGTCCAGTAAAACGAGCACAACCGCGACGATGCCAAACAAAACCCAAACGGTATTTTTACGTTGCCGCTCTTCTCTGTCCATACACTCTGTTTGATAAAGAACAAATCGGGAAAACGGTGGCAAAACAGGCTACTGTGACTATTTCTTCTTCACTTGCGTAAAATCGAGCTCGATCGGCGTTTCGCGGCCGAACATCGAGATCATGACGCGCAGTTTTCCCTTATCTTCGTCAATCTTGTCGATAAGCCCTTCGTAGTTACTGAACGGACCGTCGGTAATCACGACATTCTCACCGACGCTGAAATCGATCTTGAATTTCGGTTCTTGTTCGCCCATGCGGCGTTTGATGATTTTGAATTCTTCGGCCGAGACAGGTACCGGCACAGTACCGGATCCGACAAAACCGGTGACATTGGGTGTATTGCGGACAACGTACCAGGACTTATCCGTAACAGTCATCTCTACCAAGACATATCCCGGAAAGAGTTTCTTCTTTTCAGTGATCTTTTGACCTTTTTTAATAACGACCTGTGATTCTTTGGGAACAACGACATCGAAAATATAGTCCTGCATATTCATCGTTTCAATACGCTGTTGCAGGGCTTCGGCCACGGCATCTTCGTAGCCCGAATAAGTATGAATGGCATACCAGTTCCGTCCGGTATTTTTGGGTTGTTTACCCAGCATCAGCTTGGGAGCCGAATCTTCCGCGTTTACCATTATTTTCCGCCTAGATAAAGGAGTAATTTATATCCGGATGCAAAGAGAGCGTCAAACAGGCCGGTAAACAGCCCCATGACAGCGGTAAAGACAATAACGATGATCGTCAATTCGATAAGCTGTTTGCGGGTCGGCCACTTGACTTTGAGCAATTCTTCGAAACTGTGCCGGAAGTAGTTGGTGATTTTTTGCATGAAAACTAGTAAATTATGCCCTCTGATTATACGGGAACGCGCAAAAAGTTCAAGGGAAGTTTGAAGAAAGCGATCCTACAAGAACAAGCTGGACATATAGTACATAAAGTCTATAGGTCAAATGAACTTGATTTTTGATAAGAAAAGGATACATTGCTCTATTATTGAAAAAAACAAGATCTCGATTTATAAACGCTTACTATAAATTTTAAAAAATCGTTTTTTTATGGAAGATTATCGAGAAAGATTTCCCGGCTATCGAGACTTTGAAATCGATTCGGCATTCACTCTGGTCAATGCTAGGGGTATCTATATTACAGAAAAGGAAGAAGCAATATTCGTTGAAATGCAAAAAAACGTAGATGAAATCGATGAGCAACAGCAGCCGCAAAAAATAGCAGGAGGGTTTTCCATGTCATTCGAAGATATCCCCTCCGGTTATTTTACAGAAGAGCACAATAAAAAAGAATTTTTCGACTATATCCGCGTACTGCTTAAAAGACATATACTAGCATATGTATCTGACGCAAATCTTCAGAATCCGGATAGAAAGTCTATTCGTGTGCCTACGGAATCACAATTTCATTCTTATTGGCTAACATGCAGGGAACTTGTTAGTAAAGAATTAAAGAAGGCAGACCCGTCGATCATCCTCCTCTTTAGAATAGATGATTTCGTACTACATTGCGAAAACGAACGGACAGCGGCTGAAGCCATGGTCTTTAATACAAGCAAAGAAGGATACCTGATTTCAGATGATCCCTATTTCCAAATGAAGGCCTTGCCAATTCAAGAAATCCTTAATTCGGAGCCGATACGGTTAACGCCACAAGATGAAGAAGAATATGAGCGTATGGCTACAAATCTCGTCGCGTTAAAACATGAAGAGACGTACAAAGAAGAATATGTACAGTTATTGATTCGAAAATACCGAATAGAGCTTATCAAAGCAATATTGACCGTTGTCGACGATATTGAGAAAAACCCCCAGCAGTATGCCGAAGATTGGCCGGGACTGTTTCCCAATACGCAGCCGCCAAAAGAATATCATTTTCAAGAATTTTGGACCCAATTAGAAATAGAGCAAGACATCAAAAACAATGAAGAACCGGCAGAAGTATGCCTGGAAGATATTTTGCAATTGATTACGGACAGTATGATTGAAACCCGGGCTGCACTCAACTCTCTCTACTAGAACATCAGGTAATAATCTCCGCAAACTCGTCGTGCACGATCAAGGTATGTTCAAACTGCGCCGCCAGAGAGCCGTCGCGGGTTTTGATCGTCCAATTATCGGCATCCGTATAGATATGCCGCTTGCCCATGGTATAAATCGGTTCGATTGCCACTACCATACCAGCAATTAATTCGGGGCCAGTACCGGCTTTGCCAAAATTGGGAATATACGGATCTTCGTGCAAAGCTCTTCCGATCCCGTGGCCGGTCAATTCCTCCACCACCGTATACCCGGCTGCTTCGAGTTTGTTTTGAATAAAAGCTCCGATATCACCGATCTTGACGCCCTCGTGTACCGTTTGAATCACTTCAAAAAGTGTATTCTTCCCTACATCCAGAAAGGTCCGAGTCTCATCCGGTACATTACCGACCGCCACAGTGACGGCGCTGTCGGTAATAAATCCGCGATACTGTACCCCAAAATCGATCCCGAGAATATCTCCATCCTTTAAAACATAGTTGCGGGGAATCGTATGCACCACTTCGTCATTGACGGAGAGACAAATATTGGCTGGGTAACCGTGAAAGCCTTTGAACGCGCAAGTCGCCTCATGGCGGCTCGCCAACTGGACCGAAAGTCGGTCGAGCTCAAGTAGGTTACATCCGGGCTGGGCCTGTTTAGCCAATTCTTTCAAGCAGTAACGCAGGATTTTGCCCGACTCGCGCATGAGCTGAAGCTCCTGATCGTTTTTAATGCTGATCATAGAGAGACATATGCCAAAAAAAGTATCTTTTTTAGTGTAAAACTCTTGATAATGGTTTACAAGAGAAGAAGATAAGAAAATCGTAAACTTTTCAAGAAAGCCGGTTTACTCGAACACGTGAAAATTGATTAATTGCTGTTCCAAATCGGTAGCAATATCCGAAATCGAACGCTCACCATTAATGGCAATCAACTTGTCGTCCCGGATAAAATTCTCCATGATCGGCAAGGTCTCTTCTTTATAAATTTCAAGACGTTTATTCACAACTTCGGTATTCTGATCGTCTTTGCGAACTACCAGCGGCCCGTGGCAGACCTCGCAGACGTCAGTATTGTGAAAGTAAGAATAATTTCGCTTACAGTTGAGACAAACTTTGCGACTGGTGAGACGATGAATAGCCTCGTCTTCACTGACTTGAATGACGACCGCCCGGTAGTCGCGCCCCTGATTTTTTAGATGCTCGATCAGTCGTTTGTACTGACGTCTGGTACGGGGAATACCGTCGTAGAGGATCGGCTGGTCCGGACGAATGGAAGACATGAATTTGTCGAGTAACTCGAACACGATATCGTCGGGGACCAGAAAACCCCGATCGATCAGATATTTGATAACATTTGCCTCTTCCAGATCACCCCGGGCCAGCTCGCGTAAAATGCTTCCCGATCCGAAACGCTTATAGCCATATTTATCGATCAGCATTTCACCCTGTGTGCCTTTACCGGCCCCCTGGATACCAAAGAGAATGAGGTCTTTCATAAAGGTAATTATAAAAATTTTAAATTAATGCTATTTTCACTTCAGAGTAATACAATAGATATTAATGCCCTGATGATTTGGGATGTCCAATAAGATAATATGATAATCCCAAAGCTCAAACTCCAAAGTTCTTTCTACAACTATGGAGATTTAGAATCGGTAATAAAATAAGAAAGAAATATCTTTTGGGAATCTGACATAAAAAAAGACTCGACAATCGGGTCCTTTTTATAAAGAACAATTGAAAGACCAGTACCATATCTTTTTTATAGACTAATAGAACTTATCATAATCATGCATCACCAACTCGGCATTGATCTTACGAATAACCTCAAGTACAACCCCGACCACGATGATCAAACCGGCCCCGCTCATCAGCAAAGGAACGGATCCCGTACCCAACTCGTTGACCAGCCCTTGAAAAAGGTAAGGGAAAATAGCTACGAACGCTATGAAAGCTCCCCCAAACAAATTCAATCGGTTGGAAACAGTACCAAGATACTCCGCAGTCTGTTTACCGGGACGGATGCCGGGAATAAATCCGCCACGTTTTTGAATATTTTCAGCGATCGTTTCCGTATTAAATGAAATACTGACGTACAGATAGGTAAACAGAAAACAGAAAAGCGCATACAAAACAACATAGTACCACGTCGGATTCTGTGGATTGAAATGGAGAAGAATAAAGCTTGCGCTATCCCTTACCCAGCCGATATTGGAATTTTGGAACAGATTTGCCAGAATGCTGGGAAACGTAATCAGAGAAACAGCGAAAATAATCGGAATCATACCCGCCTGATTGACCCGGATCGGGATATTAGATTGTTCAGCGGCAGAAACACGTCCTCTACCGGCATAGGTAATCGGGATCGTACGATTACCCTCGGTAAACCAGATAATAAATACGGTGAGAAGAACCGTAATGCCAATCAAAATAAACGCAGAAATCAATTTATTACTGTCTACATTGGTAAGCGAAACAGTTTGAAAAATAACTTGGGGAAGACTTGAAACAATACCGCTGAAGATCAGAATGGAAATTCCGTTGACAATTCCGCTTTCGGTTAGCACTTCACCCAACCACATCAGGAAAAGACTACCGGCCGTTACCGAGATCATCACAGTCAACAGCGTTCCCGGGTCGTTTACGTTGACGATCTGCTGCCCGCCACCCAATTGATTCAGCAGCAGAATCATACCATAACTCTGCAAAAAGGCCAGTGGTACGGTAAGCCAGCGCGTATATTTCTGAATCTGTTTCTGCCCCTGTTCCCCTTCTTTGCTCAGAGACTCCAAGCGCGGAACAATCACAGTCAACAGCTGTATGATGATCGAAGCATTGATATACGGCGACAATCCCATGAGCACAATCGAAAAATTCTGCACGCTGCCGCCCAGAAGCGCGTTAAAAAAACCAAGGGTACTGTTTCTCTGAAATATGCCCCGCAAAATATCCGACTCCACATTGGGAACCGTTACGTGCGAAACCAGACGGTAAATAACAATCCCCAGAAGCGTAAACAGAATTTTCTTTCGTAAATCCGGAGAATTCCAGATCTGTTTTAGATATTTAAACATAAAGAATCGATTGAATAGGAATACCCGCGGTTGAAAGAATAAAGGGTATTGGAATGATGAACAAAGAAGTCATTTTATTTTTTAGCTTTCTTCGATTCTTTTTGACTGTCTGCCGCTGCCTGTAATTCTTTAACGGTTCCGCCGGCAGCTTCAATTTTGGTTTTGGCGGAAGCGGAACAAGGAACTTCCACGCTAAGTTTTTTGGTAAGTTCGCCTTCTCCCAGAATTTTGACACTATCGGATTTTTTGATCAATTTGTGAGACAAAAGAAGCTCGTGAGAAACAACCGTTCCGTTCTCCAGAACATTGAGATCGGCGACATTGAGAACAGCCACATCGACAGATACAGGCCTTCTGAATCCTTTCTTTTTGGGAATTCGCTGCAAAAACGAAGTCTGTCCGCCTTCAAACCACGGACTCACTTTACGTCCTGTTCGAGCCAACTGTCCTTTGGTACCGCGTCCGGCGGTAGTACCGCGTCCGGAACTATTACCACGACCTAAACGCCGGGAAGATTTATACGCCCGATTATTTCTTTTAAGTGTATGTTGCTGTAACATAAGTAAGTGAATTGAAGCAGGTTCCCTGGAAAAAAAGAGACACTAGGAACTTGAGAGATAAGAGTGAACTATGCTTTGGCGGCATGGGAAGTTTGACTGTCGTCAGACTTGCTCTGTGCGGCAGATGCGGATTCCGTCGGGATTTGTTTAGACTCGTTCTTTTTGCTGACTTTGCGTTCCTTCAAGCTTTGTAAAGCCATCAACGTAGCCTGAGCATTGAGGAGTTTATTAGAGGAACCAAACATTTTACTCAGGATGTTCTTATAACCGGCTAGCGCCAAAACCTTACGAATAACGCTTCCGGCAATTATCCCGGTACCCTCTCCAGCCGGAGAAAGCCAGATACGCGAACTCTTGAACTTGATCTTGATATCGTGAGGAATAGTGTCTTGAAACAATGGCACGGTCACCATATGTTTCTTGGCTTGCCGGGAAGCTTTTTGAACCGCGACGTTTACTTCGTTGGCTTTGCCGGTGCCCAAACCGATCTTGCCTTTTTTATCACCGACTATTACGACGGCTCGAAATCTGAGACGGCGTCCTCCTGATACCACACGGGTAACCCTGTCGATGCTGAGTACTTCATCTTCAAATTGTTTTTCTTGAACTTGTTTCGCCATAAATTATTGAGTGATAATAAAGTGCATATGAGATTTAAAGCTTCAATCCAGCTTCGCGAGCTCCCTCGCACAGGGCTTTGACGCGACCATGGTATTTATAGCCTGCTCGATCGAAAACGCAGATCGAGATACCTGCTTCAATAGCTTTTTTGCCAAGCTCTTTTCCGACGGACATCGCCCGCTCGGTCTTGGTACCTTTGGAGTTACCGACCACATCAGAAGCCGAGACGAGAGTTTTTCTGGTGGTATCGTCTACAACCTGGCCATAGATATGATTAAGACTGCGAAATACGACTAGGCGTAAGGTAGCAGGGTTAAAGCGTTTTTTAATACGCAAGTGACGTCGCGAACGTTTGATCGATTTGGTTTCCATAAACGTGAGACAATAGTAACGAAACAGATAGTATGATTATTTCGAGGCTGTTTTTCCGGCTTTGCGACGGATACGTTCGCCGGTATAAATAATTCCTTTTCCTTTATACGGTTCCGGCTTCTTGATAGCTCGTATGTTGGCAGCAACTTGACCTACCAGCTGTTTGTCTACACCCTGGATAAGTACCATATTCTTATTGTCTTTATCAATAGCCAGGGTGATACCTTCGGGCGGGTCAAATTCAACAGGATGAGAAAAACCGACATTCAAAATGAGTTTTTTACCTTGCACATTGACTTTATAGCCGACTCCCTGAACTTCCAGACTCCTAACAAATCCGGATTTAACTCCGGTAACGGCGTTGTCAACAAGCGTACGGGTCAGCCCGTGCAAAGCTCTATGATTTTGTGATTCGCTGGGACGCTCGACTAGAATCTCTTTATTATTTTCGACCTTGATCATCATATCAGGATGAATGATCAAACTAACGGATCCTTTGGGTCCCTTAAAGGAAAGCAGAGTTCCATTTACTTGCAGCGTTACTCCATCCGGCAATTGAATTGGTTTCTTTCCAATACGCGACACGGTGGTTAGGCGTTAAAAAAATAAACTAAAATACTTCGCATAACAATTCCCCTCCGACATTCATTTTTTTCGCTTCTTTATTGGTCATTACTCCACGGGAGGTAGACATAACTGCTATTCCCAGTCCGCTCTTGACAACCGGAATGTGTTGAGAGGATAAATAGACGCGTCTTCCGGGCTTACTTTTTCTACGAATGTTGAGAAGTCGATGAGGATGAAGTTCCACTTTGATCACTTTTTTTGCATCTTCTTCCGCAACCTCAAAATCAACGATGAAACCAGTTTTCTTCAAATTTTCCGCAATGGCTTCTTTCATGAACGAATGTTGCGCTTCAATCAGATGAATATTGCGGGCCGAGGCATTACGCAGACGTGTTAGAAAATCCGCGATAGGGTCAGTCATCATAAGAAATGCAAAATGAAAAGTGTAAAGTTCAAAATCTAAAGATTATTCAGAAGTTATTATGCGGGATATTTGACTATAAACGGTGGAGACTTATACAATTTTTCAACTTCTTTAACGTTTTCGGCGTTCCGGGCAAGTGTACAATGAAGGAATACGCTATAATTTAACAATTTCCATTTTACACTTTGCATTATTTCCCTTACCAGCTGGATTTTTTGACCCCCATGATCAATCCTTCGTTAGCACGCTCCCGAAAACAAATACGACACATTTGAAACTTACGCATATAGCCTCCTACGCGACCACATAATTTACAGCGATTATAGACTCGGGTCGGAAATGCTGGCTTCTTTCCTATCTTCAAAGCATGTTCGACACTTTTACGCTTCCGTTCGGCGCTGTTAATCTTGGATAATTTGGCCATCTGATTACAAAATTATTAATTACAAATGATTAATTACAGATTATTGATGATTTAAGTATGAATCACAATTACCGAATTTACGTTTTCTTCCAGTAATAATTAAATACTTAACAATTGATAATTTACTTCCTAGTCTTTTTTAAAAGGGAATCCGTATTCGGTAAGCAGGGTTCGACACTGGTCTTTATCCGCAGCCGTTGTTACTACTGTTATTTCGAGTCCGTGAATCTTGTTCATATTGTCGGGATTTACCTCAGGAAAAACGATAATTTCTCGTAAACCTACGGTATAGCTGCCTTTTCCGTCGAATGCTTTGACCGAGAGACCTCGAAAATCTCGAATACGCGGGAATATGACTTTGACCAGCTTGTCGAGAAAATCCTCCATACGCCTTCCGCGCAGAGTCACTTTCACTCCTACCGGCATACCAATCCGAAGCTTGAAATTTGAAATAGCTTTTTTGGCTTTTGTCACAACCGGTTTTTGTCCGGTAATGGCAGTTATATTATCGACAATCTCGTCGTAGTCTTTCGAAGTTTTGAGAAATGTTCCCATACCTACATTTACAACGATTTTGGTAACCCGGGGCGAGGCCCACAGATTTTTAATGCCAAGCTTTTCCTGAGCCGATTGAATACGAGAAAGAGATGATGTGGACATAACGTTGATAAAACAAAGTTGAAATCTTATGAAACTTCGAGAGCACGATCGAGGAGACCATCGCATTTTTTACATATACGCTGTTTCTTCCCGTCGGTAGCGAGCCGGTAATGCACTCGTGTAACTTTATCGCAGTGAGGACAAATAACCATGGCATTGGAGACGCTGAAAGGTGCTTCGAACTTTATGATCTCTCCGGCCTGGGCCTGCCGTTTGCGAACATGCTTCGTTACAACATTGACTTTCTCGACAACTATATGGTTGTCAGCTGGTTCGACGCGCAACACTTTTCCTTTTTTGCCTTTATGTTTTCCGGCAATAATCATGACGGAATCGTTCTTCTTGATCTTCATGGGAATAGGGGTATCTGATAGTAAGCCCGAAGGGGCCCCCGTTGGGGTATATAGTATCGAGTAGTAGTAAAATAGAATTTAGGACTCGATTGACAATAAGGACTATGTACTTTCGACTTATAAAACTTCCGGAGCTAAACTGATGATTTTTTGAAAACCTTTTTTACGTAGTTCTCTAGGAATGGGCCCGAATATACGACTTCCTTTGGGTTGCTGATCTTTATCGACGATTACAACTGCATTGTCATCAAAACGTATATAGCTGTTGTCGTCGCGCCGATACTCTTTCTTCACACGTACGATAACTGCTTTTTCAACGGCTTTTTTCTTTACCATACCGCGTGGCAGTGCCTCCTTGACAGCTACGACAATAATATCGCCTACTTTGGCATACCGTCTGCGACTACCTCCCAGAACTTTGATACACATGACTTCCTTGGCACCGGTATTGTCGGCCACGACTAAGCGGGTTTGTTGTTGAATCATAAAAGACAAAGAGTGAATATCAAAAGCAATCGAGTTATGCCTGGGGTGAAGAATAAAGCACCATCCACCGTTTTAAGCGGCTTAACGGTCTGGTTTCCTGAATCGTAACGGTATCACCTACTTTATATTGTTCTTTTTCGTCGTGAGCATAATAACGCTTGGTAACACTAAAGCGCTTTTTATACTTGGGATGAAGTTTATACCGACGTACTTCCACAATACGCGTTTTTTGCATTTTATCCGAGACGACAACACCTTCCAACGTTCGTTTTTGCACCATCATAGAAATGGGTAAAAATTAATTATTCTTCGTTCTTTTTGACACGTTTTTTAGCAATCGGCTTAGCATCCTTCGAGCTTTCATTGCTCGCTTTCTTGGAAATCGTTTCGTTTTCTTTTGTGTCAGATACAGCTTCAGTCGACTCAAAAACCGGCACATTATTGGCCGAGGCTCCTATTTCCTTTATGGCCGTCAGAATACGAGCTATATCTTTCTTCTTATCCCGAATTTTATGCGTTTCTTTCAGCTGGCGCGAATGATTGTTGATATTCAAATCATACAGTTCGCGGCGGGCCTTTGACAGTTCGTGCACAAGTTCCTCGGGTTTGGCAACGATCAGATCTTTAAACTTCATGTGAAAAATCAGATAAATTATATATTTGTCACGTAACGTGTTTTGACAGGGAGTTTGTAGGCGGCAAGCAGCAGGGCTTCTTTTGCCTGGTCTTCGGGCAGACCATCCATTTCGAACAGGACTCGTCCCGGTTTTACACCGAACGTATAATACTGTACGGCCCCTTTTCCGGTACCCATACGGACTTCTTCGGCATTTTTCGTCCAGGGTTTGTCAGGAAAAATTCTGATCCAGATCTTACCACCTTTTTTAGTATAACGGGTCAATGTCTTACGGGCAGCCTCTATCTGACGGGAATTGAGATACCCTCTCGTAACGGCTTTGAGCGCAAATGTCCCGAAACTGACGGAAGCTCCTCGGGTCGCTACGCCTTTGAGACGGCCGCGTTGCGTTTTACGATACTTGGTTTTTTTTGGAAACAACATAGGAAGCGTCGAAATCTATAAAGATGTGAGAGACAGAAGTCGTAATGGAACCTGGGAACTTGCGTAGGTCACGCCTGCCCAGCTTAGGGAAAAACTCGGTTTTGGTCAAGAGAAAATCTGCGACTGCTTCTTAGTATTACGTACGAAATGCTCACCTTTGTAAATCCATGTCTTAATTCCGATCGAACCGTACATAGTAGCAGCAGTATATTTTGCAAAATCTATATCCGAGCGAAGAGTATGTAAAGGAATTTTTCCGTCAAGAAAAAATTCGGAACGGGCTATTTCAACTCCATTCAAACGTCCGCCGACGTAGACCTTTACTCCCTTAGCTCCACTTTCCATGACTTTTTCGGTAACGGATTTAACGGCTCTACGAAATGCGATACGTCTTGATATCTGCTGTCCGATAAGTTCGGAAACAATATAGGCATCCAAATAGGGTTTTTTTATCTCGCGAATATTGATATCTATTTTTTCTTTAAACTCATTTTCCAGTTTTTGCTTCAAATCCTGAATCGCGGTTCCGCTTTTCCCGATAATCATTCCAGGCTTGGAGGTGTACACGTTGGCAACGATTCTGTTCGACATACGCTCAATCTCGACGCGTGATACTCCGGAATTACGTAAGGCATTCTGAATTTTTTTGCGCAGTTCAAGATCTTTTAACAAAAACCTGCCATACTCTTTTTTAGGAGAATACCAGTTGGATTCCCAATTGCGTGTAATCCCAACGCGAATGATTTTCGGATTGACTTTCTGACCCACGAGAAAAGGTATTAGAAGGTAAAACAATGATACAGAGAAACAAATGGAAACTTATAGAACTCTATGAAATTTGTCAGATACTACTAGATTTGATACTCACTTCAGATTACTTGCTCTCGACAATAACGGTAATATGACTGGTTCGTTTTAATATAGGATGAGCCCTGCCTTTTGAAACCGGATTAAAGCGTTTATACACCGGACCTCCGGTTACTACAATTTCTTTAATGACAAGTTTAGCCGGATCCTGATTAAAATTTTTCTCGGCATTACTGGCAGCGGAACGAACCGTTTTATACAGCAACGCTGCTGCTTTTTTTGGAGTAAATTTCAACTGATCCAAAGCAGTTTTGACGCTTTTATTACGCACCAGATCGGCAACCAGATTCATTTTTAAGGGAGAGATTCTTGCCCTTCTCAAGATAGCTTTCATACGCGAGTAAAATTAGAGATTCAAGTGATATTTAACAAAATTTCGGGTATCTAGGAATCTGAGACTTTATCGGTTCCGGTCATTCTGGCAAGCTTACCTCCATGACCTTTGAACCGTCTGGTAAAAGAAAATTCTCCAAGTTTGTGTCCCACCATATTTTCAGTAATAAATACCGGCACATGCTGTTTCCCGTTATAGACAGCAATCGTATGTCCCACAAAGTCCGGAGCAATAACACTATCCCTGGCCCACGTTTTAATGATCTTCTTATCGCCGTTTTTATTAAGAAGTTCTATCTTTTGGAGCAACTTCGCGTCTACGTAAGGACCTTTTTTTAAACTTCTGGACATATAAAGTTAAAAGTGAAAAATCAAAGATTTGAAAACAAATATCGATTATTGTTATGCCAACTATTTTCTCCTCTTGACGATAAACTTGCTGGTACGTTTGTTATTTCGTGTTTTCGCTCCCAGAGCAGGTTTACCCCAAGGAGTTTTTGGATGCTTCAATCCGACACCATTATGCCCTTCGCCTCCTCCATGCGGGTGCTCTACCGGGTTCATCGATTTTCCCAAAACCTGAGGACGTTTTCCGCGTAAACGATTGCGACCGGCTTTTCCAACCCGTACATTTTTTATATCTTCATTACTGACTTTACCAATCGACGCATAGCACTCTTTGCGCACTTTCCTGGTTTCACCGGACGGAAGCAATATCTGTGCGTAATCTCCGTCAAAGCCGACAAGCTTTGCCGAAGTACCGGCTGATCGTACGATTTGACCTCCTCGACCGATTAACAATTCGATATTATAAATATCAAAACCGACTGGAATATGCTGGAGCTGCATTCTGTTACCGACTTTGACTCTGGTCTTCTCGGCAGTCTTGATCGAATCTCCAACTTTTAGTCCTTCGGGAGCCAATATATATCGTTTTTCACCATCGGCATACGACACCAAGGCGATAAAAGCGGTACGATTGGGATCATATTCTATGGACTTGACCACTGCTTCTATATTGTTCTTGTCATGCTGCTTAAAATCTATAACCCTGTACATGTGTTTAAAACCGCCACCCAAATGACGTATCGTAATACGACCGTTATTGTTGCGTCCCGATTTATTTTTCATGCGTTTCAGCAGATTTTTTTCGGGGTGCTTGA
Organism: Candidatus Altimarinota bacterium; assembly: GCA_039809385.1. Lineage (GTDB taxonomy): Bacteria > Patescibacteriota > Gracilibacteria > JBDHUY01 > JBDHUY01 > JBDHUY01. Next base: position 29,779 of record JBDHUY010000009.1, read on the forward strand.
CCGTTACTTCTTCGTAGGTCAGAACCGACATGTTGCGATGCCCGTTGGAAGTAGGGCGATATTGTTTGATCGGCATAACTATTTCTTATCTTTGGATTTAGTAAAAGTAAGCTCCTTTTCGCCTTTTTTCAAAGTAATAATAGCTTTCTTAAGGCGAACGCGTTTTTGAACACTTTTCCCCCGAGCTACGATACGAACTTTGGGAGGATTGAGAATAATACGAATACTTGCGACCTTTCGATCGTATAAGGCTTCAACTGCCTGCTTAACATCAATCTTTGTTGCAGACGGATTGACCTGTACCAGATATTTTTTCTGAGCATTTAGATTCGTACCTTTTTCGGTAACCAGCGAGGCTTTGATAACTTGCGTAAGATCCATATAAAATCTGCTTATTTAGAGGTTTGAGAAGAAAAAACGGTAGGAAGTTTTTCAAGTGCGTCTTTCATAAAGACCAGCGATTTATATTGCAAGAGATCCCGTACATTCAAATAATTTACCAGAATTGTTTTTACTTGCGGCAAATTATTGGAAGACTTCTGAACGATCGGATGCTTATCTGCCAGTACTACCAAGACGCTTTTTTCTAAAGGCAATTTTTTCAAGAAAATCGAAAAATCCTTAGTGGAAACAGCTCCTTCATAAGCACTCAAACCAAGGATAGCCTTATCGTTAGCTTTCGCTGAAAGAGCGGAAAAAAGTGCATGACGGCGTTCACCTTTGGACATGTTTTTTTGAAAATTTCGCTCGTTACGAGGACCAAACACTACTCCGGCTTTTTTATGCAGCGGCGAACGAATCGCACCTGAACGAGCTCTTCCCGTGCCCTTTTGACGAAAGAGTTTACGAGTACTTCCGGCACGCTCATCTCTCTTGAGTGTGTGAGCTATCGGTTGTCTTGCATTTGATAATTGCATGTTTAACGCCCTGTACATCAAATCATGATTGATCTTTGCTTCAAAAATATCCTTGGGTAAAGACATTTTCTCGGCTTCTGTTCCGTTCTGGGAGTAAATAACTATTTCCATAAAGAGAAAAACGAATCGACAAATAGGAAGAAGAAAACTAAAAGCGAACCTCGACCAATACGGACTTTGCACCCGGAACAGTACCTTTAACGCTCAAAATACGTTTTGTTGAATCATAGGCGATCACGGGTCGTTTTTTGAGAGTGATTCGATCCATCCCCAAATGACCGGGAAGCTTTTTGCCTTTCATAACCTTACCCGGGCGGGCACGTTGACCGATAGAACCAGGTTCGCGATGAAAATGAGATCCATGCGAGGCTGGACCTCCATGAAATCCGTGCCGGCGCATTACTCCTTGATAACCCTTTCCTTTCGAGACAGAAGAAATCTCGACTTCTTTTATCTCTTCCAATCCGGACAGAGATAAACTTGAACCTTTTTCAGCCGGTATATCGGTCACAAAACCTTTGAGCGTATGAAATTTTTTATTGCTGGTCGGTTTTTTATACGGATTAGCAGCCAATACAATCCGGGAAATTCCGTCATGTGAGTCGGGGCGAATATCTACCACCTGATTGTCAAGGATTTGAAGCTGTGTCACCGGGACCAATAATCCTTCGGAGTTCACCAGACGAGTCATCCCCATTTTGGAAGCCAATACGCCACCCTTCATAACAAGAAAAATAAACAGACGATATAAATGTCTTAAATCATTTTTATCTCAATATCGATCCCCGACGGGAGACTCAGATTAGTCAATGAATCAATTGTTTTCGAATTACTGTTCGATATATCGATAAGCCGACGGTGCGTGCGCATTTCAAACTGATCGCGAGCATCTTTTTTAACAAAAGTAGAGCGATTCACTGTCATTTTTTCAATACGTGTTGGCAGTGGAATCGGCCCGTGCACCACCGCTCCCGTATTGGCAGCTGAATCGATAATCACCTTAACTGCTTGATCGATAATACGATAATCGAACGATCGTATTTTGATACGAATGCGCGGCGCTTGTGCAGTACTTCCTTCTGATTTTTTAGCGGCGGTTGCCATGAGAAATATATGCGAGATAAAAGAAACCGGAAATTAAAGAGACACTTTTTAGATACGAAAATTCCCCTTCTTAACAGGGCGGAAACCGTATTAATGAAGGGGAAAGTTCAACGGAGTTTATTCGAGAATTTTGGTAACGACTCCGGCGCCTACGGTATGTCCGCCTTCGCGGATAGCAAATCGTACGCCTTCGGTCAGAGCTATCGGACTACCGAGTTCTACCACCATTTTAATATTATCTCCCGGCATCACCATTTCTACTCCGGAAGGAAGTTCAATCCCTCCGGTTACGTCCGTAGTACGGATATAAAACTGAGGCTTGTATCCTTTAAAGAATGGCGTATGACGTCCGCCTTCTTCCTTTGTGAGAACGTACACTTCGGCTTCGAATTTTTTATGGGGAGTAATACTGCCCGGTTTGGCGATCACCATACCGCGCTCCACGTCGTCTTTTTCAATACCGCGCAGCAGCAATCCGACGTTATCACCGGCCTGCCCCTGGTCCAGCAGTTTCCGGAACATTTCGACTCCGGTTACAACTGTCTTGCGAGTATCGCGGATACCAATCAATTCGACTTCTTCATTGACTTTTACTACTCCCTGCTCAACGCGTCCGGTTACGACCGTACCGCGTCCTTTGATCGAGAACACGTCTTCGACCGGCATCAGGAAGGGTTTGTCAAGATCGCGGACCGGATCGGGTATATAGCTGTCCAATTGATCCAAAAGCTCTTGAATACATTTGGTAGCACCTTCATCGGCCGGAGCTTCCAAGGCCTTAAGAGCCGATCCTTTGATAATCGGGACCTGGTCTCCGGGAAATTTGTATTTGGAAAGCAGATCACGGACTTCAACTTCTACCAGCTGCAGCAATTCGGGATCATCAACCATGTCTACCTTATTCAAGAATACCACGATATTCGGAACGTTTACCTGACGAGCCAGCAAAATATGCTCACGGGTCTGAGGCATCGGGCCGTCTGCGGCGGATACGACCAGAATCGCACCGTCCATCTGAGCGGCACCGGTAATCATATTCTTGATATAGTCGGCGTGTCCCGGACAGTCTACGTGTGCGTAGTGACGAGTAGCTGTTTCATATTCCTGGTGCGATGTGTTAATGGTAATACCACGGCTTCTTTCTTCGGGAGCACTGTCGATTTCACCATAAGCGCGGGCCTGGGCCAATCCTTTGGAAGCAAGATAGGTACAAATAGCGGCGGTCAACGTTGTCTTTCCATGGTCTACGTGACCGATCGTACCGACATTGACGTGCGTTTTGTTGCGGACAAATGTGCCTGCCATAGAAGTAATTTGGGTAACAAAATAAGAAAGCCAATAATTTACATAGGCGGAAGATACGTTATCAAAAGGCAAAAACGAATGCAAGATTTTTTTAAATTTAGCGGTTAGTACATAGCGGCTAGCAGACAGTCTGTTGTTATTATCGTCATGGCGCAGCAGAAGATAGCCAAATTATGGCATTGTAGCAACTTTCCAGGCTGACCGCTCATCGCTCGTCGCTAGCCGCTCATCGCAACCTGCCTTTTTCACCAGATTTTATCTTTTCCTCATTATTGTACGAATAGGATAGAACTCGATAGTGTATCTTTCCTTTCGAAATGGATACGACCAAAAAGCTAAAAAAAGTCGAGACGTGATGATTTTATGTCGTTTGAAAAATTAAAGAAAATTTTATATCTATACTCTATAGATCATATATACTATTGGTATTTTACATTTAAAACAAATATACCAATGTCATCAACCATGCGGTACCTTGCGGGAATTTTGTTTTTCAGCGTATTGCTGGGAATACCGGCTGCTTCATCGGAAAACAACTGCCGCTCCTACCCGATTGATTGTTGGGGTTCTATAAACGGGATTTCCTGCGGACAGGTGGGAGTATCCGAATATTGCGGGTACGAGCAATTCACGGCCTGCCCGGCAAAGTATCCCGCGTGCTATTACACCGGACCAGACCCCCAATGTCTGGAGAATTGTGAGAAAGACCATATTCCGCCCCACATCATAGCGATCCCTCCAGCTCTCAATGTTACGATTCCCAATTTCATACATGTGATACTTACTCTCCGGGATGAGAATATGCGGGTTGCTCGGGGGCGATATATGATTGACGGCCTCGCAGATACCAGGAAGGGGTTGTATTTCGAAGAAAGTACGGTGATTACGATTGTCGCACCCGGGCATCATTTCATATCGGTATGGGCGACAGATGATGCCGGGAATACTCAAACAGCGGTTTTTGGCCCCTACCGGATAAACACCGAAACGGACGGAAACAGCAATCAGAATATCAGCCCGCAGATAGTTGAATGCCCTTATTCCATGGATGCTCCCGAAACCATCAGATCGGGTACGGTACTTGCATGGCTGAGACTCTGCGGCCCCTCTTTTGAAAAATTATTAGAAGAGAAAGAAGTGGCGACGGGACCGATCTTACTTACCGACTCTTTTGATAGAATCGTGTCTAGCGCAAAGCTGCCGAGCCAACATAGCTGGACACCGACCGAACCGAGCGGCAATATTCAAACGAAACTCCGCGAGATGCTCCAGAAAAAGGTTTGTGCACTTGCTGACAAAGAATTTCCCATAGACTTATTGCTCACAACCTATCATCTGGAGGGCTTTCCATTTTTTATCATGTCAGATTGCCCGATGATATATAAAGAATAGACCCGCTATTTCAAAACACCGTTATAGTACTCTTTACTTTTATAGTTGAAGCAACATTCTTTCTATTTGTTCCATAGAAAAATTATGTTATAATAAAAATGCATTCTGAAAAAATAAACAAAAAATACCATGGACTTATCATCTTGCCAGTTGAAAAAATACGATTTTCAACTATTGCCCCTCATCTTAGGTATAATCGTGGCAGCCAGTTTTTTCCTTATGGGAAGTCCCGTACACGCGGCCGTACGTGGAGGATATTGCGGCGACGGAGTATGTGATTCGACAACTGAAAGCAGTAGTACGTGTTCAGCAGATTGCGGCGCCAGCACGACAATCACTTATGGTGCTTATTATTGCGATACAACGACTTACCAGTGTTCTACAAAAAAATGTATAAGCGGAACAACCGGCTGTTATAGTGATGCGACTACTTGCGCCAATAATTGCAAAGCTCCCGCAACGTACGGTTATACCTGTAATACCTCTACCTATCAATGTTCCTCTTGCGTCATCGGTACTGCAGGTTGTAACTACTCCGATCTAACATCCTGTCAATCAGGCTGTCAAGCTCCTACCAGATATGGCTATGCCTGTAATACCTCTACTTATCAATGTTCTTCCTGCGTCATCGGTACTGCAGGTTGTAACTACTCCGATCTAACATCCTGTCAATCCGGATGCCAGGCTCCTACGAAGTACGGCTATACCTGTAACACCTCTACGTATCAATGTTCTTCCTGCGTCATCGGTACTGCTGGCTGCTCCTTCTCTGACCTCACTTCGTGTCAATCAGGCTGCCAAAATACAAATACAATCCAATTATCGAGTATCAGTCCCAGTAGTGGACTCGCCGGTACGATCGTTGGGATTACCAGTGGAAACAGTGGCTTTACCAGTACGGGCAATATCGTATATCTCAGAAATACTTCAACCGGAAACACCACAAGCATCACGAATACTACGGCGCTCAGTTCGTTAAAAACAGGAGATGCGGCAGCCTTGGCATTCTTATCAGGTCCGTTCGCGATAGCACAAACCGAAGCGGCGGGAGGGTATAATATATTGAGATTTACAATTCCTTCCGGATTACCGAACGGTTTATACGACCTTACCGTAAAGAACGGAGCGGGAGAAGACAGCATAGATCCCCCGCTGCAATTTAGTATTTCCAATGACTCGACACCTCCCGACATAACGGCAGCTCCGAGCAGCGCCAACTCCAATAGCCCGATAAGCGTACTGCTTCAGGCGAGCGATACAGGCGGGTCAGGTCTTTTGGAAGCACGCTATATGCTCGACGCGGCAGCAGGAGACGGAGTAGGTTTTACATTTACTGCCAGCACGACCGTAACCATCAACCGCACGACATCCCAGCCGAGCGAGACACATTACATTTCTGTATGGGCGCGTGACAATGCCGGAAATACTTTCAGCCATACGTTTCAGCCATTCACGATCACCACCACGAACAGCAATACCAATGCATCCAACAGCAATCAAAACAACAGTATTTCTGGTATTGATATAGGGAGTTGTATTTATACGCTTGATCAAGCTAAAGTTCAAAGTGGTACGCTTTTCAATTGGCTGAGGGATTGCGGACCGGCATATAAACAGTTGTTAGCCAACCGTAACGTGCCGATACAAGTCGATTTGACCGCACCGTTCGATACGATAGTTTCTGCTGTATCTATCCCACAATTATACGGCTGGGTGCCAACTTATAGCGGCGGAAATATTCAAAACACCATCGGCGAAGAACTACAACGTTCGGTATGTACGCTAACCGCCCAAGGCGTCCCCTTTTCTACGCTGGTGACCAGTTATCATCTGAATGATTTGCCGTTTCCACTTAGTAACAGCTGTAGCGGAAGTGGCGGCGGGAACGGTAACGCAAACGGCACCGGCGGCGGGACAAGCTTGGACCAGATCCGTCCATGGGTGAATGTCAATGTTACTCAGGTGATCAATCGACCAAGATCAACAATCGTCCGATTAACGGCCAAAGACAATGTCGGCGGGAGCGGAATCCAGGACGCGGCGTATGAGATCAATACTCCTGTTTCATCTTCCACTGCGTCGAATAAACACTTTACCGATACGATCAACGCGGCAATTCCCGATGGTGGAACGCTTCACTGGTATGCCAAAGACAAGGCCGGGAACGAAGCACGGGGAACGTTTACTCCCAATAGTAGCGGTTCAACCGAACCACCCATTGTTATAACGGATCCCGGGGGTACAACCCGTCAGTGCGAAACAAATACGATCTGTATTCCCCATCCCCTTTGTTCAGTAGATACGGGGGGAGTTCCTTGCCCGCCTCCCATGTGTAACACAACTACCGTGTGTGTTCCGGTACAGAACTGATGTACATAATAAACCCGATTCATAGCTATTTTTCTTTAACCATCAACTCTGCTCATCCATGTCTACCAAATACAAAATCGCCATATTGTTAGGATACGTCTGGGCTATGAGTATCATACCAAATGCTTTGGGGTTCACAGGAATGATCAATCCAGACTACAATCCGACTACTCCTGGTATAAATACCGAAATAGGAAGTATTAATACTACCGCAGGTGGAACAAAATTTGGATTCCAAGGAAACAGCTATAATGCAAACTATGTAGGTGAATGCAGTAGTATGACGTGTCCTTGTGATCCAGACGAAGTCACTGCACAAACCTGCGAACACCAAGATAGTGTCCTCGAATGCAACGGCGGCGGCGGTACAGTCCGGATCAATGATGGTAATCACGGGACATCGGTTATCTGCGATTCAGGGGTACACAGTTTAGGGATGATCAATTCGAGTTTTTGCGGAGACGGAATATGTATCGATGGTGAGGCTTGCTTGCTGGATTGCGGTGAGAGCGGGGGTAACAGTGGGGAAACATTTTGCCCATACTACGCGTCTTCTTTGAAGGATTGCGGTGAGAGCGGGGGTAACAGTACATCATCTACCTTTTTAAGTATAACCTCCATCACACCTGACTCCGCCAGTAGTGGAAGCAGTATACTCATCAACGGAACTGGATTTAGCGCTGCAGGGAATATCGTTTCTTTTAGCAATCGTACCACCCGGGGATCGACCACACAGCTGCAAACGCAGGCCAGCAAAAGACCTCCTCGAGCCAACGACTACAACATCCTTAGTCTGACCGTACCCGCCAATCTGAGCGGGCTGTATGATGTATCGGTAAGAAATAGCACCGGAGAGGTAAGCAATACGTTAGTCTTTTTGGTACCCTCTTCCGGAACTCAAACAACAAATACAGACACTGCCAATAGCAATATATCCCCACCACCAGGTACCAATTTCGCTATTACTGATCTCACCCCTTCTCAAGCCAACGCGAGTTCCAATATTCTCGTTACCGGAAACAGATTTACCGGAAGCGATAACACGTTCTTTCTCAGAAACCTCCAAACCGGCCAGACCTTTACCATCCGCAATGCCAGCGGATCAAATCCGATCACGTCATGGCTCGACGCCCCAGAGGAAACAAACAGATTATTTTCCTGGCTAATTCCTCAGGCCGAAGCGGTTGAATTTATCCCTGGGGGTGCGAGTAGTGGTGGGATCAGCGCGAATACCGGCGGAGGCGGCAGTATCGGAATTGGGCCGGGAGGGAACGATATTATTATCATCTGTGGAGGACCGGGAGGAACGTATGAAACAACCGGATCGCTCGAGGAAAATCCTTGTGGCGGGGGAGAACAAATCATCGATATTATCGACCGTCCGTTCGTTGAAGGGTATTGTGGTGATGGAATGTGTACCCCTCTGCTAGGGGAAAGTACCCAGACATGCCCAGTTGATTGCGGCGGCGGGACCTGCATTGACACAAACTGGAGCCCCAGCGCGGGCAATGTATGCAGCGGCGTATCCTTTCTTCAGACCAGTAACTGTTCGAACACGAGAACAGAAATAGGAACCAAGACGTGTGCCGGCAGCTGTACCGTTTCTGCATGGAGCCCGGATGCATCCACCATCTGCAGCGGTCAAAGCTTTGTGCAATGCGCTACTACCCAAGGTCCTTTTGCTCATGTTTGGTGTCAAAGTCAAAGCTTTGTGCAAAGCAGCAATTGCGGTACTACCAGAACCGTGAATGGAACAAAAAACTGCAGCTCGAATACAACGCTTTATAGCAATGCTGCATTTGTCATACCTTCCACAGCACAACCCGGTACCTATGAAGTGACAGCACAAAACGGCTTGGGACAAGTAAGCAACCCCCTTCAATTTACCATTCCTGGCAGCGCAACTCCGCCACCAAGCATCTGTACGAAAACCGGAGGCAATGTCTACGGTATCGCCTACGGTCAGGATGCTGGTCCTCTGTATTTCCAGCCTTCCGATGCGGCAAACGCGCATCCAGCACTGTGTATCGATTTTGGAGTAACGATTAACCCGGACAACTCAGTCAGCGGCACCAGTCTTAGTCCGTTTTACGGTACAATTGACTGGCATAACTCCCAGGTCACAAGCGGAAGTACCTACTCCGTTTTCACCGGCAGTGTAGCACTAAGCAATTATTCGCTTAATCTGGGAAATACGACATCTCCGGATACGGATTGCGTTCCTGCCAATCTGAGTTTCCCGCCTAAAAAGGAAATTATCTGCATAGACGGAACCGGAAAGTTTTCGGGATGGATCAAGCACCCGACTACGTTCGGGTACATCAATTTCGACAACGTAACGACCACCTGGAGACCGGCGGGTGGAGCAATCGCAGCTGGATCGTGCGATTTTGATCCGAACGATCAAACTAATAAACGCAACGGCGTGTACGTATCCTGGCTGTTACAATGCGGTCATGCTTTTGGTACCTATCTCACCGGCAAAGGGATTTATGACAATACGACACTGGCCCTGTTGAATTTATCGTCTCCAACTGAGATTAGTACCGAAAATTCCAAGATTGTCACAGAAAGTAGTAAACTTTCAGAAAATACCGTATCGACCCGAGGTGCAGGGATTGCCGGAATCGGCAATGTAATCCGGTCTCTGACGCTGGGAGCAACGGCGCTGCCTTCGACGACACGGCAAAGTACCGCCACGTTTGCTACAGAGGGAACGATTGTACGACTGATGCGGGAAAAAATCGAAAGCTACCTTTGCCGAGCCGAAAACTCCGAGACAGCCAGACAACAGATACTGACCGATTTTCATATCTCCGGGAACCCGTTTTTCATTCAAAATTCAAAGTGTCTGGGGGGAGCGGGATCGCAGGATTTGGAAGCCCCAGCGGTCAATATAACTCCCGTGGATATCGGCAGTTCTCAGATTACCCTGAAGCTCCATGCTGTAGACAATGTGGCGATCTCAGACGCTGCGTTTGATATCAACACAACCGCGTCTCAAAGCACGCCCTCTTCCAAGCATTTTAATCCGAACAAAAATGGAGTGATACTGGCACCGGGAGATGCGCTCTATTGGTGGGCACAAGATACTGCGGGGAATATTGGGGCCGGAGTAGCCGTGGCCCCTGGAGGAAGCGGAGGAAACAGCAATAGAAATATCAACGGAACTTTTCCGATTGGTGAAGTGGGAAACGAGTTACCACCTGAGAGACCTGGTTATGAACGCTGTTTACCGACCAGAACATGCTACGAAATAGTATGCCGGGATATAGCATTCTGCCCTGACGGACCTCCACCACCTCAATGTGATATAACTTACACGTGTTCTCAGTAAAAATGCTGACAAATCCCGTCTCCGCTGACAATTTATCAAATGACACCCAAAATATATTGACATATCTTATCACGGGGTTATAATTCTAGAAAGAGGAGGTTGATAAAAATTAAAAGAATTGTAAAAAAATAAAATAGAAATAAAAAAAGATACTATATTTTTTTATTTCTATTTTTTATGAAATCAGCTTTACGGCCTCTGGCAATCGTTCTGACTCTTGGACTCGTTCTAACATTTTCCCATCAAACAGCAGTCGATGCTTCGGGATCATATAATCCAAAAGATTACGGAGAAACGACTTCCTTTGTAGTAGAAAGATCTGAAAAATCTGCCAGACAATCTTTCCCCATCTGCCGTCATTACCGGCAGTGCTTTCCAGTAATCTGCGATGCCCGCACTGACCCGCATTATTGCGATAATGTGCCAAAGCAAGAATGTTTCTGGACTACCGTATGTCCGGATGAGAATTTATAAATTTTGAAGTGAACTAAAAAAATCTCAAAAAAGAGTGTGGCGGCCCCACACTCTTTTTTTATCTATTAGATTCTCCTTCAAGGATGGAGCAGGGGTGTGTTTTTCGATCCGAATAGTGTGAAAAGTAACTCTTTGTGAATAATAGCAGTTACTAGAGTAGAGCCCTGGAGAAAGTTTTCTTCAACATCCGTATCCATTGGATTGGAACTTATTTTTTCCTTTTACGGTGCAGTCAGGACAACCTCTATCGGAAATGGCTTTCCTACATACCCCAATGGTGCAACTTCTACTCTGGCAAAAACCGTAACTTTGCGTTTTTCTCCCGAAGGAATCCCTTCCATTTTATATTCGTGCTGCACGGGCTCAGCTTTTTGATTTTCGAGGGGAACACGTACCTCCGGGGAGCCATCACCAAAGTCATAAACGACTTCCTCCAGAGCAGAAGATGCCGCATCTCCACGGTTCTGGTTCTGGGGAGCCATAATACTCACGAAATAACCATTGACAGCGAGTTTGTTTTTTCAACGTAGGTAATATAAGCCCCCAGTAAATCTACTCGTACAGGTTTGAACAGCTTTTTATGAGCCCCGACGCCATCTTGTATGTCATATTCAATCTCATAGGGCCCATCTCCGGGAAAAGTTACTACCAACACATCACCATTTCGAGTATTATCACGAGACTGATATAACTCTCGTACAAGTTTAATATTTCCCTCCTGATCTTTTTCTTCAACGACCCTCCATATTTTAAAATTGGGAAATGTATATGCCGGAACATCTGTATCTTGATCCTGCTTTCCGGGCGTCCTCCCGCTGGCGTCGAATTGAAATAACCACGTATAGGCATTTTGTGGAATCGCTTTAACCCGGTCGATCAGATCAAAACTGAGGGGGACATTGATTGTCTCCTCACGTTTGCCATCAGTACTAATAGAAATCTCAACACTTGTATAGCCGTTTTCTTTTAGCTGATTTACCAACTCTGGACTCAGATTTTGGGTAATCCTTCCTGTACCGGCGGGTAGGTTGCTAATATCATCCCGGATGATGAGCGGTTCTTTAAGTGGCGGAATACTTTTGAATTGATATTTCAAGACGACTTTTGGTTTTTGTTTTCCTTTGATGTCTGGCCGGACAACGTCAACATCAAGTCGATTGAATGGCAGGCTCGAATCGAGTAAAATAGGCTCGGCATGTAATGACCACGTTTCGCTTTGTTTTTCTCGTTGCTCCTTGCTCGGCGGTGACAGGATAACGGAAACATCATTTCCGGGCGTAGAAACTTCGGCGCCAGGCGTTTGTCCGGAAGGTGCGGCGGGTGAGGATACCGGAAGAGATTGAATCTTTGACTGACCGTCTTCAACTATATCCGTACCCGACCGGACGGCCGCCGGTTCTGGTTTCGGGTGGGGCGACTGAGCGTGCGCCGTAAAGCGATCATGTAAACCGACAAATGGAGCAGCGAGAGTAACAACAAGAGGACCAGCGATCTTGGCAAAGCCTTGACGGATTTTTTGGAACGGGAAGATTGCGGAATTCTGCTCTACCTGTGTATCTGGACTTTCGGCTATCGTTTCCGGCTTGTGAGAAGAACCTTTTGGCAAAGAGTTTCTCATAGGGAGAGAAGAAAAAAACTAGTCGTTACGCGTACAAATTTAAATTAATTCAAAGCGGAAATAAGTAGCACTATATATACGTTGTCGTTTTTCATTTCTTTTGATCGAAAGAAAGTCTCCCATATTCAGAAATTAATCATACATATAACTATTTCTTCTATGGTAGCATAAAAGGCACGCTTCTTCCAGAAAACCAGGGGACACCCAGTTTATGGAACTCAGGCAGCCTGGTCGACTCTGACCATATCCGGAGAGACCATCTCAGCCGATTCGCGAGTCGCGATAGGAATAATCCGTTCCCGGATTTCTTCCTCAGTCAGCGTTTCCAGACTTTCTCCAGGACGAAGACACAGCACGGGACATTCAGCTGTAAATATCGAATATACATGTTGTGCCCCCTTTCCTGTGGCATAATCGAAATCTTCTTTGGATGGCTGAAAACGTAATTCCACCCAAGAAGGAACATCAATCTCTCCTGCAGGTCTGACAAATTCCGGGCGAGGATTGACCGGGTTAGTACCGGAAGCAAGACTTAGTTTAGTTTTTACCGGAGGGAGAGATACGATACCTCCTTCTCCAGAGTCGGAAAGATTGAAAGGTCGCAGAAGTATGGCGCTACACAAATACCCTACCGGCAGTGGTTCTGGAATGACGATAGAAATAGCATCACGGGAACAAGTCTTCAGCAAAGTTTCCACTGTCTCACGTCCATCGATATCCGATTGCATCAGAAAGTCAGGCACAAATTTACCGGATGTATGCTCCTGAGTATATCGATTTCCCTCAGCTAGCAAAGACAATACAGACTTCAATTGTTCATACTCGGGCATGGGCAGTCGGGTAGGAATTTTTCTTATAACTTCGGGAGTAAGTCTTTTTTCTGTCGCAATACGAGACAAGGTCTCCGGAAATTTTGCCAAAAGTGTACGACGTTCTATTTCTTCAACGGAAAGTTCAGCAGGGATTCTTTCTTTCGCCTCAACTTGATCAGCAAAAGATAGACCACTTGCAGCAACTCCTACCGCTCCTACTGCTAATTTTTTTAAAGCATGTCGTCTACTTGGAGTAAATTCTGAGATAGAAGGTTTTAAGGAAGCAAGCGTCAAACGGACATGAGCTTGATAAAATCTCGAGAACCGACCTCTAAAAGAGCCAATATGTCCCTTTATAACGTCAGCCTTTTCTCTGAGAGCAGTACTACCTTTATTAAAAACGGCAGTACCTTGATCGACCATCTTTCTCCCTTTAGCCTGAAAATCAGCATGGAACTCTTTGAGGGTCTGGCTCATAAAATAAAGGATTACAAATTAAAAATATGCCTCCTCCTTCCTGTAATAACCGTAAAGCTGATCTCACAATAACAGCCACTTGTCAATTTGTCCAGTTTTCGGGATAAATTTTTCATAAGAAATGTTACTCGTCTCGAATAAAAATGTAAAACATGTTACACATCTTGTGTTGTTTTTTTCCCACGCCGAAGAGCAAAATATGCTGCACCATAAAAATAAAATAACCCCAAATTCACTTGAATCAAAATACCTGCCAATTTTATTTGACAATCTATATTTTTCCTTCCCCGCCACTTTCGACTGGCAAACGCAGGTATATTCGTTTAAGCTGCGAATATATATCGCTTTATTCGTCACTGACATTCACTGTGAACAAGCCAGCCGTCCAGATACGCAATTTAAGCTTCGGATTCAGCCAGCAGCTGCTGTTTCACCATCTCGATCTCGAGATCGCAGAGGGCGAATTCGCCGGGATAGTCGGCCCTAGCGGATCGGGCAAAACTACTTTGCTCAAAACCATGCTCGGCCTCGTCCGTGCGCCAAGAGATACCGTATTTATCCTGGGACAAGATATTCGCAAACAACTCCCCAACGGCCTCGCCTACGTCCCCCAGCGGGAAAGTATCGACTGGTTCTTTCCCGTCACTGTCGAACAAGTCGTCGCCATGGGTATCCGGGACCGGTCCAGTCACTGGCCGTGGATCTCCCTGGAAGAACGAAAGGAAATACGGAAAGTACTGAATCAACTTGAGATAGACTCCCTGGCTAAACGTCACATCCGCGAACTTTCCGGCGGACAACAACAGCGAGTCTTTTTGGCGCGGGCACTGATACACAAACCTCGCATTCTCATCCTGGACGAACCGACCAACGGGATCGACGTCAAAACCCGCCACATGTTGCTCCATGTATTATTGGATCTGCACAAAAAAGGCATGACTATCATTCTCACCACCCACGACCTGAATGCCGTAGCCGCCCATTTACCCCAAGTCATCTGCTTTAACGGCGGGATAATCGCCAAAGGCGCTCCTCGAGACATATTTACCGAAACCAATCTGAGTAAAACCTATGATGCCCCGCTCGAAGTCATCCGGCACACCGGCGTCATGGGAGCGGGATTGATCGTGACCGAGAAAATGCCGCATCGGCACGAGGGGGAGGGGAAGTATAAGGTATAAAGTAGTAAGTATAATGTATGAACAGCTTGAATCTACTGCTAATTCTACGCTCAGTGCAGGTCTTATCAGGGGAAAAAAGAAACATAGCCTGGTCTGTTAATTTTGCACTTTGCATTTTGAACTTTTAATTTTGCAGCCCCATGGGTCTGCTGCGATAAATGTCCGCTGCCTCTCAATTTATAATTCATCATTCATAATTAATAATTTCCCTTCCCATGTCTCTTCTCGATCCCTTTCAATACCAGTTCTTCGTTAATGGCTTTATTGCGGCCGCCATTATCGGAGCGCTGACCGGACTGATCGGCGTCTTCGTGATTCTGCGTAAAATGAGCTATATCGGCCACGGACTGTCGCATTCGGTATTTGGCGGAGCGGTGCTAACCTATATTCTGGGCTGGAATTTCTACCTGGGGGCAGGTATCTGGGGATTTCTGTCCGCCCTGCTTATTTTTGCAATTGGCAGGAGCAAAAAAATTGGCGCCGACGCCGCGATCGGTATCGTTACAACTGCGAGCTTCGCTCTAGGAGTAGCGATTATCAGCCGTGTACGAAATTTTACGCGCAATTTCGAAGCGGCGCTGTTCGGAAATATTTTGGGAACAACGGAGAGCGATGTGATCATCATCCTGGCGATCGCGCTCGTGGTAGGCATGATCATTTTCTTTTTCTACCGGCCTTTGTTGTTTACCAGTTTCGATCCTGAGACTGCGCATGTCTTTGGTGTACGCGAGCAACGCTATGAAATCCTGTTCGCCCTCATCTTGGCAATCACCATTATCGCCTCAATCCAGATTCTGGGAGTAACGCTCATCGCCGCCACCCTGGTTATTCCAGCCAGCATTGCCCGTATCAGCACCGACAGTTTTGGCAAAATGCTGGTCATTTCAACGATCATCGGGAGTATCTGCGGCATAACCGGTATGTATCTGAGCTACTATCTAGATATTGCTTCCGGGGCTGCCATTGTCCTGACCGCTACCGTCTTCTTTGCCCTGGCAAGTTATCTCTTTTCCGGCAACCAGAAACCAACCGTCAACGAACACATCCACTAAGTCATTCTAAGCGAAGCGAAGAGCCCCGCAGCGAAGAATCCCGAAGACACGAGTCTACCGGCTTGTTGCTATCCCCTGCAACTCCTGTTTCAACTCCCGATAATTGGGAAACACCTCCCGGAGCAAGTCCCAGAATTTTTTGCTGTGGTTCATTTCTCTCAGATGACATACTTCGTGAGCCACCACATAATCTCGTAAACTGGGTGGCAGGAAAGCGACCCGGTAGTTGAAACTGAGATTTTTGGCCGTGGAACAGCTCCCCCAACGGGAACTTTGATTACGAATAGACAGTTTTTTGAAGGAGGTATTGTAAAGATGCGCGAAAAAAGCGGCCCGGGAGAGTAAAACAGCGCGGGCTTCTTCTTTTTTTTCGAGATACTCTTCCCGGCTTTGGCGAGAAGTGCTCGAGAGACGCGGCGGGAAGCGGGTCACCATATCCTTGACCCACTCGCGCTTGGAACGCAAAAAACGATTCAGGAGAAACAGCGGATAATGCTTCGGCGCAGTGAGGGACAATCCGCTGCGGGCATTATACGATAACGTGACGCTTCTGACCCCCCTGCGCCGTACCAACCGGTATGGCAGGGGTTGGGAGAAAGATCCCAGGGAAAGAGTATGCATAGATTGCGAGGAATAAGCCCGATGGCAAAACCAAAATAACCGCTAAAGATTACGGGAAGAAAAGGATTCTCAGCAAGAAGAAGGATTATAAAACAATGAGGAATATTTCACGATAAGTTTTTTCTTCACCTCTTACAGCTCTATACGCTTTTTCGCAAAGAAATATTTAACGCATTGTTCGTTCATAACGGCCGATCAGCTCGGCGTACCCCAGTACATGACCCTTCAATGCTTCCTCAATCTCTTTTTTAGAAGATCCGTGATGCAAAGGGAGCGTCGTATCGAGAGCATACAATTTAAAAAAATAGCGGTGCTCCCGGTCGGGAGGACAAGGACCCTGGTATTCGTTCTTCCCCAAAGTATTGCTCCCGATAATAGCCTTTGAAACGCCTTTTCCTTCTTCTATGACCATTATATCAGGCGGAATATTAAAGACAACCCAGTGATCCCACATACCGTCGGCCCGCAAGTGTTTAGGTACATCGGGGTCATCCACCAGGAGCACCAGACTGTGCGCATTATCCGGAACGTCTTCAAACAAAAGCGGAGGATTAATATTATCGCCGTCGCAGGTGTAGCGTAGCGGAATCAGGCCATTATGGCGAAATGCCGGGCTGGTCAGTTGCATACATTTCTAGAAGAAAAGCTGATACGAAGAGTATAGACTAACCGATCCCAAAAGCGAAGAAAACCAAACAAAATAATCCAAAAATACAAAACATACCCTGAGGAAGAATAACGAATGGATACCAAGCCGAGTTTAATAAAGAAACTCAAATCAACCCGCCGGGCGAACAAAACTCACATGGTAGAATTAACACGTGGTAGACTCTCTTCCTGTGTCTCATATGCCCAGGAAATATGCAGAGCCCCTTCAGGCGACTTTTTGAAGCAAATATTGTGTCTCTTTTCTTATTTTCGTGACCCGAGCATCCCCGGACTCCGGACGAGCCGGCGTGACAACCCCGGCGATTCTAGCGCCCTTGTCTTTCAGTCATGCTGGATTATCCAGCATCCGGGAACACATCAAACGTATAAAACTCACGTTGTGACGAGGTCTCATAGTTAAACAGGCCGGGATTCCCCTGACGGCAGCATGTTTTGACTTTTGACTATTACGTTTTGAGATTTCTCTAATATATTTCCAGCAATTTCATGAGCAATCGAATGGGTGCTCCTGCCGATCCCTTGGACAACTGGTCGTGCTCGGCGACAACCATACGCGGAGCAATATCCAGATGAACCCATGGAAATTTCTTCGCAAACTGGTGCAAAAATACAGCCGCCGCAACGGACGACCCCATGAAACGTGAAGTCAGACTGATCTGCATAAAGTCAGCAAAGCGCCCCTTGATATCTTCTTCATACTCTTCCCAAAGGGGCAAAGGCCAGACATAATCGCCACTCTGTTCTCCCAAATCCCGGAATAGTTTTTCGAGTTTCTCGTCCGGGGTAAACAAGGCGCTCGCTTTATTCCCGAACATGAGCATCGCTGCTCCGGTAAGCGTGGCGACGTCAACTACTAATCGAGGGTTATACCGTTCCGCATAGGTCAAACCGTCGGCCAGGATCACACGGCCTTCGGCGTCGGTATTGTAAATCTCGACAGTTTTGCCCGACATCATCTTGATAATATCTCCGGGACGATAACTCGATCCTGATGGCATATTTTCGACCAGCGGAATCAATCCCACGACATTTTTTTTGAGACGGATCTTCGAAGCGGCCAGCAGCGTATGAGCAACGGCAGCCCCCCCGGACATATCCATGTGCATTCCCATCAAACCGTCAAAAGGCTTGAGATTCAAACCGCCCGAATCGAAAGTAACCCCTTTTCCTACCAGCACAATCGGTTTCTCCTTTTTGGTTCCTCCGAAATATTCCAGGATCAAGAACCGGGGCTCCTGAACCGACCCGCGCCCAACAGCCAGAACTCCGTTCATGCCGAGTTTTTGCATTTCCTTAACCCCAAGCACCTTGGCTTTTACGGAAGTTTTACGGGCGGCAGCGATAATCTGTTTCACAAATTCTTCCGGGTATAGCTCGTTTCCGGGCATATTGCAAAGAGCACGCGAGGCATTGATTTCGGTACCGATGATCTGTCCCTGCTCAAAACCTTTTTTGATATGGGACGTAGGAACTTCGGTCACGATCACGATTTCTTCGACACTTTTCCACCCCTCTTTGGGTGGGGTTTTATATTTGGTAAAAGCAAAATTGACCATTTCGAAGTTGATTCCCATCATTTCGGCCAATTCTCGATCATCAATCTCCAAATGTGAAAACGAAAAATCGGAGAAATTGAGCGCAATACGCTGGAATTTATGTGACTTGGCCAGCGTAACAACCTTACGCAAGAAAGGAACCAGTTTACGCCTGGTCATTTTTTTGGGATCTTCCAGCCCCAGCCGGATCTCTTTCTGACCACTGGGAAGCAGCAGAACCTCAGTATCTTTGCTCTTGATTACGGTAACGAGCGCAATCTCTTTATTGGTAGGTTTTTGGGTGGAGAAGGTGATTTTTATCATAGCTGATTGTTTAAACAACGGACATAAAGAAAGAAAAACTTTGTCTCTACTATACGAATGAAAATCCCAAGTTCCAAATCCAAATTTCAAATAATACGATCCAGGGGAAATGAGAGTTTTATCCTGAGATTTTGATTGTTTCAAGAGTGTCAGGGATTCTTCGCTTAGGCTCAGAATGACTGCAGGGTACACCATAACAATAAATCCGCCAATCCTCCCGGCCCATATCGGGGATCTTAACGTTCTGGGAGGAGCTGATTACGTACCGCGAGCATTTCAAAACTTCTGCGCTTGCCACATGTCATAGAAGACACCCCGCCGCGCCAACAGCTCCTCGAACGAGCCCTGTTCGGCGATACGTCCCTGTTCCAGGACGATAATTCGATCCATCTGCTGCAGGGTACTGAGGCGGTGCGCGATCACGATCGCGGTGATATCGCGAAAGACTTCGTGCAAGGCGTTCTGGATGCGTTGTTCGGACAGAGAGTCCAGGTGCGACGTAGCCTCGTCCAGAAAAAGAATGTCGGGATCGCGAAAAACGGCGCGCGCTATGCCAACCCTCTGGCGTTCGCCGCCCGAGAGTTTGACGCCCTTCTCTCCGACCAAGGTATCGAGACCGTCTTTGAGCTTGTGCGAAAAATCGGCGACGCGGGCGATCGAAGCCGCATGTTTTATGTTATCTTCCTGATACTGCGTGATTTGTGGAGAAAACGCAATATTCGTCTTGAGCGAAAGGTTAAAAAGCTCAATTTCCTGCGGGACATAGGCGATACGAGCCACATACGAGGCACGGTCGATCTCGCGTAAAGAAAGATGATCGAAGCGGACTTCTCCCTCATAACTATCGTACATTTTGAGTAAAATTTTGAACAAGGTCGATTTGCCGGCTCCCGAAACACCAACAATTCCGATTTTTTCACCCCGGGAAAGCGAAAAGGTGAGACCGCGAAGAACATCTTTTTCACTGTAGGAAAATGCAAGATCTTGAACATGCAGCGTCTGCCAAGTAGCGGGAAAGGTAATGTTCCCGGATACTTCCAGATTCGGTTCCTGGGTAAATATTTCCTGCAGCCGTTCAATGGCCAGTTTGGAAATGAAGAAATCGTTATAGATTTGGGAAAATTCGTAGGCGCTTTCTTCCACTTTGCTAAAATAAAATAAAACCAGCGCCACCATTCCGACCGCAAAATATCCCTGCCAGACCTGCCAGATAGTAAATCCCAGAATCAGCGATAAGAATATTCCCTTATAGACGCTTAAAATTGCGTCCCGAAAACGCCCGTAGACAACGCGTCTGGTGATCGCATCCAGCAAAAGAGTCACTTTGTTTTCGAGAAAAACGGTTACCGATTGCATCAGACGCATCGCTTTGAGGGTAAACAGCGTATTGAGCGATTCGAAGATGACTCCCTGTACCTCTTCTTCCCGCTCGTTCATTACCCGGGTGAGTATTCCCACTTTTCTGGTCAGAGCTAACGACACACCGTAAAACGAGACAAAGAAAAAGAGCAGCATGATGCCAAGGAACCAATTCGCCGTAAACAGAACAGCCATGACTAGCACGGTACTAATCACCGAATCGAGCAGCAAATCGACATAGAGTCGTATCAAAGTTTCAAGATTGGCGCCGCCGCGATCAATTTTTTTCAATTTATTGCCACTATTTTCTTGTTCGTGCCAGGCCCAATCGAGCAAAAACAGATGTTGCAGCGCCGACACTTGCGTCCGGAAATTAACCTGAGCGGCGATATTGTACAAAAGAGATTTCCCGATATTGCGTACGATATAATGATACAAATTGGCCAGTGTGATACCGGTAAGGAGCCAGAGTATCGCCGAATGGGAAGCGTCTATCATATCGGCCCCCAGAAGCGTAATGATCTGTCCGATCATGATCGGGATAGTCAATTTGACCACATCGCTGCTGCCTCTGATGAGCGTTCCCAGAATGAACCTGGTACGGTAAGGACGCAGATAGTACCACATATCTTTGATCAAGTGCCAATTCGTATAGTGCATAAAAGGAATAAGTAAAAAAGAGCCGCCCGGTGGCAAGAAGCGTACCGGACAAATATAAACGGCAAAGAATGAGGTGTTATAGTTGTAAA
Source organism: Candidatus Altimarinota bacterium (assembly GCA_039809385.1). Lineage (GTDB taxonomy): Bacteria > Patescibacteriota > Gracilibacteria > JBDHUY01 > JBDHUY01 > JBDHUY01. The sequence goes on from JBDHUY010000009.1 coordinate 51,075, forward strand.
CGTATCCGTTAGCGATTTGTTTCAACAAATGCAAAAAAACAACCGAACGAGGACGGACGATCTTTTCTTTTGAAATCAACCGGGATCATGACATTGTGGCAAGGAAATGCGTACACCAGCAATCATGGTTGCGCCGCAGAGCTCGTCCGGTTAAAACTCAACCGCTAATTTTTGAACGTCCAGTAAGGGAATGTTGATACGAAGCCGGTTTCGATTTTTTCGAGAACAGACTCTGAGTTTCTGTCACGCTTCCATGCGTTGTTTTAAAAAGATCAATACGTCGCCGTTTTTGAGCATAAGCGGTGTGTCGTCAAAATGAATTTCGTAACGATTGTGGTCGAACCGGTACCACGAAATCAGACGCGCTCCTTCTTTTTTTTGGATCTGTTCGACCGTATGCGGTTTTACAACATACGGGTGTTCTCCGGTCAAGACAATCTCTTCGACCCGCATCGTGGCATGGTTCTGATACAACATTTTGTCCAGGAAACGCACGACTTCGGGCCGTACGACCAGACTAGCCAGTCGCATTCCTCCCAGGCGATAGGGGTTGACGATTTCGTCGACACCGGCACGGATCAGGTTTTTGCGCGACGATTCTTCTTTGAGCCGAGCAACAATGGTCAAATGCGGGTTGAGTTCGCGGGCATTCATGACCAGAAAGACGTTTTCGTGATCACTGCTTAAACAGGCGATAAGAGCTTTGGCCCGCTCCACATGGACTTTTTTGAGTGTTTTCTCGTCCGTGGCGTCGCCGACGATACTAAGCAAGGCGAGACCGTTCGAGCAAGTACGAAGGCGTTCTTCGTTTCTATCGATCAGTACAAACGGCTGTTTGATGGCGCTCAGTTCGTTAAGAATTCCGATAGAGGTATCGCTGGCTCCGCATACGATCACATGGTCTTTCAGATCTTCGATTCGTTGTTGCATGGCACGTGAGTTGAGAAAAGAGGTAAATTGACCCTTGAGAAAGAATGACGTAATGCTGCTCACGGTGTAGGTAATAGTTCCGATACCGAAAGCGATCAGAAAAATAGTAAAAATACGTCCGGATTGGGATAGCGGATGGACTTCGCCATAACCGATAGTCGTGAGCGTGATCGTGGTCATGAACAATGCGTCCAGAAAATGCCAGTGTTCGATCAGCATATAGCCGGATACGCCGACAGCCACGACCAGCAACAGCAGTAAGACATCAAACAAAACCGTATTTCGAAAACGCAGCATAGGTAATTTTTAGCCTGGTCAGTGTAGCAAGACTGCTCATTACATGCAAAAGAAAGAGCAAACCAGCTTAATTTGATATATTTATATTTTTATTTTATAATATATAGATGATCAGTAAAATCGTTTTATTACCATATTAGTTGATTGCATGTTGTTTGAATCAGAAGGAAGAGTTTCTAGGGAGGAGATAAACTTACAAAGCACTGTTAGACAATACCATTCTCTAAATAAAGGCAGTTTAGAGAAAGAAATTCAGTCTTTATCGGCAGATTTAAGAAGTTTCAAGAGTTCTTATCCTGCCATTGTTCCTGTCTTGGAAAGAGAAGATATCATTACTGAAACTGTCCACTTCGTCAAAATACTAAGAGCCGACCTGCCGATTGACACCGTTACTATCGAAAGATCCCATATGGATCCGGATAATCTACCAGTCTATGCTGTAACAGAGGTACGATTCATACAAAAGGCACCGACACTTAAAAAAAACAGCTGGGCAACTACAGAAAGGTGAATCTTTGAGTCCCGCTTTCAAGGAATTCATAAAAAAGAAGCTTGAGGAAATCCTTAATCGTAACTTTCAGAAAAAGATAGCTGGAGATCCACTAAACATGGAAAGACAAAATGTAGGCGGACTACTGGTACCTGCTCGGCAAGCACAACGACAAGGGCCAAACATGTTTTCAAAACAAGAACTTATCGATACGTTAGAAGGAATCACGGAACGACTAAGCCCGGATCAGGATGAACAAAGAATACTCAGCTTATTTAGAGAAAAGGAAATAGGACTGGCTTGTGCCCAGTTTGCCCTTCATTTACGAAATACCAGTAACACCAACTCATGAGCGATCAAACGATGTTAACAGATATCGCCACAAAGATACAAACCGCCAAACGGATCGCGATTTTATCCCATCGCAATCCCGACGGCGATACGATCGGCAGTAATGTCGGACTGCGACTGGGATTGGAAAGTATTGGAAAAGAAGTCATTTCCGTGTGCCATGATACTATTTCCGAAAAATTTTCCCTTCTCCCCTCGGTACGCCTGTTTCGACGCAACCTCGCGTCCCACGACATCGATCTTGTCATTACCGTAGACATCGCCGCCAAAAGCCTGATCGGTTCGAACGAAGAACAACAGCAGATCCTCGATTTCCCCCACATCATCAATATCGACCACCACCCGGACAACGAGCAGTTCGGACATCTCAATCTCGTGGATCCGCACGCCGCAGCGGCCGCCATCCTGATATACCTCCTGCTCGATTTTATGAAGATCCCGATACGGCGCGATATAGCGACAGCCCTGCTGGTGGGGCTCTACTGGGATACCGGTAGTTTCATGCACGGCAACACTTCTCAGGAAGCCTACGCCGTAGCCGCAAAATTAGTCTCTTGTGGAGGAAACATCAATCTGATCAGCCAATACCTTTTCCGCAACTTCCCGGTAAACAAACTAAAATTATGGGGCGAAGTCTTGAACCGGGTCAAAGTCAACGAACAACAGGTTGTTTCTTCAGTTGTCACAAGTGAGGATTTCGACAAAACCGGCACTTCTTCGGAAGACCTAAACGGCCTGGTAGAGTACCTCAATATGATCCCCAACAGTCGTTACGCCATGCTGCTCACCGAAGACGAACAAGGACACCAGGTCAAAGGATCGTTACGTACACTCAACGACAATGTGGATGTCTCCAGTATCGCCCATCAATTCGGCGGCGGCGGACACTCCAAAGCATCAGGGTTTCGCATCAGCGGCAAACTCGAAGAAGAAGTCACATGGAAAGTCGTCGGAGAGAGTAACAAAGATATTATAAAAATATAGCATTCCGCAACCGACGATCTGTATCGGAGGAAGCAGTCAATCTACTTGGAACTTCTGCTAACAGAGGGAGTTTTTTGGAGTTATGTCAAACTCAGAGAATATTGCAGCCGGACAAAAATATGCTATAATACAAACAAGCAAAATTAAAACACAAAAATGTACGTGAGAACTACAGGAAAAATATCCTCGAACATTCGAAAACTTCGTCCCTTCGGACGAAGTTCTTTTTCATTATACCTCTTTGTTTCTCTCTGCTATGACTATTAGATTGCCGGTCAGGAAAAGGTGGAAGATTTCCCTGCTTTGCATCATGGCGGCCAGCTTGTTTTTCTTGGTGCAAAATGCTCACAATATGCCAGCAGAAGCTCTCATATCGACATCCGTTGAAGTTGGAGGCACCCCGGTAGGAATCATTCCAGTAGACATCGGTACGGTACCTGACTCCGGCGCATCTTGCGATCCGGCTCCAGAGGGAGCGGCTTGTGGGACAAGTTATTGCCGGGGTAGCATCATGTGCGCCGTTATATGCGACATTCCAGACATTCCATTAGGCAATTTTAACCCGGAACTTCCGGAATTACCGGATCCGACGAGCAACGCTTACCGTTGCAACGCTGCTATCCAACTCTGTGAAATTTGTACGGCAGGAGAAACTGGCTGTACGACGCTTGACAATTGTCTGTCAAGTTGTCAGGCCGCGCCGACGGAAAACATACCCCCATTCTTCACGACAAATCCGGTCAGCGGACAAATTGGCAGCAGCAATCCTAGAGTCACGATCATGATCGAAGACCCGAGTCCGAGCAGCTTGATCGCACTCGCAACCTGGAGACTTCAGAAAAAAATATCCGGCGCATGGAACAATACTCTCACCTTCGGCTCGATTACCGACGCAATCAACAATACTAGGGGAAGTGCCGTTGTTGTACTGCCGGGAGTCGGCGAATACCGGTTTCAGCTTGTCGGAAAAGACCAGGCGAATAACACGACATCGACATTTTCGAATGCTTTTCAGGTCGTCGACAATCCGGTCGATACGACACCGCCGACGGTGACGGCCAACCCGACCTCACAGACAGCCGCCGGCACCATATTTGTGGCATTGACGCCGGAAGATACGGGAGGATCCGGCTTGTCTCAAGCACGTTATGTAATGGACGGTAGCGTATCGTTGGGAAGCGGCATACAATTTCAATCTACCACCAATATCAGTATTGCCAGCGCAGGATCACATACCATAAATTGGATTGCGCAGGATAATGCCGGAAATATCGCCTCAGGACAATTCGGCCCATACACAGTTACCGCAAGCACCGGCAGCGATTGTACGCTCAATGCCAGTATCGTCGGACCGGCCGAGGGTGTGGTATCGCAAAATCTGGCGTTTGCCGCTTCGGTATCAAGCACAGGGACAGGTTGCTCCGGATCTATCCAGCACACCTGGGATTTCGGAGACGGGAGTACTATTCCAGCGGGGAACAACCCCGGAGTCAGTCATGTATATACGAGCGGAGGCAACAAAACCCTGGTTTTGAGAGTTACGCAAGGAACAAGTGCGACAACAGCGACCAAACTAGTCAAGATAAACGCGACCTCGTTAAACGGAGTTTGCGGTACGGCGGTAAATCAATATTTTTCCACGGAACCGACACAAAACCTGTGTGAAGCGGGAAACAGTACGAAGCCGACGGCTTTGGGAAACGGAGCGTGGAGTTGGTCGTGTCAGGGACTCAATGGAGGACAAACCGCCACCTGTCAGTCACAAACTACTGGCAGCGGTGACGTGACGGCTCCCTCCGTAACCTTTACCCCGAACGGAGGCAGCTGGAGCAAAAACAGCCAAACGGTAACTGTCAATGTGACCGATACGCAAAGCAATATTCAAGCCGCTACCTGGCAAGTACAGCAATTCAACGGGACTAGCTGGCGTACCGTGGTACAACAAGGAAGTATGACTACCGGAAACCAGAATACGTCGCAAAACATAACACTGAACGGTATAGGACAGTACCGGATCTATGTATATGTTCAGGATAGCAGTAATAACGAAAATTTTGTCTATTCGCTGACCTACGATCTGAATACCGGCGCGCAAAACGGCTCATGCGGCAGCGCGGCCAGAACCTATCTGGATACCGAGACCAAATACACGGGAAGTTTTTGCTTAGTCGGAACGGCAAACCCGGCTACGCCTGCTTTTCCGGCGAACGGAGCGACGACCGGCTGGACGTGTCAAGGCGTATTAGGAGGAAATAATACCCAATGCAGCGCCAGCAGAGACTCAGCGACGAATACGATCTGGCAGGGAAATCTGCATAACTCTGCTTACGGACAAGACATGGGCTGGCTGCTGGTCGGAAATCCCGCCGGGACAGCTTATGAAGGGATGTACAACGGGTTGAGAATCGAACAAAATCCTCTGCTGAGCGGAGGAAGTCAGTACCGCATTACCGGGAACGCATATAGTCCCTACTTCGGCATATTTGTTCTGGATGCTGCTACCGTCAACGTGATCAGTCCGCAATGGGCCGTCATCCAAGGCAGCGGACGCTTTCCTTCAGCGGGAATCAATCTGGTTACGGCCAGTGGCAATATTACGCCGGCATTATGCGAGGGCTATAAAAATTTCGGTCTTTGGCCGGCAAATCCCGGTCAACCGTTTGCTATCTGTATTGATCTGAGTACAGTCGGGACTAATACTCCGCTAAAGATGAACGGATATGCTTGGAGCGACACGTACGGATGGTTGAAAGTGGCTGACGACGGAGGAACGATTCAAAATCCGCCGGTTTACGACAATCCGGTAGCGGGCAGCTCCTATCAAATGACAACAACCTGGAATCCCAATCTGAACATCAACGGGAACGCCAATCAAAATGGAAATAACAATATTAACCAGAATACGAACAGTCCGGTTACGGGAAAAAATCCGCTGGTCACTATCAACGCGACGCCGGACTATGTAATTGATGCCAGTAATCGCTGGGACACTTCGGCTCAGGCGATTGTCAGCTGTAAACCGGGAAGCGGAACCAGTTGTGATACTGCCTCGTATAAAATAGCGGTATTCCCCAGCAATCCCGGCAGCTGTCCGCAGGATTACGCATTATATACTATTGATTCCCCAATGCTTGTTGGCGACAATCTATGGGTATGCGGCGCAGCTCACACCATCGAACAGGATAAGAGCGGGAACTTCTACTACGGATATTCGACCGATCCGGTGCAATTTCGGGTCGATACGATCGCACCCGACTGCAGCAGTGAATTCCCGCCGTCGGGGCAGTATTACAGTCAAATCATCCTTGAAAACGGCAATTGTAGCGATAGCGGATCGGGAATCGAAGAGACCGGTATCCAGTTCGGCTATGGAGAAAGTTTCGAGACTCCTTTTACTGATGCAAAATCTTTTCCGAAAGAGATCTGTAGAGAAGGCGATAGTACCAATTGTTATACGATACTCTCGGATCAGATCGCGCTCCCAAGTGACGATTTCGAAGGAGACAAATATCAAAATTCGTTCGCGGTTAAGGCACGAGACCGGGTAGGTAACGAAACGTTCGTACCGTTACGGTATAATTTTACGCTCATCGCTCCGTTGATCCGGTATTACGAACTAAAAGGATCATTACTACGACTGTACGGAACGAATTTCGGACGTAGCGGTATGGCGCGCTTTTATGACGGAACGAAACAAGAACTGGAAAATATGAGAATGCGCTATAGCAGCAGCGACGGGAAAAAGGTCGAAATTCAGACTACTCGGGATAGCCGTGTGCGATATATCAGGATTCAACGCAATACTGATGACCGTCCCCAGGAGACCGAAATAAGTCTCTATTTTCCCTTTAGCTTCGTGCATAACGCCGATCAAAGTTTAACACTGCTGCCGAGTGCGGTAACCGCGTTGCCAGGAGATACCGTTACACTCATCGCTTCGATGGGACCCGAAACCGCGCAGCACATTTTTGACTGGCAAATTCCCTATATCGATCCGCAAGATCAGAACAAAGGTAAAATCAGCGATTCTCCTTTGCCAGAACTGAAACCTGGCAATAATGTTTTTACCTTACAATTAAAAGATAGCATCCCGAGCGGCCAATACCCCGTCGTCGTCAAAGATATCCTCGGCGGGTCGACGGCACAGATAGACGCAGGTCACCTCTACAGCGTTATATTTTCCGACACATCCAATAACAAAAGACTGGCTCTGCTGCAGAACCGTGATATAGATTCTGGAGATTATGGGACCGGAGACATTGGAACTTCTGGCAGTACTTCGATGAGCACCAATACTTACATGAAAACAACCAGCAGCAACGGAACGGAAAGCCTTAAAACCACCAGCGAACTTCTCAATGAAGGATATAGTCCGATACTGGGTACGGACGGAAACACCCTCTATTACAACCGCAATACCGGCGATGTGGTCAGAACTGAAACCACGAATATCAGTACGGATGGAAAAACGACCATTCAACCTAGCTGCGGCAGTAGTAACAATCAGACGTTCGAGACCGCCCCGACACAGAATTTATGTCTGTCCGGAGCCCCGACAACGGTTACGCTGAACGGTACGACCTGGGGATGGAGTTGTATCGGGACCAACGAGAGCAAAGTCTCCTGCAGTGCGGCCAAAACCGCAACGACACAAATCACAACCGGACTGAATACAAATGGAAACCAATCCCAATCCAATCAAAATGCGGGTACCAAAGAGTCTCAGAGAAATACCAACACGAACGGGACAAAAGAAACATGTACGGATATTACCGGATTACTGGCATCCTATTGTACGACAAATCCGACAGATACGGCTTGCTACACGACGGATATCAATACGATTTGTGCTTCGTTCATAGGCCAAACCGGAACACCTCTTAGTTCTTATTGTTATGCCTATTTCAACAATCCGTCGAGTATCTGCCCGCTTACTTCGCCGATACGATCGGGAAATAACGGAGAGACCGGAGGTATCCAAAACATCAACACCAACGGCAGCCTCAACCTAAATCAAAACAGCGGTACCGGCACAAGCGGAAACGCCAACAACAATAGTTCTCCGCAGAATCAGAATACCAACAGCCCGGGAACAACCATCCCCCAGTCGACCGCAACAGCGGTAATCACGGTAATCAATCCCGACAGTACCGATACTTCCAAGTATATGAGCTGCTGGGGGCTACCGTGTAACGCGGTGATCGTTACCAGCGCCGCCAACGAAATCGTGCAGGATGGTGTGAACTGCGGAGACGCCACGAAACAGCGTACGAGAGCATTGAGCGAAAGCGGTATAACTGGCGATCAGCAAGCAGGCGAACCTAACCAGATCTGTCTGTCCGATCTGTATCTGGGCACTGAAAAAGAACTTGCCCAGATCAGCGCGACGTTTGACGGTAGTCCGGATCTGCAGTTTGTCTTGGAACTGAAAGGCGATCAGGGGCAGGTAGTTACCTATGCAGTGCCAGCCGAAGGGAGTCATCACACTTTTGGAGAAAAGGTTAACTTCACCGGTTTTAAGATAGAACCTACCATTACGATCACCCGGGGAACCCTGTCGCGCGTACTGATCTCGCTGGACAACCGTACCGACGAATCCGTAACGTTAACGATCAACGATACGCTTGCTTCCAGCCAGACAAATCAGTGTAGTTACATATCGACCGGATATTGTTACCAGATGTGTTATACGACAGTAGAAGCCAACGGCAACGTAACCGCCCATGTGCGCGGAGATTGCCCGGCAACCGCGGCCGACACCGGACCGATCAGCATCGCCGACAACACCATCTGTCGTCCCGACGATACTTCGGCCGCTAACACGCTCAACTGCCAAAAGATCGAACGTTACTGTACCAATTTGTGTCGGGAACACTAAAGGATGAAAAATTCAAAATTACCAATACCAGCCAGGAGAGACGGTTTTGAAACCGTCTCTCTTGAGGCCGGGCTGATTTGAGTTTCGCATCCAAATAGCTTATAATAAAAAAGAAGGATATTATTTAAAAAACAAAGAAATATGAAAACAAAAATCGGATTATGGAGTCTGGTCTTAGGAATGACGCTGCTGTCGGCATGCGGATTTTCGGGTGGAACACCCAACGGAAGCACGAATGGAACAAAACCTGCTCCGGACACCAGCACGACCGGCATGGACATCACTGCCGAAGCTTTGGCAAAAGGAGACGAAAGTCTGTGTAGCAAAATCGCTTCGGGAGCGGAAAAAGAGAGCTGCGTCAACCAAGTATTCTCTACTCAAGCCATAAAAAATAAAGATCCGAAAACGTGCGACAAGATAGCCAAGGACGACGAGCGATCAGCCTGTACCAAAAACGTGGCGGTCGGGAGCGGCATTGTCTCGGGAAACGATCAAGGCTGTAATATACTGACAGACGAAAAGAGCAAAGCTGACTGCAAGGATACCGTTAATATCAATCTGGCCTATAGCCAGCTCAAAACCGGGCAGTGCGACGCAGTCTCCAATCCGCAGAATCGGGAAGCGTGTAAAAATCAAGTACTGATCCTGGAAGCCAAGCAGGGCGGCGATTTTTCGCTATGTGATAACGTGACAAATATAAATCTGCGGGGTAATTGCCGGGATAATATCTACTATGATCAGGCACTGAGAAAACAAGACCAATCGCTGTGCGAAAAAATAGAAAACACTCCGTTTCTCAAAGAAAATTGCTTAAAAAACCTGTAATGAGTTTTCCCGTCGGCGTCTCATCTGTAGTTTTTCATTATGCATACGGACCGATCACCTACTTTACAAAAACATCGCGGCAGCATATTTATTTATGTATTGTTTGCCGTGTCACTGTTTATGCTGACATTTACGTCGATTATCTATTTTTCCAAGCAGAATCTGGCGTATGTGGACAAAGCTATCACGACCCGCGACCTGATCGCCCAAGCAAAATCGAATATTGCCGAGATAGTAACCCAGTTCCAGGCCGGAGCACGCAACCAGGCGATTAACAACGTGAGAAAAACCAGCTATGAAGCCTACGAGGAGACCAGAAACGGTTACGTATACCAGGGCAAAAGCGACGTTATATCGATCAACTGGCACGACTACGACACAGACCTGCGTATGCCCGGCGGCGTGGGAATCGAAAAAGCGGCCGGGAGTAAGGGGACTCTTTACGCGACCTTGCGGAAAATAGTGCTGGATAATAACGCTACGGTCTTATCCGAAACGTTGGTCATTCCCGACGGAACACAGCTGCGAGAAGAAGACTATTGTCTTTTTAAGCCCCGCGACGAAAGCGACCGGATTGCATTCTACACCGAAATAATTCTGTTTTCGGACAGTCCGGAAGGCTCACGATATACGCTGAGCGCGCTGGCTTACAATAAAAACAAAACCCAGGACTGCTTGCCGGTGAATCCGGATGAGGCAACTACGCCCAACCCAGCCCGTTTCGCCATGCAAAAACTGTCGGTCGCAACCGAGACCTCTACTGATTTCAACCCGATTGCGACCAGTTCGACGCTTGCCGTCCAAGCCGATGTAGACCTCACATACCCGACATATAATATCGCGTCCAAATTCGATTTCGAAGATGCGCGCAGCACGTTTGACGGGACAGTATCTTCGTCTCTGAATGAACCGGGCGTATCGACCGGGTATTTCGATTTTCTCGACGTGGAAGGCAACGACTGGCAATCGCGCGGTTCGTACAGTTATACTCTTCCTGGGTTTAATCCGGGCACACAGGAATTCGGAATATTCCCCAACAGCAACTATACCCTGAACCGGGACATACGCGGAGAATTCGATATGCGCGTAACTATGCGCGAGAGTCCGGCTGCGACACAAAGTACATCTTCCGACGGAACCGTCTACAACGGAAGCAGCAATATAAGCGGAGAAAACGGGATTTTCGTTCAGAACGGTTCTATCAGTTACAAAGCAGGTGTGAAGAACGTACAGGTATGTCATACCGTAACCGATCCAGTCACTAAGGTTTCCCGTTGTGAATGCGACGAAAATACCAATATCTATTTATTCTATGACACCTTGAGCGGTCCGCCGACGCAGGTAAAGAGAGATACCGGTTCGGCCTGTACCAACATGCCGACGCTGGCAAGCGTGGGGGGTTCGGCCAAACAGTTCAAAGCACTGGCAGAATTTCCCAGCGGGGTGGAAGCCAAAGAAGCGAATATCGGACAAGCCCGGAATAAATTCATGCTAAATCTGCGACGGGAAGACGGCAACAAACTGCGGGCTTATTTTTGCTCGGCCGGAACGCTCTGCGACACCACCGGCAACGGTTGGATCCTTATTTCCGATATTTCGGATTTTACACTCTCTCCCGATACGCCGGTTCAGGTCGGTCTCTATAATGATTCTCCCGATGGTGGGGCCAAAGTATACAGTTATGTCCGGATAAATCAGATTCAGGATGAAAATGACGGCGATGCGATAGCAAAGTATGCTAAAACCTTAGAATTCGGCCGGGATGTATCGATCAAAAAGGTAGTAGTATATGGGTATATCCCCGACGACGGTCTGTTCGGCTTAAGTCTAAACAATATTTGTTTCGGCGAGCAACCTGAAGGGAAACCGTGCCAAAATAGCAGTCTGGTCGTTACTCCCGAAAACCTGGTTACCGATCATCTCGATATTGCGATTAACTTGAAATCGACCAAAGGTGAGTTATCGGCGATTCCGTTTATTCGGAGTATTCAGGTCTTCTACGAACCCTTCTGAACGTAGTGAAGAATCTGTCTCAAGCGTAGTGAAGAATCTGATCTACTACTAGTTCCAAGACGAAGGAAGTCAAGTGAAGAGCAACGCTGTTTTTTTTCAGTACGCTTTTATTTCTGACGATTTTCGCTCAATGGGGTTCAGGTCAGGAGAATCAGAAAAATAGGGGGCGGGATAGAGTAAAGTATGCTGGCCCGAGGATAACGGCTCTTCAATATTTCTTCTTTTGTGAAATGTGGCATTATCCATTACCCAATGCTACCGGGAGAAAACGGTGGGAGCAAATCTTCGGTCATCCCGGCGGAAAAAACATCGCTGTCAATATTACAGCCAAAAACATATGCTACCAGAAGTTCTTTCCCATCAAGAACTCCGATAATATTTTCTTCCCCTGGCGTGCCAATCATGCTCTCCGTAACAACGATAACCTCGTTCGACGTTTTGTCCGAGCAAGAAGAGGGGAACAACAGGCTCTATAGTAAGGCTATCACATCAATACCGCAACGATTCAGCAGGATCCAGACGAGAAGCGTAGTATGCCGGATAGAGCGTGGCAAGGACACCGAGAACAACCGAGAAAAGCAGCGAAAACAGGACCACAAACCAAGAGGGAACGATTACGTGCTGTTCTATGCCGGCAAAAAAAGGCAGATTAATCAGCAGTAATTTATCAATAAGCACAACGACAAACCAACCAACAATAATACCCACAATCCCAGCGAAAAACGAAACCAGCGCGGCCTTGGCACAGACCAAGATACGAATAAAACTCTTGGTGGCGCCAACACTGCGCAGGATACCGATCAGGCCGGTCTGTTCGGTCACGTCGCTAAAGAAAGTATTAAGGATGCTGACAGCGCTGCTCAGTAAAATAACCAGGCTGATAATTCCAAGAATCAACGACAACGCTTTGAGATTATCCCCAATTCCGGCAATCCGTTTCTGCAACGAATCGGCTTGAAAACCCATCTCTTCTATTTTTTTTGAAACGGCTTCCACATCTTCGGGAGAGTTGGTAACCACTTGTAAGGCAGTGATCTTTCCCCGGCCTTTGTTAAATTCGGTACCCACCCGCTGGACAGTTTCGAGGGGGACAGAAACACCGAACAGAGGCACTTTATTCGATAGACCAACAATCTTGGCCTGTACTTCTTTGGTCGTATCACCTTTAAATCCGGTAAAGGAAGAATAACCTAAAAAGAGCGTGAAGTCTTTATCAAGTAGGAAATTTTCGTCAACCTTGGGAATACCGAGACTGTCGGCAAAACCGGCGTTGTAGAAATCCACCAGATCCCGCGACAGTACCACGGGGATATAGTCGTCGGCTTTATCCTGAAACGAGTCGGACCGCCGCAGATCGGAGGCTACCAGCGCCGGAGCTATTCCAAAGACCGGAGCATCCGATTCGAACGTGTTGCCAAATACCTGCACCCGTAGGGATGTCGGCAGCTGTAATACGACGTTGGGGTAGACTGCCGTAACCGCGGGAATCGCCGCCAATTCGCTCGCAGTGTCGTAGGTAATCTCACGCTTTTCTTCTTTATTCACCAACAACAGCCCGGTACGATAGGTCGGTTTCACGACGATTTCGTTTACGCCGATAGCGGCAACCGCCTTACTGGTGAGCAACTCTTTAGAACCTTCATAGATCGTCAGCAGCACAAACAAGGACGCAATCCCGGTAACAATACTCAACGCTAAAAAGAAAAAACGACTTTTGCGGTTTTTTAGAAATTGCCAAGCCAGATAAAAAGCAGAAGACATAGGCAAATAAACAGGGAGTATGCTAGCAGGGTAACTGTTTATGCTTGTTCTTTCAAGCTGGAATCGGGAAATGTTAAAACAAACTCAAATATCAAAACCCAAAACTACTCGAGGTTTTAATCAAATCACTCGCCACTGAGCGGGTCTTATACGTTACTTGTGTTTACGGATGCTGGACAAGCCAGCATGACTTTTCCTTGTCACTCGCGAGGCAAGATACGTAAAGAGTATCAGGCTAGTACGTTTTGATATTTGAGATTTGAAAAAGAGATCGCTGGAAAAGAAAGAGCAGAATCTATAAAAAGTTTCGTCTCTCCTGCACAAGGAGTATATTCTTTTTGTAACCAAACCAAAAGATCCGAGATATAGTACATGTGAGCAACTAAAAAAATAGACATAAAAAAAGTCAAAAATTATCTTTCCTACTTATCTCTGCTATGCACGCAAGCGACAAACTGGAACCGGCCCGGGAACAAGAATGGGTAAAAAAAGCCCAAGCCGACGCGTCTGATTTTACACCTTTGTACGAACACTACGTCCCGAAGATCTATCGCTACTTACGTTTTAAGACCAATAACGATTCGCTGGCAGAAGACCTGACCGCCCAAACATTTTGCGAAGCGCTCGAAAATATCGGAAAATTTCGCTGGCAAGGGACATCGTTTGGCGCATGGCTCTACCGTATCGCCCATAATCTGCTGGTCGACCACGTACGGGCGCATAACCGCCGGGAACCTCTGAACGAGAACGAAGACTACGATGCAAACCAAGATATCGAAAGCGAAGTAAACGAACAATGGTCTTTGGAAAAAGTATACGAAGCGCTGCGCACGCTGCCCGAAATTGCGCAACAGGTAGTCAGCTTGCGTGTGATGGAAGATTTATCACACCGGGAGATTGCGGTCATTGTCGGGAAGACCGAAACAAACGTGAAAGTCATCTATTCTCGAGCGATTGCCCAACTGAAAGCACGCATCGTTTTTGTGCTGGCCATTGCCGTAATGTATATAACGTTGAACAAGTGGTAAGCATGGGCACTAGACCGAGTCTTCGTGCACCAAAAGCACGTCGGGAAGAACGATGGAACCCGAAAGCTTCACGTGTAGAGGAAGACAACTTGAAAAAAGCGATTACGGGATTCTTCGTCCCGCCGGGGCGGGACTCAGAATGACTACACCCTACTCCTAACTCCTAACTTCTCCTCCCATCATGTCGATCAATAAGAAAAACCTGAAACACGACCTGGAACTGATTACGCAAAAACTACTCGCCGGCGAAGCGATTGACGATACGGACGAAGAAACCCTCAAAGTTCTATCGGCATTGATCCGGAAATCACCCCAGCATCAGTTATCCCGGGAAGCCAAGCAACATTTGGACAAGATTATTGCCGAGAAGATCCGACAGATGCAGGCAGGAAAAAAGAAAACAGCGCCGAATTCGCGTTTACCGCTCATAGCTTGGATGCTGAGTCATAAGAGACTGTTGACCGGACTGGCTTCGGGCATGGCCATCGCGGTTATAGGGGTCTTCTCATTTTTTCTGATGGTCGCGGCCCCCCTTGTCATCGGAAGTAATGTTGATGCCGTTACTAAAAGTATCGCCTACAATGCCCCAATAAAAATTACGTTTAACGCGGCAATGAACCGCGAAAAAACGCAACGCTCTTTTCACACCGAGCCGCGTCTCAACGGGAATTTTGCCTGGGATGGAAATACGATGATCTTTACACCGGCCGAAAAATTCCAGATCGGTACTCGATATACTATAAAAATTGATGAAAATGCCGAGACCGTCTTTGGCAAGCATCTTGAAAAACCTTATACGCTGAATGTCCTGATCAAAGGACCGCCCGAAGTTACGTTCAGCGCCCCCCAAGACATCGTGGTCGGACAAGATGCACGCATAGTAATGATGTTTAATCAACCTATGATCTCGCTCAAAAACATCGATCAAAATTCAGCCGACAATATTCACTTGGAAATAATGCCTAGGACCGAAGGAACTATTCGCTGGATCGATACCGCTTCATTCGAATTTGTGCCCAAAAACGGTCTGATGCTTTCGACCAACTATACCATTCAGATAAAGCAAGGCAGCCAGAGTGCCGACGGCGGTAGCACTGAACAGGATTATATGTTCGGCTTTTCGACTATCTCGCCTAAAGTTGTTTCCCTCTCTCCGGCCAGCGGCTATAATCTGGCCGGCCCGTCCACCAAGCTGGCCATTACGTTTAATCAGCCGGTAGATCTGGCCTCGCTCAAAGAAAACTTTCAGTCAAAACCCGATATAGCACCACAATTCCAATATGATGCCAAAGACCGCAATACGGTACAAATAACCACAGGCAGACCGCTGGAACTGGCTAAGACGTACGAAATGATCATCGGCAAGAATCTGCGAGGAGCAGAAGGCAATTTTAGTCTGGGAGAAGATACGAAATGGAGTATCGTCACAGTCGGAGCGCCGAAGCTGGTACTTAGCGATCCGGCCAACCAAAGTACGAACGCTTCGGAGACCGGCATAACGCTGACTTTTAGCAACCCGATCGACTACAAAAGTTTCGATGGGAAATACACGATCACGCCTCAGGCGAAGATCGAACTGAGCGAGCCGTATTTTTATGGTGACGAGAACAATGAGAACACAGTGCTCAATTTTGCCGCCGAACTGATGTACGATACTCAATATACTCTGACGCTGCAGCCGGGCGGAAAAGACATTTTTGGCCAGACGATTGAACAACCGATTACCGTAAAATTCAAAACAAAAGACCGCGATCCATTCTTCGATATTGCCAAAAAAGATGTCTACAACCTTTTCAGCGCTTACCAGAAACCGGTCTACCCGATCAAAACGATCAATATCGCCAGACTCGATGCGTTCTTCTGTCGCATGGACCAGGCCACTTTTTTGAAACGTACCCAGAGCGACGAATCGGTCAACCCGACCGAATGTATCGAACGCAAAAACTGGTCGGTGGACACGGCGGGAGACAAAAACAAAACCGTGACCAAGTTTGTCGACTTCGAAAGCATCTTGGGCAAGCGTCTGGAACCGGGTATTTACTATTTTTCACTCTCCTCGGACAAACCGTTCAACGACTGGGAAAAACGCAAATACGTGACGTTTTTTGTTTCAAAAACGGCGCTGACCATGAAGGCTGACGATGACAAAGTGCTGGTGTGGGCGACCGACCTCGCCACTGGACAACCGGTCGCAGACATGACAATCGAGATTCATGAAACACCGACCTACAGCCCGGATGAAACGGCCATAAAACAGATTTTACGCAGCGGAAAAACTGACAAAAACGGCCTTTTCGAAGGCAAACTCCAGTCCAAAGGCAGTCTGTTTATTATCGGCAAAAAAGGAGACGACATAGCTCTCTTGTCGCGCTGGTGGAATCAGGGTATCGCAGCATACGATTTCGGTTTCACTCCGGACTATAACGAAGGCGCCTATTTTTCCTACCTCTATACGGAACGGCCGATCTACCGCCCCGAACAGAAAGTCTACTTCAAAGGGATCGTACGGGTGGACAACGATGCCAAATTCGAACTGCCCGATATAAAAGAAGCAAAAGTAGAGATCGTGGATGCAGTTGGCACCAAAGTATACGAGCAAAAAATGCCCCTGAGCAAAACCGGCACGTTCAACGGCGAGTTTACTTTGGACAAGAGCGCAGCTACCGGCCAGTACCAAATCAATATGGTGCTGGGTGAACGCTATTTCTCGACCGAGTTCTTTGTGGAAGAATACCGCAAACCCGAATTCAGCGTTTCGATTGCTACAGACAAAGATCAATACAGTGATGGCGATACGTTGACCGCAACGCTTAAAGGCGCCTATTATTTTGGCGGAGCACTCAAAAATAAAAACGTTACTTGGACGCTTTCCGGTTCTGATGCCTATATCCCGGAATACGAAGGCGAATGGTACAGTTTTGCGGATAACGACGGGTTCTGGTATTGCTTCGACGGCTGTAATGCCTCGCAGTCACAGATAACGTCCCAAACCGGCACGCTCAACGAACAAGGAGAACTCAAGATTTCGATACCATTGAGCCTGAAAGATAAAAAAATCAACCAGCTCTACACACTGGAAGCCACGATCGAGGACGACTCGCACCAGACAGTGTCAAACCGCAACAGTTTTGTGGTGAATCAGGGCAGCTACAATCTGGGTATCCGCGCCGACGGCTACGCGTTTAGCAAAGGCGAAAAGGGAACTTTCAAGACCATACTGCTCGATCTGGAACGAAAGCCGGTCGCGAACCGCAAATTTACGGCAAGCCTGTTTGAACGTACATGGAAGCAGGTCGAAAAGAAAAACATCGACGGAGAATTCTATAAAGAATTTGAGCCCCAAGATACGCTGATAAAAACCCAAGAAATAACCAGCGACGCCGACGGATCATCTTCGTTCAAGTTCGATTTCGCCACAGGAGGAGAAATGGTTGTAAGGGTCCAAATACAGGACGACAAGGGTCGCAAAAACATCGCGTCGACCAGTGTATATGTTTCCGACGATAACTTTATCTCATGGTTTAGCGGCAATGACTCGCGTATCAATTTGATTCCGGATAAGCAAGAATATGCCGTAGGGGAACGAGCCAAAGTTCTGATCCGGGCACCTTTTGAGAATTCCAAAGCGCTCATAACCTATGAACGCCGCGGCATCTTACATTCGGAAATCATGGATATCCCCGGAACCTCCCAGCTGCTTGAAATACCGATCACCGAAAATTTCGCGCCCAATATGTACGTTTCGGCGGTATTGGTAAAAGGCGGCGGCGAAAGCCGCGCTATGCTCTCGACCGAATTGGAAATAAAAAACAAGCAACTGAACACTCCCGATTTGGCACCGGAGACAACTACCTCTTTATCGCAGGAGATTGCGAACGTAAAACAACGTCTGAAAGAGGCAAAAGATACCGCCGGCAAACCCGAGTTTCGGGTCGGCTATGCACTCCTGCGGGTACCGCCCGTCTCGCACGAGATGAAAGTCGTCCTTACACCCGACAAAGACCGCTATAAGCCGGGAGAAACTGTTACTCTTACGGTAAAAACTACCAACAACGATGCCAAGCCGGTTGCAGCCGAGGTATCCGTGGCGGTGGTTGACCAGGCCGTGTTGGCTCTGAAAACCAGGGAACAAGATATCCTAAATGCTTTTTATGGAAAAAAGGACCTGGGCGTAGATACCTCCTCCTCGCTGGCCATATTTACCGATACGGTAGATGTCAAAAGTCGATCGAAAGGAGGGGGAGGCGGAGAATTGCCGCCAAATATTCGCGGGAACTTTAAAGATACCGCCTATTTTCAGGCCAGCGTCACAACCGACGCTAGAAGCGGAGAAGGCAAAATAACGTTTACACTACCGGACAATCTTACCACCTGGAAAGCTACGGGAGTTGCCGTAAACGATCAGACCATGGTAGGCGTCGGCAATGTCGAATTTCTATCGAGTAAAGATCTGTTGATCCGTCCGGTGCTGCCCCGTTTCGTGAGACTTCAGGACGAAGTCAATGTGGAAGCGATTGTGCATAACGGCCAAAAGAATGCCGATACCGTTTTGACTCGTTTGGATATCGTCGAAGGGGATGTTGAGCTCGTCGGCGCAGCCACACAGAGCAAAGATATCGCGTCCGACGGCGACGAGAAAATGACTTGGAAATTACGGGTCAAAAACGGCACGCACCTGGTTTTGCAATTTACAGCGTCCGGCAAAGGACAGGAAGACGGTGTCCGCGTAACCTTGCCAATCCTGGGGTATGCTACGCCCGAAGTCGTGGCAACCTCCGGCGAAGTAACCGATCCGCGCAGTGAGGTTATCGAATTTGGCAATCAGGTAGTCCCCTCGCTGGGCCAGGTATCAGTGACCGTCTATGCATCGCTGTTGACCAATCTGCACCAAGGTCTCGAAGCGCTGATACGTTATCCGTATGGTTGTGCCGAACAGACTATGAGCGCACTGCTGGGAACGATCAGCGTCAAAAACATCTTCGCGAATTTACAAAAACCACTGCCCCGCTTACCGATCGAAAAAGGAACAATTTTCGAAAACGAGAAACTGATAGCCGAAACCGATCCGCAAAAACAAGTGGACGGGATGCTTCAGATAGGCCTGCAAAAGATCTATTCGTTCCAGCGCGCCGACGGCGGTTTCGGGTACTGGCAGGACAGCCGCGATTCTAACGCACACCTAAGCGCCTATCTGTTACTGGGTTTCAGCGAAATCGAAAAGAGCGGATACCAAATCGATCCTTCGGCACGCGACCGCGGTCTCGATTTCCTGCGTAATTACGTTCGTAATTATTCAATTCTGGCGACCACGTTGAAAGACGGACAGTATGTGGAAACCGATCAAGTCGACCGTTTCAAAGCTAACGAACGCGCCATTCTTCTCTATGTGCTCTCGCGTTACCAGCAGGGAGATCTGGGACTGAGTAACAATTTATATGAGAAACGTGACAGCTTGAATCTCTACGCGAAGGGGTACCTGCTGGACACACTGAGAGAGCTGAAACAGACCGATAAGGTAACCACATTGAAAAACGAACTGCTGGCCAATTTGGTAGAAGACGTCGCCGCCCGTACCGCGCATTTCGAAGAAAAAAATCCGGATAGCTACGGTATGAATACGGACACGCGCACCACCGCAATCATCCTGCGTGGGCTGCTGGCAACCGATCCGGACAATCCGACCGTTCCCAAAATCGTACGCTATCTGGCACGGCAGAAAAATTATTTTAGAGACATCAATACCCAGGAGATCAGTTATACGCTCTTCGCGTTGAACGACTATCTCAAATTGCGGCAGGAAAACAGCAACACCAGTGTCGGTGCCAAAGTCAGTCGTAATGGAGAAACGGTGATGAACGAAATCTTAAACGAAACAAATCCGCAAAAAACCGTAACGTTGCCGGTATCCGAATTTGTCGACCATTCGAATGAAATCGTCTTTGAAAACAGCGGATCAAAGGGCAGTTATTTCTACGATATCGTAGCGCGTTATTTTATTCCGCTCGCAGAGATCGAGCCGCGCAGCAACGGGTTTAGCATCAAACGTGAGTATTTCACCTTTTCCGACGACAAGATGACCAAGCCGGTACAGAGCGCACGGGTAGGTGACACGCTGCGAGGGAAATTGACAATTGTAGTACCTAAAGCTCGTAATAACGTCGTGATTGAAGCGCACTTGCCGGCCGGTCTGGAAGCGGTGAACTTTCATCTGGATACGGCACAGCAAAGTACCAACCCGCAAGATCGGCAGCTCTACGGAGACCGCTACTGGGAATCGGGGTTGTGGCACTTTAACCATATCGAAATCCGCGATGATCGTATCGCCCTGTTTGCCGATCAGCTGCCGGCGGGCGTCTACGAATATACGTATGTGGTTCAGGGAACTTCGTCCGGTATCTTTGCCAATCCGCCGACGTTGGGCTATGAGATGTATTTCCCGGAAATTTTCGGGAGAAGCCGGGGGGAATTGTTTACGGTAACGGAATAAACTATGCTATAATGATTCGATGTTATGTCACATAATCGCGAACTACTTTATGAAAAAAATGCCCCACCAAGCTCCGGTTGAATTTTCATCTATGGAAAACGTAGACTTGAAAGACCCTTACGCACGGCTGATCGAAACGGTATTTGGCAACAATTCTCATGTTGAAGATTTTATGCTTCATGAGATCAGACAATGGTACAACGAGGGTGACAAAGATTCCAAGCGAACAAAACTGGCAACATGGATGGCTGGAGTACTGAGTGATGCTGACTATGGAATAATGATGGGGTTACTAGAAACACTGCAATCAGACCAAACACAACAGTGGGAAACAACGATTCATACTGATAGAATACAGAGTATTCTGAGGCAATTACAATCCCAACAGGCAGTAAAGCGTCTGGTATACAAAACTCCCGAAACGGGCCCTCAACTGATAGATATAGCTAAAGAAGAAAGAGATATACTAGAAAAGATCGCGAAAAATTCTACTACGTCACCTGAATTTAGAAAACTACTGACAGCTCTGGCGATTCATATTGATGGAATGTCGAACAGTAAGGACAAGTTTGATATTATTTGCAGAAAAACAAGCAGCGGCTCGTTATCAAAAATGTCGCAGTCTGAACGGTATGACATGTTGCTATTACTATGCTGCTGGCCTGATCCGCAGGCAATACGACAATTAGGTGCATCTCAATCGCACATAGAAAGCCTGATTCTACAATTGGAAGATACAGGACAACAAGGTCGTGTCAGGGAATATTATGGCATCGCTCCCCACGAACAGGTTAATAATACCAAACGGGATAGAATTTTAGGCGAAGCTGAAGAAAATCTGCGGGCTCTTCACGATGGCACCTATAAAGAAAAACAATTGAATAAAAAACTAGCCGAGACGAATAAAATAAAAGCAAAAATTTACAAATTATTGTTTCGGTCAGAAGGTATTTTAGAAGGTATCGAAACAGGTCTCACTACGTTGGAACAACTTATTAAGGATATAGAAAGGACGGAAGGTGACAACAATGAGATGATTCCTTCCGAATTTCTAACGAGATTCGAAGAGCTCATACAACGTATGCAAAATTTGGTAGCTACGAAAAAAGCAAAAGCCGCATAGGGCGTCATTCAGAGCATACGCATACCGAAAAAATTGCTCCCATTGTTTCGGATTTTGCTATATCTTAATGATGACTATTACCGATTTACCGGTACTTGAGAAATTCATATTGTCTCACTCGCTTACCTCCCGCAACGTCCCGTCAGTACCTTGCAGTAAGTACGTTGACGCTAGAGTGGGAACTTCGTGAGGCAGCATCAGGATCATATTTTTCCCGGCGCCATACTGGCCGAAAAGCTCGACGCTGCGTTTCACTGCGTCGGAAGAAAGCGTCAGAAAATTCCGTTTAAACGGGTCTTTGATCCGATAAAGTCCATCGTCGGTTTTGCCAAAGATGGTAAACGTATGTTCGCCCACCACCATACCACGATGATCTTCCAAATTGAGACGCAGCGCTGCTCCGCCATGCGGATTTCCGTCTCGATCAAAGAAAACTCCCTGCACGATCACCGGGACATTGAACGAGAGCGCATGATCGAGCACAGCAAGCGAAAACGGTTGTAGCTGTGCCGCGGGAGCAAACGGAAACACGACTTTTTCCAAAAAAGACCGATCCAGATGAACACCGTATCCTCCGAGCGGCCCCGCCGTAACATGAAACGCCTGCGGAACACTCACGCCGAATCCATATTCGCCCAAAAAAACCTCGCGGGGATCCAGTGTCGGGTCTTTCGTATCTCCCTGCGGGAAACGCGGGATCAGGTCGGTCCGCTCGTCGGTCACAATCCCCAGCAGTGCCAACGCATTCTGGACCGAAGCGAATTCACAGGTCAGCGTACCAGACTGAGTATACGACTCGACAGAAGACGACGGGTACAATGTTTGTCGTGCATAGGGAATCCACTCCAACCGGATCGAAAACGAAGCGCGCTCGTAGGTGCGGGTATCATCGAAAAAACGGTACGAAACAGGGATTGAAGAACGTTGCCGGTGGGTCAACGCGAGAGTACCTGCATATACCTTCAGCCCGATCAAACGGGACTGATCCGACCCCAACGGCAGTTGTTGTGCATCGAACAGCACAAAACGATCCAGAGAAGAGAGCCGGTACCACTCCATACGCCATTTCCCGTCGGAAGCAGGTTTTAGCGAACGCACCAGCCCAGACTGGTCAGCCACCAGATCGACAATGCGAATAGCATCATAGCGATTTTCAACGCCGTCCAGATGGAAGCGAAATCCCAGACGATCCTGACGGTTACTACCAAACAGATCGTCATACGTCTGCCGGGAAATCAAAAAAGGTACTACAATATACTCATCTGCAAGCGAAAATTCATTCAGACGCAACGACAAATCGGACGGTATCTGAAAATAGCCGGACAGACCGTATACTTTGACCATACCGGTAAAAAAAAGTACCATACCCAACAATATGACGCAGATAAAACGAAAAACAGCAAAATTTCGCACCATAGAGAAAGATCGAGACAGAACGGAAGACTAAAATACCGTGGACGTATTCGGATCATAGCATATTTTTTTAAAAAAAGTCCCGGATTTGACCATACCGTTACGTCTCGGAAATTTGTAAAGTTGGCAGTACCGCGTTCAAACAGGCCGTCTTTCACCAGTCATTACGCATCATTGGCGGAAACCGTTAAAAAATTTGCAAAATTGTATTGAAGTTTATTATACTTTGTTCCGGTCAGGATATATTTTTATCTATGGAAAGGTAAATAATAAAGCTTTTCTTTCTCTGCAAGAATAAATGAAAATATCCATCATCTGCGGCGGCCCCTCGTTGGAAAGAGGGATTTCACTCAATTCGGCCCGGTCGGTGCTGGACCATCTCCAGCGTACCGGGATCGAGATAGTCCCCTTTTACCTGGACCATAGCAAAAACGCTTATGCCATTTCGACGGCACAGCTATACTCCAACACACCGTCCGATTTTGATTTTAAACTTCGACTGACTGCCAAACCGTTGAATAAAGCCGGTTTTGTCAAAGCGCTCAAAGAGACCGATCTGTGTTTTCCGGCAATGCATGGTTTTTTCGGAGAAGACGGCGGCATTCAGCATTTTCTCGAACAGAACCGGATTCCGTTCGTCGGTTCCGGGAGCGTCGCTTGTAAAAAAGCTTTCGACAAATTCGCGGCAAACGAATATATTCGCTCGCAGGGCTTTTTTACGCTTCCGTCCGCACTGCTGAAAATTTACCATTCCGACCATAAAAAAA
Organism: Candidatus Altimarinota bacterium; assembly: GCA_039809385.1. Lineage (GTDB taxonomy): Bacteria > Patescibacteriota > Gracilibacteria > JBDHUY01 > JBDHUY01 > JBDHUY01. The sequence continues at coordinate 75,422 of JBDHUY010000009.1, forward strand.
TTCTAAGCGATTTCTTTCGCAAACACCGCGTCACGCGGGCTGTTGTCAAACCGGCCAGCGGGGGCTCGAGTATCGGAGTATTTTCGGTATCTACCGTGGAGGAGGCTTTGGAAAAGGCCCAGCTTCTTTTTTCCAAACGCATGGATACCCGTCTGGTCGTAGAACCGTTCGCTACCGGCACCGAATTTACGGTGATCGTCCTGGAGAATCGTTTTGGCATGCCGGTAGCGCTCACCCCGACCGAGATTGAAACCGACTACACCGAGCACCAGATTTTCGATTTTCGAAAAAAATATCTGCCGACCCGACAGGTGATCTGGCACTGCCCGCCGCGTTTTGACAATCGTACTATAGACATTATTCAAACCCAGGCCGAACAATTGTTCAAACTCCTGGGTATGCGAGATTTCGGCCGGTTCGACGGTTGGGTATTACCGGACGGGAAGGTGTGGTTTTGCGATTTCAACATGATCAGCGGCATGGAACAAAACAGTTTTTTGTTTCAACAGGCCTCCCGGATCGGCATGACACACCAAAACGTCCTGAACCATATCGTAGAAAACGCCTGCCGCCGCTATGGTATCGTTTTTCCGCAATCCGTGAAAAATAAGCATGGAAGACGCAAGGAAGTATATGTGCTTTTCGGCGGCGGAAATTCGGAACGACAGGTATCTCTCATGAGCGGCAGCAACGTTTGGCTGAAGCTGAGAAACTCCGCAAAATACAAACCGATTCCGCATCTGCTGGACCGGCACGGAACGGTATGGAAACTCCCCTATCAGCTCATCCTGAATCATACGGTGGAAGAGATTACCGAAAACTGTCTCGGCTATGAGAGCGCCAAACAGCGGCTGGATGATTTCGAAAACCGGGCCCGGCTACGCCTGGGGCTTTGGGAAGGCAAAGACGAACAGGAATTCTTCGCTCCTCAAAAGATGGATATGGAGACCTTCCTGTCTCACGCTCCCTTTGTATTTTTGGCGCTGCACGGCGGCAAGGGCGAAAACGGCGAGATGCAAGCGATACTGGAAAGGAAGAAGATCGGATTTAACGGTTCCGGATCGGCAACATCACGACTTTGCATGGATAAATGGGAAACGTCGCGACACATAGAAACACTCGGTATTCCTGGAGTTTCCGCCATTGCCGGAGAACTGCTGAAAACTGCTGCATTTATCGATCTGAGCGTCGGAGAGGTCGCGAATTTATGGCATCGTCTAAAACGAGATCTCGCAACCAAGACGTTGATCATAAAACCCCGGGCGGACGGATGCTCTACCGGGGTTGTCCGAATACAAACCGCCGCCGATCTGCTCGCTTACCAAAGACTATTGCAGATAAAAGCCCCTTTTGCGCCGCGCCATACGTTTCGGAATCAATCCGAAATGATCGAAATGCCGACGGTTCGACCTGAAGAACTGGTATGCGAACGGTTTATCGAAACAGACGGACTGCGGGTAAGGGGCCATACACTGAAAGAAACAAATCGCTCGGGCTGGATCGAAGTGACCGTGGGAGTACTCGAAGAAAAAGGCATAATCCGGGCGCTGCATCCCAGTATAACGGTGGCGGAAGGCGAAGTTTTGAGTGTCGAAGAAAAATTCCAAGGAGGGACCGGCGTCAACATTACCCCCCCGCCCAACACAATCGTTGCCCCCAAAGCACTGGCAAAAGCGATGCACAACGTGGGGCTGATTGCAAAAAAGATGGGCATCGGCGGCTATGCGCGCATTGACGCTTTTCTGGAGCGAATAACCGGAGATCTGCTCGTCATCGAGATCAACACGCTTCCGGCCCTGACCCCTTCCACGGTTCTGTACCATCAAGGCTTGGCTGAGAAAAAAACGCTCTTCCCGGGAGATTTCATTGAACAGTTAATCGAGAATAAAGGATATTGAGTTGTAAGGGGACACGTGGACATAGAATAAGCAATCCCCCTTTGTTTTAGTTGAACGCTGTTTGCCCCGAAGAGGCCCCCTTTGGGGCCGACTACACCGTTTTTCTCCGGGGCAGACACAGGGGTCTGCGGCTACTAGTTACGATTCGTTCATCCACTGCCGTACCTCCGGTACATTCGGAAAGGCACCGCTGCGTTCGTCAAAATAGAGCAGTCCGAGATCTGCATCGATAAAATGCTGATCGGTCACATTCTCGGGAACCACCAGAAGTCCCTTAACCAGAATCGCCTCGCCCTGCATGACACGGTAGATATTCATATAATGCCGCAATTCGGACACAGCAATCGCAAGAGTGTCGACCGTCACGGTCAGACGCACTTCGATCAAATAGTGAACAGCTCCGTCCTGCAGTACGGCATCGATCACGTGTCGCGGACGGCCCCGGTAAAAGAGACGCAAGTCTTGGATAATCTTTCCGCCGAAGGGCTGCTGCTGCTCGAGAATTTCAAGTACGCGGTCGCGCAGATCCACCGTGCGATTTACCAACGTATCGAAGGCTTCGGCTGATTCCATGCCCGCATCAATGGCTTCCTGTAAATTAGCTATACCGCTTATTTGTGAAGCAGCCGGAGATTCCGGCGCCGATGCGGTTGTTTCATCCCTTGTTCGGGACGAAAAAGGTTTTTTGGAACGAAAATGACTGAATTGTTGCGATTTTAAGCGTTCCGGTGACGTCGTTTTAGAAGTATTTGATGCTGTGCCTTCTTCGGTGGTCTGCGCTTGTTCTTCCTGAACTTGGCGTCGAACTTTGGCTTTCACATCCTGAGGACGGGCTTTTTCCACTTTCCACCAGCTGCGATTCCAAAAAATGGAAGCCAAGTCGAGCAGAAATTGTAAATTGGTGACCAGCGTCGCAATGATAAATACCGCCAGACCGTAGACAACTACATTATTGGCCAGCAGGGCCAGAAAAACGACAAGAAAAGTTCCAAACAACTTCCAAACCGATTCATTTTGTAAATCTTTGCGAAAAACCGCTACCATAACAATCGCAGCTGCCACCAAAAAAGACAGCAATGCTAAAACGAGAACCAGTTGATCGCGCTGAGTGAAAAAAATCAGGAAATCGTTCATCGGAATAAAGGTAAAGTTACATCTTATACTCCTTAACTTTCAATCTGATACTATAGCACTACGAAGCATTTCATAATAACTACCCTATAGCAAGATTATTTCCAGCTTCGTAGTATTAGTTCCTAATTTTTTCTCAAATAAATTTGGCAATTGACCTGATGTTGTTATACTTACTTTAGTTCTATTTTTTTCAGTAGTTGTCTTATGGATAGGTGAATAATATTGGGTCGAATACAAATCATTTTTGACATTGAACCTATTCATATTATATAAATATCCTCCATACATTGTATGGAAATTACTCGCACTCTGGAATTCGATGCTGGTCACAGAATTCCAAATCATAGCAGTAAGTGTCGTAATATTCACGGACACCGGTTTAAATGTGAGCTAACACTGGAAGGAGACCTAATAGAAACCTGTGGGGTATCGAATGAAGGTATGGTTCTAGACTTTGCAGATATCAAAAGCATTGCCAACAATCTCATCGACAATGAATTAGATCATTCATTTATCGCGTTCGAAAAGGACGAAAGAGTTGTCCAATTTATCGAAAGCGAAAAGCTGAAACTGGTCAAGATGCCGTCTATACCGACCGCAGAGAACATAGCGAAGTACCTCTTCGATCGCCTGGAGCCTCTATTCAAAGATCGGTACGAGAACGAATTACGATTAAAACAAATCAAGCTATACGAGACGCCTAACGCATATGTTGTTTACCAAAGAAACATTTATAATGGTTCCCTAAAATCGGACAGTGGGATAAGGTAAAATAAGTTAAACTTTACCCCCCTGAAAATATGGAGACCAAACGAAGACAACATAGCGCAGAATTCAAGGCTAGAGTCGCTCTAGATGCATTGACGGGCCAACATACACTCGCTGAACTTGCAGCGAAATACCAGGTTCATGCGATTCAAATTTCAAAATGGAAAACTGAAATGGCCAAGGAAGCCCCAAAGATTTTTGCCAGGCGCAAAGATCGGGAATCTGAAGAGAAAGACCACTTGATTGAAGATCTGTATTGGAAAGTTGGCAAAGCCGAGATGGAAGTCGAGTGGCTTAAAAAAAAAGTTGTGTAAAAAATCTTCTGAAAAAATTCCGCTCCTTGAAAAAGATCACCCGCATATTTCTCTCAAGCGCCAATGTGAGCTTCTGGGAATGGCCAGATCAACGGCATATTATCAAAAACACCCTGAGCCTGATGATGAAGCGTTATTAAAGGCTTTGGACGAGATCTATACCTCCTGCCCGTTCTATGGAAAACGAAAGATGGTGTGGGAACTGAGGCGCAAGGGATGTTGGATCGGCATCAAGAAAGTTCGCAGGCTCATGAGGAAACTTGGACTCATCTCGATCTATCGAAAACCCAAGACATCAGAACAAAATCCATTCCATCGAAAATATCCGTATCTCCTGGGAGGAGTGAAAATCAACCGCACCAATCAAGTCTGGGGAACGGATATCACGTTCATACGTATGCAGCAGGGCTGGGTGTATCTGGTGGCAATTCTGGACTGGTACTCACGGTATGTCCTAGGGTTCAGAATATCGATCACGATGGAGAAAGAGTTTTGCATTGAAGCACTGGAGGAAAGTCTCAAGAAAGCGCACCCTGAAATCTTCAACAGCGATCAGGGATCACAGTTCACGAGTCACGAATTCACCGAAAAACTCGAGGAGCACGGAATCCGTATCAGCATGGACGGCCGCGGCAGATGCTTGGACAACATCTTCACGGAACGGCTCTGGAAAAGTGTGAAATACGAGGAAGTGTATCTCAAAAGCTATGGTACAGTACAAGAAGCGCGGGACGGACTGAGTGCCTACTTCGACTTCTACAACAACCGACGACCACACCAATCACTCAACTACAAAACCCCCGCAGAAATCTACTTCAATTTATTAACTTAATTTCCCTAAGAGCCTGTTCAAGATTTTTATTTGAATAATATAATTGCTCAATTGGTATGATATATGTTAAGAAAGAGGTATAAATAACCTTTTTTTATACGCATGGCAAAGCAATATCCCAGTGACATCAGTTTGGAGCAATTTGACCGCATACGTGAGATACTGGAAGGAGCCAGAAAAAGAACAAAGCCTCGGGAGGTAGATCTCTATGAAGTGTTTAATGGTGTGTTATATATTCTGAAAAGTGGTTGTCAGTGGAGAATGCTGCCGAGTGAATATCCCAAATGGAGAACGGTACACGAGTACTTTCTGATCTGGAGCAAAGTAACATCTGAAACGAAAACAAGCCTCCTGGAAGAGGTATTAAAAAAAATTGGTTGGAGAGGAGCGACAAAAACAGGGGCGCAAAGAGAAGACGAGCTTCGTCATAGTAGACGCACAGAGCGTGAAAAACACGGATACAGCCAAGGAGAAGGGCTATGATGCGGGCAAGAAGGTTTCGGGCATTAAGCGCCATATCGCGGTAGATACGCAAGGGCTGCCACATGCTCTTTATGTGAGCACTGCCGATGTTACCGATAGACAGGGAGCCTTGATGGCTTTTCAGTCTCACAAAGAAAATCTTGCCGATGTAAAGAACGTGCTGGCAGATGGTGGCTATAGCGGTGAAGATTTTGCAACACAGGTCCGTGCAATACTGGAAGCAACGGTTGAAATTGCCAAAAGGAGTGACTTACATAAATTTGTTGTTATCCCTAAAAGATGGGTGGTGGAACGCTCCTTCGCCTGGGTCGAAAAGTGTCGCCGTTTATGGAAAAATTGTGAACGACTCTTAAACTCCAGCCTCAACATGCTTTGTCTTGCTTTTATCTCTCTTCTACTGAGAAAATCTTGAACAGGTTCTAAAAAATTGTCTGGACAAAGGGGACCACTATAATTTAATGTTGACTTTATGAAATATAACAAGAAAAAAATGCTGAGTTCTGTAGAATTATTTCTACAATGCTTCGAACTGGACTATAAAAAGGACCCGAACTTAAGAGAGACGCCTCAAAGAGTGACAAGAATGTATGAGGAGCTCTTGGAAGGTTATTTCATAGACCCCAAACAGTTTCTAAAAACGTTTCCCATAAAAAACAGTGATCTTGTGTCCTTAACGAATATTCCCTTCTTCAGTCTTTGCTCACATCATATTATTCCCTTTTTCGGTAAGATCCATATCGGGTACATTCCGAATGGAAGGGTGGTAGGCATTTCAAAACTCATTCGTTTTGCTCGCGTATTTACAAAACGACTAAACTTACAGGAGGAGCTGACAGAGAATATCGCAAATATACTACTCGAACATCTTAAACCACAGGGCATTATTGTTAAGATTGAAGCCCACCATCTCTGTATGTCTATTCGTGGAGTACAAAGCCATAATACTGTTATGACCACTGTGGCCAAAAGGGGAAACTTCGCAAATGATAAAGAAATAGTTGAAGAGTTCTACAGGACAATACGACACGACAGTAACTCTCTATTTACTTACTAAATGCGATTGGATTGCTCAATTGATCTCGCTCTGAAATCTAGGTCCAACGATACTCTATAGTGGGTCCTCGCATAACCTCATATCTCATGAAAAAAAATCCCGATGATACTCCTGATGACACGCCAGAAGGCTTAATGGAAGAGATTAAGCATCTGCGTGGGGATCGCACGTTTGGGAAAAAATTGCAAGATAGAAGCCGCAGGAGAAAACGCTTTGACAATAAGAAGGAGTTTGATCGATCAAGAAAGAAAATTCCAGAAAGCCAGGTCAGTCATCCACCGGATCCTGTAGAACCCTCTGACGAAAATGGGTATACTGAAAAAACTGAACTCCAGACAAACAAGGATGAACTAGATCAGCATCTCTTAATTGACCCGGCAGCAATAACCTCCCTCGTTGACGCAGCAAGGATTTCCTCAAGGGATAATATTCTGGAGATTGGCCCCGGAAGCGGGAATATAACGAAGGAACTTCTTGATGTATGCCGAAAAGTTAGAGCATCTCTCATAACGATTGAAATTGACACTAGATTCAAAGCCTTGTTAGAAGAGATTGATAGGACCGGGGATATAACTATGTATTGGGGAGATGCCATTGAACTGCTACCAATGGTAGCACGTAAGCATAAAATCACTAAGATAGTCGCAAACATACCATTTTCAATACTAGAGCCCTTATTAGTAGGTATTCATATAAATCGGTCCATAAGATCAGTAGCGCTTGTCGTAGGCAAACGATATGCAGACCGGGCTACGGCTGACTTTAAGGATGAAGATACCGATTCAGAACCTTTTTCTGTCACTTCCTTGTTAAGTCAGGCTAGATTTAAGCCAAATTTCATTGGTGATGTTCCAGCGGAAAGTTTTAATCCAAGACCGAGAACAGGCGGAGCAATTCTTACTTTAGAAGAAAAAACAGGACGCGATTATTTAACCGCCCTTGCAGATTGGGTTGTAAAAAAACCGAATATGACCGTAAGGAATTTACTTCGAAACATGTTTGCCGATAAGTACAGCAATAAAACACTACGATCCCTGCGTTATAGAGATAGTCAAACCGCATTAGATGAAATAGATGCAGCCCGAGAGGAGCGGCCATCCGCTTTGGAAAATGAACTCGGAAAAATTCAAATCTCTAAACTTTCCAATGACCAGCTACGCCGACTGCTTAATTTTATTGACCTTACGATGAAAAAACGCAAGAAATGATGATGTTATACTATGAATGAAGTACTTGGCACCTTCAAAAATCAGTTGAACACACTCGCCGTATCGGGAGACCGTGTTTTTTTTACAGAACAAGGTGAGGGGTTAACAGCCGGAATGCCTGCCGTATTTCTGAGATTACACTATTGTAATTTAAATTGCAGGTGGTGTGACACACCTTACACTTGGAATAAAAACATGCCAGAGTTTCATTCTGAAAGAGAACAATGGTCTCTTGAAGAAACCAGTCGTAACATTCATGAAAGCTGGCGGAATGGCATAACAACCTATCCCAACAGGAGTGCTGTCCCACGACTCGTTATTTCTGGCGGAGAACCTCTGTTACAGCATAAAAGAATTGCCGAGCTTATTCGCCGCCCAGAGTTCAGAGGGTGGGAAATAGAAATTGAGACCAATGGGACTATATTGGTACCCGGAGACTTTCCCAAAGAAGTACAGTTCAACTGCTCACCCAAGCTAAGCAACTCTGGAATACCCGCTGAACGAAGAATCCGTAGAGAGGTCTTACAAAGTATGGCTGAAAATAATAATGTGGTTTTTAAATTTGTTGTCGAAACTATAGCGGATATTGATGAAATATTACGGGATTATCTTCCCATTATTCCGGACCTCCCTCGAAACCGCATTTATATCATGCCTCAGGGAACGAATGTAGAATCAATTGACACAATACGAGAAAACATGCGAATGCGAGTCGAAAAAGAAGGTTTTGTCCTGGGTGACCGACAGCACATTCGAAAACATGGAAATAAGCGAAGAACTTGAAAGTGTACTTCATACAAATAGTATTCCATCTGCTCATCTATGAGATCAAAAAATTCTCAAATCATCTCTCTCGCAGGTCAAATACTATCTGATCAACCGCCAATTCATACGCCAAGCGATACCGTCACGCCAATCTTTGAAGTATATAAAGACTACTGTAGACAAGTCCTCGCACAACATAGCGATGAGGTACTTCTAAAAATACAGGAGTACCTGTTTCAGAATAATAATCGCGATGCATTTGCCGCACATCTTGTACTCAAGCTAGAACTAGGGCGACGGTTTATCGCTTCATCACTCCCTTCTCAAGGTGTTACTGTTTACGTGTTAAACCCAATGTACAAGGAAACAAAGCGCCTTGCTCCTCGAACTTCCAGTAATCCGTATGGAGAGAACGCATTACTGGAAAAAATCAAATATTATCGCGAACTTGAAAGAGAAAGTAACGGACGGTTAGGTATACATTACCTGGCTATCGACGACGTGTGTCCAGATGGCTCCGGGGAAATTGCCAAATGGCTACTCAAAAAAGCCTATCCTAAAGATTTTGGCCATAAATATCAGGTTATTGACTTACGCAATGGGATAAATGAAAAAAAGTATCCACCTAAGGGAGCTAGGAATGGCAGTATAAAAGGTGGCAGTATCCATTATGGTATGGCATATGTATTAGCTCAGGCTAGGGGGAAAGCAACTGATTGTTTTATTTTAGATACTGATACCGATCTCTCCATACATCCCGGGCAGCTAAGTCTCGCCCTTCGAGAGTCCTATAAAAAGAGGGCTCTTGCGATTATTGCCTCTCGAAGACAGCATGACTCGGTAGCAAAGATTGAGCCCCAACGTGACAATCGCGGCAAATTATATATTGCAATCATCCAAAGTTTATTACCAGGTATAGCCGCCGCCGGAATTTTGGATACGAACCGGGCTTTGAAACTATATCGACTTTCTGCAGCAGAGATTGTACACATCGAACAACGTATATTTCAATTCCCATATCAGATCGAGAACATTCTGTCCGCCCAAAAGTACTTCCCCCATGAAACCGTACCGCTAGGAATTGTTTCAGTAGACTCACCCGCACTTTCAACTTCGACATTTCTTGCTTCATATTACGACCAGATACTAACGATATGTAACCTTGCGGATCAGTTCATGGGCAATAGGCATGCGGCACAGTTAAAGAATTACCTTCGCAAATTGGGAGCACGTGGTTGGCAGGAATTTGAACAACAACTAGCTATGGTATTAGATTCAGTCGAAGTGAATCAACTACAGAACATCAATCTTGCTATACTTCTCCAAGAGTATCTTAAAATGCATTTTATCATCGACTCCGTACAATCGAGAACTCCGCGGTGATTGGAGAGATTGTCTTGAAAATTTCAGTTGTTGTCTATTGGTTTAACACAATACTGGGAACCAATTCCAGCACTTCAAAAACAAAGCTTATATTGCCCCCCAAGTTTATTCCTACTGTATCAACACCTCTTTATGAACGCATTCCTAGGTATCAGTAATCTAGAAGTACGCTCGCATGACAATGCGGCCTGTATAATCAGCAATGGCCACCTAATCGCACAAGCAGAAGAGGAACGTTTTACACGTAAAAAACATTCTTACGATGCTATTACAAGAAACGCTATAGACTTTTGTCTGAAGCAAGCGCATCTCACAGCCCAAGATGTAAGAACAGTCAGTGTTGGTTGGGATTTACCTCACACAACTTTTGACAGGGATAATACACCCGTATTACAATATGGTCCTCTAGAAGTGATGAAAAAGATATTTCCTGAATCTGTATACGGCAAACATGGTATTGAAAAAGTTTACTTTGTCCCCCATCATTTATCTCACGCCTTGGTGGCCTACTACGCTAGCGCATTTCATAACGCCGCGATATTAGTTATCGATGGGTCTGGTGAAACAGAGTCAACAACGCTATGGCAAGCAGATGGCAGTGTTATAAGGAAAAAGATGTCGATTCAAAGCACGCCTCATTCTTTAGGGAGCATGTACGAAGGCATAAGCAACGTATTAGGATTCAAAAGCAGCGATGCTGGAAAAGTTATGGGATTAGCACCCTATGGAGATTCGAATCTCAGTCCTTTTGATATTGTAAAACTTCATCCAGATGGGTATAAAATCGAGTTTCCGCAACATATCTACGACAAGGTAAACGAAAGATACAAATCTCAGAATTATTATCGGATTGATTTTGTAAGAGCCTTGTGGATCGAATATATAAAAATGCTTTATCCAGAGATCAATAGAGTTGAACCTGACAACAACAATCCGCATCTGGACAATCGCGCTAACATTGCTGCGAGAGTACAAAAGACGTTAGAAAAAACCCTTCTTCATATTGTACAAATTGCCCGACAGGTAACCTCGAGGACAAACTTAGTATTGGGAGGGGGTGTCGCTCTCAATTGTTCAGCGAATGGATTAATTGAAGAGTCTGGATTATTCAAAGAAGTATCGATTTATCCTGCATCAAATGATGCAGGGGTGGCATTGGGCAGCGCAATTTATGCCTGCCAAAGGGAAAACGTGGATGTAGACAAATTAGGTCTTAAGAATAACCCATACTGGGGACCGGAATACTCTATGGAGGAAATAGAACGATTTTTAAAGGAAGCCGGTATAGACTTTACCTATACCGAAGAGACCTTCAATGACGTTGCAGAGCTTTTGGACCAAGGGAATATTATTGCTTGGATGCAGGGAAGAATGGAAATTGGACCTCGAGCGCTTGGTAATCGAAGTATTTTAGCCGACCCGCGTTCAATCTATTTACGAGACAAAGTAAATTCACTAAAAGGACGTGAACACTGGCGCCCACTTGCACCTTCCATCTTGGCAGGCCATGAAGCCGAATACTTTTCACCAGCGGTTTTATCCCCATTCATGATTAAGGCAGCCAAAGTACACCTTCAGAAAAGAGCGGCCATAGCAGGTGTTACTCACGTGGATGGATCAGCGCGCTATCAAAGCGTCCTGCCAGAAACTAATCCGACCTACTATCTTCTGATCTCCTCGTTTTATAAAAGAACGGGCATACCGATGGTCTTAAATACATCCTTTAATCACCAAAGTGAACCTATTGTGTGTTCACCAGCTGATGCATTGCGGAATTTTACTCTCTGTTCACTAGATTATTTGGTAATGGGTAGAGCCTTAATTTCAAAGAATCATGTAAATCCCATATGAAAAAAACGATGGACGTCTCTAAAAACGTACTTGTCTTTGCACCACATCATGATGATGAATCGATCGGTTGTGGCGGACAGATAAGCATCCATGCGCTGCAAGGAGATAATGTGCAGTTAGCCGTAGTCACCAAGGGAACAATGGGTGTCCCGGATAAGACAGGACCTGAAGCCATGCAAATAAGGGAGCAAGAAGCAAGAGTTGCTGCGAAGATATTAGGAATTAAACGGATACTATTCATGAGGCTCCAAGATCATGCGCTTGAATTCAATGCTACGAACAGAGATCGTTTCATCGAAACGATTCGACAGACGCAACCCGATCTTATCTACTTACCCCACTCCGATGAAAGCGATCGCGATCACCGCATAACTTGCGAAATAGGAAAAGAAGCTACCTGGCTCGCAAAGGAAGCATCTATCAGAACACATAAAAAACACTTAGAGAAGACCCCACAGTTACGATACTACGAGGTCTGGACCCCGATAGCAAAACCGCATATATCAGTGGATATCGATAGCGTATGGCATATCAAGGAAGCTGCGATTGCAAGCTATCGATCTCAAATTTCGGAAACGGACTATATACAGATGGCAAAAGGCTTAAACATGTACAGGGCCATTCAAAGACATACGAGAGCAAAATTGGCCGAATGCTTCGATATCTAATTTTACAATATCATGTTCAACGCCACTTCCCCTGCCTGGGGTACCGTAAAAAAGCTGAGTTTGATGACTTTTTTTCTCAATCTTTATTTTCTGAGTCCCGTCATTGTATTCTTTTATCAGCAGAAAGGATTGGATTTTTTCCAGATTTTGGCCTTGGAATCGTTCTTATCCTTATGTATATTCCTGTTCGAAGTCCCCACCGGCATATTGGCTGATAAAATTGGACGCCGCAAAACCATCATCCTAGGTTCAGCATTTTTTATGTTACAAAGTATTATATTCTTGCTTTCTAATAGCTTCTTATTCTTCATCCTAGCTTTTGCTCTAAGTGGTATTGGTGTGACATTGCATTCCGGTACAACAGAAGCCATCATTTATGACCAGTTGAAGAGGGAGAATCAGGAAAAGGAGATGAAGAAGGCCATGGGAATGGTCGATTCGGCCTCCTCTTTCGCAATGGTCATTGCTCCGGTTATAGGAAGCATTCTGGCATCTGATCTCAATCCGGAGCGATTCACCCTGGTTTTAGTCATGACCGTCCTGGCAACGAGTACTGGATTTATATGCTCGCTATTCATCTCTGATGACAATCACACTCCTGTTAAGGAAACAAATCCCCTGACTATCTTGGCAGAGGGCAGTCGCATAATAAAAAACAATCCCGCCTTAATGCGGATTTTGTTGTTAAGTATTTTCTCCAGTCCCTTCATCATGATCCTTAATTACCTATACCAGCCGTTTTTCAAAAATGCAAATGTTGCTGTTTCCTTATTTGGTCTCATTTTCGGATGTTCCCTCCTCCTGTCAGGAGTTGCTTCCAGACATGCCCATGCAATCGAAAAGAAATGGGGCTCAAAATTAACCGTGTTTGTAACTACTCTTATTCCAGGTCTGGCGTACGTATCGATGGCCATTATTCAAGATCCAATCCTTGCTGTTTTGTCTTTCATCATTGTAGTAGCTGTGAGTGGTGTCAGGACGCCACTATTTTCGGCCTATAAAAATCATCATATCCCTTCTCACATTCGAGCGACTGTACTTTCCGTTATCTCCTTGATCGGCAGCTTATTTTCCATGATTATGCGCCTTATCATAGGGAAGATTGCTGACTGGAATCTTTACTGCGCTTTTTTTCTGATGGGAGCAATCATTATCACTGCTTCATTGCTTCTTCAAATCAATGAATCTCATCTTGAAGCTAATAAATCTTAAACCGTCCAATATGCTTACAAAAATTGGCAGCATTATAGGTAAAGAGACCGTGGAGTTGGACACGAACAATGTTCCAGTATCAGACCCATCTCTTCTGGACAACTTCACGAAGCTTGCAGTTCTTACGGTACTTGCAGCCTATAGAAAAGAAAATATCATAAAAGTGGCGGACGAATTTTCTCCCAATATCGACCGCAAGAAATTAGGTCGGTTCATGTCGTATGTCGTCAACCATCCCATAGCTCCCATGGTATACGACCTAAAGATCCAGCAATCCGCAACGGCAGAATCAATAAATATGCCCTATGAGCCAAATGACCATGAGGTGGTACTCAACTTTAGCGGAGGGATCGACTCAACCGCTGGTTTATTATATAACCTCGATAGCAGTCAGAATGTACTTCCCCTGGTAGTATCTTTCGGCCAGAAGAATCAAGCTGAGGAACTAGCAAGCATAGAGAGAATACGAAGGAAACTGGCAATAGCAGTAAAAACGGTACAAGTCGACCTAGCCCAGGAGGTAGATAAAGGAGCGAGAGAGTGGCAATACATTGTTCCCGGTAGAAATTTTCTGTTCATGGCTATTGCAAATTCTATATTAAGACGTTCGCAATCTGCATCGGCCAGTATACACTTGTGTGCCGTTAAGGAAGAATTAGGCAAACAGAAGCACCGAGACAAAAGTCTGTATTACTTCCGAAATGTTGGAAAATATTTTTCTCAGGATACTGGAAAGAAAATAACGACCGGCAGTCCCTTCACTCAATACACCAAAGCAGAAATTCTCTATTGGTGGCGTACTCATTGGGAAAAGAGGTATGGAATTTCTCCTCATGATACCGCTACCTGCTATAATGGTCACAAATGCGGTACATGTAGAGCCTGTTTTCGCAGAGAAGTGTCACTTATATGTGCTGGGTATGAGGTCGATCCAGAGTTACAGGCTCATCCATTATCAGACCCTGTCGGATTTATAAAACATACGTGGATTCCGGAAATTCAATCAGGAAAAAAACCTCGTACATCAACACTGGACTTTTTGATCGCATTGGAGAGGAGCAGGCAGATAGCACCAACTCACCTACGAAAGTACCTTGACGAAACCAGCTGGCAGACACGTCGGGCAATGACCGCCCGCCAAAAAAAGATAGAGTCTACTCAGTTGACATAAAACCATGAAAGAAGTACCGCTGTCCATCATAGTACCAGTATCAAAGGACATAAAAATAATTCAATGCCTAGAGAGTATTGATGTTCGCACGGAGATAGTAGTTGTCCTTAATAACGACCCATCAGATGAAGTAGTCCGTGCTGTTCAAAAAGATGAAAGAGTAGTGAGCGTTCATTTGGACAACCAGCCATGTAATCTGGCAAAAGCTTTTAATCGTGGAGTGGAAAAAGCAAAAAATGAAAAAATACTGCTAACAAATTCAGACTGTGTATTTCCAGCAGGCCTCATAGAAAGCATGTCCGAACTGCTAGACGAATATGAAGTAGTAAAAAGCAGAGTGGAATTCCGATTCCGCACTTTTGACGAGTTTTTAGTCGCACGCTTACGATATTTGTTTCATCATGTATATAATGACTCCCTCAATTTATTCGGTCCTGGTCTGGGATTCCGCAAAAAGATTATCAAATCTATAGGAGGATACTTATTTGATGAAGATATGGCTTGGGGAGAAGATGGTGAATTGAGTAGAAGAATCCATACGGTACAACTCGATGTGACATTTACTGGTAGCAACTTAGTACATGCGGAAGAAAAAGTATCCCATGACCTAACAATGGCAAGCCGAATCGGAAGTGGAAAAAGAGCAGCAGATACTAAAAACCAAGTATCACTATCTCAAGGAGCTTCTCGCCTAGCACTGGAAATACTTCTGGATAAAAAGAAACAATTGAGGATAGCACTACAACAAGAACAACCAGCTGTAGCCGCATACTACTTTCTGTGGAAGATTGCGTATGTTTTAGGATATCTCAAAGGGAACAAAAGATACTGATTTCTACAAATTTCTCTCTCTAATACGTTACCTACGTGATCGCTCCCGTCGTACCTGTAACAGACACACGGGGCTGCTGCTACATACGTTTCGTTTATTCCTCGCAATTAGTACCTAAACCACCTACACACGATTCTGTCGGAGGTTTACCGCGTTCCGGACATTTTTCGGAATAGATGCAGGCCTTGTCTGACACGGCGGCGATCTCTTTATCCAGGGTAGTCTGATCCTGGTTGCCGTAGATAATCAAGATCCGGTCGAGATCTTTGGGCTGGTATTGATCAAATTGGGTGTTTTCTTTGCCGTTGACAAACATACGCAGCTTTTTGTCGTCTTCGTTACAATACTTGTCTCCGCCGTCAAGCACGAAACAGGTACTGGAAAATTGCATCCCCAAAGACATAAAAAAATCAGCCAGGCGAATGCCTGACTGATGAAAGTGTACCACTTCGCCGTTGCGATCGTGAAGATGTACATATTCGTTCAAATGTTTTTCTTCGGTCGACTGGTATTTCGTTTGAGATAGATCGACCGGTTTGTCTTGTAACACGATCCGCAGATCGGCGTGGGCGTGATAGCTCAGCGAGCTGGCATTTTTATTGTCGGGTGTGGCGGATTTGAGAAAATCGGCCTGCTGTAAAGACAGATCAAGCAATTTTCGAAAATCTTCGATACTGCGCGGAGGCTGGATCGCCTGTCCGTTGAGAAAAAAAATCGGCGTACCATTTACCCCCAAGGCCCGGCCGGCATCCATACCCCGGCGAACCCGGGCTTCTACGTCGGAACTGTCGAGATCTTTCAGGAACTGATCTTTATTCGCTCCGATCTTTTCGGCATACCCCGCAAACATATCCCGAGCGCCCCCCGATTCGGACCAGTCTTTCTGTTGCTGGTAGAGCATATCGTGCATCTCCCAGAATTTCCCCTGACGTCCGGCCGCCTCGGCGGCTTTGGAAGCCAGCAGCGCGTTTTGATGGATCGAGGTTAACGGAAAGTGCCGAAAAATAACTCTGAGATCTTTGGGATAATCAGCGGCTATTTCTTTGACCAGCGGATAATACGCTCCGCAAGCAGGACACTGGAAATCGGCAAATTCTACCAGAGTCAGTTTTGCCGTTGCGGGTCCTTTGACCCAATCCTGGGCATCTACTTTGAGCGCTTCGTCTTTGGAGATTGATGAACCGTTACATGCGGAAAGAAGTAAGAGAGACAGGAATAACAAGGAAAATTTTTTCATAACAGAAAGAGAACAATATAGAGTAAACGGATAAACAAGGAACTTCCAGAATCGAAAACAACATAGCAAAAAAAGTTCAAAATTCAAAGTTCAAATCACAAAAGAATGCTAAATATCAAAGCTCCAAGAACTACGACAAGCAATTATGATGTGTATTTTCCACGTTTGATATTGGACATTTAAGCTTTGTTCGCCTCGGCGGATTGTCATTTGGATTGTAAGCTTTGGCATTATCTACCAATTCGTTAACCGCTCTTTCCCTAGAGATACTCCATCAGCGCATCATACTGAAAAAAGGAAAAGAACCGCCCGCCATACTCAACGAGCAGGGATATGTTGTCGGTCAGCATAAGTACGCCGATCGCAATAAAAAACAGTCCTCCTAACAGTGAGATCCATGGCAAAACCGGTCCGATCTTTTTCACAAACTTTTTGGCTTGCGCGATGAACAGGGCCATTATAAAAAAAGGAAGTCCCAAACCGAGCGAAAAAACTGCTAACAGCAGACTGCCTTGCCAAACTGTCTGTACATTTCCGGCGAGCAGCAGAATCGACCCCAGGATAGGACCGATACACGGTGTCCACCCGAAGGCAAAAGACGCTCCCAACAACAGGGAATTAAGAGCGGTGCCATGGTCGAAAAAAGACGGAATCCTCAGTTGCTTTGCATTCAGAAAATAAGGCATTTTCAGCAAACCGGTCATGAGAAGGCCGAAAAAAACAATAAACACTCCGGCAGCTTTGGTCAAAAAAGCCCGGTACGGAAACAAAGCTTGCGTGCCGACAAACGCCACAAAACTCCCGAAGAAGATAAAAACAAGCGAAAAACCCAGGACAAAAAAAAGACCGTTGCGGACGACCCGGTTACGCAACAAACGCGCCTTTTCGGGATGTTCCAGATCTCCCAGATGCGTCCCGCTCACAAAAACCAAATACCCGGGAATCAGCGGTAACGTACACGGAGCCAGAAAAGTAATAAGACCGGCTACAAAAGCGGCCAAGACAAGCGCAAGATCCATGGGAAGACAATCAATGTATTACGTATTAGGTATAATGTATTCTTAAATCAGAGGTTACAAGCGGATTACAAATCATCAGTTTTACTAACCGATTGAAACGCAACTGTCTAGCCAGCACATACGTTTGCTCCTACTGGCTGTCACAAAGGGGCCACTTCGGGGCTGATGGCTGACCGCTCTTGCTTTGTACTCCGTTCACGCGGCGTGGCGCGAATGAGAATCCCAATGGTTCTTCGGCCTGATATATCGGACGGCTGAGTTTTTCCCGATCGGCAGGGTGCAGGAAAGAAGCGATCATACGATCTTTTTCATCCTTGTCGAACAAATAATCTTTAAAAAATCTTTCATACTCGTCTTGCTCGTAAAAAAAGCGGCGATCAAGCAGACCATGTTCATCCGTCTCAAAATTCTCGAGGAAAATCCCCAGACTGGAATGAGGCCATTCCTTGCTGTCTTTGACCAAACCGGAACGTTCGGGATGGTAGTGAAGATAACAAGTCAGTGTTTTTAAATGCTCGCTGTTGTCGATCAGATAGATCTCCAGATCGGGATCGTGTAAACCGGCATGCTCCAGATGCTTTGCCGTTACTTGACGATTGTATTCGTGATGAAGGGACCGCATAAACGTTACGAGCGGGTGCATATCGATATTGCCCTTCATAGTTCCCGGAGCCTCGTGCATATCGGCTCCGATAATGAAATGGTAGTGATCGGGTAACAGGCAATATGCGGTCAGTTCCATATTATGCTGGTGCCTGAGGCGCGCCGCAGCATGGATAAAGAAAAAATAATCATTCCGGTCGGCAAACAAAATGCGTCCGTCTTGTTTTTTGGTATACAGGTGATAATAATGTCCCCGCAGCAGTTCTTCCATGAAATAGGTTATTGTATCTGTAAATCATAGCATATCCGATAGAAGAATCACGAGAGAATGAGCTTTACAGATTGCCCAAAAAGACCTTTTCTAAAATGCCGGAATCCAGGATGGCGCGGGCCGAATCGGTCACAACCACCCGGCCTTTATCCAGCACACAGCCCCGATCTACCAAATCCAGCAGTGACTTTATATTATGCTCAACGACCACGATCGTCGTTTTTTGATTTTTATGAACATCCCGGATCAGCGCAAATATTTCCGAGACAACCTTGGGAGCCAGGCCGAGCGACGGTTCGTCCAAGAGCAAGAGTTTCGGTCTGGTCATCAATCCGCGCGCAATTGCCAGAGCTTGTTGCTGCCCGCCGGAAAGCGTCCCGGATTTGTTTTTGCGTTTGCTTTTCAGCATCGGAAAAAGATGAAACATCTCTTCGAACCGGGAGCGTACCAGATTCTGGTCCAAAACCGTAACGGCGCCGATTTCCAGATTTTCTTCCACCGTCAGATCCCGAAAGACCCGCCGTCCCTGGGGTACGAATGATACCCCTTGCTCAACCATACGATGAGGTAGCGGGACGATTTTTTTCCCCTGAAACAGCACCGACCCTGCTTGATGCGGGACCAATCCAAACATCGTTTTCAGCACCGTCGATTTTCCGGCTCCGTTCGGTCCCATAAGCGCCAAAAATTCGCCTTCCGCTACCGCCAGGGTCACATTGTCCAATACTTTGAGTTTGCCGTAGTAGGTGGTGACACGGTCAAGTTGGAACAGCATAGGTCAAAGATTGTAAGAAAATTCTAAATTCGAAATACTAATTTCTAAACAAAATCAAAATCCTAAATATAAAAAAACAAATAACTTATGCTACGGATTTTACCAAAATAGAGGCTAAAATTTTCATTAACTCTGTAGCTTCGCGCAGGAGAACCTCTTTCATATCCTCGTAGGATTGCAAAGGTTCAGTGAGATGCAGCCAGTAGATGGTTTCTTTCGCCTCCTTCTTTGAAATTTTTATTCTCATAATGAAATCTTTTTTGCTCAATGATTCATTAGCTTCAATATAATTGGCACCTATGGATCCTGCAGAACGAACCAGTTGTTTTGTAACTTCGATTTGCGGAATAGTTCGGGGAAGCTGTTTTACATACATAAAAACCTGCTTGGAAAAGAGCATTGTCCTAGCTTCAAGATCGTACTTCGGGAAAGGTTGTTTTGGATTTATAGTTTGCATTCTTCGGGTTTATTTAGAATTTAGAAATTAGTATTTCGAATTTTATCCTCCTAGGTACGCCTCTACTACATCCGGTCGGCTCAAAACTTCCTCGGCAGTTCCCTGTGCCAGCAGTTTGCCGGCATCCAGGACCAAAACCCAGTCGGAGAGGCGGCGGATCAGATCCATATTGTGTTCGATCAATACTACGGTTTTGCCTGCGCGGCGCAGCTGTTCCAATATGGCCACAACAATTTTGATCATCTCGGGAAACATCCCGGCGAAGGGTTCGTCGAATAAATACATCTCGGCTTTCATGGCGAGCGCGCGGGCTATCTCCAGCAATTTGCGCTGACCATAGGAAAGATTACGGGCCCACGAATGCTCCTTATCAAGCAAGCCGGCCTGAGACAACAATGCGCGCGCCTCGCTTACATGAAGCTTAGTATGTCGTTCAAACAGCGAGCCTGCCACATGCCGCTTGGTGAGAACCACCAGCACATTATCCAACACGGACATCTGTTCAAATAACCGAACTTCCTGAAAGGTCCGTGTGATGCCGTAGACCGGATTGTCATAAGGAAAAAGGCGCGTCATTTTTTCCGGTCCGATCACGACGGTTCCGGCATCAAAACGGGTAACGCCGCTCAACAGATTGGTCAACGTCGTTTTACCCGAGCCGTTGGGACCGATAATACTCGTAATACGGCCTTTTTGAAATTCCACCGACAGATGATCAACGGCCATGACGCCCTGAAAACATTTGACGAGTTGATGGGTCTGGAGGAAGGACATGGGGAAAAGAAGCTAGAAGCAAGAATATAGAATTAAGGTCCTTTTTAAGCACGGTTAGTACACTTCCTTCAAATAACAGTCTTCGCAGTACACGATTTCCGGTCGTTCCGGAGCATACGTAGTCTCAATCGCTTTGCGACATTTCATGCAATTCCGTTTCCACAGTTTCCGCGGATTTCGCAAATTTAACCGATCCTTATGCCGCTGATCCGGGTG